>NZ_JACFPS010000007.1:0-27872 GCF_016101865.1 Commensalibacter sp. B14384M2 | reverse complement strand
CAGATCCGGATGTCCAGGCATCCGTTCGCAATTCAGGATCAGAAAATACCGCCGTGCTCGAGTTCTCCATTCCCAAGGGAGAAAAAGGACAGCAAGGGATTAGTGTTGAATCCGTTATCATGAATGATGATTTAACCTTTTCCTTTATGATGAGTAATGGTTCAATTGAGAAAGTTAATTCCGGTCTTTATAGAAATAAAGATGGAGTAGTTATCGCGCCTGAAAAGGTTTCTGAAATTCCAAATGATTTTTCATTAAATGGTAATTTATACATAGCTTCTGATGATTATCTCAACGGCAGTAAAAAAATGCCTGAAGGATTGTCATTAAACGGTAATATCGTTCTTACTGATGGTTCTGTCTACTATAAAAATTCCTGGAATAATGGTGGCGTGCTTTGTGTTGCTTAATAGCTAGTATTTTTTCATTCAATTGTAGATATATAGGGCATTAAAATGATTAATAATTCTCCAAAGAATTTGAATCTTTCAGATTGTACTGTTTCTATTGATGAAGGGAAGACATCAAAAACATTATCTGAATGGGTAAAAACGGCAAATGATACAATAGGAGAAGTAGCAGGACTTTCTGAAACCTCAATTAACGTTGATAAAAAATGTGAGATATTGTCAAGGCGAATTAAAGATTTGAATCTTGATAATTATTTATCAAGGGATCAATCTTTTACATCAGGTAATGTTCTGCTTTTGGATGATACAAATCAATTTATTGGTCCAAAGGCACGTTCTGATAATGGAACTGTTTTTATGTCTTATGGACATACTTTAAATCTTAATGGATTTCGTGCAAGTCCTGATCCTGCATGTACTCGTATAATCGAACATTATACATTGAAAAATAAATATTGGGTAGTATTAAAAACTTGGACAGATGATAAGCATGCATATCGTTCTTTTGTAGGAGATGCTTTTCATCCCGATAGTGATGGAGTGGGTGATCTTGGAATAGGAAACCATGCCTGGAATAATATTTATTCAAAAACGGCATTGAGCGTAACTTCTGATAAAAACGAAAAAAAAATTGTTTCCGCTCTGGGTAATGAAGATAATGTTGAAAACCAAAAATTACTAGATGCAATCTATAATCTTGATGTTCATACATTCAAGCTTAATTACGCTATTGATAAAAAGGGAGAGGGTAAAGCCAGATTGCATAATGGTTTTATAGCTCAGGAGGTTGAGAAGTCTTTGAAAGATAAAGGTTTGTCAGCTTCTGATTATGGAATGTGGATAGAAGAAAAAGTTTTTGAGACACAAGATATTGAGACAGGCGAAAAGGATGACAGGGGTAATCCTGTTACAAAAAGAGAGTGTGTATTCTTAAAAGATGCTGATGGTAATCAGGTTTACAGGCAGTCTTTACGATATGATGAAATATTTTGTGTTTTTATTCAAGCATTCAAACAAAAATTGAAAAAACTTGAGGATTTTAAACAAGTTTACGAGCAAAGAATTAGTGATTTAGAAACTAGGCTATCAAATTTAAAATAAATTTTTCAAATTAATGAATGAAATTAATTAAGAGATATAAAATGACAAATCAAAATAACGCTCCAAAAGATTTGGACCTGTCTGCATGTAATGTTTCAATGGATGGTGGTAATACATCACAACAACTTTCAGAGCTTGTTAAAACAGCAAATGATACAAAAGAACAGATTGCAAGTGTCACAGCAATTGCAAGTCAAGCACAAAGTAATGTTGATAACATTAGAACCTATGTCAATAATTTAGATCTAGATAAATATTTTTCCATTGATGATGCAAATAAACCCTTGGGTACTGTAATACTTGATTTGACAGGACAATTTGTGTATCCACAGCCTAAGGATATGGATGGTGTTACATGGATTAATGCGGGTTTAAGACCAATAAATGGTGATTATACAAAAGATTATGAACCCAATCCAAAATCCAGGGAAATACATATTCAGTATTCTGTAAATTTGAATGGTGAAAAAGGTAATAACAAGAGTTTTACTAGTGTAGTATGGTCTGACAACATTAATGCCAATTATGCATTTGGTTCTATTTCCTTTCATCCCCTTAATGATGGCGGCGGGGACCTGGGACGTGCGGGAAATTCATGGAACAATCTTTTCATAAAGACCGCACCAAACGTGACCTCGGACAAAAACGTCAAGACCATCACATCCATCCTTGATGAGAAAGCCGATAATTCTGACAGGAAATTATTGGATGCCCTGTATAATGTCAATGTTGTCAATTACAAGCTGAATGACGCGATAAAAGAGAAAGGTGAGGACAAGGCACGTGTTCATACAGGTTTTATCGCGCAGGATATAGAACAGGCGATCAGGGATGCGGGACTTGATCCATCCGATTATGCCATGTGGACGCAGGATGCATCACCTGAATTCAAGAGGGTGGATACAGGCGAGAAGGATGAAAACGGGAAGCCGATCCTTAAATCTGTTCAGGAAGTGCCAAAAGATGACAAGGGTGACGTTATTTATCGTCAAAAACTGAGATATACCGAGGTTATTTGTATGCTTTTAGCCGCTCATAAACAGAAAATCAATGATCTTGAGACACGGCTGATGAAACTTGAAAGTAAATAAAATGAGCAGATTTGATATGACACAAGGTCTCGCAAAAGGATCATTGGGACAGGAAATGACAGGTGGACAGATTGTTGATCGTTTATCTGCTGGTATATTGGTTGAAAACAGGATCGTAAATGATCCAGCCATTACCCTGATGTTTCCAAAAGCGGGAGAAATCAGCTATCGTCTTCTACTCCAGAAAGCGTGCAGGATTTCACTTGGGCAAGGGCAAAAAGGTCAGTTGCAACGCATGACGATCATTCTTCAGCAACCCTATGAAGGGAATTGCGAGGTTGAATTTGATGCATCTGTCAAATGGCAGAATAGGCAACCCTTTATTGATACAAGAGCAGGGTCGGTTACCCTTGTAGAAATTTTGTTTGATGGAATGTCACAATTTTATGGAAAACTGATTTATGGCTGATGCCAAAAAACAGCAGTAAATAGGATATATTAATAATGAAAATTTTGTCTAGTTTGGTTGTAGTAACATATCGGATGAATGGGATTTAACCGTATTATCTAAATCAAATAGACCATTGCTGATTTTCATTAAAGGAGAGCAATCCTACAGATAAAGTGAAGGGAATAAGTATTTCATTTTTTGAAGGAATATCTTATTTTAATTCTTTGCGGTAAGAATCTGGGGATTGCAAGAACAGGTCAGTTTAACGTCAGTAAAGAAAAATCATAATATAGAATAAAAGAATGCATCCTGTTGTAGATAAATATTTTATTATCAGATTCAGGTATGGTTTTGAAAGGATATGGAACAGATAGAACTCTGCTTAGGAACAATATTACAACTAAATATGGCGACATTTTCATAAAGACGAAACAGTTGTTTGGTACTAGAAAACGAATATTCCTGTTACGATTAGTTTGATTTAGGTATGTGTAATTCAGCTATATTTTCCATGGCAAGGTTCCTTTGTGAGGTATGGTATAATGATGAATCTCATGGGTCTATATATTTTAGAAAATAATCTTTCCCAAACGCAATAAGGGATTGATCATCAACATTATATTCAAGGTTGTTATCAGCCAAGATACTTGGATAATTTTGGGCAAAAATGTGTCTACCATCATAATGAATGAAATTTAATTGGTTGTGAGGAAATATTAATAGCAGATTACCAAGTTTATATGAATCGCCTATTGAAAGTGCACAAGTGGATATTGAAAGATATAACAAATGTAAAAAAGGATTTATTATTGATTATATATTTTTATATGAATTAACCGTTTTTTTTACAGTATTACTAATAATTTAATCCTATATTGTTGGGATATGGAAAAATCACTAACCATATGGTAAATATTTCCGAATATCAAACATTTGGAATTATCGATGATATCATCACATCAAACAAGAAATTTGTGCAAGATGACGTGAGTTGTGGAATGGCAATTTAATTTCCAGTGAGACAATTAACAAAATTATTATCGAGAAAGCAAATTTGATTGACCCGGAACCAATGACGTAAGATCTTAAAAATCGCCTGTAAATCATATCATTGATTACGTCAAACGACGTATTGAATGGTTGGATCAACAATTTGAGCATTACAGTTAATTATTATAGGTTTTATTGATTATAGAATTACTTTTTAAAGAGTGGTTTTATGATTGACTTAAATAAATATTCGTAATTTTTTCATGAAAAAAGTCAAAATTTCTGTACTATTAATTTTTTTGTTTTTTTGATTCATTTATCGTGTTGAATAATATTAATTAAAAAATGAGATAATTGATTGTTATTTAAAGTTTAATTTTATTGATAAACATATCTATTGGCGGACCCGACGAGATTCGAACTCATGGCCTTTGCCTTCGGAGGGCAACGCTCTATCCAGCTGAGCTACGGGTCCTTTGAAAATGTTCATACTCTGTTTTAATGAAAATAGCCAGTTTTTCTTTTGTCAAATATAATTTTTCTTTTTTTATCCTTATATCAAGATTGATAAATTACAGGGTTCATTGAATTTGTTTGATTGACGGTAAATTCCATTTAAATTTTAAAGATAACAAGCGAATTGCACTACAGATTATAATGGCAAACCATGGAGCAAAGGTGGGACTGATAATATTCTTGTCCCCCATAATTTGGACAATGGCTCCGCCAATGGCGGCAGAGGCATAAATTTCCTTGGTTAATACGGATGGAATCAGGGCGGTTAATGTATCACGCAATATTCCTCCACCGATGGCCGTAAGTGTTCCAAGAAAAATACTTATTTCGCAATTTCCGGTAAAAACAAACGCTTTATGGGCGCCAAACGAAGCAAAAAAACCCAATCCGATGGCATCAAAAAACAGAGTTGGATGATTGAGATGTAAAAGTAATTTTTGGAAAAAGGCAGCCAGGAAAACTGAAGTCAAGACAATAACGAGATATTCCAGATTCATCATCCCCGCTAAAGGAAAAGAACCGATACAGATATCCCTTACAATTCCTCCACCACAGGCTGTGACAAAGGCAATGCAAAAAACGCCAAAGATGTCCAGATTACGATTAATGGCTGCCAGAGCTCCACTGATGGCGAAAGCAAATGTTCCGATTAAATCAACATAATGGAAAAAAGTATGACTCATAGGAACATGTTCCCTGGGGATATGAAATGTTAATGAAATTGAAAGGCGGTTAATTCTTTCAGTGTGGGCATACCATTTTGGGCCCCAGTGCGTGTAACCGAAAGTGCAGAAGCTTGCAAGGCTTTTTCAATCGCTTTTTCATATCCCAAATGAAGAAAACAGCAAAAGGCGCCACAAAATGTATCACCTGCCCCTGTTGTATCGACGGTTGGTACGGTATAGGCGGGGATATGTTGAATCTGTTTTTCTTTATTTTTAAAAAGTATTCCGCTGCGACCCCATGTCATGATAATGGGTGTAGAGCTATGCAGGATAATATCTTCGTAAGTTTCTGATCCATTATGTCGAAAGGCTTTTATCTCATGTTCGTTCGGTAAAAGATAACTGATTTTTGGAATGATATCTGCAGGAAGCTGTCGTGAGGGTGCAGGATTAACAACAATTATTTTTTTTAATCGATATGCAATCTCAATGGCTTCAATCTGCGTTTCCAAAGGGATTTCTTGCTGTAAAAGAATAATATCATGGTATTTGATGAGAGATTCAGCATTGAGGATATCCTGGGCTGATAGACTTTCATTGGCTCCTTCTGTAACAATAATTGTATTATCTGTATTTGTATGCATTATTAATGCGGTTGCAGTAGGACTTTGTTTGCAGGTTTTTAGAGGTGTAATGTTGACATGATATTTTTTAAGGTTTTCTATTAGCATTTGACCAAAATGGTCATTTCCGATTGCACCCAATATTGTAACTGATGCCCCCAGTTTTGCTGCTGCTATTGCCTGATTATTCCCCTTTCCACCACAATGAATCTGTAAGGGGCCGCCGATCAGGGTTTCTCCAGTTTCAGGGAAATGATCAACAGAAGTTTCGAGGTCAGTATTTAAACTACCAATAACCAGAATATTATTCATAAAAAAGCCTTATTGTCAGTTACAATATTTAAATAGATACTATAATTATTTTAAATGAAATAGATTGATAGAATTTATTTTTATATTTCTTTTAAAATATGGGTTATAATAACCTGATATGAAAAATATTTAATCGCACATTGTGAAATTGCATATTTGTATTAGATATTAAGGTAGCTTATTTCATAAAAAAGATTATAGATAGAGTATTAATTTACGTTAAACAGAAAGCAGAAAGGACGGCTTAAATGGCTTATAAATCAGTTAATCCCTTTAACAATGAAACGGTGAAGACCTTTCAGGAATTAACGGAGAATGAAGTAGCTGCTAAAATTGATGAAGCTCAAGCTGCTTACTTAAAATGGCGTAAGACAGATTTTGCTACTCGTCGTCAAGTGATGAAAAAAGCCGCATCAATTTTGCGTGATAAAAAGGCGGAATTTGCTCATTATGTTACCTTGGAAATGGGAAAACTAATTGCAGAAGCGGAAGCGGAAGTTGATTTGACTGCAGACATTTTTGATTACTATGCAGAAAATGCCGAAAAATTTCTTGCACCAAAAACCTTACATCCAAAAGATGGTCATAAGGCCTATGTTGAATATGACCCAATAGGTATCATTTTCTGTGTTGAACCATGGAATTTCCCTTATTATCAACTTGTTCGTGTTGTTGCAACGAATTTGATGGCTGGAAATGTGGTAATGGTCAAACATGCTTCCATTGTTCCACAATGTGCGGGTGCTTTTGAAAAATTGATGCTTGATGCTGGTGCACCAAAAGGTGTTTATACCAATCTTTATGTATTATCTCAGCATACCGACAAAATCATTTCCGATCGTCGTGTCCGTGGTGTTGCGCTTACGGGAAGTGAAAAGGCAGGAAGTATTGTCGCTGGCAAAGCCGGTGAAAATCTTAAGAAATCCACCCTTGAACTGGGTGGCAGTGATGCATTTATTGTTCTTGAAGATGCCGACCTGGATTCAGCATGCAAATGGGGTCTTTGGGGTCGTATGAATAATACGGGACAATGTTGTGTTGCCGCAAAACGTTTCATTGTTGTTGAATCTGTTGCAGATGAATATCTGAAACGTTTAACAGACTGTTTTTCTAAACTGAAAATGGGTGATCCAATGGATCGTAGCACGACATTGGGTCCATTATCCAGTGAGGCAGCTGCACAGGAAATTGCAGATATGACAGCCGAAGCTGTCAAGCATGGTGCCAAGGCCGTGATTGGTGGTAAACGTCCAAATCGTTCAGGCGCTTTTATGGAGGCGACCATTTTGACCGATATTACCAAGCAAAATCCAGTATTCTATAAAGAATTTTTTGGACCAGTTGTTATGTTCTTTCGTGTTCCAGATGAAAAAGCGGCAATTGAGTTGGCCAATGATTCAGATTTTGGTTTGGGTGGAACCGTATTTTCAAGAGATGTTGAGCGTGCAAAGCGGGTTGCAAAGGAAATTGATACCGGCATGGTCTTTATCAACCGTCCTACCTGGACAGCGCCAGATCTTCCATTTGGCGGTGTGAAACATTCTGGATATGGTCGTGAATTGTCTGATGAGGGAATTTTTGAATTCCTTAATCATAAATTAATTTATATCGAGAAATAATTTCATTTTTACTATATTTATAAAGTGAAATTTGGATTAAAAGAGGGATTCATTATATTTAATGAATCCTTTTTTATTTCAGGTCAAGAATTTATGGAACCTTTTATTGCATTACGTCGTGAACGTTTAAATAGAGGAATTCGATTTGCACATGCACGATGTTTGGAAATCGGTGCATTGATTGATCCAGTTTTATGTCGAGAAAATGGAAATGTTTTTTACGCAGATCATTTGTCGACGGAAGAGCTGAAAGAGCAGTTTGCCTGGAATACCAATTTTGATTCTCGTCAATTGGTAGAGATTGATTATATCTGGAAAAAAGAATGTGCTTTGAAGGAGTGTGTGGATGGTCAGTTTGATTATGTAATCGCATCTCATGTTGCAGAACATGTCCCAGACTTGATTGGATGGATTGAGGAAATACGACAAATTTTAAAACCTGATGGACAATTACGTTTGGTTTTGCCAGATGGTCGTTATTCTTTTGATATGAAAAGGCAGCCTACCCGGTTGGCTGATTTACTCGCTGCCTGGTTAAAGAAATCTACATGCCCTGAAACACACTTGGTGTTGGACTTTGCATTGAACAAAATTAATGATAAAGATATTCCAAGAATTCATGCAGAATATGGATTATATCCTGATAAAGAAAATCTGGAAAGCCAAATCCCGTTTTCTGAGGTTCTGGAATGGGGGGAAAGAACACTAATACCTGATCATTATGAAGATATTCATTGTTGGGTTTTGCATTTAGGTTTGTTTGTGAAATTGATGATGAATTTGGCTGAACATGGACTTATAAAAATGGCTTGTGTGGAATGGTTTGATATTGATCCATCAAAGCTGAGTTATGAATTTACGGTTTTTCTTGTATCGGAAAAAAATAGGGAAAAATGTGTTGAAAGCTGGAAAGAGGTTTATGAAAAGATTAGAAATTCACCCTATCAATTCAGTTTTGCCCAACATTTGGAACAGGAAAATACAAAATTGAAACAGGAACTTACGGCCATACAGAATTCTTTCTGTTGGCGTGTGACGTCCCCTTTGCGTCAATTAGTCAAACTGTTTAAATCATAAATTTTTCTTTCAGGGGTCGACCAATTGAATAATAATGAATATTTTCACTTTTCATCACTTTGGGATCGTAAATATTTCTGAAGTCGATTACCAGTGGTTTTTTCATCCAGTTTTTCAGGGTTTTGGGTGTCAAAGAACGGAATTCATTCCATTCTGTCAGGATAATCAAGGCGTCAGCCTGATTGGCTGCATCGTTAATTCTATCAAAATATTGAACTGTATTAGGTAATAAGGGTTTTGCCTTTTCATTTCCAACAGGGTCAAAAACTTTTATCTGGGCACCCTCTTCAACCAAACGGTGAATAATGGGAATAGATGGGGATTCCCGCATATCATCTGTATTTGGTTTAAAGGTGAGTCCCAGAATGGTAATGGTTTTGTTGTGAACATTACCACCACATAATTGAATAATTCTTCCACTTATGTTTGCTTTTCTGGCATCATTAGCTTGTGCGGTTGCCTCTACCAGCCGTGAGGGCGTGCCTGCTTCTTGGGCGATGCGAATTAGGGCGAGGGTATCTTTCGGGAAACAGGATCCGCCATAACCTGGGCCTGGCCGTAAAAAATATTTGCCGATTCTGCTGTCTAATCCAATAGCATTGGCAATTTCCTCTATATTTCCTCCAACTTGTTCACAAAGATCAGCAAGCTCGTTAATATATGAAAGTTTCATCGCTAAAAAACAATTTGAGGCATATTTTGCCAGTTCAGCACTTTCCAAATTGGTAAACAAAATTGGTGTTTCTTTTTGAAATAAGGGCTGGTAAAGTCGACTCATGATTTCTTGGGCTTTTTGTGCGCGATCTTTTCTGTCTTTTTCAATACCGATAATGATACGGTCAGGTGTCATGAAATCTTGAATGGCCTCGCCCTCGCGAAGAAATTCAGGATTGGAGGCGACATCAAAATCAAGAGATGGATTTTCCTTACGAATGATTTGCGCAATCCGTCGGCTTGTACCAACCGGGACTGTTGATTTGGTAACGATAATTGCATATTCTTTTAGATGTTTTGCGATTTCCAGGGCTGCTTGATGGACATAAGTCATGTCGGCATGTCCATCACCGTTACGTGGGGGTGTACCCACGGCAATAAAAATGGCCTTACAATCAGGAATAGCCTCTTTAATCGTTTCAAAAAACTGTAACCGATTGGCTTTGATATTATTCTGAACCAAAAGATCCAAACCAGGTTCATAGATAGGAATATTTCCTTGCTTTAACGCATTTAACCGGTTGGGATCCTTTTCCACGACAGCGACATCAAGTCCGAATTCTGCAAAACAAGCAGCAGAAACAAGACCAACATATCCTCCACCAATCATTGCTATACGCACAGAACATTCCTTATTTTTAATCAAGATATTGCTAGTTTTATAGATTATTAAATTAAGTTAATTTAAAAATTAAAAAAATAAAAATTTTAAAAATATTGAAACAAGCTCATTATAAAGGGTAATGAAGAGGTTTTCAGTGGTATATAGACAATAGATATATTCAATATTGATGGGAATAATAATTAGATTCTAAGGGTGGATTGTTCTTGGGAAGAGGATGATGGTTAAAATGTTTGATCTATATAAAATGTTTAAAAATAAAAGATGTTTATATGCTTAAATATAAATGTTAGAAAATAATAGAATTATAGGATAAAACTTGTAATCAATATTATTGAACAACTTCTCAATTCGTTAGCTAATAATGTTGTGATGAGTTTAACCGGGAATTAAGATGTATCAATTGAAACGTCCGTGGATTTGGATTGCTTTGTTAGGTCGTATGGCTTTAAACGGTGTTCGGGAAACGGGTACCCTCGCATTGTTTGCATTAAGCGGATTTATAAATATTTTTTATCCTCCATTTTATTGGCGCATTTTTTTGGGATCTTTACTTGATATAGGTTATTTGTCTCTACCTGTTGTTGCTTTAACGGCATTATTTTCTGGAGGTGTTATCGCGTTACAATCCTATACCGGTATGTCCCAGTATCATGTAAATAGCGCGATTGCCAATATTGTTGTGTTGGCTGTCACTCGTGAGCTTGGGCCCGTTTTGGCAGGATTGATGGTTGCGGGACGGGTGGGGGCAGCCATGGCCGCGGAAATTGGAACAATGCAGGTGACGAATCAGATTGATGCGCTCAAAACCTTATCAACCAATCCTATCAAATATCTTGTCACTCCCCGTTTGCTAGCTGCTACGCTTGCTTTACCATTTCTGGTTTTGATTGCTGATATCCTGGGGGTGCTGGGTGGTTTTACTGTTTCGGTCATTAAATTGGGTTTTTCGCCCCAGGGTTATATTGCGGCGACCATGAATGCCGTGAAACCTATTGATGTTACAATTGGTTTGGTGAAAGCGGCGGTTTTTGGATTTCTTATTGCCTTGATGGGATGTTATCATGGATATCGTAGCCGTGGGGGCGCACAGGGGGTTGGTGCAGCGACGACCTCTGCTGTTGTTGCCGCCTCTATTTTATTGCTAGTATTTGACTATTTGTTAACGGATATCTTTTTTGCAAAATGACCAAAACTTATCCCAAAATTCGTATACGTAATCTTTCCAAATCTTTTGGCAGCAACCATGTGTTACGTAACATTAATATGGATGTAATGGAGGGAACTTCCTTTGTTATTATTGGTGGATCTGGAAGTGGAAAGTCTGTTTTGCTTCGCTGTATTTTGGGGTTAATGACACCAGATAGTGGCACGATCGAAATTGATGGCAAAAATATTTTTGAATTGCCATATTCCGAGCAAGCAGAAAAATTACAGGAAATGGGTATGTTGTTTCAGAACTCTGCTTTGTTCGATAGCTTGCCTATCTGGGAAAATGTTGCCTTTGCCCTTTTAAATGGACATCGTAAAAATCAGCCAAGAATTAGTCGTGCCCGGGCGAGGGAAAGGGCAAACAGGGTTTTGGAACTTGTTGGTCTGGATGCAGATAATATTGGCGATTTATATCCCAGTGAGTTATCTGGTGGGATGCAGAAACGGGTTGGCTTGGCACGTGCGATTGCTTCAAAACCGGAAATTATCTTTTTTGATGAACCGACCACAGGGTTGGATCCTATCATGGGAGCAATAATTGATAACTTGATTGTTGATTGCGTTAAGAAGCTGGGTTCTACAACAATTGCCATTACCCATGATATGGCTTCTGCCCAGCGGATCGGGGATCAGGTTGCCATGTTGTATAAAGGGGAGCTGATTTGGCAGGGTGAAGCTGGTAAACTTATGCAGAGTGAGAATCCCTACGTGCATCAATTTACACATGGTCTTTATGCAGGTCCTATTAAAATGGAAATGAAAGTATAAGAGGACGTTTTGGCGAAAAAGCCGGTTAAAATGTTTGTCTGTCAAAGTTGTGGCGCTATTTATCATAAATGGGCTGGACGATGTGAGGCTTGTGGTGAATGGAATACAATTAGCGAGGAAACCAGGGAAACAAGTCCGATTTCTGTACTGGGACATGCAGGCAGGATGATTCAGTTTACAGGGCTGGATGGTGAGATTTCACCTCCTGATCGTCAGTCCATTGGTGTTTCTGAATTTGATCGTGTTCTGGGTGGAGGTCTTGTCCAATCTTCAGTTACATTGGTAGGAGGAGATCCTGGCATTGGAAAGTCAACTTTATTGTTGCAGGCTGCTTGTGCTTTATCAAGACAGGGACAATCCGTTTTATATATTTCAGGAGAGGAGTCTGTTAACCAGATAAGAATGCGTGCCAATCGGTTAGGGTTAGAGGATGCGGAACAAAGAAAAAACATACAACTGGCTGCCTGCATAAATGTTGCGGATATTCTTTCAACGCTGGAAAAAGAAAAAAATATAAGTCTCGTTATCATTGATTCTATTCAAACAATGTGGCTGGATACGGCGAATGGGGCCCCTGGGACGGTAAGTCAGGTTCGGGCTGCGGCTTTTGAATTGATTCGTATGGCAAAACAGAAAGAATTTGCATTGATTTTTGTGGGACATGTTACCAAGGAAGGTTCTATAGCGGGGCCGCGTGTCCTGGAACATATGGTTGATGCCGTATTATATTTTGAGGGGGATCGAGGACATCAATTTCGTATTTTACGGGCAGCAAAAAATCGATTTGGTGCAACAGATGAAATTGGTGTTTTTTCAATGACAGGACAGGGTTTGGTAGAGGTGGCAAATCCATCTGCTTTATTCCTTGCAGAGCGACATGGTCATATAGCGGGGTCAGCCGTTTTTGCGGGTTTAGAGGGAACCCGTCCTGTTTTGTTGGAAGTGCAGGCCTTGTTGGCACCCAAATTTGGGGATTCAGCGCCAAGACGTACAGTTATTGGATGGGATAATGCACGCCTTAATATGTTGCTTGCTATTTTGGAGACACGTTGTTCGTTACGGTTTAACGGGGTGGATGTTTATTTAAATATGGCAGGCGGTTTGAGAATTACCGAACCTGCGGCGGATTTGGCCGTGGCAGCAGCTTTGGTTTCGGCTTTGACCCATCATTCCGCTTCTCCAGGTTCAGTGTATTTTGGTGAAATTGGTTTATCTGGAGAAATTCGACAGGTGCCACAAGCCGACTTACGCATGAAAGAGGCATTTAAGCTAGGTTTTGATGAAGTTGTTTTACCCAAGCGTATTGCACATGGAAATAACAAACTATCCGTCCCCAATGGATTACAGCTGATAGAATTAGGTCATATAAGTGATTTGGTGTCTCAATTCACATAAAATTTATTACATTTGATTACTGAAATTTTTCTTTTAGATATATTTGTTAGAAATACAAAATTATCGTTAATCAAATCAATTTGATAAAGAAAGATAATTTTTGATAATTATCTAAAAAATAAAATTATAGTCAGGAATTCAAAAATTATGGCTAAGAATATTGAACCCAATCTTAAAAATATTGAGTTATATTTAAAACTTAATCGAACAGAAAATTTTTTAATTCCAGAATATCAACGGGGATATTCATGGGATATTGGACAATGTGATAAATTGTTAGAAGATATAGAGAATTTTAAGGAAAGTGAATCAAATGATCCTTATTTTTTTGGAAGCATTATAATTGATTGCTCGGATCAAAATCAATTCAGTCTAATTGACGGACAACAGCGTACAACGACTTTTTTGTTGTTACTCAAAGCCATTTTGTTACGATTAAATGAAGTGCTGCAAACTGTTTCAAAAGATGAAGATTCAGAGGCATTGATAGCTGGTCTTAAAGCGAATAGAAATAAAATTATGGAAATTTTGTATAAAGCAGAAGCCGAAAATATACCTTCTATGCTTAAAGATCCAAAAAAGACACAAAATATTCTTATACTAGGAAATAAATCAATTAATGAATTGTATCCAGAAGAATTTAATAAAATTATAGGTGCCAGTGATTTTGAAGATGCCGAGGAAAAAGTTTTTAAACTGCCTTATAAAAAAAATAATAACCGATATACAAACTATTTTCGTAACTTTAAAAATTTTTATGAAAAATTGAGAGAAAATAGCGATTCTTGGTTGAATCAATTTACAAAAACTTTTTTAAAAAATTGTCAGGTAATCGAAATACGCAGTTGGCAAGTCGAACAAGCTATTACAATGTTTAATTCATTGAATTCAACAGGTTTGCCGCTTTCAGATGCAGATATTATTTCTGCAAAATTATATTCATATGTAGGTGATTAAAGAGAGGAATTTAATATTCAATGGGAAGAGATTCTCCAATTAACAAATAAATTAAAATCTAAAAAAGTCGTTACAATTGATTCTGTATTGCAACAATTTATGTACATTAATCGTGCTAAAGAACAGGGGTATTTGAAATCTTATATTTATGTAAGAACTCCAGGTCTAAGAAGATATTATGCTGATCATGAGCAGGATTTGTTAAAAAATCCATTTTTACTATGCAATAATTTAAAAAAAATTGCATATAAATGGGATAAAATTAAAGATTATTCCATTATAAAGTTACTTCTTAAGTGTAATGTTAATATTAAATTATATCTAGCCGCTTATCTGTATCGTTTTGAATTAGATGAAATTACCGAAGATAAAATAATAAATGTCTGTGAATCATTGTTGAAATTATTTTCATTATTAGAGTTGGGAGATGCTGGTTATTCAAGCAATAAATTTAAGATATTTTTATATGCAGAAATTATAAAGATGGTCGATTTTAATATTCCAGAACATGTTATTTGTCAGGATTTTTATGATCATATACATGATAAATGGAATGTCAAAGAGGTTGAGGACGCGATATTAACATATGATAAAAACATGCTGGTATTTGTTAATGAATATTTGTACGCTAAAAATAAAAATCTAAAATTTAATTTTTCTGAAACGGTTAATGTTGAACATATTATGCCAGCTAGTGGTCGTAATATAGAGACAATTCGACATGACGCAAAAATGGATAAGAATGAGTTTGAAAATGTAATTAACAGATTGGGAAACAAAATTTTGCTTGAAGAGAATATCAATCGAAGTATCAGTAATGAATGGTTTAAAACTAAAAAGCAAAGTTTTATTCATAATAAAAATGGATATAAAAATAGCAAATATAATTTAGCAAAAACTTTAATTAACTATCCTAGTGATAAATGGGAGAAAAATGATATTTTAGAAACAACTGAAAAAGCAGCGAAAAGAATATCAAATTTTATTTTTTCATAATAATATGCTGTTTTGTTTTTGACGCATTAGATTGATCTCTTCTTATATGTGCTCTAATAATACATCATAATATTAATTTGATCATAAAAAGGATTGATAAATGATGAAAGAACATGATTACAAAGTGAAAGATATTTCACTTGCGAGTTGGGGGCGGAAAGAGATTGCTATTTCTGAAGGGGAAATGCCAGGTTTAATGGCTCTTCGTAAAGAATATGCGGATAAACAGATTCTTAAGGGAGCGAAAATTGCCGGCTGCTTGCATATGACTATCCAGACAGCTGTGTTAATTGAAACCCTTGTTGCCTTGGGCGCGGAAGTGCGTTGGTCATCTTGTAACATTTTCTCAACTCAGGATCATGCGGCTGCGGCAATAGCTGCAGCTGGTATTCCTGTATTTGCTTGGAAAGGTGAAACCGAGGAGGAATTTAACTGGTGTATTGAACAGACCATTCATGGTCCGAATGGTTGGGTTCCCAATATGATTTTGGATGACGGAGGTGATTTAACCCTGTTAATGCATCAGAAATATCCTGAGATGTTAAAAAATATTAAGGGGTTATCTGAAGAAACGACAACAGGTGTTCACCGTTTGCGTGAAATGGAAAAGAAAGGAACCTTATTAGTTCCAGCATTCAATGTCAATGACAGTGTTACGAAGTCTAAATTTGATAATTTATATGGTTGTCGTGAAAGCCTGGTCGATGCAATCCGTCGCGGTACAGATGTAATGATGTCTGGAAAGGTTGCCGTTGTTGCCGGTTTTGGTGATGTGGGTAAGGGTTCGGCAGCAAGTTTGCGAAATGCTGGTTGTCGTGTTCTTGTTACAGAGGTTGATCCTATTTGTGCATTACAGGCCGCGATGGAAGGATATGAAATTGTCACTATGGAAGAGGCTGCACCACGTGGTGATATTTTCGTAACTTGTACCGGTAATATTGATATTATTACCGTTGATCATATGCGTGCCATGAAAAATCGTGCGATCGTTTGCAACATTGGTCATTTTGATTCAGAAATTCAAGTTGAAAAATTACGGAATTTCACGTGGGAAAATATTAAACCTCAAGTTGATGAGATTATTTTTCCCGATGGTAACCGTATTATTCTTCTTTCTGAAGGACGTTTGGTTAATCTTGGGAATGCCACTGGTCACCCATCTTTTGTGATGTCTGCCTCCTTTACAAACCAGACTTTGGCACAGATTGAATTATGGACAGCACCAAAGGGTAAATATGAAGCAAAAGTCTATACCCTTCCCAAGTTCTTGGATGAAAAGGTGGCGGCTTTACATCTCGAAAAAGTTGGTGCGGTTCTGTCTAAATTGAATAAAGCTCAGGCTGATTATATTGGCGTTGATGTTGAAGGTCCATTTAAACCAGATTCTTATCGTTATTAGTTTTAAAAAATAATAGTGACATAAAAAAACTCATTACAATTTGTAATGAGTTTTTTATTTAAATGAGTAAATAATACTTAATGACATTTGCTATTGCATTTACTGCAGCTACTACAACCTGACGTTTGCTGAGTATTGCAGTGTTTCAAGGCCCATTGCTGGCTTATTGCGGGGGCATGGATGCGTTTAAGCACATAAGCAGTTCCTAGCCATATGAATTTGCCAATTATTGGAAAAAACCGGTTTAACCAGTAAAAAATACATAAAACAATAATAAAAAGAACAAGATTATTTTGCATTGGATTTTTCCTAATTTATTTTGGGTGTTTTTTTTGTTATAAGTCATTTTGTTAAAATTATAAAATCTTAATGGTATAAATTTCGAATTTGATAACTCATTTTAGAGAAAGTTAGTATTGTGTCTAAAAAAATCATGGTTACGTTTGCTGGTCGAGAAAAAAGAATGTCGGTTCTCAGTGATTATGTTCACGAGATGTTAAAAGAAGGAACTATAGATGAATGGCATATTTGGGATTTTACTCGTAATGAATCAGATAGAAATTTTTTGAAAAAATTGGGTTCTGTAAAATTTTTACATGGCCATTCAGGTTATCAATATTGTCGAGATATAAATTGTAATTCTTCGGTGAGAATACCTATAAGAATCCCTTCAGAACTTTATCTAGCTTTCGTCCCGGAAAAGGGAGATTATTTTATTGAAGCTTTAATAGGGGGATGGAACAATGGTCAAACAAGAATACGTATTGTAGATAAAAAGGCTTTTTTATCTTATGAACGCTCGTCCGATGATAAATCTTATATTTTTATTCAAGGAACACCGGGTGTTTTATCAGATGGTTTGGTCAATAATATTAGTATTAAAAGGGATATTCATGGTAATACCACTGTGGAAGTTGATGATTATCATTTTCGGATTCCATCAAAATATACGCATCATAATAAGTTTTCTATTTATATGCGTACAGATTTTGATAGAACCTTGGAGTTTGTACATAATAACGATAAAATAAAGCGTTTTATTGGAAATGTGTATGAAAATTCTCCTTATTACCGTGCCTATCATTATTACGCTTCTAGATATGATCAATTTGAAAATGATATTTTTTTAAAATGTGATGATGATATTGTTTATATTGAGCTTGATAAAATAAAAGATTTTATTGAATTTACTAAAAAGAACGAGCAATATTTTGTTGTTTCAGCTAATGTTGTTAATAATGCGACCTGCGCTTATTTGCAACAAAAAAATAAAGTGGTTCCTGAAACTGTAGGGCATTATGAAAATCCACGGGAAGGCGTTTACGGTTCGTTATGGGAAAGTGGAAAAAATGCAGAAAAATTACATAATTATTTTATAGATAATAATGCCAGTTCATTGTCTTTAGAAAAACAATTCATGGAATTTAACACACGTTACTCTATTAATTTTATTGCTTGGCGTGGTGAGAAATTGAGATATATGTCTTTACCCCCTCATGCTGATGACGAGTTTTATTTAACGGCTGTTATTCCTCAATATCTAAATAAAAAAACAGCGATTTATTCTGATTTTATGGTGGCTCATCTTACTTTTAACCCTCAAGAAAAAACAATGGATGTGGATAAAGTTATTAAACGCTATGATCAATTAAAAAAAGATAAATATAAAATTTAATGTTTTATTAATTATGTAGAAATATAATTAAAAACTGATTTATTAAATTAAATCAGTTTTTAATTAATAGAAAAATGATTCAAGAAAAAAATGATGCGATATGCCAGGTGGTAAAGGAGGCAAAATAAGCCATGAAAAACAGATAACAGGCTGTCATTATGACTATCTTCCAGGAAGAGGTTTCTTTTTTTATAACCGCCAACGTAGAAAAGCATTGTGGAGCAAAAACATACCAGGCCAGAAAGGAAAGTCCTGTTGCTATACTCCATTGTGTTGAAAGAAAATGAACCAGTTGGCCCGGTGCATCAGAATCAACACCAGCTATGGAATAAACAGTTGCAAGAGACGTAACAGCAACCTCTCTGGCTGCTAATCCAAGAATAAGCGCAACACATATTTCCCAGTTAAAACCAATGGGTGCAAAAAGGGGTTGAATCCAGTGACCTATAATACCGGCAAAACTCCAATCAATGGCTGGACCTTGTACACCAGCAGGCGGTTTTGGAAAGCTTGATAAAGCCCATAAAAGGATGCTGACCGTTAAGATGATTGTTCCTACGCGATTAACAAAGATTTCAATCCTTTGCCATAATCCAAACAAAATGTTCCGAACACTTGGAAAACGGTAAGAGGGAAGTTCTAGTAAAAGGGTGTTATCATATGATTTTTTCCGTTTTTTGAGAAGTAAGGCCACTAAAAAGGCACTCGCGATTCCTAGTAGATAAAGACCAAACAGGACAAGACCTTGCAGGTTGAATATTATCCCGATGGTTTTATGAGGGATAAAGGCACTGATTAGTAAAGCATAAACTGGTAATCGTGCGGAACAAGTCATCAGAGGTGCAATGAGAATGGTAACTAGACGATCTCTAGCGCTAGGTATTGTCCGGGTTGCCATGATACCGGGAATTGCACAGGCAAAACTGGATAATAATGGGATGAAAGAACGACCATTTAATCCAACAGAAGCCATAATGCGGTCAAGTAAGAAGGCTGCTCTGGGCAAATACCCGGATTCTTCTAAGAATAAAATCCACAGGAAGAGAACAAGAATTTGAGGTAAAAAGGCGAATGTTGTTCCCACCCCCGCAAAAACACCATCAATAATTAAACTTCTCAAGGGACCTGTCGGTAATAAGTTAGCAATGATTTTTCCAAGCCAGCCTGTCAAATCCTGTATACCATCCATAAAGGGTTGGGCCCATGAAAAAACGGCCTGGAACATGATAAATAATAAAATGAGAAGGATTAAGGGACCAATAATGGGATGTAAAACCAATCGATCAATTTTTTCATCAAGCAGAACAGAATTTTCAGAAGAATTATGGACGCATTTCAGGAGAATTTTGCGTACTTCGACATGTAAATCGGTTTGATTATCAATATCAATTGTTGGAATTTTAAAAGAGGTGTCGATATTGTCGACAAGTTTTTTAATTCCGTTTTTTTGGGTTCCTATTGTGGGGATAATGCAAATGCCCAAAATTGATTCCAGTTTTGGAATATCTATGTCGATTTTACGTTTTTTTGCAATGTCACTCATGTTTAGAGCGATCATCATTGGGCGTTTAAGACGGCAAATTTCAAGGGCGAATCTTAAATGTAGTCGCAAATTTGTTGCATCAATAACGCAGATCAAGGCATCTGGTGGGGGTTCGTTACGATAGTTCCCCATACAAATATCCCTGGTGACTGCTTCATCAAGGCTGGTTGCTTTTAAACTGTATGCCCCCGGTAAATCGATAAGGGTAATCCTGTTTTTGGAGGGTGTGACGAATTGTCCCTCCTTACGTTCCACGGTGACCCCGGCATAATTGGCGACTTTCTGTCTACTTCCGGTCAATTGATTGAATAAAGCGGTTTTTCCGCAATTTGGATTGCCCACTAAAGCTATCTTTGAAATAGGGAATATGGATGATTCAGGCATAAATTAACAATCCAAATGTAAAATAATTCTGGCCGCTTCAGAACGGCGCAGCGCAAAACGGGTCGATCCGATTTGTACAGCAATAGGATTTGAGCCAAATGGCCCAAAGGCAATGATTTTGACAATTTCGCCTGGTACGAAGCCTAAATCACGTAAACGGTCTGCAATAGGATCAGGAGAAGAAAATTCTTCGACATGATCAATAACACTTGATTTCCCTGGGGAAAGCATACTTAAATTTGGAACAGTCATTATTTAAATTGAACTTAACTCTATCATTAAGAATGATTTGCGTTCTTAATAATATGGCAGAAAATTCCTGTTATGTCATCAATTTTGAATTTTATTTTATTTATGATGATTCTTATTCATTTATCGGAAGGATTAGTATAAAATAAATAAATGAAAAGAAAAAAATTTCTTTTTACTCGATAAGTTGAGTTCATGCAATAATGAATTTGTAATGAAATGATACTTATTTTTTGAAAAATTGATTTTTTTTGCGAAGGAACGCTGCCTCATAAGAGGGGCAAAACTTTGGCAGGCATGTTGCCTAATTTTAAAAGGGACATAAATTTATGAATATCGAAAAATTTACTGAACGTTCAAGAGGATTTCTTCAAGCGGCACAGACAATTGCAATTCGTGATTTTCATCAGCAATTAACGCCTCAGCATTTATTAAAAGCGTTATTGGATGATGAGGAAGGAGCCGCAGCTTCCTTGATACGTGCAGCTGGCGGGGAACCCGCCATTGTCAAAACAACGGTTGAACATTCATTGGATTCCATGCCAAAAGTTCAGGGCGATGGTGCTGGACAGCCTCAAGCCATGCCAGAATTGGTTCGTGTCTTGGATGGCGCGGAAAAAGAGGCCACGAAGGCCGGGGATGAGTATGTTGCTCAGGATCGCCTGTTGCTTGCCTTGGCTGCATCTGAAACACCAGCTGGTCAGGCCCTTCAAAAAGGGGGGGTTACAGCTCAAAATCTGGCAAGAGCGATTGATACTATTCGGAAAGGTCGTAAGGTTGACAGCCAGAATGCAGAGGCTTCCTTTGATGCGTTAAAAAAATATGCACGGGATATGACAGAGGTTGCCCGGCAAGGAAAATTAGATCCAGTGATTGGGAGAGATGAGGAAATTCGTCGAACGATTCAGGTCTTGGCTCGACGTACCAAAAATAACCCTGTGCTTATAGGTGAGCCTGGAGTTGGTAAAACTGCAATTGTTGAAGGTTTGGCATCACGGATCGTAAATGGTGACGTTCCAGAGGCATTGAAGAATAAACAGTTATTAGCCTTGGATTTGGGTGCCTTGGTTGCAGGGGCTAAATATCGGGGTGAATTTGAGGAACGTTTGAAGGCTATATTAAAAGAAGTGGAAGCTGCGGCTGGAAAAGTCATATTGTTTATTGATGAAATGCATACATTGGTTGGTGTGGGACGTAGTGATGGAGCAATGGATGCATCAAATCTCATTAAACCTGAGCTGGCACGTGGCACCTTGCATTGTATTGGTGCGACAACCCTGGATGAATATCGCAAATATATCGAAAAAGATGCAGCTTTGGCACGGAGGTTTCAGCCTGTCTTTGTCGGGGAACCATCAGTAGCGGATACGATTTCAATTTTGCGGGGTATTTCTGAAAAATATGAATTGCATCACGGGGTGCGGATCAGTGATAGTGCTCTGGTGGCAGCGGCAACTTTATCCAATCGTTATATTACAGATCGATTTTTGCCGGATAAAGCAATTGATCTGGTAGATGAAGCCGCAAGTAGGTTACGGATGCAGATTGATAGCAAGCCAGAAGCGCTTGATGAGCTGGATCGTCGTTTGATTCAACTAAAAATTGAGCGTGAAGCTTTGAAAAGGGAGGAAGATTCAGCCAGTCGTGACCGTTTGGAAGCATTGGAGGTTGAGATTGCTGATTTAGAAGAAAAATCAAATGCAATGACTGCGGCCTGGCATGCTGAAAAGAATAAGGTTAATGATGTTCAAAAATTGCAGGAACAGCTGGATCAGGCCCGTTCAGAAGTTGAGGTTGCACAACGCCAAGGTAATCTGGCCCAAGCCTCTAAATTGATGTATGGTGTTATTCCCGAACTTCAAAAGAAAATTGAGGGTTTGCAAACCAAACAGCATGAACATCCGGATCAGGGGAATTTGGTTTCCAAGTCAGTGACTGAAAATGAGATCGCGGCGGTTGTATCTCGGTGGACAGGTATTCCAGTGGATAAAATGCTGGAAGGGGAAAGGGCTAAGCTTTTACGAATGGAAGACGAGCTTCGTAAACGTGTCGTAGGACAGGAACCCGCCTTGAAAGCGGTTGCAAATGCTGTACGTCGGGCACGCGCAGGATTGCAGGATCCAAACCGGCCTATTGGCTCTTTTTTATTCCTGGGTCCAACTGGAGTAGGTAAAACCGAACTGGCAAAAGCGCTTGCTTCATTCCTTTTTGATGACGAAAAAGCGATATTGCGTGTTGATATGAGTGAATTTATGGAAAAACATGCGGTTGCACGGTTGATTGGTGCCCCTCCTGGTTATGTTGGCTATGAAGAAGGGGGCGTTTTGACAGAGGCTATTCGCAGGAGACCTTATCAGGTTATTTTGTTTGATGAGGTTGAAAAGGCTCATGAGGATGTCTTTAACGTATTATTGCAGGTTCTTGATGATGGACGTTTAACAGATGGTCAAGGGCGAACCGTAGATTTTCGTAATACGATTATAATCTTGACAAGCAATCTTGGTTCTGAAATTTTGGCTAATCAGACAGAAGGTGAGTCAACAGAGCTTGTACAGGCTGAAGTTATGAAAGTTGTACGTGCTCACTTTCGTCCTGAATTTCTCAATCGTTTGGATGAGGTTGTTTTGTTCAGTCGATTGCAAAAGGCTGATATGGCAAAAATTGTGGATATACAATTACAGCGTTTACAAGGATTGCTTGAGGATCGTAAAATTAGGCTTGATCTGGATGAAAAAGCACATGCGTGGCTGGAGGAAGCTGGATATGATCCGGTTTATGGTGCACGTCCTCTAAAACGTGTCATACAACGAAATTTGCAAAATCAATTGGCAGAATTATTGTTGCAAGGCGATGTTTATGATGGGGATACTATTTCAATCAGTGCCAATGAGGCTGGTTTATTAATTCAGGGTAAATCAGTTATAGACAAAGCCTGATTTTCGTTAAAACTGGTTGAGTTCATTTCAACCAGTTTTTATTTATGATTATATTAAATATTGTTTAGCTTGTATAATATACGGACAGATAAATAAGTTTGATCTGATAGGATGTCTTTTATTATGGGAATTAAAAGATTTACCTTTGTCCATCATGAAATTGGATGTTCGATAGGTATCTATGCTGACAAAAATTGATCGGTTTGACTAATAGAAACCTTTGCTTGTCTTTTGTCATTTCATTGGATGGGTTTAATCTTTTATAGATTCTATATGAGAATATTCTTTATAGAATTATAGTTGTTCCAGATAATCTATTAATTTGGTAATTTTTATATATAAAATCTATAGGTAAAACAGTCTGATTAACATATTGAAGTTTTCTTATATTTTTCTAAAATTAACAATTAAATTTATAAAATTCGATCGCTTTTACTTTTTTCATATCATAAATATTAATAAATTATTTAATAACTAAAAATTAAATTATTAGTTATTAAAATTAATTTTAAAATATATATTTATAATGGGTTAATAAACCGTCTTTTTATTTTTATTGAGCTAAATTCAAATTGCTTATTATTTTTACCCAAATAATGTCCTTGAGGACAACCGGTTCCTATTGATAAGGTGTCATGATAGTTAAAAAATCTAACATGATACATATAAAAATTGTTTTTTAAAGGTGTTGCAGTAGCAAACACTGTATGAGGATGTATCGTCTTATCATTATTTTCATAGATTGTGCATAAATCTATCCCCCCCCATTGTTGAATATGCATACCAATTTTGGGGTCTGAAGAGGGATATTTTTTTGCTATGATTTCCAGATCAATTTCCATATTCTGTAATTTTGGATCATGAATACGGATTAGATGATAATTATTTTGGTCGCCATCTGCAAAAGCGTAATTATCATTTTCTAAAGGTGTAAAGGTTGCATCATCAGCAGCTTGCCAGTCTTTTAAATTGTAATCTAATGTTATCCATGGATTCCCAATGGTTTTGGAATTACAAATGTTATCAAGAAAGATTTGTGTACTTGCAATCTGTTTTTGATGTTGCTCTCTGAATTTCGGTCTGTTCCAAATAACTTCCGTTGAATGGGATAAATATTGAATGTGATCATTATTTGGAATGGAAAAATTATTGGATCTACCATGACAAATATTGGGGAAAAACCAAGGTAGCAAACCTTCTTCAATATGCCTGGCAATAATCATGTTTAATATAGATTGGTCAGCACAGAACCATTTGAAATTGGGGCTTTTTTCTTCTTCTTTTGTTGGAGGAAGAATATATTCTTTTACCCTGCACATTGCCAACCAGTCCAGTAAGATATCAAATGCAAAATCAGACACTTTTGCAATAATATTATTGGCAATCAGTAAAGGAAAATTTTGAACAAAAAGTGAATTTCCCCCTATTTCTTCAATTTGTCTGATGGAACAAAAATCAGAGGCTTTTAAAACTTGTTCTGTAAGTTCCCTGCCAATATAAAAATCACAAAAATTCAAGGCTTTATTGATAATCGTATTTATGCTTTGTATAACAAGGCGCAGGGTTGGGTATTTGGCAATATTTGCATCAAGGTAAAAAATGACATCATCTTTTTCCATGGTTGAAAGAGCATGCAAAATAGTAAAGGGTTTCCAGCTGAATAATCCAAATTTGTGGGTATTAGGATTATTTCCCAAATTGTATTTATCAGGATATGCTTTAACTAATTCTCCCGCACCCATTTGATATAGTCGTTTAGGTGTATAAGCATCGAATTCGTGGCCAGCTTCTTCGACAAGTGATCGAACAGTTCTGACAACTTTTGTTAAATCACTTCCTTCGTCATTTGGGGTGCCTTCAGTATAAAAAACAACAAATTTAATACGCATATAGCTACCTTATTTATTTTACATAGTTTAATTATTTGTAATTAAATTGATGTTAAAATTTAATTAATATTTGTTTTATAAATTATTCAAAAATTTTTTTGCTATTTGGAAAAACATATATCACAAATTTAATGATAGTTACATCTCAAAAAATATTTAATTTAATACTTGCAATCGCAAAAACCTGAGTTTCCTACATCTGATAAGGTTTTGATTATTGTTCTATGATATCATTAAAACCCATGGAATGGAAATAAACAACCAGGTGACAAGGAAAAGAAGACCGAAGATAAAACCTAGTCTCCACCAAACCGAATTAGGGATAAACCCACTTCCATAATAGACAGCACTTGGTTCAGCGGCATAGGGAGTGACAATTCCCATAAATCCTAAAAGGGGAAGGATCAACAAAACATAATGATGAATATTAATTCCAGGAATGTGACTGGCGGCCCCGAGGAAGATGGGTAATAATGCAGCCGCATGGGCGGTATTACTTGCAAAGAAATAGTGTAGGCTATAGTAAATGCATAAAAGTAGAATCATTGCTGCGAGAGGTGAAAAATGAATGATATAAACGCTAATTAATTGACCAAACCAATTAATAAAGCCTGATTTGTTTAATCCGGAAGCAAAGGCGATCAAGGTTGCCAACCAGGTGAAAATATTCCATGCAGCTTTATTTTCCACGATATCATTCCATGTTAATAATTGGCTAATTAACATTGCTGAAACCACAACAATACCTACCAGTGGAGGTGTAATAAATTTCCCACCTAAAATCCATAAAAGCAGTGCGCAAGTTACAAAAAAAATCAGTAACATTTCTTTTGCGGTTAAGGATCCTAACAGTTGTAATTCTTTATTGGCCCAGGTTGGAATGGCAGTGCTGGATTTAATTTCCGGCTTACAAAGATGATAACTCAATAAGGGAGAAATGGTAATCAAGACAAAGCAGGCTGGTAAGGTTACCATGAACCATTCCATCCATGTAATATTAATGCCGATGATTTTATTGACCATGCTGATTGACAAAAGATTAGGTGCCAGTGCGGTCATAAAAAATGAACTGGTAATAGAAGTTGAAACAATTCCTGTCCACATTAAATATGTACCAATTTTTTTTCGTGATGAATCAAAAGGGCGGGAATTATATAAAGGAGGTAGGTGACTAAGAACAGGATAAATAATGCCAGCACTACGTGCGGTACTTGATATGGTAAAGGGGGCAAGGATTGTATCTGTAAAAGTAATTGCATATCCTAGAGCCAAAGTATTTTTACCAAGTGATCGAACGAGTAATAAGGCGATGCGTTTTCCTAGTCCTGTTTTGTCGTAGGCGAGTGCAAAGGTAAATGCTCCGAAAATCAGCCATACGGTTGGGTTGGAAAATCCTGAAACAGCCCATTCAAATGCATTGACGGTTGGTTTAAATCCAGGCTGGGCCAATTCTTCGGAACTAAATAGAACATATGGTCCAAATAGGGCAGCAACGGAAATACCGATTAATCCAATGGCGCCACCAGGTAGAGGTTCTAAAATAAGCCCGACAATACATCCCAAAAAAATGGCAAAAAATCTCCATGCATGAGGTTCAAGCCCATGAGGGACTGGAATGATCAGGATGATTAATGTTGCAAGAATAGGACATAAACAGCGAAGGGCCTTACTCATACCGTGATCCTTATTTATTTTTAAATGTATAATATGCTGGAAATAAAATAAATTTCGTAATGAATTTTTGGTTATTAAAAAGAAATTTTAGTAAACTTTTAGTTATAAATTTTATAAAATTATTTCTTATTTTTAGATAGTTACGATATTTTTAAACATCAAAAAAATGTTCTTGATTAAAGGGGGAGGTATACCTTTTACTTCGTTTAAGTAAATGACTTACAAAAATATCAAGCCTAATTTAGATAAAACCAGATGCTATTGGAAACATTTTTTATTTTACTGTTGATGAGGTTGATATGGCGAATGATTAATTTTGGTTAAGTTATTGAAATTGTGCTGGTTGCCACCATATAAGGTTTGCATCGAGAAGGTGGGATGTTTCTTGTCTTTGAGTTGTGAATCGCTATTGATACCTTTCTTAGTTTTTTCTTTCTTGTTAAATTTTAATATTTTTTATTTAACATAGCTTTGTGACACTTCTTTTCAGGGGTGAATCCGATATTTGGTAAGGTATCCTGTTCTGCTGATTATGGACGGGATACCTTATTTATTGTGATTGGGATTCTGTTTTTTTGCGGAATCGGAGATTTGGATATATTGGGCTGGGTTATGGTTATTTAAGGTGTAAGGTCTTGATAACCTATTATTTTTGTTATTGGCG
>NZ_JACFPS010000006.1:0-50076 GCF_016101865.1 Commensalibacter sp. B14384M2 | reverse complement strand
AGCACTACAACCAATACGCCACCAGCATATCCCCTTCTCATCCTATACAATTGTCAATGAACAAAATCGTAAAACACATCAAAAATGAGCCCTACAATCTAATCCCCACAAAGCAACCAGTCAAGAACTTTCCAGCTCGTCGCTCCGTGAATGTCCTTCTACAGAAATCTCTCATGCCAGTCAACCGATTTCTCTCAAAATTATCTAAAAAAATCTCGCCAATAACAAAAATAATAGGTTATCAAGACCTTACACCTTAAATAACCATAACCCAGCCCAATATATCCAAATCTCCGATTCCATCATTTTTAATTTTGTTAAATTATTTTTTTAAAAATTTTATTAATATTTATAAGGTTATAAAAAACTACACCTATAGAATCAAATAAATGCCAAGGCCTTTTATAAGGTAACCATGTTTTTTTAAATATATATGCCTTTAATAATTATTATTCTGTTTACAAAATGTTATAAATACGTAAATATTACTTATAAAGAATTATAAATATTAAATAAACTGCAACGATATTGCAGAAATTGTTTCAAAACATTTTAGAAAGAATTAATATATAATGGCAGACAATAATAAATCCTCAATAATAGAGGAAGAAATTATACAAGATAGAAATTATCATATTACTCGTAGAATGGTAACCATTCATAACCAGAATACCACCTTCGTCAATGCGACAATTCATGCTTATTATGACCAGGCAACCGGAAAAACTATGTACAAAGTCACCGGTGCTGATACTTGTTTTGGCGCACCTGATGGTATTTATGAAGGACCCATCAATATATCTGGAGGTAAATTAATTGTAGAGAATGGTGCGGTTGCCACTGATTTGATAGTAATTACCAGTGATGGACAATGGCCAACCGTTGATATTCAAAATGGTGGAATACTTCAAAATTCAAATGTTTATAACGCCTGGTTAAATATTGAAGATGGTGGTTTATCTCAAAACAACACGTATACATCAATAAATATGGCAGACATATGCAAGGGTATCCAAGGCATTTCAAAAAATGATACTTTTGGTGGATATAATAACGGGCAGATTTATGATTCACATCTTATCTCTGCGAATGGTGCCTATCATTTTACACCTGACAATGGCATTGTCAGTGGGTTCAATTTATTGAATAATGCCAAAATAATAAATCCTATTATTAAAGGTGAACCAATGGTTGGTAATTTCACATTAAATGGCGGTACAGAATTTGGTAATATAGATGTAAAAAATAATTATATAAATAATATAAACCAAACATTGGTAAGATTGAATGAAAATCCTGTTTTTATCGGTGGAGACTGGGTTGCAAGCCTGGATCCGGATACTGGAAGAACAGTTTATACAAATAATATCACGAAAATTATCGTTGAAGGCCCTATCAATCTTGTGGACATTAATTCCTTGACCATCAATAAAGGAGCTGTTGTTGAACATCTCAGGGTAACAATAAATACAAGATCAGCTGATTCCACCATTAATAATTATGGGACTCTTAAAGATTCCATATTATCAAACAGCACCATTAATAATCACGTTGGCGCAGTAACAGAAAATAACACCTTTTATTCCATAAATTACAATGGCGCAAAAGGCTCTGTTACTAAGCATGATTTTTTCTATCAATCTGCCACCGCTCCTTTTTGCGCATCAGATTCGAACGGTCAGAACCGAGTTGTCGATTTAACACAAGGGGGTGTTTTTGATGGATCTTATGTTGGTGTTGACAAGAATGCCGGAACATACCAGGTATTGGTAAACGGTGGTATAATCAACAACCAGGACAATTCCGATCCTTGTTTCTTGGAAGGCACAATGATAGCCAGCCCTAAAGGTTTAATAGCCGTTGAACATATTAAAGAGGGGGACCAGATAATCACCTATCTTGACGGTAAAGAAAAACCGTCTCCTGTTATTTGGGTAGGTCATCGTACAATCAAAGTCAAAACAACCCTTAATGACGAGAATGCCGGATATCCTGTACGTATTATCAAAAATGCAATCGCTGATGGTGTTCCTTTTAAGGATATGTTGATTACAGCCGAACATTGCATGTTCTTTAAGAATCATTTCATTCCGGTTCGCATGCTGGTTAATGGATCCACCATCTTTTATGATCATTCAATTAAAGAATATACTTATTATCACATTGAAACTGAAGAACACGCAATCATCAAAGCTGATGGCGCTCTGACTGAAAGCTATCTGGATACAGGACATCGCTCCGTATTCAATCACGACCAAAAAGTGGTCAGCATTATCAATCGGGGAAAAAGCTGGAATATTGATTCAGCAGCTCCCTTGGGAACAACAAAGGAATTGGTTGAGCCTATTTTCAATCACTTAATGGATAGGGCTAAAGATTTAGGTTATAAAATTGAACTGCCTGAAAAAAGCATCACCAATGACAGTGCATTGCGCTTGGTAACTAATACTGGAATAACTTTGACCAAACTATATCAAAAAGAAGGATATGTTGCTTTTAAGATTCCACCAGACACCGTATATGTACGTTTAGTTTCTCGTGCGAGCTGCCCAAACCGGGTTATCGGTCCTTACATTGATGACCGTCGCATACTCGGTGTTTTAATTGGAAATGTGACGCTTTTGCGTAAAAACCAAGCATTCTCCCTAACAGAGCACCTCTCCTCTCATACCTTGGATGGCTGGCATACACGGGAAAATGCCAATGCTCGCTGGACTAATGGTAATGCTGTAATAAATATTGACAATGGCAAAGCTGACAAACCCGGCATATTGATAATCCAAGTACTATCCCATGATTATTATATTAATGAAAAATCAGAGTATCAACAACAATTACATATAGCCTGATTTATTTAGAGTTTAAGATTTGGACAGTAATCAGTCCAAATCTTAATCGATATTAAATACACTCCTTGAACCATCTGACAAAATATTCGACACCGTTTTTTAGGTTTGTTTTGGGTAACCAGCCCGTTTTTTGTTTGATTTTGCTAATATCTGAAAGTGTCGCCTCGATATCCGTATTAGGGCGAGTTACATAATTGATCAATGCTTTCTTACCGAGATAATTTTCCAAATATACAATAAGTTTTTCAACCCGTTCCTGACAATTATTCCCGATATTATATACGTCATAATCCTCCAGGGTAGAACAATCAAATAAACTTGTTAATGCACCCACTACATCATCAATGTAGGTAAAATCACGTGAAAGATTATCCCCTGTATATAATGTGATTGGCTGCTGATGTTCAATTGCCCTTGCAAATATATAGTATGCCATATCAGGTCTACCCCATGGACCATATACTGTAAAAAACCGTAATCCCGTTTGTTTCAGGCCATAAACATGGCTGTAACTATAGGACAATAATTCGGCAGACCTTTTGGAAGCCGCGTAAACCGAACCCGGTTTATCGACGCGATCTTTTTCACTGAAAGGAATCTTTTTATTCAACCCATAGACAGAAGAAGATGAAGCGTAAAAAATACGCTCCAGTTTTTCCAATCTACGTGCTTCATCTAATATAACCAACTGTCCTGTAACATTGGTCTGGATATAGGCAAAAGGATTTTTCAGGGAATATCTTACCCCCGCTTGTGCAGCTAAATGAACTATATAATTAATATCTCTATATTTGTCGAATAATGAGGTTATCGCCTCTTGATCAGAAATATCAACTTGATGGAAAATAAAATTTTTATATTCTTTTAATCTGTCACATCGAGCATTTTTTAAACCGATGGAATAGTAATCATTAAGATTATCCAAACCAATAACCGTTTCACCACGTTCTAACAATTTTTTTGAAATATGAAAACCGATAAATCCTGCCGCACCCGTAATCAAAAAAATCACTTTTGAGCTCTTGTCACTTAAAATTATAAAAAACGGATTATAATCAGAATTTTCCCAGATCTTCAAGTCTGAAGCCCTGCTTAATTATTTTCTGAACACTTAACTTTACCATAAATAAATATTAATTAATTATTAAATATAATCGATAACTCATAATTAAAAATAAACTATTATTGTATCATTACTTAAAATATTTTATAATTCTTACAAATAATTATTTTAGGAGATAGTCTAATGACCAAAACAAAATACCCGCTACATCCTACTCGTAATAATTTGCATTCCAATACTAAAACCGTTGTTATCCAACTATTGAATGCCCGTCTTGCGGATGGTCTTGATATCGCGCTTATTACCAAACAGGCCCACTGGAATATGAAAGGGCACAATTTTATAGGTGTTCACAAAATGATGGATGATTTCCGCAGTGAACAAAACGAGCTGAATGATAAAATGGCTGAAAGAATTGCCGCCATCGGTGGAACAGCCTTGGGAACAACTCAGGAAATCGCCAAGAATTCAAGCATTGCTGAATATCCAACAGATATCATCAGTGTCGATGACCATCTGACCGCACTTTCTGAACGATTTGCAATCTATGCCAATGCCCTTCGCAAAGCTATTGATGAAGCTGATGAGGCTGGTGATGCGGATACTTCTGACTTGTTTACCGAGGTGTCCCGTGCAATGGATCAACAACTATGGTTCCTGGAGGCACATAAACCCTATCCATCCAAGTTACACGCCAAGTAGCTTTTATCTGAAATTTTGTTTTACATAATTTGTTTTATAATCTGCTGGTATTTTTTCCAGCAGATTTTTTTATTTTCTAAAACTGTTATTATTGATTTTGTACAGATTTTTTTTCATTTGATATGGAATTATCAAAAATTGCACTATCAACCACATCCCCTACCTTGATCCCCAATTTTTCTGTTATCCCACCTTTCAACTCCAAGGTGGCGATGACCGGACCCTGGCTACTGACAGGAGCCAAACTATATGGAACCGTATTTTCAGCAATTGCTTGAATATGATGATCTACACCAATAAAAACCATATCCAGGGAAACAAGTGTATTTTTCATCCACATCATGCTACGTTGCGGGGCTGGCCACATAAACAACATTCCGCCATTTTCAGGAATTGAAGTTCTAAACATCTCCCCTATCTCTTGCTCTTTAGGGGTTTTCGCAACTTCTATTATAAAACTATGCTTTCTTCCATCTTTAGAGGAAATTGTCAGAGGTTCTTTTGCCAATTCAGCCTGCGCTTTATTTATTACATGATCGGGATTTTCTGCAACAACCTCCCGGCTCATTCCTGTAAATAATCCTACAATTCCTACTAATACTGAACTATAGCGGAAAAAAAAATTTTTCATTTTAGACATCCTGAATTTTTAAGTTAATAATGGATTAGTCTTTTTTTCAACACCAATGGTGCTACCCATTCCATGCCCGGGTATAAAGTAAATATCATCTCCCAATGTTAATAAACGCTCTTTGATGCTTTTGATCAGCAGAGCTCCATTACCATATTCCCAATCAGAACGTCCTATCGTGCCCTTGAAAAGAGTATCTCCGGTAATTAACAAACGTGCAGAAGGTTCAAAATAAACTATATGACCTGGCGTATGACCAGGAATATGAATAACTTCAAAATTTATTCCATCAAATGTCAAACGCTCTTTATCCTTTAAAAAACGCGATGGTTTAACATCTCGAATCTCTGAAGTGGGAAAACCAAAATGGTTACAGTTTTCAACAACTTTACTTAACAAGAACAAATCCTCTTTTAATGGACCAAGAAGAGGCACCGCTCTATTATATATTTGCACAAGTTTTTCCTGTAACAACATAGCCCCACCAACATGATCAAAATGACCATGCGTTAACAAAATAGCCTGTATATCTATATGATTGGTTTGAATTGCAGAAAGAATCGTATCAACATATGCACCCGGATCTATTACAACTCCGATATTATTATCCTTGTTCCAGACTAGTGTACAATTTTGATAGATGGGTGTAACTGGAATAATTTCTATTTTCAAACTGGACATTTCTAAAAACAAAGCGTGTTCACCCTTAATATTTATAGCTTGTTACTTCAACAATATTCATTCTTTATACAAATATAAATAAATATTCAAATAATAACCTTAACTATACGATCGTTGCTATTTTGCACCATAACAAAACACATTTGGAGAAATTTTTCTAAAAAAATAAAAAACTGCCAAATTAATATTGCCCTTGATATACAGATCAGTATAAGTAAATTTTGTTCGTCATAAAATCCAAGCCCTAACCTACCAGGATTCCAATGGAAAAGATTCAACCAGTTATTCCCAGAAGAATTAAAATTCTACTTTTTTCCCTTGTATCTTTTTACACTGTGTCAACAAATGTAGAGGCACGTTCCCCTGTTCATCATACACATAAAAGAATCCATAAAAAAGCAAATGTTCACAAGGTTTCTGCCACTCATCATACAAGAAATTCACATTTCAGAACCCGACCCTATAAATTCAAACACAAATCTTATGGTCATGTCATTCAGTGTGTCGCTTTTGCCCGATCCGCTTCTGACATTCAACTGAAGGGAAATGCAAGGGATTGGTGGAATAATGCGGAAGGCGTCTATAAACGTGGAAACACTCCGGAAGCAAATAGTGTTTTGAGTTTTCGTCCAACCAGAAGAATGCCCCTGGGACATGTTGCCGTCGTAAAACAAGTGCTTGATTCGCGAACAATCATAATCGACCAATCTCATTGGGCGCAAAGAGGCATCAGTCATAATACACCTGTCATAGATGTATCCGCAAACAATGACTGGTCAGCCGTTCGTGTGGCTTTAAATGGCAATAAAAATGCCTTTGGAAGTATCTATCCTACTCATGGATTTATATATCCATCCACTCAGGAAACAACCCACCCTATTATTCGTGAAAATACAAAAGGAAATATACGGACGTGGACAGCTGACGCCGCTACAGCAAAAACGACAACTGAAGTTGCATTGGCGCCAAACATTTCTGACAGTGATCTCTTTGGATCTGACGCCCCTAACCGCTCTTTAAAATAGTCTACGGACGACCCTGTCGGTGATAGGGGTGTCCCGACAAGATCATTTGAGCCCTGTAGATTTGTTCAGTTAACAAGATTCTGGCGATCATATGAGGCCAGGTTAACTTTCCCAAGGAAATAACAGAGTGAGAGGTCTTGATTGCAGAAGCGTGCAATCCCTCTGCCCCGCCAATTAAAAATGAAATTGATTTAGATAATTCCAAACACTTTTGCATATGCATTGCAAAATCAAAACTGTTATAACTTTTTCCACCCTCATCCAAACTAATGATCAAGGATTTTTCTGGAACTGCCTTCAAAAGATTTTGAGCGTCCTTTATCTTGGTCTCAATAGGCTGACCTTTGCTTTCATTAATTTCGATTAGATCCAAACTGGGACGAATACGTTTGGCATAACGATTGAATAAATCCAGTTCTGCCCTATCCCGCATTTTGCCAATGGCAATAATTGAAAACATAGAAAAATTAGACTTGATCAGGTTCAGAAAATTCAGGAATTTCAACCCCCCAAATACGTTCAATATTATAATATTCTCTTGCCTCTGCTCGAAACAAATGAACTATAATATCTCCTGTATCTAATAAAACCCAATCACTGCTTTTTTCTATTGCGATCTTTCTGATTCCCTGTTCATACAAAATCTTGTCAAGATGTTCAGCCATTGCCATGATCTGGCGATCCACCATACCTGTTGCAATAACCATACGATCTGCAAATGAAGCTTTTCCCACCAAATCAATGACAACAATATTCTCCGCCTTATCTCCTTCCAAAGATTCAATAATCAAATTGACGCATTTCTGCAATTTTTCAATATCTATAATCGTTTTGTCATTGATATCATGTTGTTGTCTGTTTTGTTGTAATGTTTCCGATAAATTATTTTGATTCATTAATAACCCTATTTCTATTGTTTAATATTTACATGTAACCGTTATAAACCTGATCTTCCTTGAGCCCTTAAAACTGTGGCTGAAATTTTGTTTTCTGGAGATGGAACAAATACCCAAGCTGGCGGCTTATAACTTGCCAAAACCGAAGCTTTCTGTGAGGACAATCGATATGAACGGGCCCATTGTGCAGCCTTTCCGTTTAAAGCCTTATAAATATAAGGAGGGCGTGGAAAAATTGCTATAGGCACGAGCCGTAAAATCTTTTGCCATCTTGACCAGAATGCCATTTGTGACAATCCATCAGCGCCCATCAGCCAAACAAATTTACAATTTGGGAAGCGCTGATATAATTTTTTCAACGTATCGTAACTATACCGTGTATGTAACCGGTTTTCTATATCTGTCGCAATGATATGCCGACCATCAACGCATTTTTGTACCCCTTGAAAACGTTCCGAAAAAGAAGCCATTTCTTTTCCGGTTTTCAAAGGATTTCCCGGAGATACCATCAACCATACCTGATCCAATTGTAAAATGGTAAAAGCCCGACGAGCCAGTTGTAAATGACCACTATGAACAGGATTAAAGGATCCGCCTAATAATCCAACCTTTATATTTCTCTGATCACCCCATGTCGGTATTGATATCATACAGGTCTCACCTGTCCATTTCCAATAACTTCATAACGATAACTTGTTAATTGTTCAACTCCAACAGGTCCTCGTGCATGTAAACGACCTGTAGCAATGCCAATTTCGGCTCCAAACCCAAATTCACCTCCATCACAAAATTGTGTGGAGGCATTCCACATAACAACAGCACTCTCAACATGATCCATAAAATAACGGGCAACCTCTTTATCCTCGGTTAAAATAGCCTCGGTATGTCCACTACCATATTTTAATATATGCTGAATTGCCTGATAAATATTTTTAACTACCTTAACTGATAACACCGAATCCAGCCATTCTGTGGCAAAATCATTTTCCTTTGCCACACCGATACGGGAATCAATTTTCACTGCCATAGTGTCTCCGACCAGACGGCATCCCAACTCAATTAAATCATCGGCTAATTTGGGTAAATATTGTCTGGCTACCGCTTGATCAATCAATAAAGTTTCAGTGGCACCACAAATCCCTGTTCGACGCATTTTTGCATTTATTAAAACAGCACGTGATTTCTCGAAATCCGCTAATCCATGTATATAGGTGTGACATAATCCAGCTGCATGAGCCAAAACAGGTATACGGGCTTCTTTCTGAATGAATTCAACAAGGGATCGTCCCCCACGAGGGATTAAAACATCAATTAATCCAACGGCCTGCAACATGTCTTTCACATGTTGACGATTATTATCCGGTGCCATGGCTATTATATCAGGATCAAGGCCGGCTTCCTGAACACCCTTTTGCATGGCCTGATGGATTAGAATTGCCGTTTGATAGCATTCGGAACCACCTCGTAATATAACACCATTACCAGATTTGATACAAATACCTGCCGCATCAGCACCAACATTCGGACGGCTTTCATAAATCATGCCAATAACACCCAGAGGGACAGTAACTCGTCTAATTTCCAGTCCATTTGGTCTTGTCCAGCAAGCCTGTTCTTTTCCTAAAGGATCAGGTAACATCGCAATCGCCTCCAAGCCATGCGCCATTGCCTCCAACCGGTTTTCATTCAATGTCATACGATCCTTAAAGGCTTCACCAACTTCTGTTTTCTCCACTTCCTCGGAATTAACAGACAGGATGGCATTCATTGAAGCACGCAGCGCTTCTGCTGCACAAAGCAAAGCTTTGTTACGCTGTTGAAGTGAGCTGTGAGCCAATGAATAAGAAGCTTTTTTAACCTTTCTAGCCAATTGTTGGATCGAGTTCGATTGAGATAAGGTAGAATTACGATTCACTCCACCTACTCCTTAATAATTTTAAACAAATAAATTATTGCAGATTATACATTAAATCTGAACAATAAAATATCTCCATCATGAACGATATAGTCTTTTCCTTCAATTCGAACTTTACCGGCCTCTTTTGCTCCAGCTTCCCCCTTATATTTAACATAATCATCATAAGCGATCGTTTCACAGGCAATAAATCCCCGTTCAAAGTCATTGTGAATAACTGCCGCCGCTTGTGGGGCCTTGGTTCCTTCTGAAATTGTCCAAGCACGGGTTTCTTTTGGACCACATGTAAAATAGGTAATCAGATTTAACAATCTGTATCCTGCAGCAATAACACGATCGAGACCACTATTTTCCAAGCCCAGACCCGATAAAAATTCTGTCTGATCCTCTTTACCCAACTGACTGACCTCTGCCTCGATGTCAGCAGAAACAATAACGACTTCAGCCCCCTGTTTTCTTGCCATTTCAATAACCTGCCGAGAATACCCATTTCCAGTTGCGGCGGCTTCTTCGTTAACATTACACACATATAAAACAGGTTTGCTCGTTAGAAGCTGTAATCGGGCGATGGCCTTCTCCTCGCCAACAGGAATGACATCCCTAACCGGCTTACCATCCTGCAGGGCCTTGATCAAAAGTTCAATTAATTCAAGAGTGGCCTGAGCCTCTTTATCATTTCCTCTGGCTTTTTTCTGTAAAGCAACTGTTCTTTTTTCTAAACTTTCCAAATCTGCAATCATCAACTCTGTCTCGATAATTTCAGCATCCCGAATAGGATTCACAGACCCTTCAACATGCGTGATATCATCGTTTTCAAAACAACGCAGAACATGGATAATTGCATCAACCTCTCGGATATTCGCCAAAAACTGGTTTCCGAGCCCTTCTCCACGTGAAGCTCCCTTAACCAGACCTGCAATATCAACAAATTCCAAGCTTGTGGGAATAATTTTTTGAGAATGCGTAATTTCTGATAAAATAGTCAAACGCGGGTCGGGGACAGCAACCCGTCCAACATTGGGTTCAATGGTGCAAAATGGATAATTCGCCGATTGAGCGGCAACCGTTGCCGTTAACGCATTAAATAATGTTGATTTTCCAACATTAGGCAATCCAACAATACCGCAATTAAACCCCATATCTTTTTTTATCCTTTTAACAATAAAGCCACTTTGGATAGATAAGCGTCCATTTTTCGTTCAGTTAACAATGATGCCTTTTCCGCAACTGCATCAATAAATGGATCAAGCCATTCCCTATCCTGTTTTGAAAAATCTCCCAAGACATAACGTACAACTTGAGATCTGTCTTCTGGATGCCCTATCCCCAAACGCACACGCCAATAGTCCTGACTGCCAAGCATTTTATCCGTAGAACGCAAACCATTATGACCAGCCGCCCCTCCCCCTTTTTTAATCCGTATCTTGGCAGGGACCAAATCCATTTCATCATGAAATACAAAAAGGTTATCAAGTGGAATTTTATAAAAAGCGATACAAGGCTGAATACTTTCACCAGAAAGATTCATATAGGTCATAGGTTTTAGTAAAAGGATTTTTTCACCCTTTATAACACCTTCGGCAATTTCGCCCTTAAACCGCTTACGCCATGGAGAAAATCCATGACGTTCAGCAATTCGATCTATCGCCATAAAACCGATATTATGACGATTTGCCTGCATCCCAGGCTCGGGATTTCCAAGCCCAGCCCACAGTAACATGATCTATTCTTTCATTAAATTATTCTTCAGTAGAAACTTCGGCCGTTTTTTCTTCTGATGTTTCTTCCGAAGTTTCTTCACTTGTTTCAACTGCAACGGTTGGCGGCGCAATAGTTGCAATTACAAAATCTTCTTCATGCTGATTTGTATGCGTAACTTTATCCGCACCTTTTAAATCAGACCAACGAATATTATCGTGAATATCCAATTTGGAAAGATCGGCAATAAAGGCTTCTGGAATATGTTCAACGTCACAGTTTACTTCAACAGAATGTTGAACGATATTTACAACACCGCCACGTTTTACACCAGGGGCGATTTCTTCACCTTCAAAAGTGACCGGTATTTCAACGCGAATATGCTGACCAGCAACCATACGTTGGAAATCCACATGTAATGGTCGATCGGTTACGGGATGTAATTGCACGGCACGCATCAAGGCAACTGTTCTCTTATCATCAACCATCAATTGATACAGTTGAGAGCGCCATCCTGATTTTCCCAATTCACGCATAACAAGACGCGGATCAAGGGCAATCATGGCTGGTTCTGATTTGCCACCATATACAACAGCAGGAACCAGTCCCTCACGACGGGTTGCGCGCGCTGCCCCCTTACCAGCCTTCGCACGCATCGATACTTTTAATTCAACAAAATTTCTTGCCACGTTATAACTCCTAGTAAATAAGGCAAAACTGAAACATCAACCTCCAGGGGTGTTGATGCACTATCCTCTTTACCTAATAAACTTGAAAAGTGCAAATATCTTTCTAAATTAATTGAAGATTTTAAGTAAAATACAAATTGATTTTCTTTCTTGTTGAAAATAATAATTACAATCATTCTCAAATTATGCAAGAAAATCTGATCTATGCGATTTAATCATTTTACCGTAACATTCTCTTTATTAATCGTTTCTACAACAATTTTTGCAGACCCAATAGCCTATTCCAAGGAAGATCAAGAAAACAAGGATAATGAAAAAATAACCGTCGTTGGCAAACGCAATTACAATCCATTCGTTGAAACCAATTCTGATGTTGCTACCAAGACAAACAGTCCATTAAGAAAAGTTCCCCAATCCATTACCGTCATCACCCGCAAACAGATGGATGACCAAAATGCCAGGACCGTTTCGGATGCACTTGCATATAGTGCGGGTATTTCTGCAGGAAGTCGGCCAGGCGGACGGTTTGATAGTATCTATTTAAGAGGGTTTGGAGGATTTGGGGGAAATGCCAATTATATCCAGTTCCTTGATGGTCTTCGTCTTTTACGTGGCATGTCATATGCCGTCCCTTCCTTTGATGAATATTTAATGCAAAGCGTTGAAGTCCTGCGCGGACCCGCCTCCGTACTTTATGGACAGGCCAGCCCAGGCGGTTTTGTAAATATGACCATGAAACAAGCACGTCCCGTAGACTCTTATGAAATGAGGGCAAGTGGTGCCTCCTTTAATTATGGAGACATTATGGGTGATGCTGGCGGTTCTTTAAACAAAGACAAGACACTTTCCTATAGGGTAACAGCTGTGGGACGGTATGGAGATACACAGGTTGATTTTGCCAAGGAACGCCATATCGCCATTATGCCCCAGATCAGTTGGCAAGCCACTGATGATACTTCTGTATCCATGCGTTTCTTATATCAGTATGATCCAAATAGCCTTTATGGTATCGCACTTCCCGCGTCAGGTACAGTTCTGCCAAATCGACATGGAAAGATTTCAACACATCTTAACACCAGTGAACCTGGTTTTGATCAGTATCATCGTTCTCAATATATGTTTGAATACAATCTAACCCATGATTTTACGGATTTTATTCAATTCAATCAGAAATTCAGATACCTGCATCTTGATTCAGATTTCCGATCCATTTCTATCAAGGGACTTGCCAGTGATCAGGCAACTGTATCAAGAATGGCGACAATATCAAATGAACATTTGAACAGTTATAATATCGACAGTAACCTTCAGTTTCATGTTGATACAGGGAATGTAAAACATATACTGATTACAGGAATTGATTATCTGCTTGCAGATTCCAAACGTGCCTTGGGCAATACGGCCATTTCAAGCCTTGATTTGTTCAATCCTGTTTATGGCGCACGTTTTACACCCCTAATCACTTCATACGGAACACAATCCCAGAACCAGTTGGGTGTTTACATTCAAGATCAAGCAAATTATAGAAACTGGTCGTTTATTATGGGTGGGCGATATGACTGGGTCGGCACCTCGACCAATTTCAAATATGGCGGAAAATCAGCCTCTAATTTTGATCGAGCTGTAACCTATCGCGGCGGTATCGTTTACAATTTTCAAAATGGAATTTCACCCTATTTCTCCTATTCCACCTCTTTCATGCCTACACCCGGGACAACCTTTGCAGGTAAGGCTTTTAAACCTACTAAGGGAGATCAATATGAAGTCGGGATCAAATACCAGCCTAATAACAATATCATGGTGACAGGTTCTGCCTATACCATTTCACAAGAGAATGTAACCACAACCGATCCGGAACATACAACCTACAATATTCAGACAGGCAGAACACGATCCCGCGGCTTTGAATTGGAAGCTCGTGCAATATTATTGCCGGGACTGAATCTTATCGCCAGCTATGCCTACAATGATATCCAGATCCGTGCTGACACAAATAAAAACAATATCGGTAACCGCCCCTTGGGAGCTCCTGCCAATCTGGTTTCTGGATGGATAAACATATGATCTGCAACAGGGGATGTTCAAGGGTGTTGGAATTGGCGGTGGCATTCGTTACAATGGTTATACATTCGGGGATAATGCCAACAGTTTTAAGGTCCCAAGCTTTGTCATTGGTGATATGCAGGTACATTATGACCTTAAAAACAGCTTTCCCACAATTAACAGCACCTTATTACAGCTGAATATAACCAATATTGCTGATAAAAAATATGTTGTTGCTTGCGCATCAAAAGTTAACTGTTTTTATGGAACACGTCGCGTTATAATGGGACAGGTAAGAGCACAATGGTAATATGCTCTTTTCATTATCAAATAATATAATGGATATAATCTTATGATACGCCCCTGGTTCTATCTGACACTAGTCTGTCTGAATTTCCTGTTATTCAGTCCGGTAAAGGCAATCAACAGTAGTTCTCCCCTTGCTGGCCTTTCCACCGAACCCTTAACAATCAACGATACCATCACTTTTAACCTGCAAAATAAAAAGACATCACAAATTTATAAGATTTTTGCCTCTATTCCAAAAGAACCACCCCCAGAAGATGGTTATCCAATCATTTATATCACAGATGCCAACAGTATTTTTGACACGGTTCGGGAAACAATAAGATCCTATGAAAAGCGTCCGGATAACATCCATAAAAATCATGCTGTTCTTGTTGGAATTGGCTATCCTCCAGATCAAAATATTCTTAAATTGCGAACTTATGATTTAACACCACCGCAAAATACCTTGATCCCCATTTTATACAAAACTGGAGGGGCTGATTATTTTTATCATTTCATCCAAGATGATCTGAAACCCCTACTGGATAAACATCTTAAAATTAATCACCATAAACAAGCCATCTTCGGTCACTCTTTTGGTGGATTATTTACAATATATAATCTTATCTATCATCCAGATTCCTATCAGATTTATATAGCCGCAAGTCCTTCTTTATGGCTTGATCCAAGCATTATTGACAAGCATACCCAATCTTTTAAATCCAGTCTTGACGTTCATAAACTACATCCAACCCTATCCCTATCCGTTGGAGAGTATGAACAGAAATTTCCTGATTATTGGCAATCAATTCCTCAAGTCGCAAAAATAAAACAACAGCTTCTTAGAAAACAGCAAGTTTCTCGTATTCTGGCAGCTTGTGAAACATTTAAAAAAATAGATGATCTTTCAACAACATGCACAAAATTTGAAAATGAAGATCATCAAAGTGTAATTCCCGCGTCAATCGGGCGAGCCGTTGCAATCATCTTTCGATCATTTGCACAATAAATACCCTATCCAGGAAAGAAAAAATTGCATCACCCTTTCCAGTCCAACTCTATCAGGCTTCCAGAGAAACAGGATCCAAAGACCAGGACTTACCTCCCTGAAAGGGAGGACAAGCACATAAAGGTTGTGCATTGGCCAATCTTACATTAGGTTTTAATCCCATCATATAACGCAAGGAACGGAAAACACCTCCATGCGCAATAATCAAAACATGACCATCACCAGCTTTCAGTATAGAACGGTTTACAGCGTCGCTAATCCTTTTACATAAAACATGAAAAGGCTCGGCACCTTTTGGCGTAAATTCACCTGAAATCCATTTGTCATACCATGGTCCCATAGGTTTTTGCTCCTCTTCACCAAAACACACCTCCTTGAGCCCATCATCCAATTCCAATGGTAATTGGACACCAACTTTGTCATGAATGATTGATTTCACAATATCTGCTGTACGTCTTGCCCTTCCAAGAGGTGAACTTATAATCTGAGTAATGGATAATTCTAAATTGTTCCAGTTTCTAGCCAACGCATTCCCTGCGGTTATGGCCTGTTTAATGCCGGTATTATTCAAAGGTATATCTGTTCTACCCTGAGACAGATTTGATACATTCCAATCTGTTTGCCCATGACGAAGATACCAGTAGGGCCGATGCAGTAAAGGAGACATAACGATATACCTTTCAAATAATTAATCAAATAAAGAAGAAACGGAGCTTTCATCCGCTACGGCACGAATGGCCCGACCAATCAAATTATTCAAACTAATCTGACGAATTTTACGAACGGAACGCACTGCATCTGTCATTTTGATACTGTCGGTGATGACTAACTCTCCAATAACCGAATCTTCAACACGTTGTGCGGCACTGCCGGATAAAACCCCATGGGTCACATATGCGTCAATTCCAGTTGCCCCCGCATCCATCAAAGCTTGTGCCGCATTACAAAGTGAACCGCCACTATCGATAATGTCATCGACCAATAGACAGTGACGTCCCTTAACGCGACCAATAACATTCATAACCTCGGAAACACCGGCACGCTCACGTCTCTTATCAATAATTGCCAAATCAACATCAAGTCTTTTTGCCAATTGACGCGCTCTTACAACTCCGCCAACGTCAGGAGAAACAACCATTAAATTCGATTTACCAGCATGTTTGTGTTTAATATCACGTGTGAATAGAGGTGCCGCATATAAATTATCTACAGGAATATCAAAAAAACCCTGAATCTGTCCTGCATGCAAATCGAGTGTTAAAATACGATTCGCTCCTGCTTCAACCAAAAGATTGGCAACAAGCTTCGCGCTTATGGGCGTTCTTGGACCCGATTTGCGATCTTGCCGGGCATAGCCAAAATAGGGCATAACAGCTGTAATTCGTCGTGCAGACCCTCTACGCAAGGCATCCAACATAATCAATAATTCCATAAGATTATCATTGGTTGGATAACTCGTGCTTTGTACAGCAAAGATATCTTCACCCCTTACATTTTCGTAGATTTCCACAAAAACTTCCTTGTCCGAAAAACGTTGTACGGACGCATCACATAAAGGCATTTTCAACTCTGCCGCAATCGCCTCTGCCAATGGACGGTTACTATTCCCTGCAATAATTTTCATCAACGAACTCCAACACACAGAACCAGTTAAAACGATCTATACCATAAAAAACATATTATTTATGTTGCATCTGAATATTTTTCAATTCTGGTGCATTAGAAGAAGCGGACTCTTTTGCATTATTTGCAGGCAAAGGCTGATTATCACGACCAGAATAATTAGTGATGACCTGCTTAACCCCACCAGCAGCCTCTTCTCCAACCGCAGAGCCAATATCACCCCAATAGTGATCAAGACGATGCGCAGGAACATCATTGATTTGTGAAACTTTACCCGCCTCTTTTCCCTTATTATCGGTCACCCGCCAAATAATTTCAACATGTTGTACCGGATTACCACGTGTCCCCTGCGCACCATCTGTTACACTGACATGACAATCCACAGTATAATCTGCCTGGTCAGGTTTATATTGAATAGCATTTGCCTTGTCTGCAAACGAAATAGCAAATTGCTGAGCAATAATTTTATTTCCGTCTCCAGGAGCCCCAAAAACACCCTTGAAATAAATTTTGGCTGCCCGATGTTTTAAACTATGTGGATCAGCCGCCATCTGCCGAGCTTGTAATCCTGTTAATACCTGATTGATTATTGGCGCAGATTGTTCTGAAACATCATGAAAAATGCTTTGCTGTCCACTTATCCAATCCTTTTTTGAAACGGGCATTCCTTTTCTCACCGCTTCGACTTTTCCATTAGGGGCAATAATTGTAAAAGAAGGAATAATCATATCTTCTTCTGATCTCACCTTGGTCAATAAAATCCAGTCCCCCTTTTGAGCGGGTCGTGCAACTGCGGGAACCGTCTGTTCCAACATTGCCTTTGCCATTTCCTCGGCAAATCCCTGGGCGTTTTTATCATTTAACATTGAATTAGAAGGTGGTGGAACAATTAACCTTGACGGAGGAGGTGTCGTCAATGATGTGGTTTTGTTTTTTTCAAATGGATGTGGAACCTGGATGCAACCTATTAAAGATAAAACACCTAAAAAACTGAATCCAATCTTAAAAGACTTTGAACTTTTAAATTGCATCTTTATGATTTCCCTTACGAATATTGACGGCAGGCAATTGTTGAAATTTGATGTCCAAACACCGCTTTCCGTTCCATGACACGTCTACGATTACTAAAAAAATGAGTGGTATCCATAAATGTATCCCTTCCTGTTATAGCCGCAATACCCACATATTTACGTCTTAACCGGTCAATACAATAACGACCCAAATCAAACAAATAATATCCTTCACGAACGGGGGTAAAAAAAACTCTTCCATCTGGATCCTGTCTCAAAACCTCATTACGCATGTCTTCCCGCACTTCATAATGTGTCACGGCAATACAGGGTCCTACAACAGCAATGATATCCTGTCTATCCGCACCCAAAGCCTCCATTTGATCCACGACATTTTCTAAAATTCCACATGCTGCGCCCCGCCAGCCTGCATGGGCTGCCCCAACAATATCACCAGTTTTTGTACTAAATAATACAGGGGCACAGTCAGCTGTAACAACACTAATAGCAATATCAGGATCGGTCGTCACGGCTCCATCCCCCTCAACAGGTATACAATTCGATTTTGTAATCCATAAAACTTTATTGCTGTGAATCTGTAACCCTCCCCACAAATAATTCGGGGATACCTTCATATACTCAGCAACAATTTTACGGTTCTCCATAATTAAATGAGGGTTATCACCTGATTTCAAACCACAATTTAACGAAGTATATTCTCCTTGAGAAACCCCACCTATTCTTGTAAAAAAACCATGCCGAACAATATTCGACAATAAGGAATGCTGAATGGCCAATGGTTTACAGTTCATGAAATTTATAACCCTTTTAAATTAACCTTGTTTTTGAAATATAAAAAAGTATAGTGTGTTTTCCTAAAAACCCGGTGGAGCACATAACTCAGCGTTACAAATTGCCATAACTTTAAACAAATCCCCCATTTCTGTAGGGTCAATCAAACGTTGTACAGAAGACCGAATTTCATTTCGTTGTTCTATCGGTACATGATCCAATAAGATTTTTTCCCGTATCAGTATGCCAAGCTGCTTTAAAAAAGCACCTTGTGTTTGTATCCCGTAAACAGTCACATTCTGTTTTTCTGCAATTTCTTTCAAGGAAGGAAAATCTATATGAGCAGTTAAATCAGCCTCTCCGGGCGGAACAAAAGGAGAGACTTTTTCTCGGTTTGCAATTGCCTGTAAACTGTCTCCCCAAACCTGGGAAGAATACCCATAATCAATAAATAAAGCCGCCCCCCCATAATGACAGATATGTGCTGAAACATATTGTACAATATCCTGTCCAGCTTCATTTACCTCTACAGTGTCACCAACCTTTATAGGGCGCTGGAATACAGGTGAAAAAGGCAGTTGGGATATGGGTTTATGAAACATATTTCCTTGGGAAACATAATTCTCATCCCATTTTTTTCCGCCCCTGTAAATAAACTGACGAATGGGTAAAGCGTCAAGAAATTCATTCGCCACCATAATCAGGGGTAAAGTCGGGATATCATAAACAGAATCAAGCCATTGAATTTCAATTTCATAATTTTTCAATGTATTTTCTTGAATTTGACGTAAACGCGATGAGGTTTCAATCAGAAAAACCGTACAATATTGGCAGATATCAGGGGCCGAACGGAATAGAACTCTTAAAATATCCATCATGAGCGTCCCCCGGCCCGGCCCGGCCTCCACGATTGCCAATTTGTCTGGTTTGGACATGGACCGAATAACCGTAATGATCCAAACCGCGATCAATTCACCAAAAATCTGTGAAATTTCAGGTGCAGTAATAAAATCAGAAAATGGATCCCTTTTTTCATAATAGGTGGCATTTGCCTTTTCCATAAATTGATCCAATCGCATTTCTGGACATTTCTTCATTTCTGCCTTTACTTTTCAGAAACTGTCAAATTTTGCAATTTCGGCAATTGATAAGACTGCCAAATGAAATATATCCCGGCAATCGCCATTGGGATACATAAAATTTGCCCCATCGTCAAACCAAAAGCAAAGTAACCCAAAAAAGCATCTGGCTCACGAAACAACTCACAAACACTTCGTGCCATGGCATACCCCAAAAGAAACACACCGGAAAGAAATCCTGGTCGCTCTCGAATGGCTTTACATTGAATCAAGCAAAGCATGATAAAAAATAGCAACACACCTTCTGAAAAACATTCATATAATTCAGATGGATGTCTTGCACCTTCAACACCGGGATAAATCATACGCCAGGGTAGCCAGTCCGGAGCTTCACGACCCACTAGCTCCCCATTAATAAAATTTGCCAATCTTCCAAATCCTAGTCCCATAGGCACTACGGTTGTGACACGATCAGAAAAACCAAGAAAACTTAAACGGTTATAACGGGTGAATATTATTAAGGCGAATATAACCCCCAAAGCACCACCATGAAAGGACATTCCTCCATGCCATACCTGGATGATCTGTAATGGATGCGTTAAATAATAAGCAGGCTGATAAAAGCAAACATATCCCAAACGTCCCCCCAAAATAACGCCCAACGTCGCCCAAGTTAAAAAATCATCAACTTGTGTAACAGTTGCAACCACGGGTTCCCTTTGAACCAATCGTCTTACCAAAAACCAACCGGCAAGCAATGCTGCTATATAGGCCATAGCGTACCAACGTATCGATAAGGGGCCGATATGCAACATAACAGGATCAAAATTAGGATAATACAAGGGAGATGACATAAAACCTGTCTTTCATTAAAAAATATGACCTTATAAATAAGGGTCTGGCCGTAAAAGATAACCCTGAATATATTTTGAAATACCTTCTTCCAATGAGGTAAATGCCCGTTGATATCCGGCAACTTTCAAACGTGTCATGTCAGCTTGGGTAAAATATTGATATTGTCCCTGCAAACTCTGGGGCATATCTATAAATTCAACCTCTCTTTTACAGCCAACCGCATCACAGACGGCATATGCCAAATCAAGATAGGTTCTAGCTTGTCCGCTACCACAATTATATATTCCATTCACATCGGGATTGTTTAAAAGCCATAAAATAATTTCAATAACATCCCCAACCCAGATAAAATCACGGGCCTGGGCACCGTCTGTCAAACCATCGCGATCAGACTTGAATAAACGGGGAACACCTCCCTTCTGAATATCATCAAATTTGACCTTTACAACTGAAATCATCTTGCCCTTGTGATATTCATTTGGTCCATATACATTAAAAAATTTTAATCCGGCCCATTGCGGGGGGACAGGTTGATGATTCCTAACCTGTTCCAATACAAATCGATCAAAAACCTGTTTGGACCACCCATACAAATTCAAGGGTTTTAAATCTGCAATATGGTTGGGTTCATCTGTAAATTCCTCCAGCTGATTGGCTCCCCCATAGGTTGCGGCAGATGAAGCATAAATAAATCTTACCTGATTCAAAGCGCACCAATACCATAATTTTTTTGACAAATTGACATTGGTTTTCCAAACCAGATCTCCATCACGGGCCGTTGTTTCACTAATTGCACCCAAATGAATGACAGCCCTTATTACTTTGCAATGCTGCACCAGAAAATCATCAATATATTCAGGAAAAATTAAATCTGTTGGCACATGATTTGCAATATTGCGCCATTTTCCCTCATTCCCCAACCAGTCAATTACAACCGTCTTCTCTTTCAAATCATAGAGTCTGGCCTGTAAACAAGAACCGATAAACCCTGTTGCACCAGTGATAATAATCATATTGTTTTCATACACATAAATTATAAATTAAAAAAACATGCTATATTATAACTTTGATAACGTATTAGATTAACTTATACTAATTTACTAATTTTGAAATAATAATAAGGAAAAATCATGCCTAATCCAAAAAAAATATTTGACGATGCCTCTCATGCTTCTGGCAGTGTATTTTCTGTTTTCAGTGGTATCAAGGAAGAGATTGCTGCCATTGTCAAGGGACGGGTTGATGAGGTTTTGTCAACCCTTCAACTGGTCAGACGTGATGAATTTGAAATTGTTACAGAAATTGCCAGCCGTACCCGTGCCGCTCAAGAAAAGTTAGAAGAACATGTCAAAAAACTTGAGGAAAAAATCACAGAATTAGAAAAAAAAGCAAATATTTAATCATAAATATTTTAACAGGGGGATATTTCAAACCCCTTTTATATTGATCAATCCAGGGAAATTTTATTGATGAATTTAATAGAATGGAAAGATTTTGAAAAAATTTTAATGGTAACTGGAACTATTATAAAAATAGAAAAATTTCCTGAAGCCCGTAAACCCGCCTATAAAATATGGGTTGATTTTGGACACTATGGCAAGCTTAAAACAAGCGCTCAACTGGTTAAACTCTACCAGCCCGAGGATTTGATTCATAAACAAATTATAGGAATTATTAATTTTCCTGAAAAACAAATTGGTCCTTTTCGTTCGCAATTCTTACTAACAGGTTTTGAAACAGAAGATGGAATCGTTATTACAACCGTGGAACGCCCCGTGCCTAACGGTACAAAAATATCTTGAATTCTACCTCATCTTGTTGATCCATAATTCCTTTTTGCTCAATAATTTAATTCCATTGAATTTTTAGACAAGAAAAATAATTATGATTTATAAAACTGAACGTTGCAAAACCCTAAGACTTCTAATTCCAGAATGGCAAAGTGGAGATTATGATAGTCAACCCTCCGGCGAGATCTACCCCCTGGGGGCTCGTCTGTTAGCTTTCTTAGCTCCCCAAAATAATACATCCCCCATTGTTGAAGTTCCCATTGAACCTTATCATCAACAACAAAGAACCAGGGAAAATGGTGTTGTTTGGCAAGATGTCATTATTCATCAATTAAAAGCAACGCAAAAAATTATAGATGAACACGAACCTGATCGGATTATTACATTCGGCGGTACTTGTATTGTTAGCCAGGCGCCTTTTGCCTATCTCAATAGACATTATAACGGAAAAATAGGGTTGTTATGGATTGATTCCCATCCCGATATTTCCACCCCCAAACATTTTGATCGAGAACATGCAATGATTTTGGGAAATTTATTGGGAAAAGGTGATCCATATCTTGCAAATGAAGTCAGATTACCTTTTAAAGCCAACCAGGTTTTAATCATTGGCATTCATAATTATAACAATGCCTATGAAAAAAAAATTGTACATGATTTAGGATTGCAAACCATTGCCAGTCCTGATCTTACCCCAGATAATCAAGCCATTTTGGCATGGATTAGAAAAAACAATTTTGAGCATCTTGCAATACATGTGGACGTTGATGTCCTTAATCCCCGATCTTTTTATTCGCAATTTTCAAATAATCCCATCTCACCACAAGCCTTTAATAACGTAAAAGGAGAAATGACCATTCCCCAATTGAGCAAAATCATCCAGGATGTTTCCCTCGTAACGGATATAGCCGGAATAACTTTTGCAGAACACATGCCTTGGGACGCACTTAACTTAAAAAAAATGATGGAACAATTTTCTTTCATGAAATAAAATATTAAAATTTATACTAATTATTTAATACTAATTTTTGTTAAATACATATGGTTTTTCTGATAATGTACAAATATTTTTATTTGGACATTTTTATGTTAGAATTCTTACAATCATATACAAAGAAACAATCCTATTTTATTCACTATTGATCGAGGAATTCATTATGTCATCACTTCCCTCCCTTTTAATGATTGGCTGCGGGCATATGGGGAAAGCCATGTTAAAAGGCTGGATAAAAAAAGGCTTGAATCATTCTTTCATTGTTAATCGACATGATTTCGATCTAGTTACTCCACATCAATTGGCACATACTATTCAGGATGTTCCAAAAACGTTTCAACCAGAAGCTGTTGTGCTTGCCGTCAAACCGGATCAAGCTGCCGAACTTATCCCCCATTTAAAACCATGGTGTAAAAATATACCTGTTATTTCCGTTCTTGGCGGGAAAACGCTTGCCTGGTTACAACAACAATTCGGAGATCATCAGTCTATTATCAGAGTTATGCCTAATACCCCTTCGGAATTAGGATTAGGTATGACCAGCATGATTGCCAACTCCCAAACGCAATCGGATCAAAAACAAATTGCAGAACGATTGTTTAATGCCATTGGTAAAACCGCATGGCTTGATACAGAACAGGAAATTGACATCGCCACAGCAATTGCTGGATGTGGGCCCGCCTATATATTCCTATTAGCGGAATTGTTGCAAAAGATAGGACAAGAGAAAGGATTGTCAGAAGACCTGGCACGTCTTTTAGCCAGACAAACCGTGATTGGCTCTGCTGCATTATTGAATCATTCCCGGGAAGAGGCGGAAACACTAAGAAAAAATGTTGCGACCCCTAACGGGATAACAGAACAAGCTGTTAATGTTCTAATTCAACCCGATGCATGGCCCCATATTCTTTCTAAGGCCCTGCAGGCAGCTGCAGATCGTTCCAGGGCTTTATCTTCATAAAATAACAAAAGCAATATAGGAGATTGATGATGTCTGATGAAGAAATACGCCACCGTATTTTAAAAAATTCCATGGATCTGGCGGCAGAACAAGGATGGAACGCCATGTCATTAAGTGACGCGGCACGACGCTGTAATGTTTCGCTTGATATGGCACGAAAATTATTTCCTTGCAAATCCTCCCTTTTACTTTATCTGAACCGTCTCGCCGATCAGGCTGCATTGAAACAATCCTACCAGCATCAACCCGTTCCTGAATATTTATTCGATCTTTTTATGGAACGGTTTGATACGTTCCAACAATATCGACAAGGATTGATTTCTGCAATTCATTCCTTACCCCTTAACCCTCCATTAGCATTTCTTCTACAGATAGCCATTCAAAACAGTATGAAATGGCTAGCTGAAGCAGCGGAAATCAACACAAGCGGCCTACGTGGAATTGCTTGTATAAAGGGACTGACAGCCATTTGGGCGCTAAATATGCGTATCTGGTTAAAAGATGAAAGCTCAGATTTATCCCTAACCATGGCTTCATTAGATAAAAGCTTTAAAAAAGCTGGAAAATTTGCTCGTTATTGTGTTCAAAGAACTGTAACAGATCAAAATGGAAAAAAGAAGAATCAAGTGGATACTTCCTATTATTCAGATAAAGATGGAAACCAACAATAAATTTTAAAATTTTTTTATTTTTCCTCTTTACGAAACCTAATAACTCCTTTAAAAGATGCTTTAACAAACCTTGGGGTGTAGCCAAGCGGTAAGGCAGCGGATTTTGATTCCGCCATGCGGAGGTTCGAATCCTCCCACCCCAGCCATCTTGTATTATGATATAATTGTCCCCTTCAAAATCTGTTTTATTTTGGATTATCCTATCAAACATTTTGATTTTTCTTATAAAAATCAAAAATTAACTGTCAGCTTCATTTTACTCATAATAGGAACAGAATTACCCTTGAAATCACTACAGATAAAATTATCAAAATAAAGGCTCATCCATCTGTTTCCCATCAGCGTGTTCATGAAATTCTGGATTATCATAAGAACTGGATTTTCTCCAATCCTATATTTCAAGAATCCCATTACCAGTATATCAATCATGAAAAACATCTTTATTTAGGACGCCTTTATCCTTTAAAAATTCTTAAAATAACCAATCAGGCACAAACTATCCAGTTAATTGATCATCATATTGTAATAACAGTTCGAGAGAATTTTCCGTCAAGAATCTATAGCATGCTTCAAAACTGGTATAAATTTGAGGCTTTAGAGATTTTTTCTGAATGTCTTTCCCTTTTAAAATCAAGAATTTGTTGGATTGATTGGCAAAATAAACCACCTTTGTTACGAATTGAAAAATTGAAAAATCAATGAGGTAGTTATAATCAAAAAAATAATGGGATCATTACCTTAAATCAACATCTAACCAAGGCAAATCCCATCGCCATTGATTATGTTATCCTCCATGAGCTGTGCCATGCAGCTGAATTTAACCACAGTAAAAAATTTACCAAATAGTTACCATGATTATGCCAAATTGAAAAATATTGGCATACCCACTTAAAACAGAATGGTTATATTCTTGGAAAAGAGCAAAAACCTTTATAATACCTTAATTATTGACCGCTGTTTTTGAAACTTTTTTTACAAAATTCTCTTTCAAACTTTTATATTTTGAATGTTCTCTTGCCTGTTTCCATTTCTGTTTAAAAACTGATGCCGCTTTTGCCTTAATCGGATCCTCAAAACCTTTGGGTAACTCCTGACGACCATGAGATCCACTCAAACCCTTTTTATCTTTGGGAACAAATCCATTATATTTTTTGCCATCTTTATGATTAGCGTAACGTCGGGCACGCGTATAACCCATCTGCAAAAATTTACGCGCCATATCAGCCCCAACAAAATCTTCTTGTTTCAAATACTGCAAAAATAATTGATATATCTTTTCACTGCTTTCCCTTGCCTTTTCAACAGTCGCAAATTGCCAATAAGGCAATATTTCTGACTTGTATGGCTCGACCAGCAATACTCCTTGTTCTCCCTTGCCAATGCGATAATATTCAGGATGTTTGCGAAAATCTATTTTTCCAAAATTCAAGGAATAATCAAAACTGGACGAAACGACACGATTTTTACAACATGGAATCAAATCACTTCTTTTGTTCATTTATTCCACCCAAATTCTGCATCATTAAAAAACAACCATTATATGTTTTGGCTTATAGATTTATTAGGACTATAAACCTAAATTGTCTTATTTGTTTTTTTATAGCAAGTAGGTCATTTTAATCATCAATATTATTTCAATGGAAGAAAATGAAAATTGAAAAAATTCAATATGGTCCCTATGAAGCCTTACGTTTACATTTTTTAGACAGATTTCTCGATTATATTCCTAAAAGAGCTCAGATCATACGTTATGGATCTCTTAAAAAGCCGGATATTTTATGGGGAAATTCAAAGGCTACCTATCAGGATGGCAAAGCCATAAGAAGTGGCATCCCGTTATGCTGGCCCTGGTTCGGTCATCTTAAAGCCAATCCTTCAATAGTCCAAAATATGCATAGCCTAACTCATCCCGCATTACCGCATGGCTTTGCACGTTGCATTGAATGGAAAAATCATCAGCTTGATGCATCAAAATCAGGGATCATTATCATTAATAGTCTACAAACCTCACCAACATTAACTCCGGAATGGCCACATGAAACGGAATTGAAATTCATTATATGTTTTAATGAGATTTTAAGCATACAACTTCATATTGAAAACAAAAGTAACCAGGATATTGCCATAACTCAGGCTTTACATAACTATTTCCATGTCAGTGATATCCGTAATATCCATATTCATGGATTGGAAAATCTAACCTATACAGAACAAAATGCATTGGGTCAGCAGAAATCAGGCATACAAAAATTCTTTCACCATTTAACTGGTCCCGTTGATCGAATTTACAGTGATGTTCCCTCTGAAATAACTATTTTTGATCCTATATGGAAAAGAAACATTATCATCCGAGCTCCTTTCTCACATTCTGCCGTGTTATGGACACCTTGGAAAGAACAAGCCAAAACCTTAGATCAATTTCCTGCATCATTATGGAATCAAGTGATGTGCCTTGAGGTTGGAACACTAATGAATCAAATGCAAATTATTAAACCCAAGACAAAAGACATGATAGAAATGTCTATACATGTTACAGAGCACCAATAACTTTCAATGATTCAATAAATGGGTATATATTTTAAATTTATGGTCTTCATTTAACATCCATATATATCCATTAATGAATAATACAAATTAATGCCCACTGCATTCAATAACCCAAACCCATGATACTATTTAATAATAGTATCATTATTAATTATCGGCTAACTTTTAAACAGGTTTGACAATTGACTCTACTCCAAATTATCAACATCAAGAACAATAGCCAATTTTACAGGAATGATATTTATTAGGTGATATAATTTATCAACTTGTTTTTTGCACATCTTTTAAATTAGATGGCTCCCGAAGTAGGACTCGAACCTACGACCGAGCGATTAACAGTCGCTTGCTCTACCAACTGAGCTATTCGGGATCATTTGGTAGACTTTGTATACCTAATTTAAAATTAATGGTAAAGTGTTTTTTTGTATAAAATCCAATTTTTTTCATTTTCTAGAATTTGCTCTATGACCCCTTTTTCAAATAAAACAAAAAAATCTTTTAATCGCCGTAATTTACTGGTTGGACTAGGGGCAATAGGCTCTTTAACAGGAATGGGATTATATCATTCCATTAACAAACATGATCCCGAGATAATGCCTCAGGATATCTCACCACAAATGATTCGTATTGCATACCTAAAGAATGAAGAAAACCAGCTTCTCACCATTGCCCAGACAAAAGGTTTTCTGAAACATTACAAAATAAGCCTTGATCCCATTGCCAATATTAAAAATAAAACCCAGATTTTCGATCTACTCAAGACCAATCAGTGTGATGCGGCTATTTTATCCATTCTGGACTGGCTGCCACAACTTCTTAAATCCCGCTCTGAAGGTGGAAAATTAATGATTGGTTTAAATGGTGGGGATTTTCGGTTATTGGTTACACATAAACAAAAAATCCAAAGATTGATGGATTTGGCAAATCTATCCATTGGAATTCAACCTCATTCCGAAAAAGAAAAACTATTCTTTTCTATTCTTCTAAGACGTAAAGGCATTAATCCGGATTTGAATGTTAAATGGGTTGAACTGGAAAAAGATGAATTACTTCCCGCTCTTTTATCAGGTCAAATACAGGCATTAATTGGCTCTGACCCTTTTATCTGGCGAATTCTTCATCATAACAATAAAAAATTGTTCCAACTTGCCGGGAGCCAGACAGGTAGCTGGAGTCAAAGAATCAATTATGTTTTGGGAATCTCAAATCATTTTCAACAATCCAATCCACTTGCACTCAAATATCTTGCCACAGCAATTCGAAATGCCTCCGTATGGCAATCACAGCATATTCAGGAAGCCAGTCAAATCCTAACTGATGAATGGCAGAAAATGAGGCCTGAAGAAATATTAAAAATGTTTTTGAATGAAAACAGAAATATGGCCATAATAAATGATAACTTGTGGGAGCAGGTTGCCCAATATATCGATGAATTCAAACTTTTGGGTCAAGTCCCCAACAGCCTGAAATCGGGTCGTATCGCCAAGCAGTTTTGTGTAACACTTTAATGCCTCCTTAAAATAATGAGGCATTAACCCAGACCAACGTTCAGCCAACCAATTGTTTATTAAGCAGCTTTTTAGGAAGAAGCCAAAGAGCCATTTTTGTCAAAAAGGGTGCTGTTTCTGGACGTAATAAACGACGGTCATAACCAGAAAAACGACGATCATCTTCTGAAAGACATAAACGAAGAAAATCAGCAAGGGTCGTTTTTTCATTACCCAGCTCAGCAACTCCGTTAATCGTGAAATTATTATCTTGGAAATGCTCCTCTCCCTCTGCATCCATCGTTTTAATCAAACCGATCCGTTCGTAAACCAAAAATGCATGAACAGCGATAACTTTTAGTTCAAACAAGATACGTTTTATCCAGGGCAAATTCGCACGATGCCAAGCCAACCAGTTTGCAAATAGAAGGATATGGCGACATTCTTCCTGCATAACAGGCTCAAAGGTTTCAATCAGTTCTTTCGTGAAAAATCCAGACTTTTCTGCGATTGCAAACAAACCGAAGGCATAAAAACTATCCCAACATTCACTAAATCCTGTTACCAAATAGGCCCATTCCGGATCTTTTGGGACCGAATAAGGGGACTCTGATGCAAGGGGGATACCATAAAACCTGACCAAATCAGAAAGAACTTCCTTATGACGATTTTCCTCCCACGCATTCCGTGCAATGGCATCAGCCCATTCTGGATCCACAATTTCTTTGACATAGGCAGCCATCCTCAAACGGGCCTTGCCTTCTGTCTGCACAGCGATATCCCAAATAGGCAACGATTTTAAACGATCAATTTCCTGATCGGTAAGCTTTGGCCAGTCCATAAAAGTTGGTCTGTAAGGATTAAAAGTCTCACGGAACATCTGACATACCATTTGCCTATGCTCTTTACTACCGATTTTAATCGAGCCTGGAATATTACTCATCCAATGGCGCACTCGATAATTCATCTCCTCGAGCTCTTTATCTGATTTTGGCTGAGGCAAGGTATGTAAATCTTCAGGTAATTGCGTATAAATTGCTTCCAAGTCAGACATTTCCAAATCGACTCCTTACTTTTAAAATCATTAATTTTTTAAATCATTTCAGTTCTGATAATTTATGAATGATACGGTTAACAAGCCCATATTTGATGGCTTCCTGGGCAGACATCCAATAATTTCTATCGGTATCTTTGGCAATTTTATCATAAGAATGTCCAGTCTCTTTTGCAAAAATTGCATTCAAACGTTCACGCATTTTTATAATTTCCCTGGCCTCGATATCAATGTCCGTCGCCGGTCCTCTGACCCCACCCATTGGCTGATGCAATAAGAAACGTGTATTGGCTAAACAGAAACGTCGTTCTTTACGTCCTGCGGCATAAATCAGGGCCCCTGCCGATGCGACCCATCCTGTACCAATCATGTTAATCGGTGCATGGCTGTCCACAAAACGGATCATATCATGAATTGTATCACCACTTTCCACATGACCGCCAGGCGAGTTGACATAAATATTGATCGGCTTAGACGACTCATAAGCCAGGGCCAACAAACGCCCGCTTATTTCCCTTGCAAGCTTGTCATTCACTTCACCAAAAATTAGAATTGTACGTTCTTTGAAAAGTTTATTTTCCAATTCATTATTTGCACCAGCCTCAGGAAAATTTTTATCCTCCTTTTTCTCTTCATCATCTGGATCACTGTCACTGAAATGTTTTTGTCCACCATCTGAAAGCTGCATAAGCTTCACCAATATTTTCCTTCAAATTATCTTTTCAAAAAAACAATTTTTATTTTATTTACTCTATTTTTTATACACCCTACATTGATAAATGAAAATTTTTTTTATTCACTGATCAGTTTTTTATATATGCCTGTAAAATTATCATTTTTACACAACAAAACGTATTATGATCTGCAATTTATCTTATAAATCAGGGGGAAAAGATTATTTCTCTATATTATGGAAACAAAATAGCGTATTAAGAAAAAACCTATAAACACTATAAAATTCATCAAATATGTTTTTATTTTATAAATTAAGGGTATAGAAGGGTATAGATAGAGTGTCTTCCATCCAGCAGCCAATTTTACGATATTTCTTATTTTTCAATCTCTTCTGTCTGGGGGGATGCTCCCAATCTGTGTTTATTAAAGCCCCCGTAAACGCATATCATGATATAGAAGGCGGCATTGTATCTCAACCCAGGCTGCCTGTTCCGGGAAATGATCAAAAATATCCCTATGTAGGGTTGACACCAACAGCCTCCCCTCCTCTGCCCTCCCAAGATTTACGCAATGCAATCACAGATTCTCTCTCACAGGATAGAAATGAGACACAGTGGCAAAATGTAAAAAACCCAATTATTATTCCTGATATTCCTCCATTACCTGCACAGCAGAATAACCCACCTGCAAAATCGTCCGTTCAAACCAAACCTGTCAATAATCAACCTGGTCAGAACACCAACATGCAACCTGCGGAAAATCTCGCATCCTCTGCGAATTTTGATGCGGCAGGAGAGCCACCTCAACCAAACCAGAACTCGAATATTCACAACACGATCAATCAAAAAGAAAAATCGGTTAAACCAGTCGAGACTGTCGAATCCCATAAAACCGAACCCGTGGTTATGCCAGAACTTAGGGCAAAAATTGATGAACAAAATGTTGTAATTCCCTCTATTCCCGTCAATCCTCCCCCTCCATCCCACTTCCCTGATTTTGATGTCCCACCGGACATCAACCTTCCCCCTCCATCCCATCCTTCAGGTTTATCCTTTAAGGAACCAACAGGAACGCTTATACGTTTTCCGATTGATTCCGACACGCCTTATACCAAACAAGAAGATATAATAAATAATATTGCCTGGCAAAGAAAAGGCAGAACCGTTTTTGTTCACGGATATGGTGACACAACCTCTCTTGATCCCGATGCACAAACTGCGGCGGTTTCACTTGCCTTGCTACGTGCAAAAACAGTGGCAAAATTATTAATCGCCCATAATGTACCAGAATCCGCTATTGTAATCCGGGCCTATGCATTTGGACACGGTGTTCGGATTCGTATGGACAATTAGTATTTTCTTTTTTAATTTCAATTTATTCTATTCAAACGAGCCTATGTCATGACAGAAGAATTCCATCGTATTCGTCGCCTGCCACCTTATGTATTTGCTGAAGTAAATGCCGCTAAAAAGGCCGCACGAGCACGTGGAGAAGATATTATAGATCTGGGTATGGGAAATCCAGATAGCCGTCCCCCTGAACATGTTATCCAAAAATTAATTGAAACAACCTCTGCCCCCCGTGTCCACGGTTATTCCGTCAGCCGTGGAATTGCCGGTCTACGCAAAGCCCTTGCAAATTATTATCAAAGACGTTTTAATATCACCCTTGACCCTGAACATGAAACAATCGTGACTTTGGGATCAAAGGAAGGATTGGCAAACCTGGCTTCTGCAATCACCAGTCCTGGCGATACTATTCTTGTTCCCAATCCTTCCTATCCCATTCATCAATTTGGATTTATTATCGCTGGTGCTGCAATTCGCTCAATTCCTGCAAAACCAGATGAACATATGCTGGAGGCACTGCATCGTGCTGTTAAACATTCCATTCCGAAACCCACCGCCCTTATCGTCAATTTTCCTTCAAATCCCACCGCCTATTTGGCAGATCTGGATTTTTATCGTGAGCTCGTTCAGTTTGCAAAAAAAGAATCAATCTGGATTCTCTCTGATTTGGCTTATGCTGAAATTTATTTTGGTGAGAAAATTCCACCCTCCATTTTGGAAATACCAGGAGCAAAAGATATCGCTGTCGAATTTACTTCCATGTCTAAAACCTACTCAATGGCTGGCTGGCGTATCGGTTTTGCCGCCGGTAACAGAAAACTTATTGCTGCACTAACCCGAATCAAATCGTATTTAGATTATGGGGCCTTCACACCAGTTCAAGTTGCCGCAACAGCAGCCCTGAACAATCCCCAGGATTATGTAGAAAAAATTCGGACCCTATATAAAGAAAGAAGGGATACCATAATCAAAGGGTTGCATTCAGCTGGATGGAATGTTCCTTCCCCTGAAGCCTCCATGTTTGCATGGGCCCCCATTCCTGAACAGTTTAAATCAATGGGAAGTGTTGAATTTTCCAAACTTCTTCTCAAGGAAGCCCAGGTTGCTGTCGCCCCTGGTCTTGGTTTTGGTGAATATGGTGACGATCATGTTCGAATTGGTCTGGTGGAAAATACCCAAAGATTGAGACAAGCCTGCCGTTCAATAAAACATTTCATGCAGGCTTATTCTAAATAGCCCAACTATCTTTATTTAAGAAAAAATATATATCTTGCTCGGAGAAATTTTATGGATAATCCTTCGGTTAATAAACCCTTAAACCTTGGAATCGCTGGTCTTGGAACCGTAGGAATTGGCGTGTTACGATTATTGCAAAATAATCAAAAAACTATAACGAACCGTGCTGGACGCCCGATCCGCATCCATGCCGTGAATGCCAAAAACCGCCATAAAAATCGAAATATTGATTTAACAACTTTTAAATGGTACGAAGATCCGTTAGATCTTGCAACTGATCCTGATATAGATGTTGTTGTTGAATTGATCGGCGGTGCAAATGGAGCGGCTTATGAACTTGTCTGTGAAGCAATAAAAAATAAAAAAGCTGTTGTTACAGCAAATAAGGCCCTGATTGCTCTGCACGGTAACGAACTTGCCAAAATGGCTGCCAGTCAAAATGTTCCATTACTTTTTGAAGCTGCCGTTGCAGGTGGAATTCCAATTATTAAAACCATCAAAGAAGCCTTGGCGGCAGATCGCCTGATTGAAATTGGCGGAATCTTAAACGGTACCTGTAACTACATGTTGACCACCATGACAAGAACTGGACGAGGTTTTGAAGACATCCTAAAGGAAACTCAGCAACTTGGATATGCCGAAGCTGATCCATCCACCGATATTGATGGACTTGATGCCGCCCATAAACTTGCCATTCTGGCAAGCCTTGGTTTTGGGTATACTTTCAATTTCAAAGATATTTTTGTTGAAGGAATTCGAAACATCTCTCCACATGATATCCATTATGCCCAAGAATTGGGTTACACGATTAAATTGGTGGGTATGGCACAATATCATTCAGAAAACAAACTGGAATTACGTGTTCATCCCGCACTTTTGCCTCAGTCCTCTCCCTTAGCCCGTGTTAATGGCGTAATTAATGCCATCAGAACAAAAGGCGAATTTTCAGGTTATCTGATGCTTGAAGGTGCCGGAGCTGGCGAAGGCCCAACCGCCACGGCTGTTTGCGCTGATATCATCGATATCGCCAGAGGCAATACAATACCCATGTGGGGAACGGACTGGAATGAACTCCGTCCCGCAACACTTGTCCCCAACTCGGATTTTAACAAAGCCTATTATATACGTCTTATTGTTGAGGATAAACCAGGTGTTGTGGCTGATATTGCAACCATTTTCAAAGAAAACAATGTTTCCCTACGAAGCCTGTTGCAACATAAAAATCATATGACTACTGATTCTGAAAATACAGTTCCTATCGTACTTGTGACTCATAAAAACAGGGAAAGTTCTTTATTAAAGTCATTAAAAGCAATTTATGACCTTCCTGCAATTCTGGAAAAACCCATCATGATCCGCATTGAAGAGCCATAATCATTACATACAAGGAAATTTTAAATCATGAATAAACCTCCTTTTCAATCTGGTTATACCGTCTCTGATCGAAACTTGGCGCTTGAACTCGTACGCGTGACGGAAGCTGCAGCACTTAAGTCCTTTCACTGGGTTGGACTTGGCAAGAAAAACGAAGCTGATGCAGCAGCCGTTCTAGGCATGCGGCAAGCTTTTGATACTGTTGCCATTTCAGGCACCGTCGTAATCGGTGAAGGTGAAATGGATGAGGCTCCCATGCTTTATATTGGTGAAAAAGTTGGGGCTGGCGGACCCGAAATGGATATTGCTGTCGATCCATTGGAAGGAACAAATCTCGTTGCCAAGAATCTGCCCAATGCGATCACTGTCGTTGCATTGGCGGAAAAGGGGAACTTTCTTCATGCCCCTGATATCTACATGGACAAAATTGCCATTGGTCCGGGCTACCCCGAAGGTGTCATTGACATAGATAATAATGTTAAAACTAATTTAATGAACCTTGCAAAAGCGAAAAAAGTTGATGTTTCTGATTTAACTCTCAGCATTTTGGAAAGAGAGCGTCATGAGGAAATTATTGCCAAAGCCCGTGAAGCCGGCGCTCATGTCAAACTAGTTTCTGATGGCGATGTTGCCAGCATTATCTCAACCTGTCTCCCAAAAAGTAATGTTGATATTGTCATAGGATCAGGTGGTGCCCCAGAAGGCGTTCTTGCTGCTGCGGCATTACGTTGTTTTGATGGGCAAATGCAGGGCAGACTGCTTTTTGAAAATAAAGAGCAGATTGATCGTGCCAGAAAGATGAATCCCCTTGATCCGCAACGCAAACTTTCCCTTCATGACATGGCCAATGGAAATGTCTTATTTTCGGCAACAGGGGTTACAAATGGTGATATCCTTAAAGGTGTGCGCTGGAAAGGAAATCATGTATGGACAAATTCAATAGTTACGAGATCAGTATCAAAAACCATCCGTTTCATTAACGCTTGCCACGACCCGCGTAACAAACCTCAAACAACTATTTAAATTCCTCAAATCTCTATGTCGGAAACCTCTTCTCTAGTCCTTAATGTCAGTCAAAGTCTTTCAGGACGCCAGTGGGTATGGCGTCATTCTTCTCTGGATCAGCATTTTCTGGATCGTCAGGCACAAGCGATTGCTCAGAAAGCTTCCCTTTTCGAAGTTGTTGGTCGCATGATGGCATTAAGAGGGGTTTCCGCGGAAAATTTGCCTTTTTTTTTATCCCCAACCCTTAAAGCATTACTCCCCAATCCCTCTTGTTTAAAAGATATGGACAAAGCGGCAGCACGTATTGCTGATGCCATAATTAACCATGAGAAAATTGCCATATTTGGCGATTACGATGTAGATGGTGGTTGTGCCACAGCCCTGTTTAGCGACTTTTTTTCCATGCTGGGAAATCAAGCAATTTCATACATTCCAGATCGTTTCAAGGAAGGTTATGGTCCAAATGTGCAAGCGCTGGAACAGCTTATTCAACAAGGGGCAACCCTTATCATCTGTGTCGATTGTGGAACCGCAGCTCATTCCGTTTTTGATCAGATTAATCAGGAAAAAACAGACCTTATCGTTTTTGACCACCATAAATCAGAGATCGTTCCCAATATTTATGCAACCGTCAATCCTAATCGTTTAGACTGCACATCCAGACTAGGCAATCTTTGTGCCGGTGGAGTAAGCTTTATTGCATCCATTGCAATTACCCGAAATCTGCGGGAAAAAAATTATTTTCAAACCAACCCTGAACCTAATCTTTTTAAATTAATGGATCTCGTCGCTTTATCGACAATTTGTGACGTTATGCCTTTGACAGGCTTAAATAGAGCCTTTGTCACGCAAGGCTTGAAAATCCTAGCAAAACGTGAACGTATAGGGTTGGCTGCCTTATTGGATGTTGCTGGAATTACGCAAGTACCCAACGCCTTTAGTTGCGGATTCGCATTAGGTCCGAGAATTAATGCTGGTGGACGTATTTCCGAAGCAAGTCTTGGATTACAGCTTTTAACGAACTCTAACCCCTTTGATGCAAGACTGATTGCCGAGCGTCTTGATACCATCAATAAACAACGGCAGAATATTGAAAAAGATGTATTGGATCAGGCCACCGAACAAGCAATGGAACAATATAGACAAGGTAATGCCGTCATTATGCTTAGCAATCCAAAATGGCATTCCGGTATCGTTGGCATTGTTGCAGGCCGCATCAAGGAACAAATCAACCGTCCAATTTTAATCGGGACAGAACTACAGGATGGCACCGTCAAAGGCTCTGGCCGGTCTGTTCCTGGCCTAGATTTGGGAGCCGCTATTATCGCAGCAAAACAGGCTGATTTATTAATCCAGGGAGGAGGTCATACAATGGCAGCCGGTTATTGCTATCATAAAGACAAAGGCCAGAAATTACACGATTTTCTTAATCATTATTTAAACCAGGCCACTCATTATCCGACTGTCGCAGATTTAGAAATTGAAACCGTCATCACTCCAGCAGGAGCCTCAGTTGAACTGGCCAAACAGATTGAAAATCTGGCTCCCTTTGGAAATGGAAATGAAGAACCCCTCATTGTCCTGTCTTATGTACATATTATCCGTACGGACAGGATAGGCAAAGATGGGAATACCTTACGGTTAATCATTCAGGGAGAAGAAAGACAATCCTTAAAAGCCCTTCTCTTCCGTGCAGATCAGAATCCGATAACTGTATTCTTAGAAGATTCTCAAAACCGGCGACCTGTTCATTTGGCAGGATGGTTACGTAACAATCAATGGAATGGAAAGGAAAATACAACTTTTTTTATAAAAGATGCAAGTTTTATAAAAAATTAATATTTTTTACTTGACCAAGAGATCACACCCATGTATTAAAACCTTCATTGCCTCTGTCCCGTTCGTCTAGAGGCCTAGGACATCGCCCTTTCACGGCGGCAACACGGGTTCGACTCCCGTACGGGACGCCAATAATTTATTGCATAAATTATTTGCATCGAATATTATTCATATCTAGTCTGAAGTTAAATAACCATTTGTTATTTTAACTTATTCTATTGTTTTATGCTATATAAAGAAATATGTATTCTTTTAAATGGCTCTCCCATAAATGAAATGTGCTGCTCTCATTGTAACTTACAATCGGCTGAATAAATTACAATTATGTTTACGCGCAACTTTTGCCCTTAAATTTGATACAATAATAGTCATTGACAATGCATCCACAGATGGTACAGAACAATGGCTATCCTCTCTAAAAGAATCCCGCCTACAAATCTTGCGCATGAAAAATAATATTGGGGGTGCGGGTGGATTTAAATACGGTGCCCAATATATTGCGTCTTTAGACATAGACTGGATTTTTTTCTTTGATGATGATGCCTATCCAGCTGAGAATTTGCTTGATAATTTTATCCAGTTCAAAAAAGACAATTATCAAATTTTTTGCTGCAGGGTATTAACCCCTGATTATAAAATATGTTCCATGAACATACCCTTTAAAAAAATACCCTCAACTTTACTGGCCACAATACATTATAAAATAAACCCAAAACAGTTTTTACCGCAGTCTGATGCAATCTGTGAAGTACAAACCTTTTCGTTTGTAGGAACCATTATTCATAAAAACATTTTAAAAAAATACTCCCATATAATAATAGATGATCTGTTTATTTATTTTGACGATTTGGCTTTTTCATATTACTTGTCACAAAAAAATAATAAAATTCTGTATGTTCCAGATTTTATTTTTGTACATGATGTTATTTTACATTCCCAAATTTTTTCAAATAAGAAATTATATTATCTTGTACGTAACCTGATCATTACCCATAAAATTTACAGGAACAAACCTTTTTTTACTTTTCCTTCAACTTTATGCAGAATTATGACATGTTTCCTTTTATGCGTGATTCAAAAAAATAGAGTCCAATCCTTAAGATATTTATTTAATGGAATAAAAGATGGATTTAATTATAAAGTTAAAAATATTCTTTTTTAAATAAAATCCTATATTGCATTTTCAAAACACATTTTTTTACGAAATAATACGCTTTCAATAAAATAATGAAACAATTATCCCACTAAAAGCGTAGTTGTTTTAATTAATCAAATAATTTTCTATTTCTAACAGCCCCCTTGTCCGCACTGGTTGCCATCATCGCATAGGATTTCAAGGCCATACTAACTTTACGTGCTCTTGCCCTGACAGGTTTCCAGCCCTTTTGATCCTGCTCATTTCGGCGCTGTTTCAGGATATCATCCGATACCTGCAAATGAATGGAGCGATTAGGAATATCAATCTTAATTGTATCCCCGTCTTTAACCAAGCCAATTGTTCCTTTGTCAGCAGCCTCTGGAGATACATGCCCAATTGATAAACCGGATGTTCCACCTGAAAAGCGTCCATCTGTCAATAACGCACAAAGTTTCCCAAGATTTTTTGATTTCAAATAACTGGTTGGATAAAGCATTTCCTGCATTCCCGGACCTCCCTTAGGTCCTTCATAACGAATAACAACAATATCCCCGGGTTCTATTTGGTCTGATAAAATGCTTTCAACTGCACTATCCTGGCTTTCAAAAACACGTGCCTTGCCTTCAAATACCAAAATTGATTGATCAACACCGGCTGTTTTTACAACACACCCATCTTCGGCTAAATTACCATACAAAACAGCCAGTCCACCATCTTTGGAATATGCATGTTCAATATCACGGATACAGCCGCCAACACGATCCTGATCCAACGTTTTCCAACGCTGATTTTGACTGAAGGCCTGTTGAGAAGGGATACCACCGGGAGCGGCTTTAAAAAAATCCAAAACAGATTTTTCATGTGTTGAAATAATATCCCAATGAAGAATAGCATCCTTTAAACTATCTGAATGGACCGTGATCGTGTTGAGATGCAATAAATTCGCTTTAGCCAGTTCACCCAGAATTCCGTAAACACCACCAGCCCGATGCACATCCTCAATATGGTAGAGCTGAGTATTCGGGGCCACTTTACATAATTGTGGTATTTTACGAGATAGACCGTCAATATCCTGTAATGTAAAAGGAACTTCCCCTTCTTGTGCTATGGCCAAAAGATGTAAAATCGTATTCGTTGACCCCCCCATAGCAATATCTAGGGCCATCGCATTTTCAAAGGCCTCTTTCGTTGCAATGGAACGTGGCAATATTTTATCATTACCATCCCTATAATAAGAATTACAAAGTTCAACAATTCTTTTGCCCGCCCTTCTGAATAAAAACTGGCGATCTTTATGCGTAGCCAACAAAGTGCCATTACCAGGAAAGGAAAAACCCAAAACTTCGGTTAGACAATTCATGGAATTGGCCGTAAACATACCAGAACAAGAACCACAGGTTGGACAGGCGTTTCGTTCATATTCCGTTACCTGACTATCTTGAACATTATCATCACCGGCGGCAATCATCGCATCAATCAGATCCAGTTTATGATTAGCCAGATGACTTTTACCCGCTTCCATTGGACCACCGGACACAAAAACAGCAGGGATGTTCAAACGCATTGCAGCCATTAGCATCCCAGGAGTTATCTTATCACAATTCGAAATACAAACCATTGCATCTGCACAATGCGCATTCACCATATATTCGACTGAATCAGCAATAATCTCTCGACTTGGTAAGGAATATAGCATTCCATCATGCCCCATCGCAATTCCGTCATCAATCGCAATTGTGTTAAATTCCTTTGCCACGCCACCGGCATTTTCAATTTCTTTTGCAACCATCTGGCCCAAATCCTTTAAATGAACATGGCCAGGAACAAATTGGGTAAAAGAATTAACCACAGCAATAATTGGTTTATGAAAATCATCATCTTTCATTCCAGTTGCACGCCATAAAGCACGTGCACCAGCCATATTACGACCATGAGTAGAAATGTATGAACGATATTGAGGCATCCGTTAACCCTTGCATGAAAAAAATAAAATAAATTATGATTAAAATTAATTCCTATTGAATTAGTTCACTATTCTGTAAAAGCAATTTTATACATGATTTTTTTAATAAATTATTATTATATCTTACAATCAACCACTTTCTTTATTTGAAATCATCATAAATCTTTAAACGTGATAAGAAAACTTTTAAATTGATTTCTGTTTCATAACCGGTCAAAACGAATTAATTATTTTATTTAACAATCATCAATGAAATAGAAAATATTCTCGAATGTCCCGTTTTTTATCAAAATTTATAAAACCTGCAATCTTTTTTGACCGGGATGGTGTTATCAATATCGATACGAATTATCCTTATCGTCTGGAAGATTTAATTTTGGTTGAAGGGGTTGAAGAAGCTATTTGTCAAGCCAAGAAACTCGGTTTCCTTACCGTCGTAGTAACCAATCAATCTGGGGTTGCACGCGGTTTTTTCACAGAACGGGATGTCCAGAACTTTCATCGCTATATTCAAGAAAAACTAAAAAAATATAATACCGCTATTGATGCCTTTTATTATTGTCCCTACCATCCAGAAGCCAAGATTAAAAAGTATCGACAGGATCACCCTGATCGTAAACCGCATCCAGGAATGATTGAACATGCAATTCATGATTTATTCATTGATCGTCAGCATTCTTTTTTGATTGGTGATAAATCGACTGATTTACAGGCTGCAGAAAATGCAAATATTGCAGGATATCTTTTTAAAGAGAAAAATCTTGCATCTTTTTTGAATAAAATAATTAAAAAACAATTAAAATATTAATTTAAGTTTGTTATAAATTCTTTTTTATAATTGAAAATCAATTTTCTATATATATTAACATTATTACTAATCAATTAATATCTTTTAACATTTTTTCAATTACAATCAAACTTATTCGTCATTTTTATTATTAATTCGTAAAAATTAAAAAGATGTAATTAAAATACATCTTTATTGCCTTTTCATATTAAACGTTATATAAGATGTATTTGAAATAAATCTTTTACTTAAATATTAAGAATCCTTTTATTTCAAATAAATATATTTAAAAATACTGAATCGATAAGTCTATGAAAAGTAATTATCAAGATGGTGTTATCAGTACTCTAACATCAGAAATACTTACAAAGCTTAACAGGAACCCTGTTAACAGAAAATTGAAATGGCTACTTTTAATTTCAGCCTTTCTATGTTTTTTATTTATGGGATGGGCAACATTATTCACCTATCAGCAAAGCCCACCTATTCCAGTTCAATTCATTTCATCACAAGATCAGGTTTTATTCACAGACAAAGATGTTTTTCTTGGAAAACAGGGTTTTCAAAAAGCCGATCTGATTGATTACGGTGGATTATACGGTATGGGATCCATGTTTGGACCCGATTATACTGCCAAAACTCTCGTGGATCTTGCCAAAGCAATTCGAGAATATCTAGCCCAAGAAAAATTTCATCAGTCTTTTCATTTATTAACTTCAGATCAACAATTCCTTATTCAAAGGAAAATGCAAATAATGTTACATAACGTTGATCTTACACAGAAATCTTTACGTTTTCCTGCTGCGTTTAGTCAGGCAATCGTCGATGTCAGAAAAAATTTATCTCAAGAATTAGTACAGGATAATTTCAAGGCCGGTTACTCGCGGGCTCATACATTAAATCAGGCGGATGCCAAAAGTACTTCTGAATTTATTATCTATACAGCCCTCACATCCGTAGGCCATCGCCCCAACAGCACCATATCCTGGACACAAAATTGGCCTTATGAACCCATTGCAGGAAACCAACCTACCAGCCAAACCTTTACCTGGACATGGGCTGGGTTCTGTTTTGCCTTTGCAGGCTTTGGTGCCGTGATCATGATCAATCGTATCTGGCTATCTGGTGAAGATAGGGAGGCGATGGACCAGGTTATCGACGGATTTAAGAATCTGACACCAAGCCAGAAAAAAATCGGTAAATATTTTTTATTTGTTGCCACCATTTTCCTCGTCCAGCTTCTAATGGGTGGATTAATGGCCCATTATTATTCTGAACGGACAAGTTTTTACGGATTTGAAATAGGAAAATATTTACCTTTTAATTTTCTACGAAGTATTCATTTGCAAACCCCGATTGTATGGATTGCATTTTCCTGGATTGGTTCAGCTCTGTTTTTAGGGCCAATTATCAGTGGAAAAGAAGCAAAATATCAGAATATACTTGTTGATCTTTTATTTTATGCATCAGTGATAGTTATTGCGGGTATTGTCATTGGCAACTATCTGGGCATCATGGGTTACCTGCCTCATTTATGGTTTTGGTTCGGCAACCAGGGCAATTCCTATCTGGAATTAGGCAGAGGTTGGCAATATGCTTTTTTTGCCGCTCTTTTGTTTTGGAGTTATTTAGTATTCCGCTCCTTCTGGCCCGATAAACGTCACTGGCAAAGAGCCTTTAAATCATTCCGTATTGGAAATATACGTCTTGAACATTTATTCTGGTTATCGACTCTAAATATTGCCGTTTTATACGTATTTGGCATGATCCCTATGTTTGAAATAGGCAAGTCCTATACCATGGACGACTTCTGGAGATGGTGGGTCGTTCATCTTTGGGTTGAGGAATCATTTGAATTCTTCACGGCATGTGTTACCGCCTATCTTTTGATGGGGATAGGATTGATTTCCCGTTGTTTTGCTGAGCGGACAGTTTATTTTGAACTTATCCTAATCTTTATTGGTGGGGTCATTGGCACAGGTCACCATATGTATTGGGCCGGTGAACCATCCATTTGGATCCCCATGGGAAGCATGTTCTCATTTATCGAGGTTTTACCCCTAATTCTATTGGTTATCGAATCTATTGACGAATATAAAATCATTACAGCCCATCAGACTTTCCAGTATAAATTGGGATATATGTATATTATTGCTGCTGCAGTATGGAATTTTATTGGTGCAGGTGTCTTTGGTGGGGGTGTATTAAATGCACCACTTGTTAATTATTATGAACATGGGACGTTTTTAACCTTGAATCATGCCCACACCTCTCTTTTTGGAGCCTTTGGTCTTTTAGGACTGGGAATGATTTATTTCTGTTTAAGATATATTGCTAGTGACAAATATCCATTTATAGAAAAATGGGGATATATTGCCTTATTCCTCTATAATATCACACTTGTACTATGGACTACATTAACCTTTTTCCCTGTCGGCTGGCCCCAACTCAACGCTGTTTACGAACACGGATTAACTTACGCCAGAAGCTTAAGCTTTTATGATACCAAAACATTTTGGCAATGGTTACGTATAATCGGGGATATTTTCTTTTCGATAGGCGCTTTAATTATGTGCTGGGATTTTATCGTAAAACTCAAACCTATTTTTAAAAAATAACATTTCTATTTCTTTTATAAAAAGCTCGTCAAAATTCAATAAATAAATAATAATGACGAGCAATTTTATCAGAAAGAAATCATTTTACCGGGTGTAATTTTATTTCCAAGTCCCAACAGCGACTTGGCTAAAGGAATCGCAACAGGTGCAAGTTGTCTCCCCATTAAAATTGAACGGTGCTCGATAGAGGCCAGCATTTCAAAATCATCATTTAATTTTAGGAAATCATCTCGTATCGCTTTACCTATACGGACCGTTTGGGCAATCCCATGACCACTCCATCCATGAACCGCATAAATAGGCGCTTTTTCTCCTAATTTACGACAATCTACCGCCCCATTTAGGGTTAAATCAGTTGTTCCACTCCACGCTAATTCTATATGAATATCATCACGTTGAGGAAAAATAGTCTTAATTCGTGACATTAAATAATCAACAACTTTATCAGAATTCCATCGCATTCCTGTTCCTTGCCCTCCAAATAAGATACGCTCATTACGGACCGGGCGATAATAATCTATTTGTAGCTGCGTATCATAAACAGCCATTTGTGTCGGAAGCAATGTTTTACTCCCCCCCTCAACCGGATTAGTAACACCAACATAAGTATAAAAAGGAATGGTTGAATTAACATCTGATAATAATTGAAAGGTCGTATGGTGAACGGCTAATACCACGCCTTTTTTAGCAAGAATTTTACCCTGTGCCGTTTCAATAGATACCCCTTCTGATACGGTTTCTATTTTTAGAACTTCACTATCCTCATAAACATGCCCACCATTTTTAACAAAACCATAAATCAAACCACGCGTTAAACCTAAAGAATGAATTTGCCCTCCAATCTTATCCAAAGCACCACCATAATAAAGTTCTGAATTGATATGATCACGAATTTCATATGGCCCTAAAATGCGAACACTATCGTCACCTAAATATCGACGTGCATCTGCCCCAACCGTCAAAGCATTGATATGACCAGGATGAATCGCCGCGGTTAAATGCCCACGACGCATATCTAAATCCAATGCATAATGTTCTGTTATTTCTTGAATAAGATCAAACGATTCAATGGATGTAAATTTCCACAAACGACAAGCTTCGTCATAATCGAAATTCTCAATAATAGATTCGGCTTCCCATCGTGCCAATCCAGGCGTCAATTGTCCGCCATTTCTTCCCGAAGCAGCTGACCCCACCTTATTTTTTTCAAGAAGGATTGTTTCAACCCCAGATTCTGACAAATGTAAAGCCGTAGAAGCCCCAAGCAATCCGCCACCAACCACTACCACATCACATTCACAATCATGTTCTAAGGCTGAAAATGTTTTCCATGGGGATAAAGTCGCCTCATAATAATTGGCGGGTCTAGCTAATATGTCCTCATCTTGTACTTGTCGCGAATCAACCCAGTTCCATTCTTCCTGTTTAGGACCTTCATCCGTTTTTCTAAAGGTAACATCTTCTGTTAAAATAGGTTTTTCAAGTTTTTGTTCTGTATTCATCATTCTCATCCGACCACACTTATAATGTTGATTTAGCTACATGAATATCTGCTCCAGACGTTAACGACAAATCATGCCTTTTAAATAAAGGCCGTTTACGAACTTTACAGTATAAAATATAGGTTATTCCTAAAGCGGTCCAAAAGCCTCCCAATAAAAGTGCGTCTTCTTTTAAATTAGTCCACATCACAATTACGGAGAACATTCCCAAAGAAGGACAGATAATATTTTTTAAAATTTGTTTAAGCGTTGAAAACTCTTTTTTATAACATACAAACCATATAAACACAGAAATATTAACCGCACTAAAAGCTACCATCGCACCAAAACTAATTAATGAGACGGCTGTATCTAACCGAAAGAAAATAGCATTTAAAGAAAGAATTCCCACCAACAGCACACAAACAATAGGAGAGCGATAGTGAGGATGAATATATTGCAATTTTTTCCATGGAATAACCCCATCAATCCCCATAATATAAATTAAGCGTGCTGCACTGGCATGCGATGCCAGAGCCGAAGCGAAAGTATTAATCAAGATAGCTAATAAAAAGATCGATTGAAACAATTTCCCCCCCACGTACAAAACAATTTCAGGCATTGCCTCAATAGGATCTTTGAAAGGGCTATTATTCGGATAGTAAAGCTGGATAAACCATGCCGATACAAAAAAGATAATACCACCCGTTAAAACCGTAGCAATAATCGCCCGCGGTATATTTTTTCTGGCATCAAAAGTTTCATTTGCAAGCGTGGTTACAGCATCAAATCCCAAAAAAGAAAAACATAAAATAGCAGCACCACTTACCAAAGGAATAAAAGAATTGTCCCCATTCATCAAAGGTTTTAACGTCATTACGTGCGATACATCATATTTAAAGACCAAAGCATGGATAACCAAATAGATGAAATAAACCATCAAAATTAAAGGAATACCAACGAACAAGGCATTAAGATTGGCAAGAAATTTAATATTTCGACAATTAATAAACGTAACTAATGCCGTATAAAGAATGATTAACATCCACGCGGGAATATCAGGGAATAAAGCTTTGAGATAAATTCCTGAAAGTAAACTATTAATCATTGGCAATAAGAGATAATCAAGCAGGGTTCCCCACCCGACAATAAAACCACTAATTTTACCGCAAACTTGATTGGTATAACTATAAGCAGAGCCTGATTTAGGAAAAATAACAGCGAGTCGACTGTAACTAAAAGCAGTCAACATGATGGCACCCAATGCCAATAAATAAGCCATAGGAACACGACCATTCGTTACACCTGATACGATACCAAATGTGTCAAAAACAGTCATGGGAGTCATGTAAGCTATCCCGATGATAATAACTCGCCAAAGAGATAACTGAGCTTGGTGCGGTGCTAACTCATTCATATGCCTGCCTTTATTATCTAAATAAATTTTACAAACAATTTTGAGAACATTATTTATAAAATTTATAGTAACAAAACATTTTTATTAAGAAACTATTTTTTTTATTAAGAAAATATTTTTTTTATTAAGAAAATATTTTTTACAAATTAATATCACATATCATTGTTATCAACAGATTTACTTTGCCTTATGCAAAGGATACTGTTAATGAGACATATTTTTGAATTAATCAACCTTTTATTTGCAAAAAAAACAGATATAGGATCGAAACCTGAATTTCGTTTATAAGAATGTTTTTTGCAAAGGAATCAAAAGTAACAGAAGATTTTATGAATAAAAATAGAACCTACTATCTAGACCCATGAAAGAAAAATGTTTTAATTTAATTTATCGGGAAGACGTATCAGTAGTATTATGAAAGCTGACTTAGTAATTCATCATTATATATAACAGAACCAAGTTTTTGAAAAAAAATTATCTGTCAGAAAATTATGTGTTTGCAGAATCATTATTGACACAAGCAGCTTTTAAAACAGTTAATTTATAATCCAGTGCCGTAATCTGTCCAGCGACTGAAAAAGATATAAAATTATTTAATATAAAATCTTGAAAATCCATAAATAGAAAAGCTGTTTTTCTTTATTCATTTTTAAATAAACCATTAAATTAGCCTTTTTAATATAATATTAATATTTATAATCCAATATTTTTAGCACAAACCAATTGCTTATGGCACCAATCAGCAATAGAACACTTGTTGCGAGAAATACGAAATACATACCCATATAACCACTGACAAACCCGCCAGCCAATGGACCGATAACCTGACCAACATATTGTACGGAAATAGTATAACCCAATACAGTTCCCACTAAATGATTTGGAACTTGATGTCGAATGATTGTTATAATGCAGGGCATTAAACCACCAAGGGCCAATCCCATAAAAAAACGTAATACGATAAGTTGCCAGACTGACGTGACATAGGCTTGAGGAACAAGCAATATCCCGGCAATAATTAAGGTCCAGATAATAATCCGTGTATGACCTATTTTATCCGCTAAATGACCAAGCCATGAAGCAGACAAGATACTCCCAAAAGCACCAGCCGACATAATCAAACCTGCAAAGAAAGTTATTCTGGATTGCTCAACAGCCAGTTGATGAACATATAAGGTTATAATTGGTTCGATAGACATATTGGCAATCATTAGTAACATGCCCGTAACCAGCATTATGAAAATCAATCTTTTATTGGGAATATCGGACCAATTTCCTTTAACGGTTTTTTCATGAATAACCAACCTTGAAGATTCTCGAATAAAACCCAATGTAACAAGAAACGTAATGAAAATTAAACATCCTGCCCCTATGAACGTAATACGGATTCCTATTAAAGATGGCAATATCCCCCCAATCAGGGGGCCAATCAGGTTTCCTGCCATGATACCGGATGAAAGCAGTCCAAGTGCCCAAGCAGAACGATCCTTGGGAGTTTGGGCAGCAATCATGATTGTTGCACCTGAAGAATATCCTCCAGCAAAACCCGCAAGCAATCGTAATCCAACCAATTGCCAAATATTTGTCGCACATCCCATCAATGCCATTGTCACGGCCATACCTAGACTCGCCCTAAGAAGCATTGGTTTACGACCATAACGATCCCCCAGATATCCCCAGAATGGCGCAATCATTCCTGCTATAAAAAATGTTGCGCTATAGGCTATTCCTGACCATTGAGCTATACTTGCATGATCTTTGACTCCCAACTGCTGAACATAGATAGGTAAAAAAGGCAACATTAATGTCATTGCAAGAAAGGTTGTAAATGATCCAAATAAACAAACAAAAAGATTGCGAACCCAATATGACTCATCTTGATCTGTTTCAATTGTTGAGGACATGATAAATCCACCATAAAATTACCTTTAATTGGTATACCAAATTGGTATACCAAAATGATCCTATCATATAATCAATAATAGGAAACAAATTTATGAACGAAACCCTTACTCAAGCTCAGCATGCTGAAATAAAATTAAGAAATCTTATTCTGAATATGGAAATAGCACCGGGTGAACGTATAACAGAACGTGATATTGTAGGGTTCATTGGAATTTCTAGAACCTCCATTCGAACCGCATTATTTAAACTTGCTAGTGAGGGACTGGTTATTCACAAAAAATCCGGTTGGATTGTATCCCCGATTAATCTAGAAGAAATTTCTCAAGTGTGCATTTATCGTAAAATACTTGAGGTTGCCGCTATTCAAGAAACAACACAAATAGTTATAGATAAAAATATTTCAAAAGTTGAAAATCTACTGAATTCAATTTCACCAACCTCAACTCATGAACAGCTTAATCAAATTGGCCATGATTTTCACATATGGATTGCAAAACTGTCAGAAAATGAATTTATTATTCAAGGCACTGAAAATGCAATGATGAGATTAAGACGAGCCCGCTGGCTTGAAAATAAATATGATCACACGGGATGGGATGAACATCGTCAAATAGTGATTGCCTTAAAAAAAGGAAAAATACAAAAAACGATATCACTTATTGAAAACCATATCTCAAGAACACGTCAAAGCTTACTAAGTACACTTCAAAAAAAACAGCTAAGTCTTAGGGCTCAAGGCGCCTTTTTAACATCTAAGTAAATATCTTTTACAAATAATAGAATTAATTCAACCTAATTTCTTTAAATATTAAAGTGAGAATATAGGAATATTCCTTAAAAAAATAATTGTTCTACAAAAAATGATATTAAATATTTTTTTTTAAATTTTTAATAAACAAAATATTTTTGATATAAAAACAGAAAAAATACAGAACTA
>NZ_JACFPS010000005.1:28483-57750 GCF_016101865.1 Commensalibacter sp. B14384M2 | reverse complement strand
CGCATGCCCACCTCTCATATAACGTAAAAAAACCTAATAAATATCATAACTTAATAAATATAAAAATTTTTTATAGAATAATTAAATTAGATTGGCTTGTTTTCAGATCAAGATTAATATTTTAACATTAAAATAATTTCAACATATGTAATTTAAAAAATAATATTAAACTGATGTCTATAACCATTCATAAAAAACATTATGTTTTATTAACGTCTATTATTACTTTTATTTATTCTATTCCTTTTTTATTGTCTCCTTATGATTTTGTTGATGATATGTATCGGGCATCTAATGGTGACCTTTTTGTATGGTTCCTTAATGTAAGACCGTTTTCTGTTTGGTTGATTCGTTTATTAAACGGAAGTGCAATAGTTCCTGACCCTTATCCTTTTTCATTTATTATTGCTTTCTTAGCTTTGAATTTAATTTTTCTTTATACAACAGATAAAATAATTCGATCAGAGAATTATTTATTAAAATTAACTATATTTATTTTTCTTTTATGCAATCCATTTTTTTTACAAAATTTATCATATAAATATGATTGTATAATCATGACATGCAGTGTTGCATTGGCATGCCTATTTGTATTTAAAGAAAATAATCAAAATGTGTGTATTGATTATATAATTCGTTCATGCCTAATATTTTCTTTATATTGTTTTTATCAATGTGCTTTGACATTAGTTATTGGACTATTGGCTGTAAAACTATTGAATGATAGTGATCAGGTAGCATTTTCCGGATTGTTCAGGGAACTATTTCTAAGATTATGCAATATATTAACTACATTTCTCATTTATAAAATATGCGTTGTAAATTTTTTGATTACCAACGATTATGGTCCATTAGGAAAGATTATTGTTTTAAATGAACATATATTCATTCATCTTATTGAGAATATCAAAATATATCTATTACTGTTTTTATTGTATATTCAGGAAAACTATATAATAGTATCTTTGATTATTTTATCTGTATTTTTTTTATATACAGTGATAACAGATTTTTTAAAGAAAAATTATAAAAGAATTTGTGTTTTATGCCTGTGTTTTCCTTTATTGCTGGTTGCCATAACGAGTTCAAATATTATATTAAATATACCCAGTGGTAATACACGTGAAATGATGGGTATATCAGCCTTTTTCATTTTTATATTTCTGTATGTTCAAAAGGCTGGTTGTCCTTCAAAAATAATGCTTTTGGTTCCAATTTGTTATTTATGGACATCTTTACTTTTGTCATCAGCATTATGTAACCTGAAAAGAATAGATCATCAGAAAAATGCATTAATAGTACAGGAAATTTTACAATCTATTTATCATTTTGGTAATAAGAAAGTGGAGGGGATTACATTTATCCGCGATGATTTGAGGTTTTCTTCTCAACAAACCATTATGAAAACACATCCATTAACAAGGAAAATTTTTGATTTTGTTGGATTGTCAAACCCTTGGTATGTAAATGGCTTATTAAATGGGGAGTATTACATGCATAAAAATGTTATTGGCAAGGCCTCTCCAGATTTTCCAAAAGATGCTAAAGATATTTTTTCTGGCTGTTATATTCAATCGACTTTATATGGTGTTATTTTGTATGTTAAAACAGGCTCTTATTGCGATAGTATTACCAAAAACTATAATCCAGGAACTTTTTAATCCATATATCAAATATTGGATAAGGATTGATTGAACAAGGGATATGTTAATTAATCCCTTATTTTAATTCTGTTATTCTTGTGCGACTGGTTTTTGTTTGATTTGGGTTTCTTGATTGCCCTGAATATTGGTAATTTCCTTTTTCATGATTTCAACAGCTTGCCGATCAAGTAAGGCGTTATATCTCAATTTAAATTCAACTGTTTTTCCGGCATGAAGTTTTTTAAGTCTACCTTGTTCACGTTCAATTGTCATAGGATAGGCAAAATTGGTTCCTGGTTCTATGCCTGTGACGTATCCCTGTTTTTCGGTATCTGTGTTCTTCCATAAAGTTAGAAAGGGAAGTTGCTTAGTATTGAATTCTATGGAAACTCCTTTATTTTCGCTTTTATTATGCAACGCGGCCATGGTGCTTCCATCTTTTTTGGTATAGGGAATGATATTAAATACCATTTCATCAAAATCTTTGGTAGGTTCACGATAAGTTTGCCAATTATCTAGCCCATTTTGAGCATAGTTGTTAAAAGGACTTATTTCTTTAACAGGGGCGATAAATTTTGCATCTTTTTCTAATAGAGGTTTACCGAAATTGCTATGGTAAATAATTTGATAGGGATGCGAGTAATCGGCATGATTGGTTAAGCGATCATGAAGGGTAAAACTGTGGGAGCCAGGAATATAGGATAGCTCTGTTAGAACACGTAAATCGGTTTTTTTGAAAGTGCTTTCTTTAATTAAGCCTTTTATCTTGATTTCGTATGGGAATAGAGTATCGATCTCAACAATAACTTCAGATGCTGGTGTATTTGCTGCTTTTCCATGAAGGCTATAAAGCTCACCATTGGTATCAGTAAAAGGATGCCCAGACCATTCATAACCACAACGAACCATCATTTCGTTAAAACCCTCTAACCATCCGGTGCCATTGCGACTTTGAAGATTTATGAAAGTGGGGTTGACTATCTCCTTTACAGGTGAATCCCAACCCAGGCGAATGCCAGGAGCTGTTGCTTCAATCACATTCATTCCTCGTGTTGGGCTCAGGGTGATGGTCAATCCATCAGGACATTTAATTATGATCAGTCTGGAACCTTCCTGTTTTCCTCCATGCAGACAGATTTGCTGAATAGAAAATAAAACATTTTCAATACCAAGCTGGTGATTGTTAATCTCCCAATTGCCTAATTCAATGTTATGAGCTGCGCTGGTTAGTGTAAAAGATTTGGTCTGATTTTGAGATAATGAAAATTCTAGTGTCATTTTATTCTCCCGGATTTACAAACAGCACTCATGCATTATTTTGAAGATTTATATAATTAATGCAATAATAATTGAATTTGTTCCTTAAAATTATTTTCACTGATGTAGGGGGATTGATAATAAAAATCGTTTTTTGATTTAAAATAATTGGATAGATCAAATAAATTCTCTTGATCGATATCTCTTATTACCAAATTTTTCCAGGCAGGGCGTATAAATTGCTCGACAGCTTGTGACAAAGCACATTGATCAATACACCAATTGGTAAAATTATGGGGATCATAAGCCCATTTTATATAATGTCCGATAAAATGAAGAATTTTAGGGGTGATTTCTGAATGGTTTAGATATGTAATTCCGGCTCCCAAACACCAAGGTGCCCCCACGAGCTGATCACCATTTTTATCAAAAGCAAAAAGTCTCAAACCAAAATCATAATTGCCAAATAAAGGGAATTTTTTACTGAAAAAATCCTCTGTAACGGTGAGATCAATATCAAGAATAAAGGTTTTTGTAGGATAACGTTGATAAAGTTTTTCCGCAAAAAGAAAACGTAAACAGGTAAAATAGGCTGCATCCCGATAAAGTGAGGAACCATAACCATAGGTAATATGCATATTAGGAATGGTGTTATGAATAAATTCAGAGATCTCCTTTAGAAATTCTTTTTGTTGAGATGATGGATTTTCCAATGCAAGAGCAAGAACGATTTTACTTTGAAAATCTATCCTTTTATGTGCTTTTACAAGAGTAAAGAGAAATTTGGGTAAATATTTTAAATACCGGGAATCACAACCCAGAATGAATAGTAAATCGGCCTGTTGACCTTTTAGATCAGCATATGACCATTGCCATTTTTCCAGATGAAATGGATCATCATGTTTATCAGCCTGTTCAAAATTTTGGTATCTCTTTTCTGTTAACCAACTATATACACCACTATCTTCATTGTCGAAATAAACGGAAGTTTCAGGAGCCAGTTCTTTGGATTTTTGAAAGTGATAATCTGCCAAGGGTCTATTATGGAGAAGCCACTGCAATTTTCCTGCATTTAGATGATACCAGGTTGTATCTCCATTTAATTCATATTCCTCGTCCAGCAACCCTTTTAACAGATCTCTAAAATGTTCTTGAAGTCTGTCACAATAATAGCCCAGATAAATTGCATAACGCTGTTGAATTGTTTGATTTGCGCCGTGCATTGAATAAGGAAAAAGATAAAGGTTAAATTCGGAGGTTGGAATTGGCAATTTATATCTTTGTAAGATATTGGGTAAAAAAAACATATAATAATTGGTAATTTCACCTTTTTCCAATTCGGACATGATATCCCTTGTCAAGAGGTCAGAAGAACAAATGAAATTAAGATATTTTTCCAGTTTTTCTAAAGAAGCGTTTATATCTTTTTTCAAGAAAAGGATAGTTGCCTTAAAAAAATAGTAGTCCTTATTGTTTGAATCTATCTCTATAAGAAAATTTATTAACGCTTCAGCCAACATATAATTTTTAAAAGTAAGGCAATATTGGCAGAGCTCTTTTAATATTGTTTGGTTAGCCAGGTTATTTTTAAAATTTTCAGTAATTTGCGTTATATTTTTCAATCCGGGATATATTTTTGCTGGAATCGGTTTTGCTTGATTTTTTTTTATGAAATCTAGAACATGATATTTAAGAATAGCCATTTCCATTGGTTTTATAATCTTTCTTGTTTTAATAAATTTATTTAAATGAGTTTATTTGATATAGATTTTTCAAAAGAGAAAAATTAAATTCAATGATCGTTTAAAAGTTAAATGGTCTTATAAAAAATAAAATTATTATAATTAATTAAAACATGATCTATATTATATAAAGTTTTTTATAAATATTTTATATAATGATAAGCTTTATATGAATGAATTGTTTACGTAACTGGAATGGTAATAATGGATATTCTATCTGCTCGATTGAAAAAAATACAGCCTAGTCAGACGCTGGTGATTAGTGCAAAGGCGCGTGCCATGAAAAGTAAGGGTCAGGATGTGATCAGCCTTTCGGCTGGTGAACCTGACTTTGATACGCCGATCAATATTAAAAATGCAGGTATAGCAGCCATTCAGTCCGGACAGACAAAATATACAGATGTTGGAGGGACCCCAGCTGTCCGCCAGGCAGTTGCCCAACGTTTGAAAGCCGATTATAATATTGACTACCAATCTGAAGAAATCATGGTGTCCAGTGGTGGAAAACAGGTTATATTCAATGCGATGATGGCCAGTCTTAATCCAGGAGATGAGGTCATTATCCCTTCACCTTGTTGGGTTTCTTATCCCGATATTGTAACATTGGCTGGTGGAACACCAGTTATCATTCCTTGTAAGGAGGAGCATGCAGGTTTCAAGTTGCAGCCCGAACAACTGAGTGCAGCAATTACGTCTAAAACGAAATGGCTGATTTTGAATTCCCCTTGTAATCCCACAGGTGCTGTATATAGTAAAGAAGAATTGCAGGCTTTATGTGATGTCTTGATGCAATATCCAAATGTATGGGTTTTGACGGATGATATTTATTCCAAGCTGGTTTACGATGGGGTGGTTGCTCCAACAGTAGTCCAGGTTGAACCACGCCTTAAAGAACGCACAATTACAATGAACGGTGTTTCAAAAGCCTATTCGATGACGGGATGGCGTATTGGATATGCTGCCGCCCCTGTAGAATTTGTCAAGGCAATGATAAAGTTGCAGGGACAGTCCACAACCAATCCCTGTTCCATTAGTCAGGCGGCAACTGTTGAGGCTTTGACTGGTTCACAGGATTCAGTTGCCGATATGGTGGCTACTTATCAAAAAAGGCGAAATCTGGTTTTGGATAACCTAAATGGCGCACCGGGTCTATCCTGTTTAAAACCCATGGGGGCCTTTTACCTGTTTGTTTCAATGAAAAATTGTTTGGGTAAAACAACCAGTAAGGGGACAAAAATTAATAGTGATCAGGATTTCGTAACGGCCTTACTGGAAGAAGAGGGTGTAGCCACAGTTCATGGAGCAGCTTTTATGATGGCTGGATATTTCCGTATTTCCTATGCGACAAATACAGAGTTGCTTAAGGAAGCCTGCTTACGGATTAAACATTTCTGCATGAATTTGAGCTAGGGCTAGATATTGGTTATGAATAATGAGGAAATTGCAATTGAACCCGCTCTTGCCTCAAGAATGAGCGGGTTTGAGGCTCCTGCAACCATCGCGATGTCAATGCGGGCAAGGGTTCTGAAAGCAGAAGGAAAAAATGTTATTTCCCTGGCCCTGGGACAGCCTGATTTTTTAACACCCAAAATAGCTATTGAGGGAGGTTATCAGGCGGCTTTGGAAGGAAAAACGAAGTATCCTCCTATCGACGGTTTTTTATCGTTGAAAAAGGCCATACAAAAAAAATTCAAGGAAGAAAATGGTGTCGATTATGCATTGGACGAAATTATGGTTGCAAATGGGGTTAAACAGATTTTGTTCAATGCCTTGATGGCGACTTTAGATCCGGAAGATGAGGTCATTATTCCGGCACCCTATTGGACTAGTTATCCAATTATGGTACGATTTCTGGGAGGGAATCCGGTTCATGTTGTTTGTCCTGAAAAAGATAATTTTGTCTTAAAGGCAAGGCAATTAAAAGCCGCTATTACGCCTAGGACCAAATGGCTGATTTTGAATTCCCCCAGCAATCCAACTGGTGCTGTCTGGACAAAAGAAGACTTGCTGGCATTGGTTGAGGTATTGAGGATTAATCCTCAGATATGGATTTTTGCTGATGAAATTTACGAACATCTGATTTTTGACGGGCAACGCCATCATTCATTGGCGGCTTTGGCACCAGAATTAAAAGATCGTATTTTAACGGCGAATGGGGTTTCTAAAACTTTTGCAATGCCAGGTTGGCGTATAGGCTATGCCGGTGGGGTAAAGCGTTTGATTAGAGCGATGCTTAAAATTCAAAGCAATTCAACCTCTGGTGCCTGCAGTGTCAGTCAGGCAGCTGCTACTGCGGCTTTGCAATATGCGCAAAAAGAAGTTGAATCAATGAAACTGGCTTATGATCGACGTCGTAAAAAAATGACGGCCGCCTTTTCAGCAATGAATGGTATAAGCTGTAATATTCCACAGGGGGCCTTTTATATATATCCAGGTATTGCCGGCTGTATTGGAAAAAAAACAGCTCAGGGAAGGTTGATTGCCAATGATCAGGATTTTGCTGAAGCATTATTGGAAGAGACTTATGTTGCGGTTGTTCCCGGATCAGCGTTTGGTTTAAGTCCCTACTTGCGTATAGCTTATGCCGCTGATGATGTCGTTCTTGAAGAGGCCTGTCAAAGAATTTCCCAGTTTGTGCAAGGGTTATCCTGATCGTATTCATTAATACTCCGGTTTTCTTGAGTATTAATGAAGGGGTTGAAAATTATTTAGATTGAATTTTGTCTTTTTCATCAAATAGTTTGGTGAGTTCGTGAATCATTGTTCCCCCCAATTCTTCTGCCTTGGTGATTGTCACGGCATGTTTGTAGTAACGTGTTACATCATGCCCAATTCCAATGGCTACAAGCTCGATTTCAGCACGATTTTCGATTTTGCGAATCATGCGTTTAAGATGATTTTCAAGATATTCCGATCCATTCGTCGATAAAGTGCTATCATCAACTGGCGCTCCATCAGAAATAACCATTAAAATTTTACGTTTTTCTACACGGGTTTTAAGTCTTTGCCATGCCCAAAAAAGTGCCTCTCCATCAATATTCTCTTTTAACAAGCCATCCTTGAGCATAAGGCCTAAATTACGTTTGGCTCGTCGCCATGGCTGGTCGGCAGCTTTATAAATAATATGGCGTAAATCATTTAACCGTCCTGGATTCTGGGGACGTTTGTCAGCCAACCATTTTTCACGACTGCGTCCACCTTTCCAGGTCTGGGTTGTAAAACCGAGGATTTCTACCTTAACGGAACAACGTTCAAGAGTTCTGGCCAGAATATCTCCACACATTGCCGCAATGGAAATAGGGCGCCCTCGCATGGATCCAGAATTATCGATTAACAGTGTTACAATCGTGTCTTTAAAACCGGTTGATTTTTCTTGTTTAAAGCTCAGAGAATTGGTTGGGTTGGTGATTATTCTTGTTAATTTGCTGGCATCGAGAAGTCCTTCCTCCTGATCAAAATTCCAGCTTCTGATTTGTTGCGACATCAATTTGCGTTGTAAACGATTGGCCAGCTTGGATATGATATTTTGTATTTCCTGTAATTGTTGATCAAGCTGGTTTCTTAGGAAGTCTAGCTCGTTTACGTCGCAAATCTGTTCAGCGGTAACTACCTCATCAAATAATTTTGTGTAAATGTGATAGGATGCATCTTCAACATCAGCTAAAGTATCCGGAGGTTGTTGTGAGGGGCCACCAGCTTTTTCAGATTTATCACTTCCCATGGTTGAATCCGGTTTTTCTTGATCCTCCATATTCAGGGGAATTTGTGAAAATTGCTGTTCAAGTTCGCTTTCTTGCTGTTCTTGTTTTTCTTCAGGGTAATCTGGATTGCTATCTTTGTTTTGATCCGCGGTATCTTGAGAGGATTCTTCCTTGCCATTATCGGATTTTTCCTCTTCTCCTTCTAGTAAACGATAGGCTTGAAGCAATTGTTTGGTAGCTTGTGCATAATGATCTTGGTCAGTCAAAGCCTCTTTCATGGCCTTGAGAGCTTTTTCACCCTGGGGTGTTAATTGATTGCGCCATAATTGCAGAATTTTACGAGATGCTGTTGGTACTGTTTTTCCAGTCAATGTTTCATAAACAAGTAAAGAAAGAGCTTTTGCAGGAGATAATTGTTCCGCCTTGTTCATCCTTGCATGCCCTTCTATATGACTGTTATGTTCCATAACTGCCTGCAGATTGGCGGCAACCCCTGCCATCTTCTTGCTTCCTAATGCCTCCACACGGACTTGTTCCAGGGCATTGAAACTATTTTGAGCATCCCCTGATGTTAAGTCTGGTGGTGAAGGAAGATCATTATCATGATATTTTAGATATAGGGCCAGTGCATCAGCTTGTCCCCTAATGAATTGCAGGGTTTTTGCATCTTGTATTTCTGGTGGTTGTGGAAGATACACGTTTTCCTTATTGTTTTTGGATTGATATTGACGATTGTTGACCGTGCTTGAACAGAAATTGATATTGGTTGCCGTATAACCACTTAAAGTATGTATGGTACCAATCAGGGCTTGTTTGAAACGTTCAGGATTATAAGCGGTTTGAAAATTGAGTAAATCAGTCTGTCTGTTCTTCTGATTTTTAGGCATTATAATCCTCTTGTTAAATCGGATAATTCAATATTGTTTAAACCGTTTTAGGATCGGTTGTTAAAAGGTCAACATTAAAACAGCGTTGGTAATATTCTGCTACAATTCCGTGTTCTGACAGGTCGCATTTATTTAGGAAGGTTAGGCGGAAAGACAATGCAAGATCATGAAAGATTGTATAGTTTTCAGCCCAGCTGATGACAGTGCGAGGAGACATTACAGTAGACAGTTCCCCTTCGGCAAATCCAATTCGGGTTAAATTGGCCAATGCTACCATTGATTCAATCTGTTTTTTTGTTTCTGCGTCCTGAGGCTGTAAATTCATTTTTGCCATGATTATTTTAATTTCTTGTGGAGGGGGTAAATAATTCAGTGCGGCAACAATATTCCAGCGATCCATTTGACCCTGATTGATTTGTTGAGTGCCATGATACAGCCCGGTCGTATCTCCCAATCCAATGGTGTTTGCGGTTGCAAAAAGACGAAAGGATGGATCAGGGCGGATAACTCGATTTTGATCCAGCAAGGTCAGTTTGCCTTCTGTTTCAAGCACACGTTGAATGACAAACATAACATCAGGACGGCCAGCATCATATTCATCAAAAATAAGTGCACATGGATGCTCTAAAGCCCATGGAAGTAAACCCTCTTGAAATTGTGTAACTTGTTTTCCGTCCTTTAGGATGATGGCATCCTTTCCAATCAAGTCAATACGGGAAATATGGCTATCGAGATTGATGCGAATACATGGCCAGTTCAGGCGGGCAGCGATTTGTTCGATATGGGAGGATTTTCCCGTACCATGAAATCCCTGTATCATGACCCGTCGATTATATTGAAATCCTGCAAGAATGGCATGAGTGGTATCTAGATCAAAAAAATAGTTTGGATCCAGATCGGGAACCAGTGAGGTTTTTTTTGAAAATCCCTTGACCTCCATATCAAGATCAATATCAAATGTTTTTCTTACGTTAAACAATTTATCTGGTTTTGATAACATAGAAATGTCAGGTAAATCGGTTTTATCGGGATTAGTTAGGTTTGAAGTTGATCTGGACATAGAAATTATCCTGTGTAGAAGAGTTATTTTAATGATCTAAATGATTTTTTATTTTGCTTCAATCATATTTGTCAAATATGTTCGGAGTAGGGAATAAGCTGCATTAATCTTTTTAAATTTTTCTTCCAAATCCGCGTCACCACCATTTGTATCAGGATGATATTTACGGGCAAGCTTGGTATATCTTTTTTTTAAACTGACCAACGAAAGTGGCCAGCTAATTTCCAGTAATTGCAAAGCTTTTTGTAATTCTTGGGGGATATTGGGTTTCTGTCCGGTATCATGATGTGTTTTTGTTCTGGTTTTTTGAAAAAGCCGTAGTGGATCATGGAATGATTGCTCATTTAAAAGATTTTTTTTCCCTAATCTACCAAGCTTCCACGAAGGTTTATCCCATACAGCGGCGGAACGCATGTGTTCCTCTATTTGCGCAGTATTCATTCCCCTGAAATAATCCCAGTTTTTGTTATATTCCCGAATATGGCTAAAACAGAACCAATAATAGTCATGTAACTGGTGACGGGATTTTGGTGCCCGATATTCTGCTGGTTCTCTGCATCCTGGCATGTCACAATAACGGTGCGGTGTTGTTTTTGCATTGTTGGGATCAAACATGGTTGCCCATTTCTTTTTAAACATCATAAGTATTTTGATTTCATAAGAAATAGAATAGAAAAGTAAGGAACATTGTTCTTGGAAGAATATCACAAGAATTGGGGAAAAATGAATTATATTCCAAAAAACGGTTATAATTCAAAGGGCATATTAAAGATATTTTATAATTCTGATATAGAATTAATCATCTTGATATAAAGAGGTAAGGCGATGAGAATAGATAAAATCATGAATGGGATATGCAAAAAAATAATATTGCTTTTTCCGTTTATATTAATGGCATGTCAGGTTAATCAGAAAGCAAGACCTACTTGCGAGCTCGTTTCAATTTCAAGGGTTGAAAGTGCCCTGAACGATCCAAGGGGATTTGAGGGACAATTCACGCAAATTTGGTCAAATGGTAATCAATCTGAAGGACGTATCGTTTATGTACCTGGAAAATTACGTTTAAATTATGAAACCCCTTCCACAATGATTGTTGTTGCAAAGGGTAAAAAAATGGTGGCAAAAAATTTTGACGATCATTCTGTTACACATATTGGATTGGCAAGAAACCCTTTGGGATTAATGCTAAATAGCCCTGTTCATTTATCATCACCCATTCTTGTAACGGCAATACAAAAGGGAACACAGGCTTTGCAAATTTCATTGGCAAGCGGGGATAATCCATCCCAAGGTTTGTTAACTCTACGGTTTCAAGATGTAAATGGTCAGTTAACCCTTGATCAGATGCAAGCTATAGATGTGCGTAAACGGCAAACGATCATGAATATTTCAAATGTTCATATGGGTTTAAGTGTTAAAAATAATTATTTTAACTATCCTGATCAACCATAAGGTCAGAAGGTGGTGACCGCAATTTTAAAGAATAGACAAACACTTGCTGCCAGGCTTGACAGAGGACTTGGTCTATCGTATCAAATGAAGTATTAATTCCTAGTTCATGCATGCTCGTAATTCCATATTCCTTCAATCCACAGGGGACTATTCCGGAATAATTTTCCAGTTTGGGATTAATATTCAACGCAATTCCATGCCAGCTGATCCAATGGGATAGCTTAATTCCAATTGCGGCAATTTTTTTCTCTTTTTTTGTAACAGGATCGGTAACCCATAATCCGACACGCCCTTCTTTTTTTTCTGCTGCGATATTGAATTGTTGAAGGGTGAGAATGATCCAGTCTTCAAGTTTGTGAATGAATGCGCGAATATCATGATCGGGAAAAGTGGGATGGGGTTTACGTAAATCCATCATTACATAGATGATTCGCATTCCTGGACCATGGTAAGTCCATTGTCCACCCCGATTAGTATGAAAAACAGGAAAATTCTGTGGATTGAACAAATCGCTCTCTTTTGCCGATGTTCCCGCAGTGTAAAGCGGAGGATGCTCCAAAAACCATAGGCATTCTGCCGCTTTCCCATCAAATATTTTTTGAACGTAATTTTTCATCCATTGAATTGCGGTGGGATAGGGAACAACTTTTTTGCTTTTTTGCAAAAATATTGGTGTGATAGCCATTGCTAGAAACTCTTTCATCGGTTATAGAGAAAGCATATTGGATTGAATTATGAAAATCAATCCCGTGCGACCGTGGCGGAATGGTAGACGCGCAAGCTTGAGGTGCTTGTGGGGAAATACCCCGTGGAAGTTCGAGTCTTCTCGGTCGCACCACATTCTTGTTGCGACTTGAATATAGAACCTATTTTCTTTTCATTTGCCTTTGATATATAATTTTACCAATTTTACAAAGATTTATTTGTAAAAATGTCATGATTGCAATGAAGAGGAAATTATGGATCATAAATTTAAGCAAGATGCGTTGGATTATCATGAATATCCAACACCAGGGAAATTAACAATAACACCAACAAAAAGAATGGCGACTCAAACTGATTTGTCCTTAGCCTATTCCCCAGGGGTGGCGGCACCATGTTTGGAAATTAAAAGGGATCCTAGTTTGGCTAGCAAATACACGGCCAAAAGTAACCTGGTTGGGGTTATTTCCAATGGTACGGCTGTTTTGGGGTTGGGAAACATCGGGCCCTTGGCGGGAAAACCCGTTATGGAGGGCAAGGCGGTTTTATTCAAGAAATTTGCTGGTATTGATGTTTTTGATATCGAAGTTGATGCCAATGATCCGGAACATTTCTGTAATGTTGTCGCGGCGCTTGAGCCAACTTTTGGCGGAATTAATTTGGAGGATATCAAGGCGCCTGAATGTTTTATTATTGAACAGAATCTAAAATCCAGAATGAATATTCCGGTTTTTCATGATGATCAACATGGAACGGCGATTGTCGTAAGTGCGGCTACCATTAATGCCTTGCGAATTCAGAATAAGAAAATTGAAGACGTTAAATTGGTCACTTCTGGGGCTGGGGCGGCAGCTATTGCATGTGTAAATTTATTGGTAACTCTGGGATTAAAACCTGAAAATGTCATTTTAACGGATATTGATGGAGTGGTGTGGCAAGGCCGCGATCCAAATATGCCAGAAAATATGGCACGTTATGCCAAAGACACGCAGGCTCGCCGTTTGGAGGATGTTATAGCGGGTGCGGATATTTTTCTTGGTGTTTCTGTGGCTGGAGTTCTGAAAAAAGAATGGGTGGCAAAAATGGCATCCAATCCTTTGATTCTGGCATTGGCAAATCCGGAACCTGAAATCACTCCAGAAGAGGTTGGCAGTATTCGATCAGATGCGATTATGGCAACAGGTCGTTCTGATCATCCAAATCAGGTTAATAATGTTTTATGTTTCCCTTTTATATTTCGCGGAGCCCTAGATGTTGGGGCAACCGAAATAAACGAGGAGATGAAAAAAGCCGCCGCTTATGCATTAGCAAATCTGGCGACACAAGAAGCCAATGAGGTTGTCGTGGCCGCTTATGGCGGTCAGGCACCTGCCTTTGGTCCTGAATATATTTTGCCAAAACCTTTTGATCCGCGATTAATTTTGGAAATTGCGCCAGCGGTTGCAAAAGCGGCCATGCAAACAGGGGTTGCCTTACGTCCGATTGATGATTTTAATGGATATCTGGAGCATCTGATGCAATTTGTGTTCAGAACCAGTCAGGTTATGCAACCTGTATTTGCAGCTGTTCATCAACATAAAGGACTGCAAAAGGTTGTCTTTTCTGAAGGCGAAAATGATAGGGTTTTACGTGCTATTCAAACTATGGTTAATGAACAGATGGTTTTACCTTATGTTATTGGAGATCAGAAAAGGATTCATGAAAAAATTACTCAATTGGGGTTAAGCTTAAAAATTGGTAAGGATTTAACAGTTTATGACCCCCAAAAGGATAACGCATTTTTGCAAACACTGGAAAAACCTTATCAGAGATTGGTTGAAAGAACGGGTGTTCCTCCGTCTTTGGCGTATGAACAGCTCTATAGAAGAAAATCAATTCTAGCAGCGATGCTTTTAAGGGAGGGTCATGTTGATGCAGCACTTGTTGGTGGATTTGGTGAATGGTATCGTCATTTTAAGACATTGAAAAATATTATCCCCAAACAGGATGGAGTAAAGGAATTCCATACTATTTCTGCTATGATTCAGTCAAATGTAGCGCTTTTTATGGGGGATACTTATTTACATCTGGACCCTACGGCTGAGGAAATTGCTGAATTAACTTTATTGGCTTCTGAAATGGTATCTATGTTTGGTATGGTACCAAGAGCCGCTTTATTATCTTATTCTTCTTTTGGAACGGGAAAATCTGAATCAGCATTAAAAATGAAAAAAGCCCTGGCCATAATACGTGAAAAGAATCCTTCATTGGAAATTGACGGGGAAATGCAGGGTGATGCTGCGTTAAGTGAAACCTTGCGTTCGAGATTAATTGATGATTCACCCTTGAGAGGAAATGCCAATTTGTTAATTATGCCCAGTCTTGATGCGGCAAATATTGGATTTTCCTTGAGTCGTGTGGTTGGAAATGGACTGCAGATTGGTCCTATAACGCTTGGCACAACAAAGCCGCTTCATGTTCTTACGGAAAATACAACGGCACGAGGTATCGTGAATCTGACAGCTATTGCCATTCGCCAATCATTAAGAAAAAAACAATAAATTTGATTGCAATATTAGGAAAATATTGTAATCTTGTTCAAGATTACTGAATTTACTGTGTATAAAAGAGTGAGATCCATTTTTTCACTCTTTATTTTTTCATCAAAAATTGCATATTTGCGATTGCTTGTAAAACACGCATTAAAATTTTGGATAAAATATAAAAATTATAATTCTACAATTAATTGTTTAACTTCAGGGGAAACAGTTAGAATTAGATTTCCGTAAGGGTTAAATGTGCCTGAATGAGATGGTACATTATAATTGAAATGAAAGTTATTGTCGTGTTTGCGTAATTCGTACAAGTGGCATTTTAAAGATTTGTAGCTATAATAAATTAAAGGAACCGGGGGAAGCGTTAATCCCATTTTTGGATCTTTATACATTGTTTTGAGTCTTTCAAAAAAACCGGGATTTATTTTTTTGATTTCCAATAATATTTTTGAAATTATAGAAGACAACGGGCTTCGTTGAGGTAGATCTATCGTATTTTTATTATTTGCTGGAAGATATTTATTTTCAAATTCATTTATTTTTTTAAATAATGAATCGAAGTCTATGATAGGTAAACGGTTAAAGCCGATTTCATTTTTAATGATCTCAAATATATCTGTTATCTTATTCTTATCTGAAATGTTGCCGCCCTCAAGCAAATTTAATGGGCTCGGTAAGGTGTCAACGGTTAATCCAGAGTGACAAAGTGGAATAACATTGATATTTTTTTGCTATCCTGCCCCACATTCAAAACTGATCCAGGGACGTTGAATACTTTTGGGACTGCAAAATACAATCATGATGGCACTATTTTTTAAATTTTCTTCAATTTCATCAAACCATCTTTGACCCGGTTTTATGGAGAAACTGGACGTGAAAACATGGACTTGTCCAAAAAAACTGTCTTCGATTAATTGTTGAAATATACTTGTAAGTTCTTTTTCTTCTGTAATATGACTTAGGAAAATCGTTTTTTTGATTAATTCTGGCATTTATAAAGTGACCTTGTTATAAACCCTTTTTTAACATTATGAATAATAATGACAAATTTAGGAAAGTATACATTAATATTAACAAAATGAAATAAAATAAATTGATCAAGTGGAAGCTGATAAATTGTGTAATAAAATTATACACATGAACTAATATAAATTTTATAAAATATGATTTTCTTCATATGACCAAAAAATTGGCAAAATATATCCAGGATTTTATTCCATATATTGTTTTCACGATAGATTAGCTGTAAAAAGAAAGTATATTTAAATTATTTAAGCTTTTTTAAATAAATATTATTTAAAAATAATTTAAGTTATTTAAATAGTAATGGTTTTTTAATTAAGTATAATCTTCCAAAGATGTGTATTTTATTCATCTTTGGTTTTTTTTGATTCACATTATATTTAAATATTATCAAGATAAATTTAATTCGATATATTTGTAATAGCAATCATTTCTGGGAAGTTTGAAAAAACAAATTTTTCTGTTAAAATTTAGTTTTATTATGGTAGCATTATTACCCGTAATTATTAGACATAATTTGATTAAGATTCACATATAGGTATTTAATTAAAAGGGAATTCCGCGTTTAGAATGTGGCCTTCTTGTCATAATTTTTACATATTCTTATCAAATTGTGAAATAATATTTGTTTTGTTCTAAATTAGACATTAACATATTTGTTTTTTATTATTAAATTTCAAGGTAGAGTTCTGTGATTAAACCTTTAAAAAAAGCTGTATTACCTGTCGCTGGCTTAGGAACACGTTTCTTGCCCGCAACCAAATCAATGCCAAAAGAAATGTTGCCTGTTGTTGATCGTCCATTGATTCAATATGCACTGGATGAGGCGCGTGCGGCAGGAATTGAACAGTTTTGTCTGATTACAGGTCGAGGAAAAGATTCTCTAATTGATTATTTTGATGTTGCTTATGAGCTTGAGGATACACTGCGACAAAGAGGTAAAAAAGAGTCTCTGGAGGCTCTCCATCCATCTAGTATTGAGGCAGGTTCTTTAACCGCTTTGCGTCAGCAGTCTCCATTAGGGTTGGGGCATGCAATATGGTGTGCTCGTACATTTGTTGGCGATGATCCATTTGCCATTTTATTACCGGATGATTTGATTATGGCAGCGCCAGGATGTTTGGCGCAAATGGTTGAAGTTTATAATGAATATGGTGGAAACGTTGTCGCTGTTACCGAGGTTCCTCGTGAAAAGACATCCAGTTACGGTATTGTGGATATTGAAAAGGATGATGGAAAACTGGTCACGATTTCCGGGGTTGTAGAAAAGCCGGAGCCTGAACAGGCTCCCTCTAATCTTTCAATTATTGGACGTTATATTTTGTCACCTGAAATTATGAAATATCTTTCTAAAATGGAAAAAGGTGCAGGAAATGAAGTTCAATTGACAGATTCTATGGAAAAATTGATTGGACAAATGCCTTTTCATGGGTTGAGATATAATGGGGTTCGGTATGATTGTGGAAGCAAATCTGGATTTCTAGAAGCTCAGGTTGCCTTTGCTTTGAAACGTCCCGACCTAGCTCCGGCCATGCGTAAGATAATACAGAAATATGCCCATGAAGAGGTTAAATAATGGAACATCAACGTGTAATTAATTCGACAATCCTGCGAGAATATGATATTCGCGGCATTTATGAACAGACTTTTTTTGTCGAGGATGCCTATGCGATCGGACGGTCCTTTGGCAGTTTGGTCGCAAGGAAAAATGGAAAAAAAGTTGTTGTTGGTTATGATGGTCGGGTTAGTTCGCCTGATTTAGAGGCCGCTCTGGTAAATGGATTAAAGAAAAGCGGTTTGGAAGTTGTCCGTATCGGTCGTGGTCCGACCCCAATGCTCTATTTTGCTTCAACAGTTATGCAGGCTGATGGTGCTGTTATGGTTACGGCCAGTCATAATCCCAAAGAATATAATGGGATGAAATTCATGCTGGGTGGCAAACCGTTTTTTGGTAAGCAGATTCAGGATTTAGGGGCACAGGTTGCGGCTGGTGATGTGGTTCCAGAGGGTAATGGTACGGTTCGCAAGGTTGATGTTTCAGAAGATTATATTAATCGGCTTTTGGAAGATTTTGGGGGAACTGAACGGAAATTACGTGTTGTCTGGGATAACAGTAATGGGGCTGCTGGTGATATTCTAACCCGTTTGGTTCAGAAGTTGCCCGGTGAACATATTGTTCTGAATGGAACGATAGATGGCGATTTTCCCGCTCATAGTCCAGACCCTACTGTTCCCAAAAACCTTGTTCAGCTTCAGAAAGAGGTGATCAATCGCAAGGCTGATATTGGTATTGCGTTTGATGGTGATGCCGATCGTATTGGCGTGATTGATGACAAAGGTAATATCCTTTGGGGTGATCAGCTTATGGTTATTTTTAGTCGTGATATTCTTGCGAGCAATCAAGGGGCAACGATTGTTGCCGATGTTAAAGCAAGCAAAATTCTTTTTGATGAAATTCAAAAAGCGGGTGGAAATCCTTTGATGTGGTGTACTGGACATTCCTTGATCAAGGCCAAAATGGCTGAATCAAAGGCTGTTCTCGGTGGGGAAATGTCTGGTCATATTTTCTTTGCAGATAAATGGTACGGGTTTGACGACGCATTATACGTTGCAGTCAGAACGCTTGATATTGTCGCCCGGTTAAAGGGTCCTTTATCAGAAGTAACAGAGTCTTTACCCAAAGCAATTTCTACTCCTGAAATTCGTTTTGATTGTTCCGATGAGCGTAAATTCACCGTTGTCCGTGAAGTGGCTGAACGGTTAAAGGAAGAGAAGGCCAATGTCGTGACGATTGATGGTGTAAGGGTGAATACAGAAGATGGATGGTGGCTTTTAAGGGCTTCCAACACTCAAGCTGCTTTAGTGGCACGAGCGGAGAGTACATCTGATGAGGGATTGGAGCGATTGAAAAATGCTTTAAAAGCCCAGTTGAAGGCTTCTGGTGTGGAATTTCCAGAAGAATAAATTGAGATTAGAATTTTAACTGGTTTCTATTTTTTTATAAAAAGGATACAGTCTAGCGATTGTATCCTTTTTGTTATCTATCAAATGATATATGCCATGAATGTTCCATTATTATTTAACCGTTCTCTTCTGAAATTGCATCGAGATAGATCTGTTTTATATCATTTTGAAATACAGGATATCTTTCAACAATGTACGGATCGGTTATTGGAACGACTTGACGATATAAATCGTTCCTTTGAATTTGCCTTGGAAATCGGAGGGCGAGGGTATGTTTCTTCCTACTTAAAAAATAGAAAAATAAAGGTGATATCGGCAGATTTGTCGGCAGATTTGGTCTCAATGAATGTAAATTCGAAAATCTGTATGGATGAAGAATTCTTGCCTTTTAAATCAGGATGCTTTGATCTGGTTATTGCGAATTTTAACTTGCATTGGGTTAATGATTTGCCTGGTACTTTATTACAAATTCGAAGAATTTTGAAACCTGATGGTCTTTTCCTGGCGGCAATTCCTATACTTCCGACTCTTTCTTTATTACGAACCGTAATGGCTGAAGTTGAAATGGAATATTGTGGTGCTGTTTTGCCGCATATTTCTCCATTACCTGATTTAAGATCATGTGCAAGTTTGATGCAACGGGCTGGTTTTGCCTTACCCACCATTGATAAGGAGGCGATTGAAATTGTTTATCGCTCTTCATTGGCTTTATTTCGGGATCTGCGTTGGGCAGGGGAAACAAATTCCTTGCAAATGCATCAGGCTTATTTTGCAAAAAAAACTTTATTTGCCGAATTTATTGCACGTTTGGAAACTTTTAAACCTATTAAAGTTGATATAAATTTTGCCATTTTAACAGGTTGGTCTCCCGACGCGTCACAACCTCAACCTTTAAAACCTGGTCAATTCAAAATGTCTTTGGAAGAAGCGTTGCGGAATAAATAGAATCAGTTTTAATTTACGAATAATATAAAATTGTAAAATTTTGAAAAACTTGGGAAAGATTGTTTAATTTAATTGAAAATAAAATTTTTATTTTGGAATTTAATTTTTTAGATTATATGAAAAAAATCTGATTGTTAATTTTTTTAGAATAAGAAAAAGTTCTGCATAATTTTAAATTTATTGATCTATTTATTATTGAACAATAGTTGTAATAATTTAAGTTATATAAATCAAATAGTTATTAAATATACATTTTTATTCATAATATATTTTTTTTAAAATTTTAATTTTAGGGTTCTAGCAAAGAATGATGATTTAAAAAGCTTTATATTGATGATATAACCGATCATAATTGTAGAATTTTGATATGAAAAGTAAGCGGTATGGCACATAAGAATGTAAAAAAAGTTGTTCTGGCCTATTCGGGAGGGTTGGATACTTCTGTTATTTTACGGTGGTTACAAAAAACATATGAATGTGAGGTTGTAACCTTTACGGCTGATTTGGGACAAGGGGAAGAATTGGGTCCAGCCCGTAAAAAAGCGGAAATGTTTGGTGTAAAAGAAATTTTTGTCGAGGATTTGCGTGAAGAATTCGTAAGGGATTATGTCTTTCCAATGTTTCGTGCCAACACGCTATACGAAGGACAATATTTATTGGGAACCTCAATCGCGCGTCCACTTATTTCTAAAAGACAAATTGAAATTGCCGAACAGGTGGGGGCTGATGCCGTTGCGCATGGGGCAACGGGTAAAGGGAATGACCAGGTTCGATTTGAGCTGGCCTATTATGCATTAAAACCCGATGTCACTGTTATTTCGCCTTGGCGTGAATGGGATCTCGCTTCTCGTACCCGTTTATTGCAGTTTGCTGAAGAAAATCAGATTCCGGTTACTCATGACAAACGTGGGGAAGCTCCCTTTTCGGTCGATGCCAATCTTTTACATTCATCTTCGGAAGGGAAAATTTTGGAAGATCCTTCCCTTCCTCCTGATGAAGCTGTTTTTCAGCGAACAATTTCACCGGAAGATGCTCCAGATAAGGCGACTGAAATCAGTATTGATTTCAAAGCTGGTGATCCTGTAGCGATTAATGGAATTGTAATGTCCCCGGCAACTATACTGGCCCGTTTGAACGAGTTGGGTAAGGCCAATGGTATCGGGCGTCTTGATCTGGTTGAAAATCGTTTTGTTGGCATGAAATCCCGTGGAATTTATGAAACACCGGGTGGAACGATCTTATTATTTGCCCATAGAAACATGGAATCGATCACTCTTGATCGTGAGGCCGGGCATTTAAAGGATAGTATCATGCCTCGTTATGCGGAATTAATTTATAATGGTTTTTGGTTCTCACCAGAGCGCCGAATGCTGCAGGCCCTGATTGATGAAAGTCAGCATTCTGTTACCGGTCGTGTAAAATTGAAGCTGTATAAAGGTAATATTATCTTGATGGGACGTGAAAGTCCGAATAGTCTCTATGACATGCGTGTTGTAACATTTGAAGATGATGAAGGTGCATATAATCAAATGGATGCACAGGGCTTCATTAAATTAAATGCGTTACGACTACGTTTGGGAGCACAGGCAGGTCGACGTGGCGGTGCCTTGTAAAATTTGAATTATCAGGAGTTGAAAATGAAAAAGATGCTTTCTTGGATAGTTCCTGCGGTTTTGGCAATTCCCTTGGTTGCTTGCGCCGGTAGTAAAAAGGAGCAACTAACCCCCGAACAGTTTATGCAAAAGGTTGAGGCTGAACCGGGAGTGAAAACATTACCCAGTGGATTGGCTTACCGTATTATCCAGTCTGGAAACCCTAAGGAAGCCTCTCCTGCTCCAGGGGATCTAATTTTGGCGGAATATGAAGGGCGTTTGCCAGACGGTGTCATATTTGATTCATCAGATCGGCATGGTGGTGGTTTAATGCAAATGCCTGTCGAGGGATTAATACCTGGCTGGATGGAAGCCCTGCCTAAAATGCATCCTGGCGATGTTTGGCAGCTTTATGTTCCGCCTAAATTAGGGTATGGAGAAAAATCTATGGGGATTATTCCTTCAAATAGCCCATTAATTTTTAAGATTCATCTTGTTGGGGTAACCAAAAACCAACCGGATAACTAATAAATAAAGGATTAAGGTGATTTATGAGTGTCAAGCCGTCAGGTAAGCGCGTATTTTCAGGAATTCAACCAACTGGTATCCCGCATTTGGGAAATTATCTGGGGGCCATTCAGTACTGGGTTGATATTCAACAGGATAATGAATGTATCTATTGCCTGGTTGATATGCATGCCTTGACGGTTTGGCAGGAACCCGTATCCCTACGAAAACAGATTTTGGAACAGACGGCTGTTTTATTGGCTGCTGGTATTGATCCCAACAAGCATATCTTATTTAATCAATCAGCTGTATCCGCTCATGCGCGTTTGGCGTGGATTTTCAATTGTGTTGCGCGAATTGGCTGGATGAACCGGATGACACAGTTTAAAGATAAGGCGGGCAAAAACAGGGAGGCCAATTCTGTAGGATTGTATGTTTATCCTAATTTAATGGCCGCTGATATTTTGGCATATAGGGCAACGTGTGTACCTGTTGGTGAGGATCAGCGTCAACATCTGGAATTAACAAATGATATTGCCCAGAAATTCAATCATGATTACAAAACCGATTTCTTTCCTGTTGTCGAGGGATTTATTCCAAAAACAAGCGCCCGTGTAATGAATTTAAGGGATGGTAGTAAAAAAATGTCCAAATCGGATCCTTCCGAACAGGGGAGGATTGAGTTACTGGATGAGGATGATGTAATTACGAATAAAATTAAACGGGCAAAAAGTGATTCTGAACCCTTACCGTCTGAACAGGAAGGGTTGTCACATCGTTTAGAGGCGTTAAATTTAGTGTCAATTTATTCGGTTTTAGCCAAGCAATCGATTAAACAGGTGCTCCAGGATTTTGGCGGAAAAGGATTTAGTCCTTTTAAATCCGCATTGTCGGATCTTTTAATTCAAAAAATTGCACCAATCAGAGAGGAAACAAAGAAATTGTTGGCAGATAAACAATATCTACAGACAATTTTGAAAGAGGGTGCCGAAAAGGCATCAGCAATTGCTGATCCTATTGTGTCTGAAGCAGAATATATCGTGGGGTTTTTAAAATAAAGAATGAAACAGCAGGTTGGTAAATTGAGTGTTAAAACGCAAGGTCAGGGATTAACCATGATTACGGCTGACCTGTCCAGTTGGATTTTGCGATCAGCCATCAATACTGGCCTGTTAACGATATGGTGTAAACATACATCAGCTTCTTTAATCGTTCAGGAAAATACGGATATTTCGGTAAGAAGTGATATTCTAAATTATTTTAATGATCTTGTTCCAGAAAATCGCTCCTATCAGCATGCTGATGAGGGGAGTGACGATATGCCCGCCCATTTAAAAACGATGTTGACCGAAACCTCCTTGTCTATTCCTGTCATTGATCGGAAATTAAGTTTAGGGTCATGGCAGGCCGTTTATTTGTTTGAACATAGAAAAAGGCCACATATTCGAGAACTGGTTTTACATGTAATGGGGAACTAGAGAATAATGATATTAAGAAAATGCTATCGAAAGCTTATCTTGATATAATTGATTTTTTATTTCCGCCACGCTGTATTTTATGCGATGTTCATATTCAACGATCTGGATATTTATGCTCTGACTGTTTCAAACAGCTTGAATTTATTGTGGAGCCTTGTTGTGAACAATGTGGAACGCCTTTTCTTTCTGATTCAGAGGCGGGAGAGGATCATCTTTGTTTGAGTTGTCGGGAAGAGCCATGTTTATGGGAGAAGGGGCGGGCAGCTTTTGTATATAACGAAGGGATTAAAAAGTTAATTTTACCCTTAAAATATGCAGATCGGTTGAATGGCTTGAACTTTTTAGCAGGTTCTATTTGGAATATTGCCAATCCCTTTTTTGATAATGCTTCATATATAATTCCTGTTCCGTTATACAAGAAACGTTTGCGACATAGAAAATACAATCAATCGGCCCTGCTGGGAAAAAAATTGGCCAAAAGATCAAATATTCCCCTTTTATTATTGGCCTTGAAAAGAATTAGGGATACACAGTCCTTGGGACATTTGAATAAACAGGAACGACAAGATTTACTGGAAAATGCATTTCAGGTTAATCCAGTCTATTTAAAAATTCTTCAGGGTAAGACAATTATATTGGTGGATGATGTTATGACCACGGGTAGTACCCTGATGGCCTGTAGCAGAATATTACTAGAAGCGGGTGTAAAACGCATATTTGTGGTTGTTATTGCAAAAGTAAGTTATTTCTGAAAATAAAATTATTCATTTATAGTTTATAAATTATAGATTATCATAAATAAGATATATTATTTGTAATTAAATGTTTTTGGGAGAAAAACTATGGCAAAAGTTGAAATATATACACAACCAGGATGTCCTTTTTGTCAAAAAGCTTTGACGCTCTTGAATTCAAAAGGCGTGAAATTCAATCAGATTAATGCTCCTAAAGGTACGGCAGAACGAGAAGAGGCAATAAAACGTTCGGGGGGTAAGACTACTGTTCCGCAAATTTTTATAAATGGCCAGTCAGTGGGTGGATGTGATGATTTGTTAAGGATGGAAGAGACCGGGAAGCTTGATGCATTATTGAAATAAATCAATAAATACTGATTTATTTATTAATAAATGGAGATAATTAAGCAAGTGTTAAATAAAAGTAAAGTTATAACCAAGATCTTAGGTGCTGTAATAAGCGGAATGTTCTTATGTTGTCCCTTTTATGAAAGTTACGCACAAAATCTGAATGAAACTAGATCCATGCCAGAAATTGGATTATGGACAACCAAGGCAGAAGACGGTGTTTTTCAGATATATAAATGTGGTGAGGGTCTTTGTGGTAAATTTGTAGGGATGCAATATAAAGGACCTGTTGCTCCCGTGAGTTCTAAAGGAACTTCCCAGTGCAATTTTTTAATGTTACGTAATTTTATACGTAAGGAAAAAAGTAAATATTGGGTAGGAAAAATTATAGATCCCCGAAATGAAAAAATTTATGATGCCAAAATCTGGATAGATGATCATGATCAATTAAAAATCCGCGGTTTTATGGGGATCAGTTTATTTGGTGAAACACATGTTTGGCATCGATATAATCATGTGATTGATAGAGGTTGTAGAATTAAATAATATTATTTTATTTCTACAAATAATTATTTTTTATTATTTCAATTGTTATTAAGAGCGTAATTAATAAATCGTAATGATTTATAAATTACGCTCTTAATTATTATTATATTTTATATTTCGAATAAATTATTATTAAATCAAAGAATAGATTTTATAAATATTCGTTAAATTATATCAATAATAAATAAATCGTATTAAATTAATGATTTATTCTTTGTATTTTTATTGATATTATTAAAGATAAATTTTATTTATTGAATCAATTACATATTTTTTATCTTATTTAAAAAATTTTTTATATAAAGATTAGGAAACTGATTTTATATAAAAATGGTGAATTAAAAGGAAATATTATGGCCTATGTATTTACCCAGGTTTTTACCGGTAGGGAAAAATGGATAAAGCTTACAAAGGCAATTAAAGAACAAGTTTTGCAACGCATGATTTCAAGTCTATCAACCTTGGCAGGTGAAAATCGGGTCCAGTTAATCGCTATTGGTCAAATAGAAGGAAAAGTTCCTCGTGCAGTGGATGCGGAATATTATGTAACTTGGTCTGTACCAATTAATGAGTTGACTTCATATATAGTTAGGCATTTTCAAGAAAGTGAATGGAATGAATATTTTGAATTGGTCAATATTGGGGGGAAAGCTTTGACTATCCCTCAATTTGCGGAAGTTATTTTAAGAGAATAATGCCAGATATATTTAACTAAATCATATTTAATCAATTGAACAATATTTAAAAATACCATTGACTTTAATTAAGGATGAAATTAATGCAGCCTACACGTGTACAAGATGCAGCCACATTGAGAAGTGGTGAAGATTCAGTTCCCGAGTCTGACGATTCTTCAGCAACTTCTTCCTTAATTTCTTCCTCAAGTTTTGATCATACGTCAACGTTTGCCATGCTTCAGCCAATTCCCGGTGCTACAAGCAACTCTATTGAATATGATCCATCTCAGGCGCATCCTGAATGGGGATCGGGTTATGAACCTGATCCTAATGGGTTTAATGATAATACATTTGCCTTTAATTTTACATCTTTGACATTTTCCATGACAGATCCTACCGACATGATGAGCACGATTGCAGCGGCGGCTGGACAAGGCTGGGATTTGTTTGCAAACGCACTTGATCCTGATTCATCCAGGATTGTTATTAATGATCCGGGTCAAGGTAATGACCTGTTGATAGGCGATGGATTGCAACTTGTTGTTGGAGCCACGCTTAGGGATCTATTAAAAAAGAATGGGGTAGATATCACTAATCCCATCATTAGAAAACTTATAAAAGAACAGGATTGGGGGCAAAAATTTCTAAGCCAGATTGATAATTTGATCAGTGCCCAGAATGGTCCAGGACACATGATTATCTGGAATAAAACCGGCGTTATGGTTAGTGCGGGTGACAACAAGGCAACCATGGAAGTGAGGGCTGGCAACAAACTTTATGTGGGAGACACAAACAGTTCAGGATATGATGCCTTTGGAACGGGAAATTTACAATTAGGTTATAATGAAAAAAGTGCAACGGGTTCCGCATCGCTGATCCTAGATGAAGGGTCATATCTAAGTGTTAATGGATTTTTGGGTGGAGCGGCGGATAAATCCTATGCAGGTCAATCCATTGGTTCAGGTATGGAAAATCAAAGAACAGGTGCTGTTTCAACCCAAAATCATGTAAAAATGGATGTTGATGGAAATTGGGGGCTTGTTGGTGATATTCGACCCGATAAACCAGCCAATTGGACACGTGTAGGCAATAATAACAAGATTAATGTCGGAGGTACATTGGGGGTTTATATGTTGGCCTCCATGACAATTGGAAGTGATACAGAGATAAGTGTTGGATCCAATGGTTGGGCCCATACAGGAAGTGGTGTGTTTGTCGGTTCAGGTGGGTATATGTCCACTGGCTTGGGAAACAGGTTTACCATTGCTGGTGGTATGGGTGCCGGTTATATGGATCTGTCCGCTTCGGGGAAGGCGGCGCAGCTGATAATTGGTGATGATAATGTCATTCATCTTACCAACAGAAATGCCGGCATATTTGCAGCTGAGGCAGGGGCATCCGTTACAGTGGGGGATAATTTGACCTTAACAGGGGCTGAAATATCAGTCGGTTATGGTCAAAATAGTATGGACCGAATTATTGATGAGGATTCCAAGTACCGTACTGCCTATATGTCTATCGGTAACGATGCCAATATTTCTCTAGGTTATGAAAATTTGTATCCGATGGCCAATGCTCCATCCTTTGCAGAGGATGGTGTGATAAGATTAGATGCCAGTAATTCACTTTTACAGTTTGGAACAGGACTTGCGCTTGAAGCGAATATAATTTCCCTGGGACATTATTTAAAAGATACTTCCAATTCAAATTTTATAGACAGTGATGGTAATGCCCTGGCTGAATTCAAGGTCGGTTCAAATAATAGCGTTGTCATTGGCTCAGGGGCAAATATCAGTTTGGGTTCTGGTATTGTTATTAATGAAAACCAGGGATATGTCGATTTGCAGGGAGGTGTTCTGAATGCTGGGTACATTCGTATGGGTCGATATTACATTGAAAATCTGGAAGTTCCCATAAACGGATCCAGTTATATATACCAGAATAATTCAAGTGCGTCGATTCATATTGGGGACGGTTATCAAGTCAGCTTGACCCAAGATATTACCATTGATGGCAGCTTTGATCGGTTAAATATTGGTGATAATGTCGGCATTCAAGGAAACGGGATGTATCTTGGTGATTTTAGAGGGATTGGTTCAGAAACCAATCATCCTACATCAAGATCATTGATTTCTGCCGGAAATCTAACCTCAATGACAATAAGTGGTGACATCAATCTGAATGGTAATGCAAATTCAGTGATGTTGGGGAGCCAATCTTTATTGGAAACTACTGACGGCAATTTAAATATAGATGGAATAAACCAGCTGTTGACTATAGGAAATGGGGGGATTTTATCCGCTGCAAAAACGCTGCTTCAGAATGGTAGTAAAAGCATTATTTCTGTTGGCAATGAAGGTAGGATTGTCGCGAGTGCTATCCAGCTAATAGGTAATGGTGAAACGTTCACTATCGGTGATAATGCTGGTATTTCTGCAGACCGAATTATTATCGGTTATCGCGGGGGTTCTTTAACGATAGGAAAAAATGTTGATTTTGATGTTCATAATTTTGATGTTAATGTATCCCGAACGGTAACATTAGGGGATGGAGCTACAGGATATATAGGTGATACAACCACGGTTGATAAAACGGTTTTCAATACGGGTAATGCGAATAATCTTGAGTTTGGCAATATATCCCTTGGCGATAATAACAAATTTAATGTTTCAGGATCAATCAAGGGAGCTGGTATAAGCCTGGGTAGCAATACATCGTTTACAGCTGCAACAAATGCATCGGTTAATTTTGGTAGTGGTAATGTCACGTTATCGAATAAAAATAATAGTTTTAAATTAAATGATAATGTTACTTTTACGGCTGGAACAGTCACTGCTGATTTGAATACGAACAATTTTATCCTAGGCTCGAATGATTTTTATGATCTAAGAGGTTGGAATTTATCAAATACGTCAGGCCCTGCCAAAACATTCACTGTCGGGAATGGAGCTACCGGCAATTTTGGTAATGTAAATTTATTGGGTAAAAATGTCACCTTCAATACGGGTAATGCGAATAATCTTGAGTTTGGCAATATATCCCTTGGCGATAATAACAAATTTAATGTTTCAGGATCAATTACAGGAACTGGGATAAGTCTGGGTAGCAATACATCATTTACAGCTGTAACGAATGCATCGGTTAACTTAGGTGGTGGCAATGTCACGTTATCAGGTACCGGTAATAATTTTATACTAAATAATAATGTTGCTTTTACGGCCGGAACAGTCACTGCTGATTTGAATACGAACGACTTCACCCTGGGTTCGAATGATATCTATGATGTGAAAGGATGGAATCTATCGAATTCATCAAGTCTTGCAAAAAGCTTTTCCATTAAGGATGATGCGGCTGGTAATTTTGGTGACGTGAATTTATTGGGAAATATCACGTTCAATACAGGTAATATGAGTAATCTGACCTTTGGCAATGTCACGTTATCAGGTACCGGTAATAATTTTATACTAAATAATAA
>NZ_JACFPS010000005.1:0-28384 GCF_016101865.1 Commensalibacter sp. B14384M2 | reverse complement strand
ATCTGACCTTTGGCAATGTCACGTTATCAGGTACCGGTAATAATTTTATACTAAATAATAATGTTGCTTTTACGGCCGGAACGGTTACTGCTGATTTGAATGCGAACAATTTCACTTTGGGCTTGAATGATATCTATGATGTGAAAGGATGGAATCTATCGAATTCATCAAGTCTAGCCAAAACATTTGCTGTCGCGGATGGTGCTACCGGTAATTTTGGTGACGTGAATTTAACGGGAAATATCGCGTTCAATACAGGTAATATGAGTAATCTGACCTTTGGCAATGTCACGTTATCAGGTACCGGTAATAATTTTATACTAAATAATAATGTTGCTTTTACGGCCGGAACGGTTGCTGCTGATTTGAATGCGAACAATTTCACTTTGGGCTTGAATGATATCTATGATGTGAAAGGATGGAATCTATCGAATTCATCAAGTCTAGCCAAAACATTTGCTGTCGCGGATGGTGCTACCGGTAATTTTGGTGACGTGAATTTAACGGGTATGGTTAACTTTTCTACTGGTTTGGCAAACAATCTTATCTTAGATACAGTGATGTTGAACAAGAATGCATCCATTAATCTGGATGGGACGTATGTCACTGTTCATAACCTGGACATGAGTAATGGTGGTGTCGCAAATCTGAATTATAACAGTGCAGAGTCCAATGTTGTTTCTTTATCCAATGTAATATTGAGCGGTAATGGTCGGATAAAAATCGCACAAAATTCTGAAGTTGATATTGGTTCTCTAACAATGGACGGTGTAAATCCGGGTGTTATAGAATTGGATAATGATGCAGTTTTGAATATCCGTTCAATCAATGCCACCAATGTTGGTACAGATATGCCGACAATCATTATTCATAATGGTGCCCGTGTTATCGTTAATGGTCAACAAATAACAAGGTCAAGTTCTTCAAATGATTTGATTGCTGATTTTAATAATGAAGCCAATGGCGTTTACGAATATCATGGTAGCATTGAAGATGTCGATGGTCATTTGGTGATCAAGAATTTTAAACTCGATGATCATCTGTTATTTGAAAATGATACTGGGTCATCGGATGTTAACACTTTTTATACATGTTATAAGGACGGTATTTTATCCATTATTCACAATGATGGAAAAACATCCAAAACTATTGCCTCTTTTCGTTATGATGCAGGGGACAGCAATCAGGCATTGCCTAATGTAAATATTGTTCGGGGTTCTGATGGTAATTCCTATTTTGATATAACAAAATGCTTTCTATTGGGAACAAACATTCTTACATCTAAAGGTGAAAAACCGGTTGAATCTCTTTCCGTTGGTGATGAGGTTGTGGCTATTTGTAATAATGGAAGGATAAACCGTAAAATTGTTTGGATTGGTAAAACGGATATTTCCGTGGATCAAGGTAAAAATAGAAACGATTTGTATCCAGTTTGTATCAAAGCACACGCATTTGGTCTGAATAAACCGCATCGTGATTTATATTTAACCCCTGAACATACCGTGTATATTGATGGTGGCTTGATTCCTGTCCGTATGTTGGTTAATGGCCGTTCGATTGTTATTGATAAATCCCGGGACAAATTCCAGATTTATCATGTTGAAACAGAACAACACTCGATTTTGCTATCAGAAAATCTGATGACTGAATCTTATTTAAATACAGATGATAAGTATCTATTTGATAACGATATTGTTAATTTCGGTCTGGAGTTTAATGAACATGCAGGTCATAAAAGCTGGGAAAATGACGCAGCTGCACCATTGACTGTTTCCAGAAGCAAGGTTGAACCGATTTGGAATCGTTTGGATCGCAGGGCAACTCAGCTGGGGTATAAACCTGTCATAAAAAGAGCGATAACCCGTAATCCTGATTTATGCCTTATTACTGATAAGGGGAAAAAGATTAAACCTGTTCATTTCAAGGATAATATTTACAGTTTCTTTATTCCTGATGGTACTTATGTTGTAGCCATGAATTCAAAAACATCTTTACCTTCAGATGTTATTGGACCCTTTATAGATGATAGACGGACACTAGGTGTTTTGGTTTCGAAAATTAGCGTGATTTCTAATAGAACCCTGATCATGTTCCCGACTGATATTTCGGAACTTTCAGGTTGGCATAGCATTGAGCCCGATAGAACAGATCGTTGGACAATGGGATTGGCGCAATTGCCAATTGAGATAACAAGATTTGGCACTGGGAAAAAATTGATCCGGGTTGAGCTGACAGATACAGCTTCTTATTTTGTTGAAGATGATATCAATGAAATGATGAAACTGGCATAAAGCAATTTGTTGATTATCCAGTTAAATAGGGTTAATAGAGCTTTCCTTTTATTATAGCTAAAAGGGAAGCTTTTATTTAAGGGAAAAACAGACGTGTTTGATCGCTTCATAGATTATGTTGCAAAAGTTGCACCGGATAAAATTGCTATCCGTTCATTCGAAGGCTCAATTACTTTTGCGGCAATGAATAGAGACATAAATCGGCTTGCACATGCTTTATTGGACGTTATTGATAACAGTTCCGAAATTGTGGCTGTTAATTATAAGCAAGTACATATTCACTGGATGCTTTTAATGGCGCTAAGCCGAATTGGTGTCGCTTCAGCGTCAGTGTCCAGTAATAGCGAGATTGCTGAAAAGGAGATTGCCATATTGCAGCCTGATGCAATTATTAGCGATACGCTTTTTGATATTGATACGGCAGCTAAAATACACGTGCTTGATTTGAATTGGTATGATCAGGCCATGAAGCGTTTCAAACCTGATCCCATTTATACGCTCTATGAACCGGATCGTATTGTACGTGTTTCAATTGCGGCTGGAACGTCTTTCATGCGGCATAGAATTGATTATACAGCCTCAATGATTGAATCATCTGTTATAAGGATGATCACCCAGGAAAAAATCAGCTGGTCTCTTATGTCGGAAATTCCGAGATATCCAACATTGCTACCCACATTAGCTTTTGGCAGTTTTCATGGATTTTTATGCTATCTAAGCATCTGGTCAATCGGCGGGACAATTATTATGGCTGATCGCGAGCAGTATTTTGCCGCTATTGCCATGTTGTCACCTGATTTGATGGTTATTTCGCCTGCACAGCTTCAATTGATTGCAGAAAATTTGCCAGAAGATATACCCAGACAGGATCATTTAAGATTAATTGTCGTTGCTGGTAATTTTCCTAATGGTTTACGTCATTTTGTTCAGCAACGTCTGACAAAAAATCTGAATGTTACCTATGCGACAAGTGAGGCAGGGGTTATCGCTTCGATCAATATTGATCAAATCAACCATGATGACACAGCGGGGTGGATCATGCCATGGATTGATGTGCAGGTTGTTGATGATCAAGACCATCCACTAACATATGGTGAGATAGGTAATATCCGAATTAAAAGTCCAAATATCGTACAGAAATTTTTCCAAAATGTTCAGGATACTCATAAACAGTTTAAAAATGGTTGGTTCTATCCCGGCGATTTAGGAATATTGAATGAGGAAGGTCTTTTAAGGCTGATTGGTCGTGTAGATGAACTTTACAATTTTGGAGGTGATAAATTTTACGCCAATAAAATTGACGCAGTCATTTGCAGTATAGAAGGTATAAAAGATGCGGCTCTGTTTTCCATGCCTGATAACGATGGAATTCAGCAACCCTGGTTAGCTATTGTTCGCGGAGATAATTTTGATATTGATCAAATTGCCAGGATATTGGAAAAAGAATTTTATAACCTGCCCGATGTAAGTGTCTTATGGGTTAATTCCATTCCGAGGGATGAAGAGGGACATGTGTTGCGCAATCATCTAGAAAAGCTGGCAATGCAATATATTGAAACCATTTAATAAAAATTCGAGATAGAATATTTTATTAATGAGAAAATATAATAAATAATTATAGAAAAAAGAAAGTGTTATTTTATGGGAAGACTAATAAACAAATATAGTAACGAAGAAATTGCAATCGTTGGTATAGGCTGTAGATTCCCAGGAGATATTTTCAATCTTTCAAGTTTTTGGGAGGCTATTTGTCAGAAAAAAGAAACGGTTAGCCGTATTTTGCCTGATCGTTGGAACTGGCGGACGGCCTATGATCAGGATAATTCAGTTATTGCCAAAAGCTTTTTTCTAAATGCCAGTTTTCTGACACAGCCTATAGTTGAATTTGATCCCTTGTTTTTTGGTATGTCTCCTAAAGAGGCTGTACAATGTGATCCACAACAAAGAATATTACTTGAAGTCGCGTGGGAGGCGCTAGAAGAGGGGGGTCTTGTTCCATCATCCTATGCTGGACAAAAAGTGGGCGTATTTATAGGTGTCTTTGCGACGGACTGGTTAACGAAACACTCTGTTAGCGAAGCGAAAGAAGGGGAAATAGAAAGAAATTTTCTTCCTACAACTTTGCCGATTACTATGCTTTCTGCCAGACTTTCTTATTTTTTTGATTTTTGTGGTCCCTCGCTTGTTCTTGATACAGCCTGCTCATCTTCTTTAACCGCAATTCATCTGGCGTGTCAAAGTCTGAGAAATGGCGATAGTGATATGGCCTTGGCCGGCGGCGTTAATTTGATGATCACGGATCAATCCGGTGCTATTGTCGCCAAGGCCAATTTCATGGCCGAAGATGGAAAAAGTAAAAGCTTTGATGCTTCTGCTGACGGATATGGCAGGGGAGAGGGTTGTGGTATTATTGTTCTTAAACGGCTGAAAGATGCTGTGCGTGATGGAGATAAAATTCATGCAGTCATTAGCGGGGTTGGAATTAACCAGGATGGACATAATGAAGGATTAACCGTTCCAAATGCGCGTGCACAGGAAAAACTAATTCATCAAGTTGCTCAACAGGCCAATGTACAATTGGGAGATATCGTTTATGTTGAGGCGCATGGAACAGGGACACCTGTGGGAGATCCTTTAGAAGCTCAGGCAATCTCCAATACAATTGGCAAAAGCCGGCCGAACGGACAACCTGTTATCATAGGATCTGTAAAGGCAAATATCGGGCATTTAGAAGCGGCGGCAGGTGTGGCCGGATTGATTAAGGCTTGTTTGTGTGTCAAGCATAGAGCCGTGCCACCACAGGCAAATTTAAAAGAGCCAAATCCTAATATCCCTTTTGCTGAGATGAATTTACGCCTGATTCAGGATAAAGTTGTTTCATTAAAATCCTTGTCAGATGATTTATATGTTGCGGTTAATTCCTTTGGTTATGGTGGATCAAACGCAAATGTTATTTTACGAGCTCCTCGTCAAAATGAACAATCATCAGGTATCTGTAGCAAAACTACTTGTTTACCTTCAAATCGGTATATTTTATCGTTATCAACGAAACAATTGCCGTCTTTAAAATTGATGGCACAAAGTTATTGTGAGTATTTCGAGCAGGGAACCGATATATCCCTTGCGGATATCTGTTATTCAGTGGGAAAGCATCGTTCATTTTTTCAGAAACATCTGGTTGTTGTTGCAAAAAACAAAGATGAATTTATTCAAAACCTTCAGGATTTTATACAGGATAAGGTAAATTCGGATGTAATAATTGGTAATCAGCAGGTTAAAACACAAAGCAGGCCTGTTTTTGTTTTTTCTGGCATGGGTCCACAATGGTGGGGAATGGGAAAGTGGCTCTTATCGAGGGGGCCTGCTGAATGTATAACAATCGCTGGGAAATGTGATTCTTATTTTAAGAAATTGTCAGGTTGGTCAATTCTTGAAGAGATGCAGAAAATGGAAACTGAATCTCGTATTCATGAAACGGCGGTGGCTCAACCCGCCATTTTTGTAATTCAAGTTTGTATAGCGACAGCCCTGAAAATTTATGGAATTGAACCATCTGCGATTGTAGGACACAGTGTTGGTGAAATTGCTGCCGCCTATATTTCAGGTGCTTTAAGTTTGAAGGATGCCGTTACCGTCATTTACCATCGTAGTCGATTACAACAAAAATTTTCTGATCAGGGGGCAATGCTGGCCGTCGGTCTGCCACCTTCATCGGCGGTCAATTTAATCGAAAAATATGCCGGAGATGTTACGGTCGCCGCGATTAACAGTACGCGTTCTTTTACTCTATCTGGATCAAAAGAAAATCTAGAAAAAATTGCACTTGAACTTGATAGGCATTCAGAATTCAATCGTTTTCTTAGGGTGGAACTTGCCTATCATAATCCCATCATGGATCAGATTCGGGAAGAATTTGAGGCATCAGTGCAAGATATTTGTCCACAAATGCCTGTAATCCCCTTGTATTCGACGGTTACGGGGCGTATTTGTGATGACACCTTCTTTCATGATGAGAATTATTGGTATCGTAATTTACGTCAAACAGTTTTGTTTGCCGAGGCGGTATCCTCTCTTATTCATGATGGACACAATCTATTTTTGGAAATAGGTCCTCATCCAGTTTTATCTTCTTCTATCAAAGAATGCGCTGCAACATTAAACAGTTCGATTGCTGTTACTTATAGTTTGCACCGTTCTGAACCTGAAGAAAAAGCCATTATAAAAACGCTTGCCAATCTTTCCGCAATAGGTCTTGATCTTGACTGGGGAAAAATCACGGGTGGAAAACGGGTCGATTTACCTTTTTATCGTTGGGCACGAGAAAGTTACCTTTTTGAGAGTAAACATTCTAAAGCGACACGGTTGGCGGAACGCGTAAATCCAGTTCTAGGCAATGTTGATTGGGCCGCATCACGGGGCTGGTTGTCCGAGATGAATATCAATTTTATGCCATGGTTGCCCGACCATAAGGTTGAAGGGATGATTGTCTTGCCTGGGGCGGCGTATGTTGAGGCCGCGTTGGCAGCTCATGCTCAACTGGCAATTGATGCACCTAAAGAAATGCAGGAGCCTGCCATTATCGGGGATCTGCAATTAAAAAAGGCAATGATTATTGACCAGCATTTTTATCCGTATATGACTTGGTGCCTTGATGATTTAACAGGGCGATTACTTGCTTTTGGGCGAGTCAAAAATGATTCGCATGAATGGGAATTATATGCAACGGTTGCTCTGCGACGTACTATGCCATGGTCGGAAGATAAGGTAATTGATCTCCAGATATTAAAAGAGAAAATGTCTGAAGATATTCAGATTGAGTTCTTTTACCAGAAATTACGTGAGCATGGACTGGAATATGGCCGGACTTTCCAAACAATTAAGAGATTATATCATAATTCTGATGCCGTATTGGCCTATCTTGAAATTGCTGATACTGAACAGAATAGTATCAAGGATTATTGTATTCATCCAACCTTGTTGGATGGGGCTTTTCAACTGTTTGGAATTTTGTGTGCAAAACAACAAGTAAAAGATACCACTTTCCTTCCTGTCGCTATTGAGCGGGTTATGTATTATGGTCGACATGAGGGCAAGTTATATGCTTATGCCAATAATCCGGTAAGAGATGAAGACTTATTCACTGGTGATATTGATCTTTATACTGAAAAGGGAGAATTGATTGCTTCTATCAAGGGGTTGACTGTTAAAGAAATAGCCAGTCAAAAGCAGAAAGAAGCCAGACAGATGGGATTGCTTTATCATCGTGAATGGCAAAAATCAAAACCTTTATCTCTTCTAGGAGAAATTGCCAAGATTGCGATATTGACAGATAGTGATCAATTTTTGGAACTCCTGAAAAAAGAACTTGAGATGCAGGGGATAACCGTTTTTGTTGGAAAGATTGGTCAGCAGTTTGGAAAAGAGACTGAAGATCTATTTCATATTCGGGAAGGTCAGGTAAAAGATTATCAGGATTTTTTTTCTTTTGTTAATATTCATCAATGTCGTGCGGTTGTTTATTTTTATACCAGAAACAACGAATTTGAAGATAGAATTGGATTGTCTCTGGTACAAGAAGCTCTGGTGCTGTCACATGGATTACCGGTAATTGAAGAAAAGAAAATTTCAGAGAATTTTCGTTTCGTGATAATTACTAATGGATCAGAACAAATTCATGAAAATAATAAATCAATTAATTTGGATCAATCATCATTAAGAGGATTTGCGAGGGCTTTTTCCTTTGAACGTCCTGAACTGAAATTAAAATTGATTGATATTGATGCGGATCTTAAGACAGATTCAGCTATCCTTGCAGCCGAAATCCTGGATGAGGAGATGGAGGATGATGTTGTCTTGCGTGGTCAGGATCGCTACCTATCCCGTCTAACACCAATGACAAGACGTGAGGAAGTGCGATGTGTTCCCTATGAACAATTTGATTCTCAAAAAATTGGATTTCGGCTTGTTTCTGGTTTTCCGGGTATTTTGGATAAAATCCGTTATGATGCATTTGTGCGTCAACCACCGCCTCCAGGTCATGTAGAACTTGAAATTATTGATGCTTCTTTGAATTTTAAAGATGTATTGAAAGTTATGGGCCTGTTACCGCGTTCTGTCATGAAGGATACATTTCACGGTGATGGACTGGGAATGGAAGCCTCTGCAAAGGTTGTCGCCGTTGGTAAAGGGGCGGAGGAGGCTGGCTTTTATGTTGGAGATCGCCTTGTCATTACGTTTAAGGGATGTTTAACTTCACATGTTACCCTGGCATTGAAGGATATTTACGCGGTCCATTATTCCACGCATTCCTTGTTAAGGGAATCAAAACGATATCAGTTGACCTCTGATGAAATTGATAAAATCAAGGAATATGATCAACATAAAATCCCTGATGCAGAAGCGGCTACTGTGCCCATAGTGTTCTCTACAGCTTATCATACACTGATCAATTTGGCGAATTTACAACAGGGTCAAATAGTTCTTATTCATGCTGCGGCAGGAGGTTTGGGACTGGCAGCAATTCAAATTGCAAAAATGCGGGGAGCCAGAATTTTTGCAACGGCTGGAAATGAGAAAAAACGTCAGTATTTGCGGGATTTGGGATGTGAACAGGTTTGGAATTCGCGTAATCTTGAATTTGTCGATGGGGTTAAACAGGTAACTTGTGGAAGGGGAGTGGACGTTATCCTGAATTCCCTATCAGGAGAAGCATTACATCACAGTTTGGAACTGCTTGCCCCATTCGGCAGTTTTTGTGAGGTGGGAAAGAAAGATATTGCCGAAGAACGTTGGATGCCAATGAAGGCATTCAATAAAAATATTAATTTCTTTTCTATGGATTTGGATCGGATGGGAGCTGTTTGTCCAGAAAAAGTTCTGGATATTGTGACAAAAATTGTGCGGGATATAATGAATGACAAAATTATTCTGCCACCCTGTAAGGTCTATCCTGCTGCCAAAGCGGTTGAAGCGTTCAGAACATTAGCTTCTGCCCAGCATATCGGTAAAATTGTAATCAATTTTACCGATACAAAAGATGTAATGGTTAATCCTCTTCAAAAAGAAGTTGCCTCGATTGAAGCCAATGCGCTTTATCTGGTGACAGGCGCTTATGGCGGTATGGGGCTTGAATTGGTGCAATGGCTGGCTGAAAAAGGAGCCAAACATCTTGTCTTGATAGGGCGCTCACTTAAGAAAAATGATTCATCAATTCAGAAAATTCTAAGCATCTTACAAGAGAATGAAATCAGTTTGTATCAAATGCAGTGCGACCTCACGGATCTTCATGCCCTACAACAAACAATTGGAAAAGTGCAACAGTTGTCATATCCCCTAAAGGGAATATTTCATTGTGCTGCAATTATTGATGATGGAGTGGTTGAAAATCTTGATAGGGAACGGGTTGCAAAAGTTATGTTACCCAAGGCGCAGGGTGCCTGGTATCTGCATGAGCTGACCAGGGATATTGCGTTGGATCATTTTGTTTTATTTTCATCTGCGACTCATTTGTTTGGCAATATCGGTCAGGCAGCCTATATTTCCGCAAATGCCTTTCTGGATGCTTTGGCGCAATATCGTCAAAGGATTGGTTTGCCTGCTCTATCTATTGAGTGGGGCGCTATTGATGGTGGCAATATGCTGAAAAAGGATAGTCATGTTGTCAAAACATTTCAGAATTTTGGAGTGAATCCTCTACCTGTCAAAAAGGCACTCGATGTAATGCCATTATTATGGAAACTTCACAAACCCTTTTTGGCCGTCCTTGATATTGATTGGTCAAAATGGTTCAGCGCGTTTCCTGTTACGCGAACTTATGGTCGTTTTCAGCCTTTGACCGCATTAGGGGTTTCAACAGGTGAACAGACTGAAGTTATGAAACAGTTAAATACCTTGCCTTTAGAGGGGCGTTTACCTTTTGTCATCGAGAATTTAATTCATATTTTGGAAAAAACGTTGCAATTGCCAGCAGATACAATTGATGGAAACACTCGGTTAACCGAGCTCGGAATTGATTCTTTGATTGGAGTGGAACTGCAGATTGCGATCAGTAATCAGTTGGGATGTGAAATTTCGTTGCTACAGCTTATGAAAGAGGAAAATCTTCAGGATGTTGGACGGGTATTGCTTAGAAAGTTAAAAGTTCCTTTTGAAAGTAATGAAATTTTAACACTGGAAAATGTCTGAGAATAATTCAAGTAAAAATTTGAACGTGTAGATACGAGTGATGGTATTGGTAAAGAAAAGATGGTTTTGATTATCCCGAAAGAGCAGACGGAAGACCGAACTTGTAAGCGACATAACGTTGTTGATTGGCGAAACGATACCCTTGTTGATATGGTGCGGCATCGTGCATGCTCATCACCCTCAATGGTTATTTATACGCTGTTGAATGACCAATGTGATCCTGTTGACACTCTGACGGCCATTCAACTTGATCATCAGGCTTCGGTTATTGCGGCAGGACTGCATCATTTTGGCAAGGAAAAAAACAGGGTTTTGATCTTATGTGAAAATGATTTGAATTATGTTTTGGCATTTTTTGGCTGTATATATGCCAATATGATCCCTGTTTCAGGAATTCATGTTGATGTTATTCGCAGTGATGAACGATTTGCAACGGTTTTAAATGATGCGCAACCAGATTTTGTTATTGGTCCACGTCATTTACTGATCGAATATAAAGATTATTTTCGGAAACTGGATTGTAATCCTGTCTGGATTCCCCTGGAGGTTTTATTAAATGTCAGGGATAAATTAATTAAAAAGGGTGATAATAAGGATGTTGCTCTAATTCAGTACAGTTCAGGGACGACACGGAATACGAAAGGGATTTTGATTACGCATCGTAACTTGATGTATAATGTGCGACATCAGCCAGCAAGTGAAAAAATTCTTGAAAGTGAATGCAACGGATTGAGTTGGTTACCTTTCGCCCATGATATGGGGTTAATCGGGGGGATTATTGTTCCAGTAGGTTTGGGACGAAAAATTTTTCTGTTGCCTCCAAAATATTTTATTGAAAAACCGGTAAGATGGTTACAGGCGATTACCAGATATAAAATACAGGTTTCTGGTGGACCAACATTTGCCTATAATCTTTGTTTAAGGGAAACCACGGAAAATGAGATCAGGAAATTAGATCTATCGTCATGGCAAATAGCAGTGAATGGGGCAGATAATTCTCAGGCTGAAACAATAGAAAAATTTTGCAAGAGATTTTCCTCGGCAGGGTTCAGGGCCAGGCATTTCATTTTTGGATATGGTCTTGCCGAGGCAACGTTAACCGTTACCAACAGCAAGGCAAATGTTTCCCCTAAAATCAGGAATTTTTCACGAAAAGCCCTGATGACAGGTTTCGTTAGGCAGGCTTCTGATGTTAATGATCAACGCATTTTGGTTTCATGTGGTTATTCTTTGGATGATCAAAAGATTGTTATTGTGAATCCGGAAAACGACCAAATCCTACGAGATGGACGGGTCGGAGAAATTTGCGTTTCTGGACCCAGTGTTGCGAGAGGATATTTCAATCGTCCAGAAGAAACAGAGGATGTATTTCATGCGAAATTATCTGGTTCCAAGGAATTTTATTTGCGGACCGGTGATCTGGGGTTCATTTATGAAAATGAATTGTACTTTGCTGGAAGGATCAGCAACGTCATAACATTAGGCAACAAGAAATATGATCCTGGTGATATTAGTTGCACATTGGAAAATTCCTGTCCTGATATCCGAATTAATGGAACAACCTTCTTCCTTGAAAATTTAAAGGATCCAACATCAATAACCATTCTTGCGGAAACCATACGAAATCCCGTCAAGTCATATGAAGAAATTGCCGGATATATTTATGAAAAGGTAACCAAGCTTTATATGATTTGGCCTCGGACAATTGTATTGACACGTCCGGGAGGTGTCTTAAAAACACCCAGTGGCAAAATTCAGATTGCGCGTACGCGAGAGGCTTTTTGCGAGAAGAAACTTCCTGTCATTAAGGAATTTCGATATCAGGTTCCGATCATTACAGCATTTTTGTCTTTTAAAGAGGCATATAATCAAGTAGAAGAATGGATTGGAAATGTAACGAAAGATTGGAAGGGGAATGTAAAGCAATTAACACGCAACAAATTGTTGAACAAAGAGGTTAATTATGACCTTTTGTTAGACTTACGTTATAAATTTGAAGAAAAATTTCACGTTGAGATTGACCCATCTGATTTTATGACCGCATGTCAAACATATACGGATTTATGTCATTTATTAGCAAAGCAAATTTGTAATTCTGAATTATAAAAATAATTTTAATTCTACATTGAAAGGGAACTATCTTGACCCAGAATGATAAGGTGAGAGTAGAAGGGTTTGAAAGAGTTAAATTAAAAGTTAAAGGTGAAGACAATTTATCAAGTTCTCTGGAAAACAAGCAGACTCAGGAAAGTGAATTAATTAACAAAATAAATAATTTATCACAAAACAGGCAGGTCCAAGACGCCATTCAAGCATTGGATAAACGATTTTCACCTATGATTGGTGGTGAAAAGGTGAACAATCAAACAGAACAAAAGCCGGCAAATAGCACCAAAAATCTGGTAAATCAATTTATACAGGCCTCTCCTAAGCCTACCCAAAAAGGACCCATGGGTATTTTATACGATTTTAATTTTGGAATACGCGTATATGTTCCAAAACCAGCTGCAGGGGAGGGATGGCGCGTTTGTTTAATGGATCTTGATACAGAGGTTGTCTTGCTGGATCAAACCTGCCAGGATCAGGGATATGCAACCACTGCCAAACATCATTATATGAATGGAAAAATCATTGTTTCAAAGATTCATAAGGATGGAAAGCAAGAAGAGGTTCTTGTTCATGAATATAATGCTCGGGACAAGGAAGTTTTAATTGCCTTTCCGGTCGGATCCTTGGGGGATTCATTGGGTTGGGTGCCCTATGCAGAAAAATTTAGAAAGAAACATGACTGTAAACTGACATTGGCTTTGGGAAAAAACCTTATTGATTTGTTTGAAAAAGCCTATCCGGAAATCAGATTTGTTGACGCTTCTGTTTATGCTCAACAGAAAATTGAAAACAAATTTTATGCAGGATATTATATAGGCCTGTTTTTTGAGGATGAACAAAATAATTGGCAACCTCGTGATTTCAGGTTGGTAGGATTACATCGAACGGCAGGATATATTTTGGGTGTGGATCCTGAAGAGGTTCCCCCTCGTTTGGTTGCAAGTGAAGATACAAGACCTATTCCAGAACCTTATGTAGTCATTGCTACACAGGCCTCGACACAATGTAAATACTGGAACAATCCTTTTGGATGGCATTATGTTATTGATTTTTTGAAAAGCCTTGGATATCGTGTAATTTGTATCGATAAGGACAGGGTTTTCGGAAAGGATCTTGTTTGGAATCATATTCCAAACGGTGCGGAAGATCAAACAGGTCCGCGTCCTTTGACGGAAAGAGTACGCTGGTTGAAACATGCCGAATTTTTTGTCGGATTATCTTCTGGCCTTGCCTGGCTTGCATGGGGTGCTGGCATTCCAGTCGTTGTTATTTCAGGATTTACCAATCCATTAACTGAATTCAATACGTCTTATCGTGTGTTCAATACGCATGTTTGTAATGGATGTTGGAATGATATTCGATATTTATTTGATCATAATAATTTCCTATATTGTCCGAAACATAGCAACACTTCCCGACAGTTCGAATGCACCAAGGCAATTTCTCATCAGCATGTTATCAAAACCATTTTGTCCATTCCAGGTTGTCGTCAGAAACCAGTAAATGAAAAAGGCAAGTAAGGTTTAATAACAGTTGGATGTAAGGGCAACGGGCAAAATTCTTTTAGCGATATGATTAAGTCAATCCAATAATGGTGGAGTGAGAGAAAAAGCTTCTAGTTTTTTCTAAAAGCTTTTTTTAATTTATTTTGTAGTTAACAAATTATGAGTTTGTTAAGCAGGCAATATAATTGATTTTTACATTCTGGGTCAGTTTCCATCCATTTGGATAGAAAGTCATTCCGGCAATAGATTTTATGCGTAATCCGGCAGAATGTGCCATTTTGCCCAATTCAGAAGGTGTGATGAATTGTCTCCAGTTATGTGTACCGACAGGCAACTTGCGTGTAATATATTCAGCTGCTACCTTGGCAAATAGAAAGGCTGGTAACGTACGGTTGATTGTTGATACAAAAATCATACCATTGGTTTGTAACAACCGGGAGATATTATGGATAAAGTTCTGAGGATCATTAACGTGCTCAAGTAGCTCTAGGGCCGTAATGACAGAAAAATGTTGATTTTCGTGAACAAGTTCCTCAATGCTCCCCACCTTATAGGTTAATGAGCCGCCATTAGGGAGCAAGGGTGTTGTATCTAGATGATATTGTGCGGCTTTGATAACTTTTTCTCCGGCATCTATTCCCAACACATTGTATCCCATATTTGCCAGGGCTTCACTGGCCAAACCGGCTCCACATCCGATATCCAGAATATTGCCGGATTTGTAATATTGGTTATTATGTCTCAAGTTGCGGTTGATCCATTCAATACGAAGATCATTCATGTCATGAAGGGAGCTCATGGGCCCTTTTCGATCCCACCACTGATCTGCGAGCTGATTAAAATGATCAATTTCATTCGTGATAATTGAATTATTTTGCTTATTGGCATTATCTGTAGTATCGATAGGCATTTATTTCACCCTCGGTGGAAGAAAAGTAATAGAAAAGTCAATTATTTGCTTATAAATAATAATTGGGTTAATTATTGAATGATATTAGAAAAATGAGATTTATGCTTCATTATATCATATTTAAATGCTGAAAATAATAGTTGTGGAGTTTATTTTTTATGTCTTGTGATATTCCCCGGATCGTAATGAAGTTTGGTGGGACGTCGGTTGCTGATTTGGACAGGATTCGTAAGGTCGCTCAAACAGTCAAAAAACAAGTTGGCGCAGGATGTGAAGTAGCCGTGGTTGTGTCAGCTATGTCAGGGGTCACAAATCAGCTGGTTGAATATTGTCAAACCCTCAATCCCCTATATGATCCTTGCGAATATGATTCAATTGTAGCGACAGGTGAACAGGTAACCAGCGGGCTTTTGGCTATTGCTTTGCAAACAATAGGGATTAAAGCACGTTCATGGTCAGGTTGGCAAATTCCCATAATTACAGATGATGCGCATGGTAGGGCCAGAATTAAACAGATTGAATCAGCAGCCCTGATAGAATGCATGCAGGCTGGAGTTGTGCCTGTTATTGCTGGATTTCAGGGAATAGATGAAAATAAGCGTATATCAACTTTGGGACGGGGTGGATCCGATACTTCGGCGGTTGCGTTGGCTGCAAGCTTGAATGCTACAAGATGTGATATTTACACGGATGTAGATGGAATTTACACAACTGATCCCAGAATAGTAAAAAAGGCAAAACGAATAAAGGCAATCGCATATGAAGAGATGTTGGAATTAGCCTCTGTCGGTGCAAAGGTCTTGCAAACCAGAAGTGTAGAATTGGCCATGAAGGAACAGGTGCGTGTTCAGGTTCTTTCAAGTTTTGAAGATCATGACCCGTCAAAGGAGGGGTCTTTGCCAGGTTCTTTAGTTGTTAGTGAGGATGAAATTGTGGAAAAAGAACAAGTAACAGGAATCGCTTATTCCTTGAATGAAGCAAAGGTGGTTGTAAAAGGTATTCCCGACTTTCCTGGAGTGGCATCTTCTATTTTCAGGCCCTTGGCAGAGGCCAATATCAATGTTGATATGATCGTGCAGAGTAGCGGGACAAATCAAACCACAGATATGACATTTACAGTGCCTAAAACGGATTTGTTACAGGTTCAACAGCTTTTGGAACAGGCAAAAGATACAATTAAATTCTCACAATTGCTGACCGATGAGGATGTTGTAAAAATCAGTGTGGTTGGAATTGGGATGCGTTCTCATACTGGTGTCGCAAATATTATGTTTAAAACATTGGCGGAACGTTCTATAAATGTTCAAGTGATTTCCACAAGTGAAATTAAGGTTTCTGTTATTGTTGCTGCGGAGTATGTGGAATTGGCTGTACGTACTTTACATACAGCTTATGGATTGGACCAAATGAATGACTGATAAAATGAATATGGATTTAGTTTCATATGATCAAGCAAAAAGGGAATTGAAGCGTCTGTGGAAACGTGGCACTGATTTTTTGGGAAGTGAGGTTGCCATTCTTGGCGGAGCCATGTCCTGGGTCAGTGAGCATCATCTGGTTTCAGCCATTTCCAATGCCGGGGGTTTTGGCGTGATTGCATGTGGAGCAATGGAACCCGAAATGCTAGCTGTCGAAATCGAGGCCACTCAGGCACTGACAAAAAAGCCTTTTGGGGTAAATCTGATTACGATGCATCCCAAATTGTCTGAATTGATTGATGTCTGTCTGCGTCTAAAGGTTCATTATATTGTGTTGGCAGGGGGTATTCCTTCGAGTATAGCAATCAGGCAAATTAAAGATGGGGGAGCTAGGGTTATTGCGTTTGCTCCAGCCTTGATTTTGGCAAAACGCTTGCTTAAAATGGGTGTTGATGCACTGGTGATAGAAGGGGCAGAAGCAGGCGGACATATAGGTCCTGTTTCTTTGACTGTACTTGCTCAAGAAATTTTACCTGTTATCCGTGATATACCTGTTTTTGTTGCAGGTGGACTGGGTCGTGGCGATGCCATTGTTTCATTTCTTGAATTGGGTGCCTCTGGCGCACAGTTGGGCACGATGTTTGCTGCAGCGGTAGAAAGTCAAGCCCACGAGAGGTTTAAAAAAGCGTTTATTCACGCTTCGGCACGGGATGCAGTCGCTTCAGTACAGTTGGATGATAGTTTTCCAGTTATTCCCGTGCGTGGTCTTTCCAATCCAGGGACAAAAGCGTTCATGAAGCATCAAGCCGCCGTAATTCAAAAATATCGTAATGGTGAATTAAGTAAAGAAGATGCCCAACTGGACATTGAACATTTTTGGGCGGGGGCTTTGCGTCGTGCGGTAAAGGAAGGTGATGTGGAATATGGCTCGGTTATGGCTGGTCAATCCGTGGGAATGGTAAAAGAAATTTTACCTGTTGCCGATATCTTTCATACACTTATGCAACAGGCAATTGAGGCTTTGGTAAGACGACAACAACGTATATCAGATATGTGAACATTCTATATAATGGGTTTTAAGCAAATGAGTAATGGACCTGAACAATATGCGAATAAACAATCTATTGGCGAAATGCTTCGTTCAAGAAGAGAAGAATTGCACTTGAGTTTGGAGGATATTTCTCAGAGGCTGAGAATCCGGTTGGTTTTTTTAAAGGCTCTGGAGGATGGGCAGATCGATCAGTTGCCCGGTATAGCCTATGCAGCCGGTTTTTTGCGTTCTTATGCAGAGTTTCTGGGACTGAATGTTGACGAGGTAATCAAGCGCTTTCGTTTTGAGCATCAGGGAACAGAATATAAACAGAAATTACTGTTTCCTGCTCCTGTCCCTCAATCTGGCGTTCCTGCCGCTGTAATTATTTTTGCAGGTTTACTGATTATTGCCGGGGGATATGTTGGCTGGTACAAAATGACTGATCATCGAAAGGTTCCTGCCGAAACTATTCCATCCATTATGGATAAAAATGGTAAAGATCAGGTGCAGGAAAAAATTTCACCACAGATTGCATCTGTTATGCCTTCTCAAAATGTAAATAATGCAAAACCGGATCAAAATGTTTCCAATGCTATCCATAAACTTGAATCACAGATAGCCCAGTCCCAAAAAACAAATGAACCGGCTTCGAAACCGGCAAATTATTCGCAGGGTGATAAAAACAATTCTTTACAAGAAAATAAATTGTCTTCACAAAATTCATCTATAGACAACCAACAGAAACCACAGGAACCCTCTTCTATTCAAACCAGTAAAGCATCTGACTCATCAGGTAAGGTTGATCAACAATATCCTGATTCGGTAAAAAATATTGAAAGCAAAGATAATGAGACAACAGAAAAAGTTGATAACAATATCATTATCAGGACATCCGGAGCCAGTTGGTTAAAAGTTCAGGATCAACAGGGTCGTATTTTATTGCAAAAAACATTGCAAAAAGGTGAAAGCTGGACTGTTCCATCAGATCATGCAAGGGTTGTTATGACCATTGGCAATGCCGGGGCTGTCATTATTGAAAATAATGGGAAGCAGTCAAGGCCTTTGGGTGAAAGGGGAAAGGTTTTACGGCATTTTGTTATAACGCCTGAGCTATTGGAAAAGATTGTTACAGAACCTGTAGATTATAATTCGGATGCAATGCCTGCAAAAAATAAGAAGAAAATGGTCAATGAGAATGACTTGAATTTAAATAATGATCAGGAAAAGACTGAAGGATCTGATAATCGTTAGGACAAATATTTTATGTTTAAGCGGTTATATATTGCATATTTTAATGGGGTTGGTTAGTTAAAAGAAGATGGTGTAAAATTGATCTTTTAAGATTGTTTCTTTTAAGGTTAAAGGCATTACCATAATTAACTTGGAGAAAAATTAATGAGTTTACGCCCATATCAGCAAATTATTCGTCGCAAAAGTCGACAAATTAATGTGGGGTCTGTTCCTGTTGGCGGGGATGCACCGATTAGTGTTCAAACAATGACAAATACGCTGACCAGTGATGCACAGGCAACGGTTGCACAAATTAAAAAAGCTGAAAAGGTGGGGGTTGATATTGTTCGGGTTTCCTGTCCTGATGAGGATAGTACCAGGGCGCTGAAAGAGATTGTCCGTAATGTGGAAGTTCCAATTGTTGCGGATATTCATTTTCATTATAAGAGGGCGATTGAAGCTGCACAGGCAGGCGCCGCTTGTTTAAGGATTAATCCAGGAAATATTGGTAATGCGGATCGTGTTCGGGATGTAATTAAGGCGGCAAAAGATTATAACTGTTCAATTCGTATCGGGGTTAATGCGGGTTCTCTTGAAAAACATCTTTTGGAAAAATACGGAGAGCCTAATCCGGAGGCTTTATTGGAAAGTGCGATGGAGCACGCGAAAATCCTAGAAGATAATGATTTTCGCGAATTCAAAATTAGTGTTAAAGCTTCAGATGTTTTTTTGGCGGTTGAAGCTTATCGTTTATTATCTGAAGCTTGTGACTATCCATTGCATATCGGTATTACTGAAGCGGGCGGGAAAAGAGCGGGAACTGTAAAATCCTCCATTGGATTAGGTTCACTTTTATGGGCAGGTATTGGGGATACAATGCGTGTTTCCTTATCGGCTGAACCTGAAGAGGAAGTCGTTGTAGGTTGGGATATACTGAAAACGCTTGGTTTGCGTCATCGGGGGGTAAGGGTTGTTTCCTGTCCTTCCTGTGCGCGTCAAGGTTTTAAGGTCATTCCAACGGTTGCAACATTGGAAGAACGTTTGGCTCATATTGAAACGCCAATTACGCTTTCTGTCATTGGTTGCGTTGTTAATGGTCCAGGCGAAGCCACCATGACGGATGTGGGTGTTACCGGGGGTGGATCAGGACGTCATATGGTCTATGTTGGTGGAAAGCAGGATCATACGATTCCGGCTGAAGAAATGATTAACCATATTGTGCAATTGGTTGAACAAAAAGCCGCACAGATTGAAGCGGAAAAAACTGCTCAAAAAAAAGAAAAGAATTAATTTTAAAATATAATTTCAAACATAGGATAGTTTAAAGTGAGTGTGGTTAAACCCGTTCGTGGAACCCATGATTTGATTGGTGACGAGGCAAAAAATCATCAATATGTTATGCAAACCGCAAAAAATATTACTTCATTATATGGGTTTGAAGAATGGATAACACCGGTTTTTGAAGAAACAGGTGTTTTTGCGCGCTCTTTAGGGGATACGTCGGATATTGTTTCCAAGGAAATGTATACATTCCAGGATCGTGGTGGGGATTCTCTCACCCTGCGTCCCGAAGGAACAGCTGGAATTTGCCGTGCCTTGGTTACAAATGCTTTGACCCAAACCCTTCCTCAAAAGGTTTTTTATGCCGGCCCAATGTTTCGTTATGAGCGTCCTCAAAAAGGCCGTTATCGGCAGTTTCATCAGATTGGTGCAGAATTGCTGGGTACGACAACCCCTTTTGCAGATGCGGAAATGATTGCAATGGGGCAGCATATTCTTAATGCCCTGGGTATTTCAGATAATGTTGTTCTTGAATTGAACACGCTGGGGGATCTGGCCAGCCGTCAAGCATGGCGAGAAGCTTTAATTGCCTATTTCAAAACTGTTAAATCTGAATTATCAGAAGATAGTCAAAATCGGTTGGAGAAAAATCCCTTGCGTATTTTGGACAGTAAGGCTGCACAGGATAGAGCGTTATTGGATCATGCTCCGTTAATAAAAGATTATATGACTCCAATAGCACTGGAATTCTGGGATAGGTTACGAAAAGCACTGGATCAGTTTAAAATTCCATTTAGAGAAAATCATTATATTGTTCGTGGATTGGATTATTATAGTCATACGGTTTTTGAATTTGTAACGACAAAGCTTGGATCACAGGGTACCGTTCTGGCGGGCGGACGATATGAGGGGCTGGTTGCAGAAATGGGTGGACCTTCTGTTCCTGCTATTGGATGGGCAGCTGGGGTTGAAAGATTGGCTCTTTTATTGAATTCGATACCCGTCCAACCTAAATCTGTAGCAATCATTGTATTTTCTGATGCGGTTCATGAAATGGCATTTACGGTTTTACAGCTATTGAGAACGCATAAAATTGCTGCTGAAATGACCTATAAAGGGAATTTCCGTAAACAAATGGAGTGGGCTAATAAAAGGAAAGCGTCTATTGCATTGCTTATTGGTGAGGATGAGGCGACCAAAAAAGTTGTTCAGTTGAAAGATTTGAATTCTGGTGAACAAGTCGAGGTTGCCTTGCATGATTTGGTTTCTCAGCTTATTTTGAAATTGGCGAAATAATTTATGTCTTCTGAAGAATTTTCTGCAAGTTTTAATGATCGTCTGGATAAAATCATAGCTCGGTCAGAAGAATTACAACACTTGTTATCCACTGAGATATCCGGGGATGAATTTATTGAGGCTTCACGTGAATATGCTGAATTGAATCCGCTTGTAGCCTTGATTGAATCTTTAAGGACGGCAGAAAAGGATTATCAGGCTGTTCAGGAAATGCTTGATGATCCTGAAATGAAAGATTTGGCGCAGGCCGAGTTACAGGGGTTGCATGAAAAACTTCCGGAAATAAGACATAAGATTCGTTTGGCAATGTTACCAAAGGACAAGGCTGATGAACGAAGTGCAATTTTAGAGCTACGTCCAGCGGCTGGGGGTGATGAGGCGGGTCTGTTTGCGGCAGAACTTTTCTCTGCTTATCAACGTTACGCGGAATCTCGAGGCTGGCGCTTTGAAATTCTGGAATATGGTGATACTGGATTGGGCGGTCTTAAAGAAGGGATTGCTTCAATCACGGGAACGGGAGTTTTTGCCCGTTTGAAATATGAATCGGGTGTTCATCGCGTGCAACGTGTTCCAGCTACCGAAAGTCAGGGGCGTGTTCATACTTCAACAGTAACCGTTGCGGTATTGCCTGAGGCAGAGGAAGTGGATGTCACAATTGATGAAAGTGATCTGCGGATTGATGTCTATCGTGCTTCTGGGGCTGGTGGACAGCATGTTAACAAAACGGAAAGTGCGGTGCGGATCACTCATATTCCGACAGGTGTGGTCGTGGCGATGCAGGAGGAAAAAAGTCAGCATAAAAATAAGGCGAAAGCCATGAAGATCCTGCGTGCACGTTTATATGAACAACAACGGTTGGCCGCTCATGAAAATCGTGCGGCAGACCGTCGTTCTCAGGTGGGAACAGGAGATCGTTCTGAACGTATTCGTACATATAACTTTCCACAAGGACGTGTTACCGATCATCGGGTAAATTTGACGTTGCATAAAATTGATCGTGTTATGTTGGGGGAATTTGATGAAATTATCGATTATTTAATCCAGGAAGAACAATCCCGACTATTGGCCTCTGAAGAGAATACCTAGGAAAAAAATCTGGTTTTGCCTTTTATTTCTGTCTAACGCCTTAGTTATATTATCGTTTAAAAGCATTAGTTGTTTTTATATTTGGATAAATTGATTTTTACCGGATTACATGGATAATAGTGTACAAATACCGTTGGCCTCATTAATTCAGGAAGGCGAGATGCTTTTTCAAAAGGCAGGAATTGAAGCACCGCGACGAGAGGCAATGTTATTAATAGCTGCGGCGTTAAAAAAAAGCAGAACCGAATTATTCTTGATGGATAAAACAGAATTGATCGATCCTGTCCTAATTCGTTCATATTTTTATAGACGAAGTCAGCATGAACCTTTCGCTTATATTGTGAGGGAAAAAGGATTCTGGTCGTTAAATTTGGAAGTGTCAGAAGCCACTTTAATTCCTCGCGCTGATAGCGAGACTTTGATCGAGGTTTTGTTGAAATTGTTTCCGAAACGCCAAACTCGTTATAATTTTCTGGATCTGGGTACCGGCACAGGTTGTCTGTTGCTTGCTGCCTTGTCTGAATATACGAAAAGTTTTGGAATTGGGGTCGATTATAAAGAACAGGCTGTTAGATTGGCAAGGAAAAATGCGGAAAAATGCAAATTGGCCGACCGATCTATATTTTATACAGGTTATTGGGGTAATGCCTTAAAGGGAGAATTTGATATTATTTTATCCAATCCACCTTATATTCGTGAACATGAATTATTAAATTTAATGCCAGAGGTCAAAAATTATGAACCCATGTCAGCTTTGGCTGGGGGAAGGGACGGCCTTGATGCATATCGTTTAATCTGTTATCAAGCCGCGGATTTATTAACGGAACAGGGAGTTTTGATTTTAGAACTAGGAATTGAACAGGAAGAGCATGTTACAGAGATTGGAAGGGATGTAGGGTTGCATGTTGTGCAAAAACAACAGGATTTAAATGGTTATACAAGAGCCCTTGTTTTTTCTAATATAAAATTGTAAAAGCTTATCATATAATTTTATTTTAATTATAGTAAGAGAAGCTACTAACTCAATATAATGATTAATAGCTGTATAAATTATAGTATTAAATTGCAATTTATTTATTTCATTTAGTTTACTTGTTTCATATTAATCATTATCTATCAACCAATCAAAATGTAACCTTAGTTTCATATTTACTAATAGGAAAGTATAACAATAACTTATGAATACAAAACGTATGCGAGGTCGTTATTACCGGTCAGGCAATAACGGGGGGGCACGGCATCAAAACGGACAGGTTTCTTTTAATCGAAATCATGTGTTTGAAAGTAACGGTCCTAATGGACGTATTCGTGGAACTGCTCAACAATTACATGAAAAATATCTTCAACAGGGACGGGATGCCATAAGTTCAGGGGATCGGGTCAATGCCGAAAGTTTTTTTCAGTATGCAGAACATTATTCTCGTATTGTTAATATGATTAACCAGTCTAATCAACAAAGACATCGTCCCAATAATTTTCAGGAAACGGCAAATAATACAGAGCCTGCAAAAATGATAGAGGATGAACCGGAAACAACTGAGGCTGTCGAAATTAAGATTGATGAAACTGCAAATGAAACTCCTGTTGTTCAGGAGATAGAGGCTGAACAGCCTGTACCGGTTCGTGTACCCCGTAGAGGAAGGCCTCCTAGAGCGCTGTCAGCAGGAAAAAAAAAGCTTTCGGAAGGAAATAGTTAAAATATTATAGAAGATGAGTGAAAAATACTTGACTTTGTCATTTAAATAAGGGTAATTAAACTCGTCTTTCAATGATTGATAAGGCGGCGTAGCTCAGTGGTAGAGCAGGGGAATCATAATCCCTTGGTCGGTGGTTCAAATCCGCCCGTCGCTACCATCTTTAAAATTTGGTTTAAATCTACAGATGGTTGTTAAAATTCAAAATCCTTAAAATCGAATAATTCTTAACAACTTATTTTTAATTTTGTCTTTAAGTTGGTATTTTGTGATTTGATTGTAATTTTATTATGATCAGACTGATGGTATGATTATTGTTGAAGTGATCAGAGTCATTGAATATGAAAATATATTTTGTTGGGAATGGAAAAACAGAACAATCTTGTAATAATTTTTTTTAATAATTTAACGAGATTAGATGTGATATATCAAATTGTCACACATAATCAGAAATGGTGCTGCTGGCGAGGATTGAACTCGCGACCTCTCCCTTACCAAGGGAGTGCTCTACCACTGAGCTACAGCAGCTTCGATTTGCTTTATTTAGTAGCTTTTCATTCAAAATGATGCAACAAAAAAATTTATCTTTTTGCATATTTTTTATATGGCTTGCAAATCAAGGAGAAATTGTTCAACAGTTAGATGAAACATTTATACCAAATCCAAAATTCAGTTCGATTAATATTATTTTTGTCTTCTATGTAAATTCATCAAGGCATATCTTAAATAGTATTAAAGAACCATCATGGCTCGAAATGAAAACGCCCGTTTAATGCTGTATATTAAAATAGGATATCAGGTTGCAACTATGAAATATAGCTTTTGTTTTTTATTTCTTTCCTTTTTGAGTATTGCATTGACCAGTTGTGCGGTTGGACCTGATTTTAAAAAACAGACACCTTGGTATCCTTCAAAATGGTATCCAAACCATAATTCAATCCACGGTAATGTTACAAGTCAAATCAGTATGAATAAACTGGATCCGAATTGGTGGGAATGTTTTCATGATCCGATATTATCTGATCTGGAACGTCGCACTATCGTAAATAACCTTGATATTCAAATGGCTACACAGCGAATGATTGCCAGTCGTGCCCAGTTAATCATAACAGGATCGGCACGCTTTCCCACCTTGAATGCAATGGGCAGTTACAGCCGAGCACAACATAGTAGTAAAATGGCACGTCGAATTATTAACCGTGTCGAGAATCAGAAACCTGAGTTAGGTAAAATCGTTGATCCCAAGGATATTGATATTCCCACTTTTAATGAATGGGCTGATGCTCTGGATTCAAGTTGGGAAGCTGATATTTGGGGACGTGTTCGTCGTCAGTACGAGGCTGGTAAAGCTTTATGGCAAGTTTCCGAAGAGGAGCGACGAGATATTTTAACCCTCCAGTTGGCTGAAGTTGCCAATGATTATATAACTCTACGTGGATTGCAGACACAACTGGATATTGTTCGAAAAAATGCGAAAATTGCTCAGGATTCACTCGATCTAGCTCAAAAACGTTATACGGGGGGATTGGTAACAGAACTGGATGTTCACGACGCCCGTGCTCAACTGGAACAGACAAATGCACAGATCCCACAATTGGAAGAGCAGGTCATTAATTATATGAATGCCCTTGCATTGTTAATGGGGGAACCACCCCGCGCCTTGGATCAAATTTTGTCACAACAAAAACCAATTCCTCCAGTTCCCCCGCAGATTCCTGTTGGTTTGCCCTCTGAATTGCTGCAACGTCGTCCAGATGTAAGAGAGGCTGAAGCCGCCTTACATGTTGCAACCGCAGAGGTTGGTGTGGCAGAAGGGGATTTTTATCCAAAAGTAACCGTGGATGCAAAAATGGGCTTTCAATCTTTATCGATCAAGGATTTGGGATTTTGGTCAGCACGAGCATGGAATGTTGGACCGGCAATATCAATTCCCATTTTTGAAGGGGGGAAATTAAAGGGTCAATTACAATTAAAAAAGGCGCAGCAGAAAGAAGCGGCTCTCGCTTATCGTAAAACTGTTTTGCGTGCTTGGCAGGAGGTTGATAACGCTCTGTCTGCTTATCAAGCCGAACAGTTAAGAAATGATAAATTAAGGGAAACTGTCAATTCAAACCAGCAATCTGTTTTTTTGGCACAGGAACAATATCGTGAGGGGTTGCAAACCTTTATCAATGTTCTGGATGCAGAACGTCGACTATTGCAATCTCAGGATGATTTGGTAAAAAGTACAACACGTATTTCAACCAATTTAGTACAACTGTATAAAGCACTTGGTGGAGGATGGGAAACAATCTTTCCCGAACATACTGAGTCGCTTCAAAAGAAAAGTTGATTATAAAATTTCTAGCACATAATCAGAATAGTTGATCATTTCGGTCAAATTATTTATTTCCTTATAAATAATTTATATTTTGGAGCCGTATTATTGCCAAGGAAATTTTATACCCTTCAAATGTTAAGAGGGCTTGCCGCTTTATCAGTTTGTTGGGCGCATTTTTTATCGATTAAAATAGAAGTTAAACCCATATTTGCAACGATATATACGTTTTCTGGACCTTTTGTGCGATATGGGGTGGATCTATTTTTTGTTATAAGTGGTTTTGTCATTGCGTTGAACGTTCTTGAAAACCATGAAAAAGCATCATTTAAGGAAGGATTGAAATTTTTAATAAAAAGAATTTTCCGGATTTATCCGTTATTTTGGGTTACCATGATTTTCATTATCATTCTTTTTCACTGCAATGGTATTAAAACAGCTGGTTTGCATAAAATAGAAAATATTTCACATTTTTTCCTTTTAACTACTGATATGCCATTACAGAATGCTGCATGGACATTGCCCTTCGAACAGTATTTTTATCTTGTAATGTTCTGTTTTATTTGTTTGTTTCCCAGAAAATCATTGCTTCCTTTTTTTATAATCTGGGCAATTTTACATTTGGTCATTTTATATGCTTATGTGGAACATTGGATTCATCATGTTCCATTTTTTCTCGGAGATAACCAGATTTTCAACTTTTTTTTCGGGTTATGCGTTGCTTATATCTTTTTTAAAATAAAAAAACATACTGTAATGGATAAGTATATTGCTTTGTGTTTAGGTATATTGATCGGTGTTACAGGTTTTATATTAACTTATAAGAAATTATATGGATTACATTTTAATGAATGGGCCAATTTATTTTATAATGGACTATCACCAGCTCTGATTTTATATGGATGTATAGGTCTTGAAATGAGCAATCATATCCAAGTTGCGAATTTATTGAAAAAACTAGGTGATGTGTCATATTCCATTTATTTGTGGCATTGTCCTATCCTTTATATTTTTATCACATTTTATCAGTTACGGTTTTTTTCTAACGCTACCCATCCTTTCTTGCAGATTGCTGTAGAATTAATACTTGTCTTAATTGTAAGCTTTTACAGTTATAACTGGATTGAACGTCCGTTTATTCATTTATCAAATCGAATTGTTAGAAAATGGTTATAAAATAGAATATTTGGGTATTATCATTGAACATGATGCAATTAATAAGGTTAAAAAAAAAGGATTAACATGGCAGAAGCATTAATCCTTTTAAACTGAAATTTAATTATTTTACTAATATAACAAAATAAAGTAAATTTAAAAAATGATTAATGTTGTTATACGATCTCCTTAAAACAATAAAGTAAAAATAAAATATCTAATAAACTAACACTTCTACTTTTTCGACATACAGAAAATGGAGAAAATTGGGGTAATTTCTGAATAGGGTTTTTATTCGTAATCATTAGTGTAAAAGTTAATATTATGATACGGGTTTACCTTAGTCATTTCAGAATTATCCTAAAAAGTCTCAGTTTGTCAGACATATTGTTATTATATAGTCAAAATTACGTTTTGAAAATAAAATTTTAATAAAATTAACTATATTTTTATAAACTATATTTTATATTTCTTAACAAGAGGATGTTTTTTCTATTTATTTATTACCCTATTATATTTTTCAAATAAATTTGAAATTAGGTTATTAGACAGTAATTCCTTGAATATTATTTTTAATTTTTTGAAAATGAAATTGAACAAACATTTTATGATCAGATGAATATACTTGGATGGCGGTTTGAATTTGTAATTGGGTGATATAGATCAATAAAATATCAGAATAAGTAATAATAATGTAAATAGACTAAAGTTCTTATTGTAGGTAATAAAATTTCAGATTAATTTGATAGGAATTTCTTTGAAAGTAATAATAATTCTAATCTTAAATCAGTACAAAAATATCAAGCCTAATTTAGATAAAACCAGATGCTATTGGAAACATTTTTTATTTTACTGTTGATGAGGTTGATATGGCG
>NZ_JACFPS010000004.1:0-181113 GCF_016101865.1 Commensalibacter sp. B14384M2 | reverse complement strand
TCGTCAGGCTCATAACCTGAAGGTCAGAGGTTCAAATCCTCTCCCCGCTCCCAATAACTTCCACTCAAAATTGCTATATCATCACTTAAACGAATTTTACTCGTTATATCAGTTTAAAATTTAATTTGATATTTATATATTGCTTGTTAATTGCTTTTAATTTGTAGGTCTGGTTCATTAAAAGAAATATTATTTTTCTGCAATGTCAATTCTATGAAAGGAGATTATGACACAAAAAAAAACTTACAATTCTATTAATCAGACTTGGTTTAAAATTCTTTTTTTGTTTCATTTTAGTTTTTTTTACAGTGTTTACTATTCTAAATGCGTTTTTTCACAGACTTATTCTGATCATGAAATTGATACATTAGACCAAAATGGTAAAAGTGTACCTTACGATTCAGATGGTGAATTATTTTTCCATAAATTAAATGAAAAGTTGGATCCTCATGGTGTGCAGTTTGCTTTAAGCTGGACAGGTGAAACAGCAGGTATTGTAAGGGGAGGACGTAGAAAGGGTGTCGATTATGCACATCAGATTGCTTTTTCAGTTGATATGGATTGGGAGAAAATTGCAGGTTTTAAAGGGTTTTCGACTCATGCGATGATTTTAAATCTAGCTGGGCGTAATGCCAGTTCCGATTATGTTGGGGATTCACAAATTCAGGCCCAGGAAATATATGGGGGTGGATATGACCGATTATTTCATATGAATTATATTTATATTGAACAACAGTTATGGAAAGATCAGGTTAATATTCGTGCAGGACGGTTAAGTGTTGGAAATGAATTTGCATCAAGTCCATTCGCATGTCAGTTTATGTTAATTGCAACTTGTGGTCAACCTAGGAGTATTCAGTCCCAACAAGGTTTCACACCCTGGCCTGGAACTGTTTGGGGGATTAGATTTTTATTTCATTTAGCAAAACAAAGTTACTTTCAATTGGGTGCTTATGAAAGTTCTCCATGGGGAACCGGTAAAGGGGGTGTCGCAGGTTTTGACTGGAGTACGAATGCTGCAACAGGTGTTTTTATGCCAATTGAATACAGTTATAACCCTGAATTTGGTAAAGATAAGTTAACGGGATATTATCATATAGGTGCTGGTCTTGATACCAGTCGTTTTCAAACTTGGTCTGCACAGGCTGTAAATGGAAATAAAAAAGATCATCGCAGTCAATTTTGGGTTATGATGGATCAGATGATTTTTCGTAATGACCCCAAGAAAGATCATGGATTATATTTAATTTTGAATTATGGACATGATTCAACAACAACTTCTACATTTAAGGATCTTTATAATGTAGGTTTTATTAATAAGGGATTTTGGAAGAAAAGACCCTATGACCAAATAGGCTTCATGTTTACCTATTATACAGTGCCTAAGAGTTTAAAACATGCACAAAAATATCAAATGACGCAATTGTCTTCCCCTTTTAATGCAAAGGTTTTGTCATTATTGAATGGTGCACCCGCAGCACAGACAAATTCTGCTTTGTTTGAATTGAATTATGGTATTTCTGCTTATCGGGGTGTTATGGTCATGCCAGTTGTCGAATATTTTCATCATGTTGCTGCCACTAAAGCCTACAAAGATGCTTTTGTTATTGGATTAAAAACCAATATTAATTTTTAGAAAATTTATTCAGAGGTTTTTGTTCAATCTATACTTATAAGATGTGAAATCCTTGTATCGTTTCATTATATTGTAAATTAATGAATAAATAGGTAATAATTTGTAGTGCGTATTTTTATTTTCCCTTTTATATAATGTATAATTAATACAGTTTAAAATTTACTGAAAAAAGGTGGTTTTTCTTTAATGAAACAAAAAGGAAATAGATTGGTTTTGGGGATAATTGGGGGATTGATGGTAAATTCAATGATTCCGTTCTTATCTTGTTTCGCACGTCACCACCATCATCACCATGTTCCCCCTCCAAAGACGGTTGAAAAAAAAGAAGATGAAAACACGCCGCAACAAACGATTAAAGACGCGGATTCCATTCCTTCAACCATCAGGCAAAAAATGCAGGAGAATCAAAGGGTTGAACATTATCAATCTTTAAAACAGGAAAACAAGCCCGCCTTGTTACTTCCCAATCATTATACAAGGGGTGATAAAGGCCATTTGAATGCTGAACAAGGTTGGGTGAACAGTAAACGTCAACGTGGTCATCATGATATTGGTATTAATGCACCGCTTCCTCAAACAGCGGATCCAACTCAAAATAAAACACGTAACGTTTTTCGTAGAGCAATGCCGATATATGAACCAAATTATTAAACGTTCATGAAACAATATTTAATTTTTCGGCAATTGCTTTTTTAGCCTGATTAATGGTTTCTTCAATGGGTTGTGTATTATTGTCAATATCAATAATGGGGGCACCATTATAGGTTAACTGTTGTAATGTTCCAATTTTTTTGATCATTGATTCAAGGCGATGATCAGGTTTTCTCTGTTGGGCTGTTTCAACGGTTACGTTTAGCCGTATAACCAGATCGGGTGTATGGTTGATCATCCAGTTATAAAGTGATCGTTCAAGCTTTGTGAGCAGGCGTGTTATGGACGACGCTGGGTTTTCTGTTGTCAGATCAGGTCCATCCAGTCCACCAATAACGGCAACTTGGGGAAATCGGTCAGTAAGAATGTAAAAGCCTTGCTTACGCAGTGAAAGCATCCTGTAAAAGCGGTAAACGCGACGTAGAGACATTATGAATATTCCCAATGCCAATAATGCGTTCGGTCCTTCTTTTGATTTAGCCTGTTTATTGGTCTTGGTAATATTTTTATCAAGTTTTTTCCCTAGAAACGGAAGTTTAATCAGACGTCTTCTTATATTTCCCGTTTGTCTGCCCAAGTGGCATAATTTTGTAGGATGAACTGAATTCAACCAGCGTTCCAATTCCAGACAGACTGTTGTTTTGCCAGATCCGTCGCACCCAATAATAGCAATAATCGGTGGCGTAGAAGATTGTGTCATAAATTATATATCTCTTGGTTATTTAAATGGGATATCGTAATCTTTCTATATTTCAATAGATTACGGTCAAATTTGATTTGTTAGTCAATGAAAACTGTATTATAAGACAACCTTTCCTAGTCTGTTAGGTTGGAAATTCCTTGGAATTTTTCAGTATAGAATCAGTAACTTAAAGCAAATAAGGCTTTAAGTTAAAACTTGTGTTCCAAAGATATCCATAATTATATACATAAATCTGTTATATTTTAGAAGATTATATATGCATAAAAAAAGATCAACTGAAAATCAGGGCCCATTAATTGCATTAGTCGGTTGTGATGGATCAGGAAAATCAACATTAAGTTTTGATCTTGCTGAAGCATTAAATCAAGGGCGACCTGCAAAGTGCTGCTATTTGGGCCAAGGATCAGGAAATATTGGTCGAAAGATCAGTCAATTCAGATTTGGGGGAAAAATACTTGGACGTATAATCGATAAGAAAGCGGGAACGGCCCGTACCAAGGGAAAAAAAATTCCTGGTGTTTTAACGGCCTTGGTCATTTTCTTTTTTTCCTGTGTTCGTTTTCTTAATTTTATAAAAATGTTGAAATTAAGAAAACAGGGGGTTTTGATTATTGCGGATCGCTATCCTCAGACAGATGTTGTAGGATTTTATGACGGACCCGGTTTGTCAGCTGCACATACGCAAAACCGTTTTATCCAGTTTCTTGTTAAAACAGAATACAGGCTTTATGATTACATGGCTTCCATAAAACCGGACTTGATAATTCGGTTGAACATTGATGTTGATACCGCATATCAACGTAAACAGGATCACGATTACAATTTGTTAAAAATCAAAGTGGAAGCCACTCAAAAATTAAAATTCAGAGGGGCACCAATTGTTGATATTGATGCTTCTTTGCCTTATAAAGAAGTTTATGAAACAGCTATGCGGGCAATTAGGAAAGTAGAAATTGCATATAGCGAAGGGAAAATAAGGAATTGATTATTGTTCAATCATAAAATGCTATTTTTAATAGGTTTTATTTTTCTTTTATTTGCTGTTTTTTTATTCCTTTGCACAGATCTGGATCAGAAACTCAATGGTGTTTTGCTTTCTGATCATGACAGTAGCTTGATTTATTGGAATAGACTTGTATCTAAATCGGGTTCATTTGCGGTTGTTCTTCCCTTAAGCTTAATATTCATATTATGGGTCTGGATTCATCGTTCGCATCGAGACGCGGTTTGGCTGTTTGTAATCTTGATTTCAGCGCGTCTGGTTTTTCTTTTAATGAAAAATATAATTGTTAGAGCAAGGCCCGCTTTTCCATTTTCTCATATTCATGCGACAACAGCCAGTTTTCCAAGTGGACATGCAGTCAATGGACTGATGTTTGTGTTGATTATATTATACTGTTTAAGGAATTACAGTTTGGTTTGTTGGATATCATTGATATGGGTTTTTTTAGTGGGATGGTCGCGTCTGGCATTGGGGGCACATTGGATAAGTGATATACTGGCAGGATGGGGATGTGCGATCATGTGGTTTGCTTTTATGATGGGGATTAGAAATACTGTATTTGTTCAAAAATTGCTAGATTATATTTTATAATCAGGCAGGTTTTTACTGTATTAATTTTATAGCGGAAATATCGTGAATTTTAAATTTTTTACCAAGCCACATAATATTATACAATTTGAGGGTTTCCATTTTTCTCGTTTTCAATGTGATCAGCTATATGAAATGATTTTGGTGGATGATGAAATTCACCTCAATGTTTCATTACCTGACAAACTTGTATTTGATTATACACAGGATCAACTGATTGACGGTTTTATGATTAGTCGTCAATTATGGGTGGAAGGGGTTATGGAACCCGCATTTATGAATATTTTGCATTCCTTGAGATACTCTTGCCATTTATCCAAGGAAAATAAAGCCGTTTACAAGAAGGTAAGGGCCAAATTCAAACATTTGTGCTATGCATATAGGGCTTTTGATGAACGCCATTGTAGACCGTACTGGCTTGGCAAGATGACGGGTTTATTAGGCAAATTACAGGATGGCTTCAAAAACAGGAAATCTCTCATTGTAAAACCAAGGGCGGTATTTCTGGATTATATTTGGCATGAAAAAGGGTTGTATTTATTAAAACGGGAAGTAAATTGCTTTTTTCCCTGCAACCTGAAAAGCTTTGTAAAATATTTTCGAAAGAGACTGGAAATCATTAAGAAAGAGCTTGCAACACATGTAACTATAACAGCTCATGAGTTTCATAACATGAGAAAAACAATCAGTATGATTGCAGCCACCTATGGTACTTTTGATGTTTTGTTTCCATCAGATTATCATCATCAGACTTTTCAATATTTATCGACAATTAATGGTATGATGGGCGATTATCATGATGAATTGGTGGAAAAAAAATTGAATAAAATTCAAAATTACTATTTTGATCGATTTATGATACCTGAAGAAATTAAGAACAGGTTAAACACTTTTGCAGGTCGTTTTATAGACGATAGTAATGATTTTTGTTGATCTTGTTTTACTTTATTGAATGGATAATCAATTTTAAAATGAACCACCAAGCGTAAATGGATGCTGATGATGATGCTTCATTATCATCTAGTAGTCCATGAGCGGTATTATTACGAAGATTAAATACTATTGGATCAATAAATAAACTTTTAAATTCAAAAAGTAAATTTACATCTAAAATTTTTTCTATTTCAGGTGATTTTAAAAGAGTATTCAGGCTATTATATGTTTCAATATTATTTTTATCCAAATTGCTGGTACGAACTTTAATTTTTTTAAGTTGATCTCTTATAATATTTTCAACTTGCGGGCAAAGTAGATAAATAGCAGCTATAAAATCCTTTTGAAAATCTGACCACAGGGCGTTTGCCATGATTTTTTCCCGATTTTTAGGAACAATAGGAGATTTATGACAGATATTTTCAAAAATTTCTTTTGAAAATTTATCTTCTTAATGAAGTTGGTTCAGCCTTTCATTAATCAATGATATGTTTGTATAAATAATTAATCTATATTTTTCTTGTTTTTTTTCATTTAATTTATTTTCTTCATCGTCAGGTGAGATTTTTGCGATTATACGTCCATCATCACTTCTATAATCTTTTGTAAATAAATTAGAGAAAAAAAATTGATCTGATTCTTTTACAGCATTTTGAACAAGATCTTGATAATCAATACCTAAACCGGTAAAATATTTGAGAGTTTCAATAGGATCTGTTTTGTTTGAAATGTGTTGTACAAATCCTTGCACTGAATTTGTAATATTAATGGGGCCTATATATATTTTACGCATATTTGCTAACACTATTTGGTTAGATTCTTTTAATTTAGCATGAAGGTTGTGTATTTTATTATCTACATCGTAATCGTTTCGATTTTTTTTAGGTATTTTATTATATGTTTGTAAAGCTTCCTCATAAATAGAATAAGCGCTACAATCATTATTTTTATATCTAAAATCTCCATGATATTCATGATATTCGGCTATGTTGAAAAGAGATTTTATTTCATTTTCTTTATCGTATAATTGTTTATATTTATTGTTTAGAAATGTTAAAATAATTATTGCTAAATGAAAATTATTTTCATTTTTAAGTTAAATTGCCTCTTGATATAATCTAGGCATTGCAATTTTTTGTAATACATCCTTATTTTTTGTTTTATCTATTAATTCTGCTAATATTAATATTAGTCCACTGTCATTTTCACTTTTAAAAACATATGTCAATTTAGATAGTATTTTATCTAATTGATTACTATCATTTATCTGTTGACACAAATAAATCGCACGTTCGTAGTATTTGTTCAAATCTTGGAACAGAAAACTTACATTTTTTTTGTTGTCAAAAGTGTAATAAGTGTATGAATCAATTGCGATTTGGGCATATTTATAATTTTTTGGTTCTTGAACAAGCCATAAAATATCGGCTATTCTTGCTTTTAACGATGGTTCAGGAATGTTATTTAATATAAGGCTTAAGAATTCAAGCTCTTCTTTTGTAAGATCTGAAGGTTCTTTAGTACGTTGTCCTAGTTTATTTATAAAAAAGCCCTAAAAGGTTTATCTTTATTATCAGCATCTAAATACATTAAAGAAATTTCCGCTAACAATTCAAAAATTTCATATTGTTCTTGCTGTCCAATATCTAGTTTTTCTTTTGCAATTTTTTTTAAACTAGAGTGAAGTTTATCGTAAAAAACATGGTTTTGTTCTGGTTCATATTTCCAATTACATTCAAGAAATGCTTCTTGCGTTAGTTTGGCGAACCTTTCATTGTTTTAAATTTCTTTCATGATTTTAAATTAAGGTTAAATTTGTTTCGAATAAAATATTACAAACGAAATGAAATTTAATGAAATTAAATTAAAATTGAAGAGAGATTAGTGTTTTGTGGCAAATCACTGCAAACTACTAAATAATATATTTATATATAATTAATTTTTATGGTGCCCAAGGGCGGAATCGAACCACCGACACAGCGATTTTCAGTCGCTTGCTCTACCGACTGAGCTACTTGGGCATCTTGATATTCGCTTTCGGTATTTGACGCGAATCAATGTATACAAAGCATTTACCCTACATTGGGATCAGGATCAAGTCTTTCTTTTATGGAATTTAGCAATTCTTTTTCTTCCTCTTCATTTTGTGGAGGGGATGCAATGCGATAATCCTCGTAAAACCAACGACCTAGATCAATATCGGCGCATCGTTTAGAACAAAATGGTTTGAATTTTTCTTGGGCCGGTTTTTTACAGATAGGACAATGTAACGCAGGTTTATTCATAAGAAAAATCCCATTCTTGAGGTTTAAATGTTAAATCCGCTTTTAGTTGTAGCGATATAGAACATCGTCGTTCAAAATCTTTAATGGCATATTCATCCTTTAGTAATGCCTGATATAAATGGGGGTGAAGTTTCAATTTTAAAAGATGATAACGGTAATGGTGATTGACTGAATTGAATTCCAGCATGACCTTCGCAAGGATCTTAACAGCTTTTCCGTGATCCGAGGTTAACAGTTCATGAAGGGGTGGGCGTTTTCTCATTCGAACGATTTCGGCCAATCCCAGGTGCGTAAATCCCAATAATCGGGGGGATAATGGATCATTGGCCAATGCGTCATTGATGTCCTGTTGTAATAAACGTCTTTTTTTGATTGGCAGACCTATTAGATCAATAAAAATTGCACCTGATAGATTACGCAATTTTATTTGATGCAATAATGGTGGCAAAGCGATACGGTTTGCGTCAAATTGCGCCTTTATTTTTGTTTGATTTTCTTGGCTATGGCTTACACTATCCATATCAATAGCGACGAGAGCCGGGGTCGGGGTAATTGATGCTTGAATTCCTTTTGGTAATTTAACGGATGATTCCATTAATGTCTCAATCTGTTCCGATATAATGCTTGGACAGGAGGTCTGCGCAATTTGAACACGATTATGCAACGAACTTGGTAGGATATGAATAAGGTGCGGATCATCAATTATGATTGGTAAATTTTCCCAAAATCTTGAAAGATCTTCTAAAGGAGACGGTCCTTGTTGGATCAGATGTATTTCAGTGCTTTTCTGGATATTGATGGATAGGTTTTTGGTATCCAAACGGACATTTTTTCCATTCTGGGCACTTCGTGAGACTTTGACAATTATTTTATCGCCATTGTGCAGATTTTTGGCACCTGCATTATCAGGCAAAAAACCGGATATGTTTTTACCCAGAAGAATAAAGGCTCCACCTAATGCAGGTAAATGGGCGGTAACCCGACCATAGTAAATGTCCCCGAAACCATCAGGAAATCCAGGATACCATAAGGCATAATCTAAGAGAGTGTCATGATGGGTAACGGCAATATGTATTAGACCAGGCGCTGAAATAACCCAGATTTGAGGCATCAGGGGATTAATCCTTGACCGCGTATAAGCTGGGCTGTCTCAAATAATGGAAGACCGACAACATTACTGTAGCTCCCATTTATGGATTTGATAAAACTGGATGCATAACCCTGAATGGCATAGGATCCAGCCTTGTCTTTCCATTCATCGGTTTCTAAATAAGAAAAGAGTTGTTTATCAGTCAATCGTGAAAAATGCACGATAGTACAGACAAGACGTGAGGAGATCCGTTGTGTCTTTGCATTATACAATATAACAGCTGTATAAACTCTATGTCTTCGACCAGACAGTAAACGTAATTGTTTTTCCGCGATTTTTACATCTTGCGTTTTATTTAAAATACGTCGTCCTGCTGCCGCAACCGTATCAGCGGCTAAAATCATGGGTGATTCAAGAGAGAGTTCCCTGCCAGCCGATAGTTTTTCCTGTGCAAGGCGCTGAACATACTGTCTGGGCAATTCTTTTTTTTGGGGCGTTTCATTAATTCGAGGATGAACGATTTTTTCAGGATTAATGCCGATTTGTTCAAGCAGTTGTAAACGTCTTGGTGATGCGGAGGCCAGCGTAATTGGAAAATCAGAATTTTCCATCAAGAAAGAGGAATGATGCATTATTATTTAAAGCGGAACGTGATGCGACCTTTGGTTAAATCATAAGGGGTCATTTCAACGCTTACGCGATCACCCGCCAAAACACGAATACGGTTCTTGCGCATTTTACCGCTGGTGTGGGCCAAAATAACATGTTCATTATCCAATTTTACACGAAACATTGCGTTCGGCAAAAGTTCAGTAACAGTTCCGTTGAATTCGATCATATCTTCTTTAGACATTTTTAGTATATATATCCTTCAAGTTAAAACAATTAATTTTGTTCTTACCATAACGATGAATATTGAAAAATGTCCAGTTTTATTTATGCAAACTGTCCAAACGGGAGGAAATACTTAAGGCATGTGCGGTTAAACCCTCAGTTTTTGCTATCGCCACTGCAGCAGGTCCCACTTTTTCAATACCCTTTTCATCGCTTTTAAGGAAAGTCGTTCGTTTAAGAAAATTAAAAACCGATAATCCGGATGAAAAACGTGCAGTACGACTGGTTGGCAAAACATGATTGGGACCGCCAACATAATCTCCAATTGCCTCAGGACACCATTTCCCAATGAATATTGTGCCGGCATGTTTGATTTTGCTGAATAGGTTATCTGGATTTTCAAGCATGAGCTCCAGATGTTCAGGGGCAATCCGGTTGATAAGGGGAATGGCTTCTTCCCAGGATTTTACAACAAGAATAGCACCATGATTTTTCCAGCTTGTTTTCGCTATTTCTTTTCGTGAAAGACTTTTCAATTGTTCATTGACAGCTTGCGAAACTTGATGGGCAAATTCCTCATTATCAGTAATAAAGATTGATTGTGCCATGGTATCATGTTCCGCTTGTGCCAAAAGATCCAGGGCGATATGTGTTGGATTATTATGCCGGTCAGCAACAACCACAACCTCGGAGGGGCCTGCGACGCTATCAATACCGACCAAACCGAAAACCTGTCTTTTTGCTTCGGCGACATAGGCATTGCCAGGACCAACAATATAGTCAACGGATTCAATGGTTTGTGTCCCGAAGGTCAGGGCGGCAATGGCTTGTGCTCCACCAACACGGTAAATTTCGGTAACACCTGCCCTATAAGCCGCAGCCAAGACGAGAGGGTTTAAATGGCCATCCGGGGTCGGGACACACATTGCCAACCGTTTGACTCCAGCAACCTTGGCCGGGATAGCATTCATTAAAACGGATGAAGGATAGGCAGCGGTACCTCCTGGAACATATAATCCGGCGGAATCCATGGCATTCCAGCGATACCCAAGATTAAATCCACAATCATCCCGGTAATCAAGATCGGGAGGCAATTGTTTTTCATGGAATTTTTGAATTCGTTGGGCGGCTAGATCAAGTGCATCAAGCAATTCCGGATCAATTTTCTTGCAGGCTTGCTTTATTTCCTGTTCTGTGATCCGTAATTCCGTGGGAGACAGTAACAAACGGTCAAAGCGTTTGGTATATTCACAAAGTGCATCATCGCCATCATTTTTTACAGCCTGTAGAATCTCTGTTACGGGTTTTGTTGCTTGTGAAGTGTCTGCTGTTCGCGCGGCAAGAAGATTACAGAAAAATGTTTTAAAATCCGGTTGATTTGTTGATATGATTTTCATGATATATCTTCATTGTTTGGAAGGGTGACAAGTTGGCGAAACCGTTCAATTAATGCATTAACGCGGGCAGATTGTGTTTTTAAGGCGGTGCGATTGATGATGAGACGGCTGGAGATTTGTGTAATCGTTTTAATTTCCTGTAGACCATTGGCCCTTAGGGTTGATCCTGTATCGACAAGATCCACAATCAAGCTGGATAATTTCAAGACAGGCGCAAGTTCCATGGCACCATGCAAATTAATGATATCTGCTTGCACGCCTTTACTGGCAAAATAACGTTGGGTGATATTCGGATATTTGGTTGCAACACTTATCTGTGACCAACGCGCGGGGTCTTCCAGATTTTTATTTTTTGTATCCGCTAATTGCGCGATAGATAAACGACAGCGTCCTATATTGAGATCAAGAGGTGCATAAATATCCGAATAATCAAATTCCATCAGGACATCGGAACCACAAACACCCAGAGAAGCCGTGCCAAAAGCTACAAATGTTGCGACATCGAAAGAACGGACGCGGATAATGTCAAGTCCAGGGTCATTTGTCTTAAAGCGAAGAAGGCGGCTGTCTTTATCAAAGAAAGCGGGTTCTGGTATAATATTGGCTGTTTCAAGAAGAGGGAGACAATCCTTTAGTATCCTTCCTTTAGGAAGGGCTAAAATAAGAGGGTTTGATTTCACGCCAGGTACAGACATTTAAAGTGTAAGCAAAAGTGGATCTGATTATAATAAAATTGTTAAATAATTTAAGGTTTAACTATAATCAGATCATTAGTATAAAACAAGTTCTCTTCTATGAGGAATGAAAATATTATTTAGTCTTGATTCTTTCAATTTGAGCACCGCAGGCAGACAGTTTTTGATCGACTGCTTCATAACCGCGGTCTAGATGATAAATCCTGTTCAGGCTTGTTTCTCCGGCTGCGGCCAGACCGGCTAGGATTAACGAAAACGAAGCCCGTAGATCCGTTGCCATAACAGGCGCGCCGGATAGGGAATGAACACCACGAATAATTGCTGAAGAACCATGAACATTGATTCTTGCACCCATACGGTTCAGTTCTGGGACATGCATGAAACGGTTTTCAAAAATTGTTTCCGTAATCATGCTCGCTCCTTCAGAAATTGAGAGAAGGGCCATGAATTGGGCCTGCATATCCGTCGGAAAACCTGGATAGGGTTCTGTCATGATATCAATGCCTCTTAAATCACCCGTGCGCCGGACAAGAATGGCGTTTTTTTCCGGAAACACCTCTACCCCAGCCTCTTCCAACGCATGAATAACAGATCCCATGGCATGAATGTCGGCTCCGATCAGGCGCAGTTCTCCACCTGTAATACCGGCTGCACAGGCATAGGTACCGCATTCAATTCGATCAAACAGGATGGAATGTTCCGCGCCATGTAAATGATCCACGCCATCAATGATCAGATGACTTGTTCCTTTACCCTCTATTTTTGCACCCATCGCGATCAAACAGTCAATAAGATCGCAGATTTCAGGTTCACGGGCTGCATTCAACAGTTCCGTTCTGCCTTTGGCAAGGCAGGCAGCCATGATTGTATTTTCTGTAGCGCCAACAGAAACAAATGGAAATACAAAGCGACCTCCACGTAATCCCTTGGGTGCAGTTGCAATAACATATCCCTGATCAATTTCGATTTCAGCGCCCAAGGCTTTGAGTGCATCCAGATGAAGATTAACAGGACGGGTTCCGATTGCACATCCTCCCGGCAGGGAGACCTTGGCCTTACCACAACGTGCAAGAATGGGTCCTAGAACAAGGATAGAGGCTCGCATTTTCGAAACGATATTGTAGGGAGCTTCGGTGTTTGCAATATCCCCTTGAAAAGTGATATGATGTGGATCCTTGTCATTATAAGTGATAGTAAGACCATGTTGTTGCAGAAGTGCGCACATGGTACGTATATCAACAATACTTGGAATATTTCTTAGTGATAAAGGTTCAGGGGTAAGCAAGGCACATGCCATGATTGGCAAAGCTGCGTTTTTTGCCCCCCCAATGACGATATCACCATATAAGGGTCTGCCCCCACGGATTAAAAAGCGATCCATTCTTTTTTTTTCATTTATAAGCGAGGGGTAGCGACACCCATCTGTTTCATGTATTTGCCATTTTTATCGGCATAACTGACTTCACAAGGTTCACTGCCCTTGAGAAAAAGAAGCTGGCAGATTCCTTCATTCGCGTAAATTTTGGCAGGAAGGGGAGTGGTATTACTGATTTCAATCGTAACCTGCCCCTCCCATTCAGGTTCCAGGGGAGTGACATTTACAATTATGCCGCAGCGTGCATATGTTGATTTTCCCAGACAGATGACCAAGATATCTTTTGGAATACGAAAATATTCCACGGTTCTGGCCAGAGCAAAGCTGTTGGGCGGAATCACGCATACATCTGTTTTACGGGTTACAAAACTGCTTGGCGTAAAATTTTTAGGATCTACAATGGCATTGTCGACATCTGTAAAGATTTTGAACTCATCTGCAACACGGGCGTCATATCCGTAAGATGATACACCATAAGAAATTATTCCCAGACGATGCTGTTTATCAGCAAAAGGTTCAATCATTCCTTTTTCTTTAGCCATCTGTTTAATCCAGCGATCAGGCATAATTGGCATAAAGCTACTCCCTACCCTTTATATCTTTGCGTTTTAATTAAATAAATTTGAAATGATAAACAAGTATTTTGTAAACAAACCTTTACAAAAATTATTTTACGTCAGTGGTTCTCGCTCTTTTCTTTCACGCTGTTGCTGTTTTCTGCGTTTTAGATTCTCGCGTAACGCCGCGGCTTCCTTGTCGCGACGTTGAGTTATAGAATCTTTCAAAATTATTTTTTTTGGCTCACTATTCATAATGAATCAATTTACCTAATTTTTTGAAAGAATCAACAAAGCTTATTTTAAATGTTGGACTGCAAAAGCCGCAGCCGCTCCTAAAAGCCCTGGTTGTGGATAGGTAAGAATTTCAACAGGGATATCAGCCAGCATTCTTTCAAAGCGACCCTTATCAACAAACCGTTCTGCAAAACCCGAATGGGGAAGATAATCGGCTAGAAGAAGACCGATGCCACCACTAATTACAACACGGTTGGCCAATTGTACCAGAGCCATGTCGGAGCAGAAAGTTCCCAAATTCAGACAAAACCGTTCCAGTGCAGCCGTGGCAAGATGGTCGGTACCCTTTAATGCGGCCTCCCATAGATTGCTATCGCTGTGATGGGTAACAGGCAGTCCGGCATTTGCGCCAAGCGCATCATAGATATTGCCCAATCCGGGACCAGAAATGATCCGTTCTGCGGAAACCCTGCGATAATGTTGTTTCAGGTACCGTAAAATACTGATTTCGATATTGTCACAAGGGGCATAAGAGGAATGCCCGCCTTCACTTGGAATAACGGTATATTTGTCTGTATCAAATGCAAGAGAAGCCACTCCCAGTCCTGTTCCAGGACCGACAACTGTGGTTATTCCTTGAGGACTTTCTTTTCTTCTTGGGCCACAAACATGTTTAAGATGGTCCTCTTGACAGTTGGCGATCGCATGTCCAATTGCTTCAAAATCATTTATCAGAACAAGCTTTTCCAGATTTAGCTGTTGGGGAATAAGGGCGGGCCGAATGATCCATGGACTGTTTGAAAATTTGAGAATATCACCTCGAATCGGACAGGCAATTGCCATGGAGGCTTGTTTAGGCAAAGGACGGCCAACCTTTTGTCCAAAGGCATCCCATGCAAGTTGCAAAGTTGCATAATCTGCTGTTTTTAAAATGGTTTCGCTGTCAATGGTAACGACCTGTCCATTTTGTATCTTGGCAATTGCAAAACGTGCATTTGTCCCTCCGATATCTGCAACGACAATTTCAATGGGAGCATCAACAGGAGTGGAGTTATTCTTGGAGTTGGACATAATAAAAATCTCCATTTAAGAGGATTAAAACAAATAATATTAACAATATTTTTGTTCACATAAATTTGAATTTAATTTAAGGATTTTTAATATTTTTTTCAACTTTTTGTTAAATTCGTTAAGGCATTTTTTGGGTAAAGATTAAAAACAATCTCTTTAGACTATTGCGAAGCGGTTGTGCTCGGTAAGGTTAAGTTAATCTCTGGATGTGTTGTTATTATAAGCTGCATAGCTTGATTGACTTGTTTCAGGGATAAAGATTGCGATGAAATGGGTGTGATCAGACGAGCCTTACGTACAGTAACAAGATTATTCACAAATTTTTGTCGGTTTTCCAAATCTATTGTCGCGGAATAATAGCAGTTTTCCTGATCTCTTTTCTGAAGAATGAGATTGATGCCCTGTTTTTCTGTTTTATCATTCAGGTAGAAAATAATTCCCGTATTTGGCCAAAGTGGCGTTACGGCATTGAGCGTGATTTTTTCAGCTGAAAAGGAAATATATAAGATTGGTGCAGCTCGGGACATTCTCTCATTCCACCAAGCAAGTGTCGGTGGATTAGATTGGGGATAATATAACCATTCCCCAAATTTTATGTTTTCGCTGGTTTGCCGGGTTATTTTTTGTGTTTTCAGAGTTTCAGAATATGTTGTCACAGAATAGGATGTTGTAAATAAACTCACACCCAGAACAAATAATTGACATGTTTTTGATAAAGAAATCATGGAATACGTTACCCTTCATAAATTAATTCTAGAGTAAAGGTTTAAAACCGAAGTTTAAAGCAAAAACTATGATTTGTTCTGGTTTACATAAATTAAATTTGATCCTTCATCATGGATTGAGCCTTTTGCAAATCCTCCTGGACCTTTTCTTTCAACTTGGGAACGCTTCCTTTAGGACTCATGATGCATAGTCGCCAATTTTTATTTTTATCATGTTGGTCAGGGTCACCGCTTCCCCAGCACCAGCCTTTATCTTTCATCTTTTTTAAATAATCGTTACGTGTTGTACACACTGATTTTCTGGTTGGGCTATTTAATGGTTCTGAGGCGTGATCAATACATTTTTTGACATAATAATCAGCCTGTTGAAAAAGAGGCACTAAATCTGGAGACATCCCGTCAGGAGGGCTAACAGGTTCAGGATTTGTTTTTCTTGTGACTAGGGGAGGGGGGGCTTTCAGATTTTTTTCCTTGATTACATTCATGAAAGAATTCAATGCAGATCGTTCACCATTCATGTCAATTGGAATTGAGGTTGAAATCGAAAGATTCAAAATCATTGGTGAACTGTGTTGCAAAGCATTAATGAATTTTGTGATGTTATCTGTGTAGATAGCGGTAGAATAGGTTACCCAGCCATTATGATCCCTTGTCTTGTTTAGGGTCACGGAAACTTCCCTGATGTTCCAGGTTATATAAGAAAGCTTGAATTCCCGATAAGTATTTTTTTTGGCTGTTACATCAAGGGTTATTCTGTGTTCGGAAGGTGTAATATATAAATTTAAATTGGAAGTTGAATTTCTGTTCCAGTTAAGGGAGGCATGATTTTTACCGACAATCACATTCCAGTCATGAAAATCTTTTTCTTTAATGATGGAATGAATTTCCTCATTTTTTATTGTGGAAGGATAAGTTTTAGGATCAGGGGAGGATGAGGCCGTTGAAATATTGGCAAATGTTGAGAGTGGAAAAAAAGTTAAAAGGTAAAATAATTTACGCATTGGAATACCTGATTGCCTCGAAAAAGAATTAATTGCATTATAATATGAAAGTGGTAAAGCAAAGCAAAGAATATTTTTATTAAATAATGTTTTATAACTTCCATTATTTTATTACAAGTAAGGAACAGTAAGATATAATTCGTATTTTTTCTAAATTGTATTCTGTAAGGATGGTATTGTTAAAGTGAAAGCACAAAGTTTAAAAGATCTGGCGGCACGTTCCCCAGTGACTGAAAATTTATATAATCAGCATGGCTGTAATGATGTCATGACGGCATTTAATATCGCTAATCACTTACATTTATACGGTTTTTTAGAAGAGGCAGCAGCTTTTTATCAAGAGGCGATTAATTATCGTAAATTAGAAGCCGAAGCACATCCACGTGAAGCTATATTATTGCAGGTTAAACTGTTGTGTTTGGTAAAGGCCGGTATAGCTCTGGATGAAAAAGATTGCCAAAGGTTGCATGAGCTTTCCCCATCCTTGATGAATTATATTAGGGGTGTTGAAGAATATAGATGCGGAAAAATTGATGCTTTACAGGCGATAAAGAAAATTGATCATACTTTTGAACAATTTCATACAGGTGAAGAAATTGATGCTATTAATGTTGGTTTAATTCATGATGCATTGAAATCTGATATTTTCCCTGAGAGAATGGTTAAGAATAAGATTCCTCAATCTATTTTTTTTTACTGGGATCAGAATTTACCGGAGGATGTTAAGGAAAACATTGAGCATCATCAGAAGTTCCAGCATTTTAAAGTAGAGGTTTTTGACAGGGATAGGGCTTGTGAATGGTTATATGGCTATTACGGGCGTGATGCCAGGGAACTTTTTCTAAAATCCAGACATCCTGCAGAGGCTGCGGATATTTTGCGCGTTCATGTCATTAATCTATTGGGTGGGTTTTGGGTAGATGCGGATTTGAAAATTGTTTCTGAAAATCAGTTTATTGAAATGATTCCGGCAAATTATGATGCGGTTTTTTTTCTGACTGAGGGAAATTTTGTTCATAATGATCTTTTTGGAGCCCAACCGCATAACGTTTTTTTAGAAGATTGTTTGTTGTCTATCTATCACAATTGTTATAAATATGATGGTTTATTTATTTCTTATAAAACAGGTCCGGGTGTTTTTATGAGAGCATTAAATAGAATTTATTCGCGTTGTATAAAAGAAAGAAAATTGAAATATCCTTCTTTGAAAATTATGGATTCTTCATTTTTTTCCAAATTAACTGAACAATATCCAGTTGCATACAAACAAAAAGGGACCTGGAGTTCAGTTTGATAGTCAATAGTGGTCTCATATTTGAAATATTAAGCAATTTTAGAATTGAATATATAATTAAGGTAAAGTTAAAATTATGACTGATGATATGAATTTGGATGTTGGTTATGAGGAGATTTTATCTGTTTGTCCCCAAGCTTTGGATGTTTTCAAACATCATGGGGCAAAAGATTTAAATCCCTTGTTTGATATTGCAAACATTCTCTCGACAAATCATTTTTATTCCGAGGCAGCTTTTTTCTATAAAATAGCGTTTGATACCCACTCCAAAAGTCCAACCCAATATCCATTGGCTCATGTTTTACTTATGGCCCGTCAGGTTGCTTTACTGAAAGCAAGTCTGCCTTTAAAGCAGGAAGAACTTGAACAGTTAAAAAATCTATGTATTCCTTTATATAATTTTGTGGTTGGATGGAAACAATATAGAGAAAACAATGATGCTTTTAATGCCATTCGAATTATGCAAAATTGTTATGAGGAATTTCATACCGGTGAGGAAGCCGATACAATCTATCTTACAATTATGATGAATATCTTTAATCCCGCATCATCGATAGGAATTAAAAATAGAGAAGTGGGTAGGGCCGATTTTAGTGTTATTCCCAATAATTTATTTTTATATTGGGATCAGAATCCTCCGGAGGAAATAAGTAATAATTTTAAATTTCTAAAAGAACTTGGTCATTTTAACCTAAAAATTTTTGATAAGGCGGAAGCAACAGAGTGGTTATATCAAAATTACGGTGTAGAAGCACGGCAAATCTTTCTTTCTGCTCGTCATCCAGCTGAAGCAGCGGATTTTTTAAGAGTTCACGTTATTAACTATTATGGTGGCTGGTGGCTGGATGCTGATATTCAGATTCAATCTGTTGAAAAATTTTACTCAATAACTCCTGCTATTTATGATCATGTATTCTTTCTAACGCATAATAATGTAGTTCATAATGACTTTTTTGGTTCTGTTGCGAAAAGTCCTATTCTAGAAGAATGTATGTTGAGTCTTTACCGGAATAGTTATTTGCATCAGGGTTTATTCATTGCCTACAAGACAGGCCCAGGAGTGTTCGCGCGTGCACTGAACCGTCATTTTTATCGTGCTTTGCGTGGAGAGGCAAAATATCCATCCTGTATATTATTGGATCATCAAAAATTTGCCGAGGTTATAAGGGAGTTTGATACACCTTATAAAGGAACAACTACAAGCTGGATGGCTGTTTGAAGAATAGCTGATTGTTTATTAAAATTCAATGACAATGGGGGCGTGGTCAGAAGGTTGGGTTTTGGCTCGTTCCTCTTTATCAATCCAGCAATTTTTTAATTGTTCAGTTATTTTTGCTGACAATAGAACGTGGTCAATTCGAAGACCTGCATTTCGTTGCCATGCAGCTTTGGTGTAATCCCAAAAACTATATTCGATTGTATCAGGATGGAGAATGCGAAATGCATCCGACAGACCCAACCATAAAAGCGTATAAAAACCTTTTCGGCTTTCCGGACGGATCAATGCGTCATCGGAAGAAAGTATATTGGTGGTTAAATCACTGTCGGTGGGGCAAATGTTGAAATCACCTGCAAAAATACAGTTTTGTTTGTCGTTCAATAAGGATTGGGCATGTTTGATTAATGCATTGATAAAATCCATTTTGAATTGAAATCCCTCTTCGCCGCCGGAATTACCATTTGGCAAATATAGATTGCAGAGATGAATGTCTCGACTCTCAATCTCGAGATATCGAGCATGGTCTTTTGTATTCTGTAGATCAGGTAAATCCGTATGAAGCAATTTATAGGGATGGCGGCTTAAGGTGGCAACCCCGTTATAGGCTTTTTGTCCATGTACGATAACATGATAGCCTAAGGCTTTAAAACTTTCCGATGGAAACTGTGCGTTCTGGCATTTGATTTCCTGTAAAAAGAGCCAGTCAGGTTGTTCTTTTTGAAGCCATTTTTGAACATGGGAAAGTCTTTGGCGAATAGAGTTAACATTCCAGCTAGCAATCTTCATCAGGATAATCCTTGGTATGAAAAGATACAAATTGAATTCCAGTCAAATTAATCTCATTATATCTTGATGGCAAGGGTGGACAGATGATCCTTTTCGTCTCTAAGCTTTGATTTTTTGTGATTGGAAAAAATAAAATTCCGGATGATTGGATTATGTAAAATCGAGAGTGCTGTATTTTAATCTAATACATATATGATTGTAGTCATTGAATTTTGGTCGTATTTTAAAATAAATTGAGAGCTATATACCATTACAATTTTATAATGATATAATTAGAATAATAAATGATCAGGATAATTTAAATTGATTATGTTGGATAAATTTAGGCGTGGCAATCATGAATTTAGCACCTTATGCCGTTCAGGAAAAAACAGCTCGGGGACGATTTTATCCTGAAACGGAGGCACAAGGTCGTAACCCCTGGCAAAGAGATCGGGATCGTGTAATCCATTCTACAGCTTTCCGTGTATTGCAATATAAGACGCAGGTTTTTATCAATCACGAGGGTGATTTTTTTCGAACTCGTTTGACGCATTCGTTGGAGGTTGCGCAAATTGCCTGTTCTGTTGCTCGCGCTTTGAAATTAAATGTGGATTTGACAGAATGTTTGGCGCTGGCACATGATTTGGGACATTCACCCTTTGGACATGCTGGAGAAAGGGCTCTGGCAAAGATGATGCAGGATTATAACGGTTTCAGTCATAATGACCAGTCATTAAGACAGGTAACGTTATTGGAGCAACAATATATTGCCTTTAATGGACTCAATTTGACTTGGGAAAGTTTAGAGGGATTAGCCAAACATAATGGGCCGGTTGACAATCCCGACCCTTATTTAGAACGGATTAATCGGTCATATCCCTTGGATTTGTTCAATTATGCATCAGCGGAAGCCCAAATAGCATCAATTTCCGATGATATTGCCTATCATAGCCATGATTTGGATGATGGTTTACGTGCGGGATTGATAGAATTTAAAGATTTGGAAGATCTTCCCGTTGTTGGAGAGGCTTTATATGAAGCAAGAAAACAAATGGAGCAATGTAAATTTAAGGATAGTCTTCAAAAGCGTTTGAGATATGAAGTAATAAGACGGGTTATCGATTGTCTGGTTCGTGATTTGAAAAAACAGACTGCTGACAACTTAAGCGGTTTGAACCCGAAGACGCCAGAGGATATCAGAAATTGTACATATGGGATCGTGCAATTTAGTCCTAAAATTATGGAAGGCAATCAAAAAATTCGTAAATTCTTGTATCAGAATTTATATTCGCATTGGCGTGTCAATCGTATGAGTCGAAAGGGGGAATTGTTGGTTCAGCATTTATTCGAGATTTTATCTGAAAATGTTGATTTGTTACCCAAAAAATGGCAAATACGTGCCTTGGAGGCAGGAAAAAGAAAACAGAAATCAGGTATTTTACGGGTTATTACGGATTATATTGCTGGTATGACAGATCGTTATGCAATAGAAGAGTATCAAAGACTGACCGATTTATCTATTTTGTCGTAAAAATCTAAATAATTTGTTGGATGGTTCAAAGTCTTGTTTAGGGTATAATCAATTTTATTTTCAGGATTGCTGAATAATTGGGTATGGATAAGGTGTTTATAAAGAAAGATAATTTTTGTATGGCTGAGCAGAATTTATATGTTTCCTTTTATCATTGTGTTATAAAGGCCTTGCGACAAATTTTACCTGATTTGTCAGAAGATTTGATAAAAAGAATTGAATTGACACCTACACGTGATGTTTCACATGGGGATATGGCGACGAATGCAGCCTTGATTACGGCAAAAATTGCCAAGCGTCGGCCACAGGAAATTGCCAAGGAATTGGCTGAACGCCTTCAATCTGTTTCTGGTATTGAAAAGGCTGAACCTGCTGGGCCGGGATTCGTGAATTTGAAATTGGCCCCTTCTGTTTTTCAAAATCTCGTTTCAACGATTTTGCAGATACAGGAAGCGTATGGAAACAGTCAAATTGGAAATAATATCAAAACCAACATTGAATATGTATCTGCCAATCCGACAGGGCCAATGCATGTAGGTCACTGTCGTGGCGCGGTCGTTGGGGATGTGTTGGCCAATTTGATGGCTAAGGCTGGTTTTGACGTTACCAAGGAATATTATATCAATGATGCAGGTAATCAGGTTGTTGCATTAACATGGGCAGCCTATTGGCGTTATGTCCAGGTTCTTGAAGGAGATTGTTCCCCGACTGATTTTGAAGAGCGTTACAAGGCGTACATGCCAACCGGTTTACAATACCAAGGAGATTATCTTATTCCAGTTGGACAGGATCTTGCTCAGCAATATGGTAAGACATTATTGCAGGGCATAGAACAAAAACCGTTTCCAGCATGGTTTGAAAAAGTTAAACAGTGCGTTTTGACTCACATGATGCATGATATCCGCCAAGATCTGAAAGCTTTAGGTGTTTTGCAGGAAGAATTCATCTCAGAACGTGCAATTCTTGAATCTGGTATAGCCGATCAGGCAATTCGGATATTGGAAAAAAAGGGACTGGTGTATACAGGTATACTGGAGCCTCCCAAAGGGAAATTGCCAGATAACTGGGAGGCTCGTCCACAAACACTTTTTAAATCAACGGCTTATGGTGACGACGTGGATCGTCCCTTACGGAAATCTGATGGCAGTGCAACATATTTTGCTAATGATATAGGTTATCATTATGATAAAATAAAAAGAGGTTATCAGATTCTATTGGATGTATGGGGTGCAGATCACGGTGGGTATGTTTCCCGTATGAATGCGGCAGTAAAAGCTCTAAGTCCAGTGGATGTGTCAACTGATTTTGAAGTTATTTTATGTCAGATCGTTCGAGTTGTTCGTAATGGTGAGGTTGTAAGGATGTCCAAACGGGCAGGCACTTTTGTAACATTACGCGATCTGATCGATGAAGTTGGAAAAGACGCGGTGCGGTTTACCATGTTAACACGTAAATCTGATGCGCAAATGAATTTCGATCTTGAACAGGTTGTTGCTCAAACCCGTGACAATCCTGTTTTTTATGTTCAATATGCGCATGCAAGATGCCGTTCCGTTTTGCGTTCTGCTGAAGAGATTTTTGGTCAAGAACGATTAACGGCCTCCGATCTGGCAAATGCGGATCTGTCCAATATCAGAAATGAAGAGGAATTAGCGGTTATGCGGCGACTTGCACAATGGCCCCGTACAGTTGAAAGTGCCGCCTTGATGCGTGAACCACATCGTATTGCCTATTATTTGATGGAGCTTGCATCAGATTTTCATGCATTGTGGAATGCCGGACGGGATGATGCGACTTTACGCTTTATCCAAAAAGGTGATGTTCATGGCACGTTGGCCAGAATGGCGTTGATTGAAGCTATTGCAAGTGTAATTCGTTCTGCTATGCAGGTCTTGGGAATAGAACCAGTTGAGGAAATGAGATGATGGATCAAAATTCACCTGAACCCCCTAGAAAAAGATCATTTTTTGATGATGATTCCATGGAAGCCTCTCGTTCGGGTCAGGGTAGAGAGAATATGATACGTGGACAAGACCCGCGTATGAATCCTGCCCGTGAAGATGATGGACGATTGTCTCCACGTCAAAATCGTCCTGATCCAAATGGCAGGGAAAGAATGGCATCACGTTATCATGAAGAAGACGATGAAGAAGACGAATATGATGAGGATTATGATCGTCGCGGACAGCCACGTTTCGCATTTATGCAGAATTTATTTCATGGAGATTTCTCGACACGTCGATTAGCCTATGCCGCAGCGGGAATTGGCGGTATTTTATTGCTTTTCATTGGAGGGTGGATGATGTCTCATGCAGGACATCAGGGTATTCCCGTTTTTGAACCGCCTCAAATTGCTGCCAAGGAAAAACCTTTACCGGAAAACAACACAGAAACTATTGGTATGGATAAGGCTGAAGGTCAAATGGAAGCGAATGGAAAACCTGTTCTTGCGCCTGGACCTGAACAGGCTGACCCATCGGCATTAGCTGCACAATATGGAACAGGCAATTCAACAGCCTCTAATAATCGGACTCCCGCAATGACCAATATGAATGGCAATGTTATGGATAATGGAGTATCGTCTCCCAATAATGTACCTTCGGTTGCAGCTCCATCGACGGCAACGTCATCAATGGGTAATGACTTGCCAGAGAATAAAAACAAAAAGCAGGCACAATCAAAGGAAGATGAGGGTAATGTCTCTGATGAACAATCGGATGAGGCAGAAAAATCTGTTGTGCCTGTTCCTTCAAAAAAACCTATTCGGCATCATCGTCAAGATAACGGTAAAAAAGTCCCTTCTGTAAAATTGGAAGAAAAACGTGTAGGAAATGGTCATTTTATTGTGCAGCTGGCTGCATTAGGGTCAAATGCTGCAGCACAAAAACAATGGCAGGTCATGCGCAAAAAAGCCCCAGAGTTATTGGGGCAATATTCTCCCACCATTCAAAAGGCTAATGTTAAGGGTAATACGATTTATCGAATAAGAATTAAGGGTTTTACCTCCAAGACTCAGGCAAATAGTTTTTGTAGCCAATTGAAAACGAAAAGTCTTTCTTGCACGTTGGCCAATTTTTAATCTGGTTTTCATAAATCTGGTATAATAATGCGGCAATCGGATCTTGTTCATGAGACGGAAATGGAAAATCATTCTTCTTCATGGAATGATGAGACTTTCATTGTTCGGCTTGATGGATTTGAAGGGCCGTTGGATATGTTGTTGCAATTGGCTAAAACCCAAAAAGTTGATTTAACTCAGATATCAATTTTGCCACTGGTTGAGCAATATCTACAAATTATTGAATCTGCAAAAAAAATAAGATTGGAGTTGGCAGCCGACTGGTTGGTTATGGCGAGTTGGTTGGCATGGTTGAAATCATGTCTGTTATTGCCGCAAAAAACTGATCATTTTGGCGATACTGAACAGGCGGTTGATTTACTTCAAGAACGTTTGCAAGGACTGGAACAAATCAATAAAGCGGCATTGTGGATGCAGGAGCGACCTTTATTGGGGAGCGAGGTTTTTGCCAGGGGATATTATGAAGATCTTACTTCAGTGGATTCCTCTGGATTGATATTGGATAGTGCACGTTTTATTGACGCATATATTCGGATATTCCATCGTAAAAATAAAAAAAGGGAGTGGCGAATTCGATCGTTTCATTTTTGGACGGTCAAAGATGCTCTAAATCGTTTGAAACGTTTACTCAAATCTCATCATGTACCTGGATGGCATGCGTTGGATGCTTTTCTACCCCGTTGGGAGGCGGTTAATAAAAAGGATCAATCACCCGTCCAACAACAGCAACAATGGAAAGCTGCCTGGTGCGGAATGTTACTGGCCGGATTGGAACTGGCAAAGCTTGGTGAAATAAAGCTTGATCAGCAAGAGCAGTTTGGTCAAATTCTATTGCAATCACGAAATGACGGCCAATCCTATCATCAAAATTTGGAAGCGGAATGAGGACAGACTTGGAAGATTTAAAAGGGTTGATCGAAGCATATATATTTTCGCAAACGGAGCCTGTTTCAGAACAATCAATTGAATCTTTGCTGGAAAAAAATTCAATAAATTTAAATCCTGAAGGAAAGGCAACTGTTAGCATCCTTGACATTATTCATTCACTTCAAGAGGATTATGCGTATCGTGGCATTCGTCTATGTAAAGTTGCCGGTGGATGGCAATTTCGGACAGCTCAGGAATGGACGGCATATCTGGTAAAAATCATTGCCAGGCCAAAGCGTTTATCTCGTGCAACAATGGAAACCTTGGCCGTCGTTGCTTATCATCAGCCTTGCACTCGGACAGATATCGAAAAAATTCGAGGGGTCGGTTTAAGCCAAACTGTTTTGGAAACTTTATTGGGATATGGTCTTATCAAACCTTGTGGACATAAATCTGTACCAGGACGACCAACTTTATGGAAAACATCCAAAGAATTTTTAACTTATTTGGGGTTAAATGATTTAAATGATTTGCCAAAAAAAGAGGAGTTATTTGGAGATATTCCGTACCATTCTTTAAATGATGAATAAATAAGTGGTAATTCTTTGCTAAACAAATCATATAAAACCAAATCATGATGCATATTATGGAAATAAAGGGGGCAATATAAAGCATGTTTGATTTTTCTTGGGCAGAACTGATATTGATTGGGATTGTCAGCATGATATTTATAGGACCAAAAGATTTTCCAAAAATTGTCCATTGGTTTAGTGACGTAGTGAAAAAATGCAGGGGCATGGCACGTGAATTCCATAGTCAGGTGGATGAGATGGTTAAGGATCCAGACCTTAAGGAAGCCAAAGATCAGTTGATGAAATTACGTCGTATGAATATTAAAAGTGCAATATTGGATGTAATCGATCGAGATAGAACACTTCAGGAGAATTTGAATTCCCCCTTGAATCAAACATCTATTCAATCTTCGAAACCTTATGAAATTCCTTTTTCAAATAAAGAGCCTGAGATTATTCCCGAATATTCAGTGTCAACCGATCATAAGGAACCTGATCTGGAAGCTTTGGCAAAAAAAGATCCAGCTCCAATTTTTTTTCCTCCTGCAATTGCGCAGCGTTTACAGGTTAAAAGATCGGCTCCACCTGTTCCAGCGATGATTCCACCACAAATTGTCAATTACAGGGAACAGGGATGGCCATGAATATTCCCGAAGAAGAGTTGATCAATGATAAATCAATGTCTCTGATGGAACATTTTATTGAGTTACGTCGTCGAATGATTGTCTGTCTGGCAACTTTTTTGATTGCTTTTGGGTTTTGTTATTACTATTCGGAACAAATCTATATGTTCTTGGCCCACCCCTTGGCGCAAGCCATGCGACAACAGGGAGAACAACCCCATCTTATTTATACGGCCTTATATGAGGCATTTTTCACTTATATCAAGTTGGCATTTTTCGGTGCAATTTTTTGTTCATTTCCTATGTTTGCCATTCAAGCATGGATATATATCGCCCCGGGATTATATCGAAATGAAAAAAGGATATTTGCGCCTTTTTTGGTTGCAACACCGATTTTGTTTTTACTGGGTGCAGCGCTCGCTTATTTCTTTGTCTTTCCTTTTGCCTGGAAATTCTTTTTATCTTTTCAGGTTGGGGGGGATCATAATATGCATATTGAATTGCAAGCCAAGGTTTCCGAATATCTTTCGTTAGTTATGCGGTTAATCATGGCTTTTGGTATTGCATTTGAGCTTCCTGTCATGTTGACATTGATGGCAAAAATAGGTTTTGTGACTTCATTAAAGTTAAAGAAATTCAGAAGATATGCATATGTTATTGCTTTTGTAATTGCTGCAGTTCTTACACCTCCCGATGTAATTACACAAACTTCCTTGGCTATCCCTTTAATTATTTTATATGAGATTTCAATTTTATCTGCCCGAATGGTGGAACCCAAACCAGAAAAGGAATTATTATAATGCATGATTTTCGTGCTCTGCGTTCTGATCCTGTGGCTTTTGATAACGATTTGGCCCGTCGTGGATTATCGGCAGCTAGTCAGACATTATTATCGTATGATGAGGAACGGCGCTCATATTTGAATGAGCTGCATCAAAAACAAGCTGATCGAAATAACATTTCAAAACAAATTGGTCAGTTAAAACGGAATAAAGAAAACAGTTCCGTTTTGGAAGCGCAAGCCATAAGGTTGCGTCAGGAAATAGATTCATTGCAGACGCGTGCGGATAAACTGGATCAACAAATTTTTGAGGTTCTGGCAAGTTTGCCTAATCGTTTGGCTGTGGAAGTTCCGACGGGAAAAGATGAAACTGAAAATGTTGTTGTACATTATTGGGGAAAAATACGTGAATTTGGTTTTACTCCATTGCAGCATTTCGAGTTGGGCGAAAAATCAGGGTTGATGGATTTTAATGCAGCTACCAAGTTAGCGGGCGCACGGTTCAGTATTTTACGTGGAGCGTTGGCAAGACTTGATCGTGCCCTGGGACAATTTATGCTGGATTTTCATACAACTGAACATGATTACGAGGAATATGTCGTTCCATTACTAGTCAATGAACAGACCATGTTTAACACGGATAAATTGCCTAAATTCGGGGATCAGTCTTTTTGTACAAAAGATGATCGTTGGCTAATTCCAACAGCAGAGGTCCCTCTGACAGGAATACAGGCAGGTGAAATAATCAATTATGATCAATTACCTGTTCGCAGAACTGCTTTAACCGCCTGCTTCCGAAGTGAAGCAGGAGCTGCTGGTCGTGATACAAGAGGATTAATTCGACAGCACCAATTTTATAAGGTTGAAATGGTCAGTGTGACCGCACCTGAAGAAAGTGAAAAAGAGCATGAACGGATGACCCGTTGTGCCGAAAAGGTTCTTGAAAAATTGGAATTACCCTATCGTCGTGTCTTGTTATGTTCTGGTGATACTGGATTTGGGGCAGCAAAAACCTGGGATCTGGAAGTTTGGCTGCCAGGCCAACAAGCCTGGCGCGAAATCTCATCTTGTTCCAATACACGTGATTTTCAGGCGCGTCGCATGAACGCTCGCTATCGCCCACAACCTGAAGAAGGTAGAAAAACAACTCCGGTATTTCTGCATACTTTAAATGGATCTGGTGTTGCAGTTGGACGGGCTTTGGTTGCTGTTATGGAAAACTATCAAAATGAGGATGGTTCAATATCTATTCCTGAAGTGCTTCGATCTTATATGGGTGGTATTGAAAAAATCGGATAATGAAATATAACAAAAGGGAATAAAGTCCCCCTTTTGTTTTCGGATTGTCAAATTGTAAAAAGAAAAAAGTGTTATCCACTGGATAATTTGGCTGTTAAATCCTCTATAAATTGCCAGGCAACACGGCCATTTCTGGCACCACGAGTAACTGACCATTCGTTGGCCTGTGCTATGAGATCCTCTTTTGAAATGGGTAATTTTCTTGCTTTTGCATATTCTGTTACAATCTGATCATATAAAACTTTGGAGCAATTATGAAATCCGATCCATAATCCAAAACGATCAGAAAGAGATACTTTTTCCTCAATGGCTTCAGAAGGATTAATGGCGGAAGAGGATTCATTTTCAATCATATTCCTTGGCATTAGATGTCTACGATTGCTTGTGGCGTAAAATAACACATTTTCTGGGCGTCCGGCAATTCCACCGTCTAATACAGATTTGAGCGCTTTATAATCACGGTCTTCTGATTCAAAGGAAAGATCATCTGAAAAAATGATGAATTTGTAAGACAGAGGTTTCAATAACCGTAAAAGAATGGGCAGGGAGTAGATATCATCCCTGGGAATTTCAATAATTTTCAAAAGAGGGCAAATGGTTGATAGTTTGCTGTTTACTTCATGATAAACCGATTTGATCAATGAAGATTTTCCTGTTCCCCTTGCCCCCCATAAAAGAACGTTATTGGCGGGAAGATTTTTGGCAAAATGATATGTATTCAGAAAAAGTGTTTCTTTTTGGTTTTCGATCCCTTGTAACAGATGAAAGTCGATAAAAGACATATTCTGAATGGGTGTCAATTCATTATTCTGGGCGGACCAGATAAAACAGTTATGTTTATCAATATTTTCAATTTTTGGCTGAGGAGGGGCAAGTCTCTCTAGGGAAATCGCGATACGTTCCAGTAAGGGGATAAGGGATTGAGTCATCTTTTTTCCGGTTTTCATGATCTTGTAGTATGCGAGATACTTTATATAGTGTATGAAGGTGCCTATAATGATAGATGATCAATATACGTAATGTGAATAAGATAGGAAAGCAGTTTGATGATCAATTTTATGGATTTATTTATTACTCCTGCCTATGCACAAAGTGCAGGTGGTGGTGGAGGTGGTACTGCCACAATCATGAGTTTACTGCCTTTTATTGGAATATTTCTGGTATTTTATTTTATTGTTATTATGCCGCAGCAAAAAAAAGCCAAGCAAGTTCGTGAAAAAATGAAAGCATTGCGACGGGGTGATAAAATTGTAACCGCGGGTGGTATTGTTGGTAAAATTGTACGTAACCAGGAAGATTCAGATCAAATGGAAGTGGAAATTGCGTCAAATGTTCGAGTAATGGTTGTTCGTAGTACTGTTACGACTGTTTTGGAAAGTAAGGTCCAAACAGAAAATACCCAATCCAAGATAAAAAACCAAGGTAAAAAAGAAGCCAAAGAAAATAAGGCTGTTACATTGGATAAAGCTGATGAAACGGTAAAAGCGGAATAAAAAACCGGCGGAATGCCGGTTTCATTGATACAGTTTATTTTGCGTTTATTTGGGCTTCTGCAAAATCATAATTTGCGAGGTTATTAAGGAAATTATCCACAAAATCAGGGCGGCGATTACGGAAATCAATATAATATGCATGTTCCCATACATCAATGGTTAATAGAGGTTTTCCCTGGCCCTCGGAAATCGGGTTTTTACCATTTGGTGTTTTGGTAACGATTAATTTATTGTCAGAAGTCAAAACCAGCCAAGCCCATCCCGAGCCAAATTGCGTGGTAGCGGCCTTTTTGAATTCAGCTTTGAAATTTTCAACTGAACCAAAATTTTTACGGATTAACTCTTCAAATGCAGGAGACATTGAACCACCATCAGGACTTAGGGAATTCCAGAATAAAGAATGGTTGTAATGTTGACCTGCATTATTCAAAACAGGTGTTAAGGATTCATCCTTTGCTGCCGTTACAATTAATTCTTCTAATGATTTCCCTTCAAGTGCAGGGTTTGCTTTGATAAGATCATTCAGGGTATTAACATAAGCTTGATGATGCTTGTCATGGTGAAATTGCATGGTTTCTTCGCTCATTCCTGAACGAGCCAGAGCATTATAGGGAAAGGGAAGTTGTGGTAATTCAAAAGACATTTGGTTCCTCGATATATTGCAATAATTTTAAAAAATTATATAAGACCTTTTTGGTTCTTAATTCTCTTATATAGAGATTATGCGGAATTTTACAGAGATTAATTGATAAATTTTTTAGGCACATCTCCTTCATAAATTATATATATCTTTTGGAAATGATTAAAGAAAAATCTAAACCCCTTTCTTTTTGCGGCCAATATATAAGGAAGTCTGATCCAGATCACTTCTTTTGCGCGCTTTTTATGCCTTCTGATTTACGAGAACAATATTTTCGTTTATTGGCATTTTATACCGAGATTACTCGGGCCGTGACCCTATCCTCTTCATGGGATGTGGCAGGGCCAATGGCGGGTTATATCCGTTTGCAATGGTGGCGGGACTTGTTGGCAAACAAATCCGACCGGGATCATGAAATTGCGCCTTATATCAAGGATTCTCTGGATCGAAATTTGTTTTCTGCTGAAGATCTTTTAAAAATCATTTCCGCTCGCGAAGAAGAATTGGAGGGTATAAAAAATTGGAATCATTGGGATTCGATAATGGTGCGGTCTGTTGGACAAATTCAGCGGATTCTTGCAAATCTTTTTAAAATAAGAGAATTACCGTTGGTTGAAGCGGTGATTGCAGCGGGTATTGCCAGTGAAACCGTTCATATTTCAAAAAATTTACCGAATATATTTAGAAAAGGGCGTTGTCCTTTGCCAGCAGAGATAATTCATGATTTCTCGTTACAGCGGTCAGAAAACGGAATTAGCGTAACATCATCAGAACTTAATGCAATCCGTGATATTTTAATAGAAAAGGCATATTTTTATTTGCGAAGAAGCGAGAAGGCTTGTTTGTTAGATCGTCATTACAGATCCGTTATTTTACCTGTTATTTTGGCCAAACGGGATCTACACAGGTTTGAACAATGGGATCATTTGTCCCGGAAACGTGGAATTGGAGATAAGTTGTCCGTTTTAAAGGCAAATTATTGGGTTAAATTGAAAATAAGCGAGACTTAGAAAGATAATTTTTTATAAAAAAGGTTCATTATAAAATTAATGAACCTTAAAAATAATGGATACTTAGAGATTATAAAGTAGAAAATAATAAGATTATCCAGGTTGTCCTGTTCCTCCCACAATTCCCCAGCTTTGCCCTGTTACATAAGATGATTCAGTAGAGGCAAGTGTAACATACAAGGGAGCGATTTCTGCAGGTTGCCCAGGTCGTTTAAATGGACTTTCACCACCAAAGTTGGGAATAGCTGATTGGGGCTGAGCCCCGCAAATTTGTAGGGGGGTCCAGAAAGGTCCTGGATCAACACAGTTGACACGTATTCCTTTGGGAAGAAGCTGTTTGGCCATTGATTTTGTAAAGTTGCTGATACCTGCTTTGGACATGCCATAATCCACCAGAATTTCTGGAGGCATATATGATACGAGTGAAGAGGTGGTGATGATGGAACTGCCAGGTGGCAAATGTGGAATGGCAGCTTTGGTGATCCAGAAAAGTGCATAAAGATTGGTTTTCATTGTCCAATCAAATTCTTCTGTTGTTATATCAGTCAGTTGTTCAGAATATTTTTGCCTTCCAGCCACATGGGCAAGAATATCTATTTGGCCCAATTTGGCTAAAGCATCTGCAACAAGTTTTTTACAGAAATCCTCATTCCGGATATCACCGGGTAATGCAACAGCCTTACGTCCGGCTTTTTGTATAAGATCGATGACCTCCTTTGCATCAGGTTCTTCTTGTGGTAGATAATTGATGGCAACATCCGCTCCTTCACGTGCAAAGGCTATAGCGGCAGCGCGTCCAATACCGGAATCACCTCCTGTAACTAGTGCGTGTCGTCCTTTTAAACGTCCGCTTCCCTGATATGTTTTTTCTCCGCAATCAGGAACAGGTTGCATCTTGGACTGTAAACCAGGCCAAGGTTGTGGCTGTTTAGAAAAGGGAGGCGTTGGGTATAGGGACATTGGGTTTTTTAGAGGAGGGACAGATTTATTTTCAACATGTTCAGGCATGGCATGAATACTCCTGTTTGTCGCTAAAGCGGCAGCTCCAACAGCGACACCGGTAAGGACTTGGCGACGAGAGTTGGTATGAAATACGGAAGAATTCGCATTATTCTCAGACTTTTCTTTTTCAGACATATTTATCACCTAAAGAAATTTGAGAAATATAAAATAATAAATTAATAATTAAATTTTATTACTTGGATAAGTTTATTAATTATTATTGGCAAAATTATTTTATATTATATAACTCATTATAATTTCTATTCTATATTTTAAATATTTTAAATTCAATATATTTTAATTTATTACTTAATTATATAGCAAATAATGAAATGCTATGAGATATAGTTATTCTATGAATTTTAATGAAAAAAGATAACTGAAGAAAAGAGAGTTTCTCCAGTTATTAAATGTTATCTTTATTTGCTTAAAGATGCCGGTTTATTGGGTTGATCAGGCTGACTTTCGATTATATCTTTTATATGTTTCAGTTCCCGATATATATCGCTATTTTTGTCTTTGGCCTTTGTTTCTAATTCATTGAGTTTTTTATAAAGGTCACTGTTCTTATCATTAACTTGTGTTTTAAGATATTCAATTTCTTCATTTAAATCTTTCTTTTTATCATGTGTATAGGTTTTAAGTTGTTCCAGATTTTTGTGTAGATTGCTGTTTTTGTCTTGGATTTGCTTTTCCAGCGTATCTAGATCTTTATCGAAATCTTGGTTTTTTTCATGAGCGTAGGATTTTAGAAAATCAAATTTTTGATGCATCATGTTATCTCCCGTTGGGGAGTGATTAATGGTCGTTTTTGATTCGTCTGTGACTTGGGTAGTTTCAGCCAAGGCTGGACAGGATAAAAGTAATCCCAGAAAAGCGCTATAGGACAGTAAAAGTCTTTTTTTTATAATCCTCATAATTACCATACCCATTTTGATATAAGTTTATCTTTTAATAATATTAATCCCGGTTGTGATGTTTTGGGTCAATCTTACCTAATAAAATGATCATTCTTGATTATATATCTTACCGGAATTATGATCAACCTTACCCAATAAATTGACAATACTTATCAGACCTTATCGAAATCAGGATTAAAGCCACCTATCGTGTTATAATCATTATCGTAAACCTAGCTGTCACCTGCATTGGCATAGGAAAAAGACAAATGGTTTAAAAAATTACTGAAATAAAAATTTAGTTAATTTATAAATGAATGTTGGATTTCCAAAATTTTTAGGCTTAAATAAAATATTAAATGTTATTAATTGTTATTTGAATATAATTGTTCAAGAAAAGTTTTTTTGTCCGATCATTCGGATGCAAACCATAAAAAGATAATCAAAAAACATTCACCATTTGTCTAAAAAAATATTATAATCTAGGCGATTATTAAGGGATATGAACGAATTATGAAAAAATACCAACTTTTCTTATTCATGATTGGGATAAGTCTATATGATTCATCAAGTCATTCAATTTATGCCAAGCCTTCTGTGACAACTAAGGAAACCCCGAATGAAGAATGGAATATCCATCAATCGGAGAATAAGTATAATACTAATACTGGCATTTTTCCATCCTATCATAAAAAAAGAGGTTTATACCCTTCCAAACATCAGATGCATAATCCGCTACGTAAAAAAGGTTGGCATACTCATCCAGATCCCTATATCGAGGAGGGGGGTGTCTATACCAATTCTGAACATCCTGCCTTGACAGATGATCAATCGACTATGCGTGAATATACAAGTGGAACACCTAATCATTATGTTTCACCCCCGTCTATTTTGTTAGGGTTAAAACATTCACGCCAGTCTCAGCAAAAGGTCAGGATCACTGACCCGTCAAATGGGTATGCACCGCCCATTTCATTACCCCCTTCATAATTCATAAAAAGAGTCTCTTTAGTTTTGAGGAACATTTAAAGCGTGTTCTTTGATTTTAAACTAATTCATGATACATAGAAAAATCTGATTTGCCGAGTTCAAGTCAACGTTGATTAAATTTTTGACCAAATCTGATTTTGAGATAATATTATGACCCCAAAAAGTTCGTTTATACAGGAAGCACAGGCACGAGGATTTATTTTTCAGGCGACTGATCTGAAAAGCCTGGATGAGCGTATGGCAAAAGGTTCTATTTCTGGATATATCGGATTTGATCCAACAGCTGACAGTTTGCATGTCGGGTCTTTGGTACAGCTGATGCTGTTGCGTTTATTGCAAAAACATGGACATCAGCCCGTTGCTTTAGTTGGTGGTGGAACAGCCCAAATCGGAGACCCCTCTTTCCGGGAAGAGGCACGCAGCTTGATGAATCAGGGTACAATTGACCGGAATTTAGATGGGATTGTCCAGAATATTCATCAAATTTTACAATTTGGATCAGGCGAAAACAAAACAATTACGGTTGATAATGCAGAATGGCTGAAAAAGCTTTCCTACATTGACTTGCTAAGGGATGTTGGCATTCATTTTTCAGTTAACCGTATGTTATCCTTTGACAGTGTTAAAACACGTTTGGAAAGAGAACAAGGGTTATCATTTCTTGAATTTAACTATTCCATTTTGCAATCATATGATTTTCGCGAATTAAATCGTCGTTATGGAACTGTTTTACAGATGGGTGGTTCAGATCAATGGGGAAATATTGTATCTGGTGTAGAACTTGTACGTCGAATGGAGGGAAAACAGGTATTTGGATTAACAGCCCCCTTATTGACAACAAGTTCAGGGGCCAAGATGGGGAAAACAGCCAAAGGAGCCATTTGGCTTAACAAGGAGAAATGTTCGGTTTTTGATTTCTGGCAATTTTGGCGTAATACGGAAGACCAGGATGTTGGTCGTTTTCTTAAACTTTTCACAGATCTTTCCATTCAGGAATGTGAACGTTTAGCCGCTTTGCAAGGAGCGGAAATAAACGAGGCGAAAAAAATGCTGGCAACAGAAGTGACCGCAATTTGTCATGGTCGTAGTGAAGCGGAAGCTGCACAGAAGGCGGCTAGAGACATATTTGAGCAGGGTAAACTGGCTCAAGACGGATTACCCGAAATAGTCTTGCCCACCGAAATGCTACAACAGGGTGTTCCTGTTTTTCGTTTATTTGTTCTTGGAAAGTTAGTGAATAGTAATGCGGAAGCCAGAAGATTAATTCGAGGGGGTGGAGCAAGAATTAATGATGAAAAAATTAGTGATGAGGGACAAATTATTACTGATGATGCGTTATGTGATGGGGTTATTAAGCTGTCATCAGGTCGTAAAAATCATATATTGATACGTTGTCGATAGTATAAGGATGCTATTTTTAATATTACCGTTTAGAACAATCGTTTTTTGTCTTAACCTTTTAAAAACCAAATATCGGTTTTAAAAGATTTATTTTCATGATTTGGTTTTTATACAATTAAATAAATCATTTTCTATCAATGATTATAAAATAAATATACATCGCTGTATTATTATAGAATTAGATTAAAAAATTGATAATTTTATAGTGATTATCTTTTTTCGTTTACGGTTTTTATGAAATTACAGTTTGATTTTTTAAACTATCCTTACAATTTCGAAAATGTTTTGAGGATTATACAAACACGTCAGTTGGATAAGGTTTTATCCTGTATACAGGAAATAGAGGAATGGGTAGGAAAAGGATATTATGCAGCAGGATTTATAACGTATGAAGCCGCGTCTGCCTTTCGTTCTTATTTGATAACGCATCCTCCTGAAAAAATGCCATTGTTATGGTTTGGTATTTTTGAAAAACCGATAAAAAGAAAATTCAAACCACAATCTAAAAAAATTGATTTTGGATTAATGAATTGGCAACCTGATTGTTCATGGCATGAATATCAACAAGCTATTGCAGCTGTTAAAAATCATATCGCTGACGGTGATACCTATCAGGTGAATTATACACTGAGAATGGGAACGGATTTCCAGGAAGACCCATATGAGTTCTATCTGCATATGTTGCAGGCCCAACAATCAAGTTATAGTGCATATCTGGATATTGGATTGTTTCAAATTCTTTCGGCATCTCCGGAATTGTTTTTTCAGGTAAAAGAAAGGAAAATTACTGCTAAACCGATGAAAGGAACAGCCCCAAGGGGATTAATCTTAACGGAAGACCTTGAAAACGGGAAAATATTGAATAATGAAAAAAATCGTGCTGAAAATTTGATGATTGTTGACTTGCTGCGTAACGATTTGGGACAAATTGCAGAGCAGGGAAGTGTGAAGGTTTCATCTTTGTTCGATAAAGAAAAATATCCTACAGTTTGGCAACTCACTTCAGAAATAACTGCACGATTAAAGGAAAAAACAACATTATTGGATATTTTTAGGGCGTTATTTCCATGTGGTTCTATAACTGGTGCACCGAAAGCAAATACAATGAAAATTATTCGAAAGCTTGAAAAACAGCCCCGTGAAGTTTATTGTGGTGCTATTGGGATGGTAACCCCTGATCAAGAAGCGATATTTTCCGTTCCTATTCGAACGTTGGTTGTCCAAAATAAAAAAGCTGTATATGGTGTTGGAGGAGGAATAACTTGGGATTCCACTTCCAAGGATGAATATCGTGAGGTTATTCATAAAATACAGGTTTTGTATGATCGCCGGATACCCGATCATTTACTTGAATCAGTCTTGCTAGAGAATGGATGTTATTTTCTTTTACCTTTACATCTGGACCGGCTGAAAAAATCGGCTGAATATTTTGATTTTTCCTTTAACCAGGCAGAATTGTTAAAAAGCCTGCAACATCTCTCCTGTCAATATGAACGAGGATGCTGGAAGGTAAGAATATTGTTAGATCAAAAAGGGTTAATTCAGATAGAAATTAATGCTATTCAGTCTTTACATCACGATTTGATCGCAAGATGGGCGAAAGAACCTGTTTTGTCAGATAATATGTTTCTATACCACAAAACGACAAAAAGGGATTTTTATCCTTCTGTTACATTGGATTGTGAACAATTACTTTTTAATGAGAGAGATGAAGTTACAGAATTTGTCAATGGAAATATTCTTTTGTGTAAAGGGGGGAAATGGGTTACGCCACCTGTCTCTTCTGGCCTCTTGAGAGGAACGATGTGTCAATATCTGTTGGATCAGGGCATGGCGACAGAACAGGTGATTTATAAACAGGATATACAGGTAGGAAGTCAGATCGCTTTTATAAACAGTGTTCGTAAATGGCGTAAAGTGATCTGGAAAAATTCGTTAAACGATTAAAATACTACAGATAAGATATTAAGATATCGAAGATATATTTGGGTTAAAATAACCAGATTTTTTAATGAGATTATTAATGAAAAATTATTTTATCGCACAATTAATCAAGAGGTTAATATGCAACAACATATTATAGATTTTTTACAGCAACATGGTTTTAAATTTAATCAGTTTACTTTGTTTTTAACAGCTGTATCTATTATCATCCTTACGGCGGCCATTGTTCATGTGATTTTACATCGGATTGTGTTGGTCCGATTGGTTCAATTTGCACAAAAAAGCACGCGACTATGGAGCAAGGTCGTTACAGAGAATCAGTTATTTAGCCGTATGGCTTTTACTGTGCAGGGGTTGATTGTCATACTGCAGACCACTTTTTGGGTGCATCAGGGTGTGAAAACGCTAGTTTTTCTTATGATTGCCGCAAAAGTTTGGGTATTGGTCTGTGCACTTCTGTCAATATTTTCATTTCTGGATATTGTTTTAAAATTTGCAAGTAAGCTGGATATAGCGGCACGGCTTCCGCTTGGAGGTATATTTCAGGGATTTAAATTATTGGCCGCACTGCTTTTTGGTATTTTTATTCTTTCCGTACTAATTGACAAATCGCCACTTATCCTGATCAGTGGACTGGGAGCCATGGCAGCTGTCATCATGTTGGTTTTTAAGGATTCCATTCTGGGCTTATCAGCGGGAGTTCAGTTATCTGCAAATAATATGATGCGTGTAAATGACTGGATACAAATGCCCAAATATGGTGCGGATGGAATTGTAATGGATATTGGTTTGACAACTGTCAAGGTTCGCAATTTTGATAATACAATTACGATGATTCCTACCTATGCGCTTGTTTCCGATTCTTTTACCAATTGGCGTGGAATGCAGGAATCTGGCGGTAGACGGATCAAACGTTCTGTGTATATTGATGTTACAACCGTTCATTATATGACACCTGAGGAAAAGGAAAAAATATTAGAAAGCAAGTTGCTTCAACCCTTTGCAAATTCAGAAAAAAATAAGGACAGGGTTGATCATAAAGAATTCATTATGGATTTAGGCAAATATTTATCCAAAGGCCAGTCAATCACAAATCTGGGTCTTTACCGTATCTATTTGGATTTATATTTGAAAAATCATCCTCGTATTCTTAATCAGATGACCTATATGGTGCGACAGATGGCCCCCGATGCAACAGGATTGTTACCGTTGGAGATTTATGGATTTAGCAATACAGTTGTCTGGAAGGATTATGAAGCCATTCAATCGGAAATTTTTGAACATGCCTATGCGGTTATTGAGGAGTTTTCATTAAGTGCATATCAAAATCCATCAGGAAACAGTTCATCTGTGACAGTTTATCAGGGAAATGCTGCATAATGATTGATGTATAGTAAGACAAGAATTTGTTGAACAGATCAACATTTAGATATTGTTTAACAAATTTCTTTTTATTGTTTTATATGAAATTCTATAGGAATATCCAAATTAATTAGTAAACCTTGGATATCATCGGGTGGAGGAGGAAGTTTTTTAACTCGGTGGGATAAAATAAGGACTTCTCGATCCAGGATCAAATATCCGGAACTTTTTGCAAGACTGCTTGTTAGGATGATTCCCTGGCGATTTATGGTAATGTGCAAAATGGCGGTTCCCTCTAGGTCATCAGCTTGAGCTTCGGGCGGGTAATGTTTGAAACGTTCGAATTTATTTAAAACCATTCCCTGCCAGTTAGCGGATGTTGAAGAAGTGTGTATGACTTGTGCGTTATGATCCTTTTCTGGTGGATGATCGGTATTATTATTTTTTGATGTGGATGTTGAATTTGATCCAGATTGAGAAGTATGTTGTGGAATAATATGTTGGGAAGGTTGCTTTATTTTGAGTTTAGAGAATTTTTCTATTCTTGGTATATCAGGTAGAATATTTGAGACAGAAAATTTTGGCAATAATTTTTGAATGGGTGTCAAGGGTTCTGTTTTGGCAAGTGTTGTAGGTTTATTCAATAATGGTGAAGTCGGAGTTTCTGTTCGATTGGGGGATAAGTCAAGTACAAGAGCATTGCTTTCAGTAACAACGGGTTTGTTGGGAACTGAAGAATTATTGTAAAAAAGAAAAAAAGGAAAAATAAGAATTAATAAAGAGACGATAAAGGAAACAATTATTATATAACGGTTTTCTTTAGATCTGAGATCATTTCGATTGGCTTGCCATTCTGTAAAGGAAATTTTGTCAGTAATCGTGGAGGTTTTCATGCCATTATTGTTTGTTTTGTAAATTTACCAAAGAAATTTTATGATAACCCGCGGCACGGAGTTGATCCATTACCATAATGAAAGAGCCGTAATCAATTTTGGTATCCGCATAAAGAAAGATATGTTCTTCCTTATTGCCGTTTGTTGCAGTGTTAATACTGGGATTGATATCCTTTAATAAAATAGTTTTATCATTTAAGGTTAGGGTATGATCTGTTTTCAGTGTTAGATAAACAGGGTGGTTGGGTTGTTCCATGTTTTTTGAGGAAGAGTAAGGCAAAGTGACCGGAATTTTTACTGTTGTCAAAGGTGCTGTAATCATAAAGATAATTAGGAGAACCAAAACCACGTCAATAAATGGTGTGACATTGATATCGCACATTTCTTTTGAATCGTTATCAGCATGACGCATACGGATCATGATATTTTTTCTCCCATCATTTTTGGTTGAAAGGGTATGATCTGTGTATTCTTATCTTTTATTTGCAACTTGCTTATGTCACGAGAAACCAGACGCATGAAAATGGTACTTAAGTCTGCAATTTTTGATCTGCAATTAGCGTTTGAACGAAGAATCATATTATAGAATATTACGGCAGGAATAGCGGTAACCAGACCAACAGCCGTGGCAAGTAAGGCTTCTGCAATTCCCGGGGCAACAGCTGTTAGACTTGTTGTTTGGGTGGAAACGATCCCTGTGAACGATGTCATGATTCCCCATACTGTTCCAAATAAACCTATAAACGGTGAAATCGCACCAATGGTTGCCAAAAAACCGGTTCCTTTATTTAAATAATGACCTTCATTGCTTTCAATTCTTTCTAATAACAATACAATCCTTTCCTTCAGCCCTTCCGAATCATGTGTCAAAACATTGGAACACTGATATTCATCCGTGATAGCCAATAACATTGTCCTACCAATTCCTTTTTTGGAAAGATCAATGTCAGGCATCAATTCTTTGGCATTTTGTAAACGGAACTTATCAATCAAAAGGTTATGGTTGAGGCGGAAAATCTCTATATATTTCGCTATAAAAATTGTCCAGCTGATTAAACAGGCAAGTAAAAGCATGATCATGACAAACTGCACAACAGGATTTGCATTTTCAAATAGTTGCCAGGGTGAAAAAGATAAAGTGGTCATTAGTTATCTCCATATAGATGATGAGAGATAAAATATGATCCTATAAATGTATCTGACATGATGTTAATCCAATAAGATCCTGTATATTTAATAAATTTTTTAACAGGCAATTCAACTTAATGAATTTTATCTTATATTAAGTGATATTAATTATCAATATTAAGTGATATTAATTATCATTATCAAATTATGGAGCTGGTATTAAACTGGATGAGAAAGCCTAAGATTAAATATTTTTCTGTATCGTAAAAAATAGAAAATTTTTATGTAAAGATGGTAATAAGGATATTTGTATTTAAAACCGGGTTATGTAATAAATAACCCGTTTTATGTAATTAAAGTTATGTCGTTACAAATTTAGCATAGGCAAGGATTTGGCTAAATGCGGTGGTGGCACTTTTAATGGTGGTATGAATATCCAATTTTGCCTGGTTAATTGAATTTTGAAATATTTTCCAGGATGCGCCTCTTCCATCTTGATCTGGTGCCATATGTCGTGCCCCATAATTTTCAGATAAACCAATTTTTTCCACGCGTTTTAAAAGCGTATTTGCCCCAAGTTTAGATCCTTCGACAACATAAAGAAAACCTACCGCCTCAGAAGCATTCGTTGTGTTTGGTGAAGTAAAGGTAGTGGAAGGGATATCAATTTTTAAATCTTTCAAATCCTCTTTCACTTTTTCAAAGCGGTTGCGATTGATGAGATCGGGGATAATGGCTGTTAATGTTTGGTCATGATAATAACTGTTGGCATCACGATGAATATAATATTGAAGTGAGAGAAATTTCTTGTAGAGTTCAATGTTGTTGAATAATCCAAGGTTGGTAAGATAATGATCCAATTTTTCGTGAGTTTCCCGTGTTTGTTGACGTAAAGCTTCTGTTAAAGTAAGGGTTCCTGAGTCTGTCATGGTTGTGTTTCCATTATTGCATGAAAATTAATCAGTTAAGTTGGCTAAATTTATTTAACACCATAATTTTTAGACATATACCAATTAATAGTAATTATCAATATCAATTGATATTAAGAATCATTATTAATTCATTGACATTAAAATTCAGTTGTGTCATCAAAAAGTTAATAATAATCATTCACAATAACGATTGATGAATTCCATGCAGACTATTCAAAAAAAACATTTTTTTTTTCCATTTTCATATAAATTTCCATGGTTTGTAATGTCCGGTTTTTTAGGTTTGACCAATATATCAGCCTGGGGGCAATCTTCTAATCCCATTAATCAGGATTTATTGCCGGACCTCAAAACGCAACAGAGAGATGAACAAAAAAGATCGGATAAATTTAACCAGAAAAACAATATTAAAGGGACTTCGCTAAAGCTTTCTCCGATCCAAGTCAAGGGAAAATCAGACCCGATATTGTCTTATACAAAAATTGATCCCGATAAAGATTATAGCTCCCAAGGAAAATCAAGAGTTTTAACGACAACAACAACCTTTAAAACTTTCAGGGATAAACAGATTGATAGTTTGGAGGATTATTCGCGTCGTGTGGATGCGGCAATTAACTATAATTCAAATAATTATAGTATTAATATGCGGGGTCTTGATCAAAGTCGTTTATTAACAACGATTGATGGTATTCGTATGATGTGGGCAAATGATGGTGCATTTGCAAGTGCATTTACGACTCAACAGGGTGGTTTATCAACCTTTGATTTTAATTCTTTGGGTGGAATGGATGTTATTAAAAGTGCAGATTCCAGCTTTTTTGGAACAGGTTCTTTGGGTGGAGTGGTTGCCTTACGAACTTTTAATCCAGAGGATATTCTAAAATCAGGACAAAAATTTGGCGGGATTACAAAAACTACCTATGATGGCGTCAGTGCAAGCGCTTTGTTAAACCAGATTTTTGCCACACGTTACAAAAATACACTATTTTTACTGGAAGGAGGCTATTCCAATGGTAGTGAAACCGGAAATATGGGACATACTGGGGGGTATGGAAATACACGTACAAAACGTAATCCTGCCTCTTACGATCAGGGAAGTTTTGTAGGAAAGGTCATTCATTATTTTTCAGGCGGTCATCGGCTAGGAATTACAGGAGAATGGGTCGATCGCAATGTTGATGAACATACATTGACTTCCCAACGGGTAAAAGAGGAATTTTATCGTACACAAAGTGAAAATCAACGCTCCCGTTTTTCTGTCCATTATGATTACAAGGCAAAGGACCCAGCCAAGGATTTATTTGGCGAAGGGCAGTTTATTGCCTATTGGCAGGATAATAATGTTATAACGAATATCTCAGATCGTTATGATTTAATGCCGAAGCGTGATTCGTGGCAGAAACTGGACATGGATGTTCAATCTTATGGAGTGGTTGGACATGCAACAATGAACGTGTTTACAGGCTCGATACATCATGCAATTACATATGGGGGTGAAGCTTATCTAACAGATACAAGTCAGTATCAATCAGGATGGAACGCTACCAAGAATCCATTCCTGCATAATAATTTTTCGGATATGCCAAATGTGCACGGGACTGATTTGGGGGCCATTTTACAAGATCGTATTGGCATTGGAAAAAATGAGTGGCTGCATATCATATCAGGTGTAAGGTTTGATTATTTTAAACGGGATCCGCATAACACTTCGAAATATCAAAACAATCCAATTTACAATGGATTACCCAAAGGGGCCAGTGGCTCTCGTTACTCTCCAAAGATTTTGGTCGAAGCCCGGATTATTCATCAATTGGTTGCTTATGCACAATATTCACAATCCTATCGTGCACCCAGTGCAAATGAAGAGTATTTAAGTTATGGAACGCCTCCCATGTATCAGGTCATTGGTAATCCCGATTTAAAGGCTGAAACAGGTCGTGGTTGGGAAGTTGGACTTAAATATGGCAATTCAAAACGAGGCTTCAATATTGCCTTTTATGATAATTACTATCGCAATTATATTGATATGATCGGTATCAATCCTTGCACCGGAACACAAATGTGTTTTGGCTATGATAACCTGTCTCGTGTTCGTATTTATGGAACAGAGGCCAGTATGAACTGGGAATTCGATCCCAACTGGCATACGTGGGCCTCTTTTGCATATGCCCATGGACGTAATACAGATATAAATTATGCTTTAAGTTCAATAGCGCCTTTCCGGGGAATCATTGGGTTTGGATATAAAACAGATAATTGGGGAACGGATTTATCAAGCACTTTTGCAATAGCCAGGGACAATGCCAAATTTTTGAATAATACGGGTGTTCTTTCCAAACAGTGGAATACGCCAGGTTATGTTGTTTTTGATTTGACCGGATGGTACAGACCTTCTTTTTATCGTCCCTTGCGGTTTCAATTTGGTATGTATAATATGTTTGACAAAAAATATTATAATGCATCTTCTTTGCCGGTTGGACAATCCTCTCGTAGTCTACAGAAGGCATATTTCTCTCAACCGGGACGTTATTTCAAGGTGACTGCACGTATAGATTTCTGATTTGATTTTTTTAAAATTTTGAATTTTTGCATAGTATTCAGGTCTTTATATTTTTGTAAGAGCCTGATTTATTATGCATAAAAGAAAATTAAATAAAATTTTTGAAAATGAATTGACGAATTACACGGAATTATAGTAAAGACATTTCATCACACAATGGCGGATGTAGCTCAGTTGGTAGAGCGCCGGTTTGTGGTACCGGTTGTCGCGGGTTCGATCCCCGTCATTCGCCCCATCCGACAATTTATTGTGACAATAAAATTTTTTCGTAAAACATGGTTTGAATTTGGCATTTAATACCTTTTATTTGCAGGCAATTAAATCAATTAGGACTGGTTGTGCCAATTATTACAATACTTTGATTAATATTCACTGTAATAAGAAGATTAAGATACAGAAAAATCTAGCGGAAATAATTTTTCATTATTGTATTGCTTGTCTAATCAATGCTGGATCATTGTACTATTGTAGTAAGTAATAAGAATTTATTTGATTTTTTGTCAAAGAGAAGAGAAAATAATGTGGTATTATAATACCACATATTTAAAGTCGTTGAAAAACAAATAAAAATTAGTAAATATTAAAAAAAAACTTGACGAAAATCATACTTGAGTTAATAAACAAAAGTCAAATTACAGTTTTGCTTAATTAACGGAATCTAGAGTTAATGAAAACAACCATTTCGCTTAAACCAGCGGAAGTAACCAAGAATTGGGTTCTGATCGATGCGAAAGACATCGTTTTGGGACGTTTGGCTGCTATCGTTGCTAATCGCCTTCGTGGCAAGCATAAACCACAATATACACCCCATGTCGATTGTGGTGACAATATTATTGTTATCAATGCTGATAAAGTCGCCTTAACAGGCAAAAAAGTAGAACAGAAGATGTTCTATTATCATACAGGTTATCCCGGTGGGATCAAAGAACGTACGATCAGACAACGTTTGACGGGTAAAAATCCGGAACATCTTGTCATTAAGGCAGTTGAACGTATGATTAGCCGTGGTCCATTGCAGCGTAAACAGATGAAACATTTATATGTTTACGCCAGTGATGCTCATCCACATGAAGCACAGCAACCGGTTAAGCTTGATATAGCTGCGTTGAACCGAAAAAATAGTGTTAATAAAACTACAAAAGTTGGAGCCTGAGGAATATGTCAGAGACTCAAGAACGCACAGGCAGCTTGGCTGATCTGAAAGAGGCAGTTGTTGATACTGTTTTGGCACAACAGGAAGTTATCGTTCGTGAACCAAAGCGTGACCAGTTTGGTCGTGCCTACGCAACCGGTCGTCGTAAGGATGCCATTGCACGTGTATGGGTAAAACCCGGTAAGGGCGAGATTATTGTTAACGGACGTCCGGTAACAAGTTATTTCGCTCGTCCAGTTTTGCAGATGTTGTTGAATCAACCTTTTCAGGTAACCAATCGTGAAGGTGAATTTGATGTTTACTGCACTGTAACAGGGGGAGGTTTGTCAGGACAGGCTGGCGCGGTTCGTCATGGATTAAGTCGTGCTTTATGCAACTATGAACCTGAATTACGTGCCGCATTAAAAGCGGCAGGCTTCTTGACACGTGATGCGCGTGTTGTTGAACGTAAGAAGTATGGTAAGGCAAAAGCCCGCCGTTCCTTCCAGTTCAGTAAACGTTAAGCCTTACAGCTTTATGAAATCAGAGGCGAGGAAAGGCATTATGCTTTTCTTCGCCTTTTTTATTTAAGCATATGTTTAATTATTAAAAACCGATTTATTTGGAATGACAGTCATGACAGAAATGCCTAAAATTTTTATTGATGGGGAATATGGAACTACGGGGTTGGGTATACGACAACGTTTGGCGGATTTTCCAGTTGAATTATGTTCTGTCCCTATTGAGCATCGTCATGATATTGATAAACGTCTTCAAATGATGGCGGCAGTTGATTTGGTGGTTTTATGTCTTCCGGATGAGGCTTCACGTGAGGCTGTTGCTCTTGTTGAGATGATGGAAAGTAAAAGACCGCGTATTTTGGATGCCAGTACAGCATTTCGAACAGATCCGGAATGGGTTTATGGATTTGCTGAATTGGATCCGGGGCAAGAACGAAAAATTGCAAAAGCCGATAAGGTTGCCAATCCTGGATGTTATTCCAGTGGAGTAATTGCTTTGCTTCATCCTTTGGTAAAGGAGGGTATAATTCCCGTGGACTATCCATTAACCATTAATGCTGTAAGTGGATATAGTGGAGGAGGGAAAAAGCTGATTGCATTTTATGAACAGGAAAAGAACGCACCTCCTTTCGAATTATATGCTTTAGATTTGAATCATAAGCATTTACCGGAAATTTGTCATTATTGCGATCTGGTGCAGGAACCTGTATTTGTTCCATCCGTAGGAAATTTTGCACAGGGAATGATTGTTTCGATACCTTTGCATGTTAATTTGTTAAATGGTACGGTCAAACAGCTTAAAACATGTTTGAGGGAACATTATTTTCAACGAAAAAATATTGTTTTTGTTGAGGATGGTTTGACGCGTCTTCCCGCAAACCAGCTGGCCTTTACCGATCGTATGGAGCTGAGGGTTCATTCGAATAATAGAAATGATCAGGTAATATTGACTGCAAGTTTGGATAATCTTGGAAAAGGAGCATCAGGGGCGGCCATCCAGAATATCAGATTGATGTTCGGTATATGAGGTATTTATCAATCAATATCATTGGAACAATAACCATTTGTATATAAAATTTTAATTGAAATGTTGATAAATGCAGATAATGATAATTTTTCGATGAAATCGAGGATAAGAATTATTCTAGAAAGATGTCTGGCAAATTTTATAGTAAGATCAGGTTATGAAATACAGTATTGAAACGTATTAGATAACCTGATTCTGTAATAATCTGAAACATGCTGTTCAGTTTCTCAGCTGATTTTTATGATCCAACTGGTTTTGTGAGATATACGGTCCAGCGGCGATGACCTTTACGGTAAGGATCTTCCGGCCCTTTTGCAGAACATGCTGGTCCAGGGGCAGGAGAGCATAGCCGTCCGTCCAGCGGCAGGGTATGTTTTCCTGATTATGCCACCCTTCAATTTTCCTGGTTTCCAGGTGGGCTTTGACATAGTGGTTCTCCCTGTTGTCAAACAGGGTGATGGTTTCGATCAGGACGCCGAGATTGCGCCTGTCATCAACGAAGGGACCGATGGCATCGCACGGGCGACTGCTATTTGAAACGATATGGACATGATGAACGGGACTGGGGAGAACAAAGACATAATTTCCATTTCCCGTTACCGGCCATTGTGGATGGATAACCTCGCCTCTGTCAGTAATGATATGAAGATTTGTGGAGTGGGTGATTGTTTCTGGCGCAACCATGTTCTTCATGCCCAGATGCAATGCCCTCTGTTTCAAATGGGCATGGACAGGTTCAACGGCCTCACGACTTGTTTCCAGAGGGGCTGCGGCATCCTGTGCCCAGTCTTTTGTCTCCTGTCTTAACTGAACCACCTTTTCAGGATTGTGGAAATTTTTATGGTTGTCCGTATTGAGGTAGCTTTCGGACAATACGCCATCCGCCTTGATAACGCCATGTTTCTCCAGCTCGAGATGATAATAGGTATATTCGGTTTTTGAATAATCGTAACGGATGGAGTGATGATTGACCAGCATGCGGGCGGGGATGAACTTTTCATCAATATAGAGACAATGTTCCGGCGTGATGCGCATATCCTTGTATGGGATGTTGTCAGCCAGGGCGTCTTTGACGATATGGATTGCATAACCCGCCACATCATCGGGCCTGTTCCTGCGGACACTGTGGTGACCCGACCCGGCCCAGGTCACGGGTTTGAGAACCCTCGTGGAGCCTTCATATGCGTAAACCATGTCTCCGGCACGGATCTCTTCTATGGCCTTCAATCCGTCTCTTGTCTCTATCATCGTCCCACAAAGGTAACAGGGTTCTTCCTGAGCATTATCCCTGTAATCCAAAATATATTTGCTATTACTTGATATCGTCGGATTAATTAGTTTTCCGTTACCCGCGACATGGATTTGGGTTGTACCACTGGCTACGGTAAATTGTGTATTGTTTGGAGGGTTATAGCTTTTGTCATTATAAACAACATTATTATTGCCATCAATATATCGACATTCATTATTTGCGATATTTACGAGACCTGTTACGGTTCCAGAACTCTCAAAGAATTTGTCGTCCTGTGAAGTGCCCTCCATTCGATGGTCGCCCAGATTGTCCCATTCGGAATACCAGAATTCCGGTGAATAATAAGTATTGTTTATTGACTTTCCACCTTGTTCAATCCCTACATAACCATCATAAAATTTTGAATTTTTTATGGTGCCGCCATTTTGGACAAGGAGTCTCGGGATATTGTTTCCCAAAATTTGCGCGCCGTCAAGAACTGCACCTTTGGTGACAATAACCTTGTATACATTGTAAAAATTAATTTTTTTATTACCACGGTAGATTTCATGTCCGGCACTATCCCGATAGACATTTACTGTTTGGGGTACACCTGATGAATCCAAAACAGGTTTTCCATTTTGGTCCAGAACGTTTTCTGTGTATACATAGACACAATTGTTACTGCTACCGTTATTTGGGCCAATAATGTTCAGGCTGTCATTTTGAATAACGGTACTGGCGAGGTATTTATCAAGTTCTGGACCAGTAGGCACCCCCTTTGTTTCAAATTGTGCTGTATTTACCACATTTATAGTCATGGTATTACTTGAGTTGTTCAATGGAACATTCGGTATATGGGGATTTCTGACAATACTTCTGTCATTTACGTTTACATCAGCAGATCCATTATCACTGGATAGAAAGGTGTTGTCATGTTTGGTATCAAGATAGCTTCTATTTGTATAACTGATTCCCTTTAAATCATAATATCCTGTTTTAGAGGAAAAATTGACGAAAGAATCCCCATCGGATACGGTAGTTCCACTTATGTTGACGGGGCAGGAAATAAAAGTGTTGTTGTTGGAATGACTATTGCCAGTAAAAATTACGTTTTGATTGAAAATATTGGAATCTTGCAGTGTTCCACCATTATTGTATAATGTTCTTGAATTGTCACTGGCAAGGAAATTCAATCCAGAGACAACAGCCCCATTTTCAATGTAAAAATCGGAATTTATGATATTAACAGGACCTGAATAGGCTTTATTGGGATCATTGGTTAGGTGATCCTTGTCGTGTAAACTGAAATAGGGGCCATTTGTGCCGGTTCCCCGTTGATAGACCGTTTTACCATTGTCAAGTTTAACGGCATGCCATGGAATGGTTCCATCCAGGATCGGGTTATTGTTACGGACGGTATAATTTGCAAAATCGACATTGTTATCGAATTTCAATGGATTTTTACTGGTATCAGCAGATAGGTCAGGATCCACACCCGGATAATTATAGTTTGGCGAACTGTTTGGATCATTATTTTCCCCCCCGCCAAAATAATCCAGATAATAACTATTGTAGCTTGATATACTTGGATCAATGAATTGCCCTCCATAACCGATATGCAGTTGCATAAATCCATTGACAACCGAAAAGCGTTGGCTTTGGGATGGATTTTTAGTGGGATCGTTTACGGTAAAACCATTTTGATCGAAATAGACATTGGCATTATCACTAATGTCTAAAAGATTCTGGTAAGAGTGTGCAGATTCATAGAATTTATCATTTTTGGAGATCCCTTCCATGCGGCTGGTGACATTATTTCTGCTGTACCAGAATTCGGGTGAGTAATAGGTGTTATTGAGTGATTGACCCCCATTCTGAATCCCGATGTAGCTATCGAAAATGTTGGAATTTTGAAGAATGCCTCCGTTTTCAACCAGGATACTGGGAATTGCTCCGCCAAAAATTTGCGCATGATCCAGTACCGCGCCTTTTCTGACAATTATTCTTGAGACATTATAGATATTGACAGGACCGTTTCCCCGATAGAGTACATTATTTTTTGAATCCCGGTATGTTGTTGCTGTTTGTGTCACTCCATTGGCGTCTGTAAATGTCTCGTTGGTGACATATACAACGTTATAATCACTGAAACTTCCGTCACCGATAATGGATTTATAATTATTTTTGATTATTATGTTGTTCAAATATTCATCAATGTTGTTTGCGGAATAAAAATCCTGTTTTCCGAATCTTGCTCCTTGATCAACATTGATCTGCGTACTTCTCGTGTCGGCTGGAACCTGCGTATCGGCGGTGACAGTGGGATTGGTGACTATGGTAGAGTCTTTTATATTGATTGTTGTTGTTCCACCCTTACTAAAGAAAAAATTTCCTGATGAGGGGGTCTGTTGGGAGGCTATACCCGTTAAAGTCCAGCTACCCACTGATAGGATATAGGCATTGGTAAATGAATCGTTGTCTGACCGAGTGTTGCCGGCCATTGTGGTGGGGCAGCTATAGTAATTGTTATTACTGGAAAAACCATTGTTGATGTTGACATTTTGATTGAAAATATTGGAATCTTGCAATTTACCATTTTGATCAACGGTAAGCGTATATTGATTCCCGTCAGTGGAAAAGTAATTGAGTCCTGATACTACTGCGCCATTCTCGATATGCAAATTGCTGTTGATAATGTTTACAGGGCCAGAATAGGCATAGTTTGGATCAGTGGTTGTGTGATCAGCCGTATACAGGCTAAAGTATGAATTTGTACCGCCCTGATTATATCCGCCCTTACTATATATAGTTTTTCCATTATAGTTAACGGCGTACCAATCACCGGTATTCAGGATGGGATTGTTATTGTGTATGGAATATCCTATCGAATCAAAAGTGCTTATTTGATCTTCGGTGACGTTATTTTTATTTGCCAAATTAACAGGATAATAAATATAGTTTACAAAATGATTTGTTTTAAATTCATTTTCATCTGTTAAATCTTTGCGTTTGTCGTCTTTTACATGTTTAACCATAAGTAATCTCTTATTTTTACTTTATTTTTTCGTTCCTGAAATATTATTATTAGTATAATACAACATAATATACAAACATGTTATTTATTAATAAGTAATTTTTACATATAAAAAATGATATTTAAAGTAATAACCATTAAATTTATTTAATATCATTTAATGAACTATTGATTTTTATAATTTTTTAAATTTTGCTAAAGCAGTGAATATTTTTGGTTACTTTAAAAGTTTTGCAAGGTTTGTTTTTTATTGGAATTAATTTTTTTATTAAAAAAACTCTAAAAAAATTTAAATGAATATAAGTTAAATAAATGATATATAAGTAACCAGTTTCATAATTTTTTGTATAAAATTTAATTATAATGTGAATATTATGTATTTTAAATGAAAAAATCTTTGAAAAACACTTGCAATTTTTTTAATTTTTTTTAAAAACAAGATTGTCTTTTGGTGGTGTTATCTGCTAAGAGAAAATAAGCAAGCGAGAGTGACGGAACGGTAGACGTAGTCGACTCAAAATCGACCGCCGCAAGGCGTGGGGGTTCAAATCCCCCCTTTCGCACCAATTCACGTTATCTGTTAACGTGCAATGAATGGTTATTAACGCTTATGTCAAGATTGTCCATATCTCCCAAACCCCAAAAAAAACCTGAAAATCCATGTTTTTCATCTGGTCCTTGCGCAAAACGTCCCGGATGGAATATCAATGTTTTGCAAAATGCTCTGGTAGGGCGGTCACATCGTTCCATGGAAGGACGGGCCAGATTACATGATGTCATTCACCGCTCTGCTGAAATACTTGATGTTCCTGAAGGATGGAAATTGGGTATTGTACCCGCTTCAGATACCGGGGCTGTTGAAATGGTTTTGTGGGCTTTGCTAGGGTCTCGTCCTGTTGATGTGCTTTCTTATGACAGTTTTTCTGCGGAATGGGTTACCGATGTTGTTGAACAGTTAAAACTGTCCAATATTAATATTATTTATGCAGAGTATGGTGAATTGCCAAATCTGGATGAAATTCAGTGGGGTAATGATGTTGTAATGGTGTGGAATGGAACGACTTCGGGTGTTAAAATTCCCAATGGAGATTTCATTCCTGACCATCATGATGGATTGGTTATTTGTGATGCGACCTCGGCTGTTTTTTCGATGGATCTACCATGGTCGAAACTTGATGTGGTAACATGGTCCTGGCAAAAGGTTTTGGGTGGGGAAGCCGCGCATGGAATGCTTGCTCTATCACCACGTGCAGTGAAACGTCTTGAGGAAACGGAACAGTTAAGACCCTTGCCTAAAATCTTCCGTGTATTGAAACAGGGAAAATTGAACGAAAAAATTTTTGAGGGAGATACGATCAATACCCCGTCAATGCTTTGCGTTGAAGACGCGCTGGATGGTTTGAGATGGGCTCAATCTGTCGGGGGATTGGCAGGATTGAAACGTCTTAGTGAAAATAATCTGAGGATTGTCAGCCAATGGGTTGCTAAAACGGCATGGATTGAATTTCTTGCAAAAGATGAGAAGTATCGCTCACATACCTCTATTTGTTTAAAAATTGTGGACCCTTGGTTTGTCGCGTTGGATAATAAAAGTCAGAAAACGGTTTTATCGAAACTGACTGGTCTTTTGGCTGAGGAACAGGTCGCTTATGATATTGCCAGTTATCGTGATGCTCCTCTGGGATTGAGGTTATGGGGTGGGGCAACGGTGACTGCTGCATCTATGGAGGCCCTGTTACCTTGGCTTGATTGGGCGTTTGCGATGGTAAAGGCGGATGGCTGAATCATACGGGAAGATGATTAAAGGTAAAAAGCAACTATACATATGATTGATGATCTGGAAATAAGTAACGCATTGCTCCCCGTTGGTTTTTGCGATGTCTTGCCCTCTGATGCTGAGACAGAAGCGCATGGTTTGCAAAAAATGATGAATATTTTTGCTAATTACGGTTATGATCGGGTCAATCCACCTTTATTGGAATTCGAACAGAGTCTTCTTGCGCATGCGGGCAAAGGAATTGCAGAGCAAACTTTTCGGATAATGGATCCAGAAACACGTTATATGATGGGCTTGCGCGCAGACATTACACCTCAGATTGCCAGAATTGCTGCGACACGATTGATCAATTCACCACGTCCTTTGCGGTTGTCGTATGCTGGTCTCTGTATTTGGGTTAAAGGGGCAAGACATTCAGCAGCCCGTCAAATTTTACAGACTGGCATTGAATTAATTGGCATCGATAATGCACAGGCTGATGCCGAGGTGATTCTTGTGACTGCACAGGCATTGCAGGCGCTTGGGATTCAGGCCTTCAGTTTTGATTTAATGATGCCGCAGCTGGTACAGGCAATTATTAGCCCGGAAAATTTTACCTCTGCACAATTGGGTGCGTTAATGCGTGCATTGGATCGTAAAGATGTTGCTGCCGTAAAATATTATGGTGGGGATTATTCGGATATTTTGACAGCTATGTTGCAGGCGGCAGGACCTGCGGATCAGGCTATTGGCGCATTGCGAAAATTAGATTTCCCAGCAGAGGCCCAACGGTTGTTTGAACGGTTGTTGGCTTCTGTAAAAGCGGTACGAAATCAAGATCCGGATATTGAATTAACTATTGATCCTGTTGAATTTAGAGGCTGGGATTATCATACAGGATTATGTATTTCCGTTTATGCTGATGGTATTAGTGGTGAAGTTGGTCGGGGTGGAAGATATCTTTCCAATAATCAGGAACCTGCTTGTGGTTTAACCCTTCGTCCAGATATTTTGTTGCAAAGAGCGGAAAGACCTTTGAGCAAATCAAGAGTTTTTGTTCCCTATGGTTGTCATAGAATTGAGGAGTTGAGCAAACTGCATGAAGAGGGATATGTTACATTAATGAGTTGTGCGGTTGAAGGCGATCCTGAAGAAGAGGCTCATCATTTAAATTGTCAATATATATACAAAAAAGGAAAGTTGTTTCCTTTGTAATTGGTGTAAGCGCTTTAATCATTTAATATTTGTGTAATTTTATAAATAAGGTTGTTTAGATAAGGAAGTCTATATGTCCAGTGTTACCATTGTCGGTTCCCAATGGGGAGATGAGGGAAAAGGAAAGATTGTTGATTGGCTGGCCAGTCAGGCAGATGTTGTAGTAAGATTTCAGGGCGGACATAACGCTGGACATACCTTGGTTATTGATGGAAAAAGTTATAAATTATCATTATTGCCTTCCGGTGTAGTCAGGCAAAAAATTAGTATTATTGGCAATGGGGTTGTTGTTGATCCACAGGCCCTGTTAAATGAGATTGCCAGGTTTAAAGATCAGAATATCGAAATTACTCCAGATATTTTAAAAGTAGCCGAGAATTGCCCTTTGATTTTGCCTTCTCATGTGGCCTTGGATCAGGCTCGTGAAAAAGCACGTGGAGAACATAAAATTGGAACAACCGGTCGAGGTATCGGACCCGCTTATGAAGATAAGGTGGCGCGTCGTGCCATTCGCTTGTGTGATTTGACAGAACCGGAAACGCTAGATTGGCGTTTGGATGAGTTATTGGCCCATCATAATGCCTTATTGGTATCATTGGGTGAAAAAACATTTTCAAAAGATGAAATTCTATCCTATCTCAATACTATTGCTGTAAAGGTTTTACCTTTTATGGCACCCGTTTCAGAATTAATGGCAAGTTATATTAAGGATAATAAATTTGTGCTATTTGAAGGGGCACAGGCCATAATGTTGGATGTAGATCATGGAACCTATCCTTTTGTAACCAGTTCAAATACTGTGCCTGCTCAAACGGGGATTGGTAGCGGTACAGGTTCACGGACAGGCGGATACATACTTGGAATTGCCAAGGCCTATACGACAAGAGTTGGTGCAGGGCCATTTCCAACCGAGCTATTTGATGAAACTGGAAAATATTTAGGTGAAAAAGGTTACGAGTTCGGTACGGTAACAGGACGGCCAAGACGCTGTGGATGGTTCGATGCTGTACTGGTACGTCGTGCAGTTCAAGTTGGTGGATTGGATGGTTTGGCCTTGATGAAACTAGATGTTCTGGACGGCTTAAAAGAGGTCAAAATTTGTGTCGGGTATCAATTGGACGGTCAGAATATAGAGCGTTTTCCATATACTTTGGAAGCGCAAAAAAGATTGAAACCCATTTATGAAACGATGTCAGGATGGAATGAAAAGACCTCTGGTATTCGGTCAAAGGAAGAATTGCCGGCAGCAGCAAGAAATTATATTGAACGTATTGAAGCATTGACAGGGGTTAAGGTTGCTGTCATTTCAACCAGTCCTGAACGTGAAGATACAATATTATCCGAGAATTTTTTGCCAAACTAATTTTAAGATAATTTATTGTCTTTTAGTGACCCATGACAAGGGGTCTTTTATAATTCTCATTTTACGTTTCTTAATTCGTTCTATAAATATTTATTTGTGAATAAAAGATTTTTATTAAGAAAATTTTAATGAATTTTATTCAAAAAAAGATTTGAAAATTAATATTTATATGAAAAAGAAACAAAAACCACCTTTTAATATATGTTCAAGAAATGATTTAAGGATATATTATAGATAATTTTATTTTATTGCTTAAATATAATGATCGAAAAGATAGATTGTAACTAAGAATCATTTGAAACAAATTTATCTGATCGTAAAATTAATAACAGTATGTTTTAAATTTTTTTGTCTTTTGAAATTTGTTGTAGATTTAATATATTCCAAAAGAAAAATTTTTAAAAAAACTGTTTTATTAACAGCTTAATAGATAATTATCAAATATTATTTTGACCAATTCAATGTGATGCACATGGTTATCCAAATATTCAATAAAAAAAATAACGGGTTAACATCTGATTCCAATAAAGAAAAACGCGTAGGATCAAATATACGCAGGGAAATTCTGAGAGCTTTAAAGACAGCTTTTCCTTTAATGTTAAGTGTCATTCCTTTCGGTTTGTTATTGGGGGCGCAGGCAAAGATACATGGATTGTCAACGCTTGAGCTCTGGTTAATGTGCAGTTTAAATTTTGCTGGCGGATCTGAATTTGTCGCGATTAATTTATGGCAAAAAACACCGCCATTATTATTGATTGTTGCGATGACCTTACTGGTGAATTGCCGTCATATTTTAATGGGCGCCACCATGATACAGTTTTGCAAGCATTTTTCATTAAAAAGGATTTTACCATCTTTTTTCTTTTTATGTGATGAATGTTGGGCATTGTCATTGCAGGACTGTTATCACAGGTTAAAAAAAGTCATTAGTCCATCTTTTAGCTATATATTTTATATGACTGTAGGAGTTTCTTTGTATCTTGTCTGGGTTACAAGTGCCGTGATAGGAATTTTATTGGGGCCTTTATTTGGTAATCTTTTGCATTATGGATTTGATATGGCGTTTGCAGCCATATTCATTGTTTTACTTCGTGGTATGTGGCTGGGATGGCGAAAAGGCATTATCTGGGCAAGTAGCCTTATAACTGCCTGTATAGTGTATATGTTTGTGCCTGGGGAATGGTATATTATTGCGGGTACTTTAACCGGAATAATATTTGTCTTTTTGGTTCCCAATCACATGCTGCAGGCATCAAAAAATGTTTAGTACCTATATTAATGAACACGCTTTTCTGACGATTATATTCATGGGGATGGTAACATATCTGACACGAATTGGTGGATACCTTGTTTTTAGTAAATATGATCATCCCCGATTAAAGAACATATTGGAGATTGTTCCTGGATGCGTAATGATTTCCTTGATCGCACCTTATTTTGTTACAGGACGGATGGCAGATATGATTGCATTAATCTTTACGGTAACGGCGGCTATTCGATGCTCTTTTTTGGTTACACTGATTATCGCGATAGGATCAGCTGGATTATTACGATATCTTCTAGGTTAAATACGCCATAATCCAGCTTGTTGTGTTTTATATTTTTAGGCAATAGCTACCTGGTTTATCGAGTTTTTAAATCCAATATCTGAACCATGTGCTTTTTGAATAATTTCTTGCAATTTTTCAAAAGCACGGGTTTCAATCTGACGGATACGTTCTCTGGAAATTTTATAGACTTTTGAAAGTTCTTCCAAAGTTGCAGGTTTATCTTTTAACCTACGCTCCGTTAATATTTCACGTTCTCTGGGTTTTAAGCCTTCCATCGCTTTTTGTAGAATATTATGACGTTGGGATAGTTCTTCACGTTCGGCATAGCTCTCTTCCTGGTTAATGGCGTCATCAACCAGCATATTCTGCCATTCGTTATAATCACTGTCGTTTCCCATAGGGGTATTTAGGCTGTGATCTTGAGCGCTTAACCGTTGATTCATGCTTTGAATCTCGGATGTAGTTACCCCAAGTTTCTCCGAGATTGTTTCCAATTGTTCCGGGGTTAGGTCAGTGTCACTAAAGGCCTTAATCTGGCTTTTAACGCGACGTAAATTGAAAAAAAGCTTTTTTTGAGCAGCGGTTGTCCCTATTTTAACCAAAGACCAGTTGTGAAGAATATATTCCTGAATGGCCGCTTTAATCCACCAAATTGCATAGGTTGTAAACCGGAACCCACGGTCTGGATTAAAACGTTGGATGGCTTGAAGCATACCTATATTTCCCTCACTTATCAATTCATTCAGGGGCAAGGCATAGCGTTTGTATGTTGTGGCTATTTTAACGACTAATCTTAAATGTGCGTTGATCAATTTATGTGCAGCCTGTATATTTCCCTCCTCTTTCCACTGTTTCGCATAGGTGAATTCCTCTTCAGCTGTTAAGAGGGGAAATTTGCGGATATTCTGGATATATTGTGTAATGTTGTTTTCTGGCGTGATATCTAACATTGAAGGAACCATTGATTTGTACCTTTATGATGTTATGGTCTGCGTAAAACAGAACACATGTCTTGTTGATCTTTATTGTATTTTTAATTAATGCAGTTGACCCACATTTATATTTTATGAAGTTTGTTTTGTTTACGAACATTGTTATATCAGACTAATTTAGTCCTGTCAAAAAAAATAACATAAAAATAAAGTATATTTTCATCGATAAATTCGATTATATGTAATAAAAACTGAATTGGTTAATATTTATAGAGTTTGAAACATGTATTTTACAAAATTTTAATTTTTATAATTAATAATTTATTAATAAATTTTTAACAAGTTATTTTTTTCTTTGCAAGAGTGTTTATTTCGAATCGAAAAATAAGGATTTATTATATCTTTATTTTTCCGTAGTTATTTTCTTTATTAAACGTTCCATATCCAGGGGCAATGATGTTTCAAACTCATGATATTTATTGCTTATGGGATGATTAAATCCTAAAAGTGTCGCATGCAGGGCTTGTCTGGGAAAATCAAGAAGTTCATTTCTTTGATTTATGGGTAAGATTTTTGCAATGGCGGGAATCCGCTTAAGATATACGGGATCACCTATTAAGGGGTGACCTAGTTTCGATAAATGCACACGAATCTGATGAGTGCGTCCTGTATCAAGTTTACACTGAATAAAGCTTACAGCTGGATTTATTATTTTTTGAATTTTATAATTTGTTTTGGCATATTTCCCACCTTTTTTGACAATTGTCATTTTTTTACGATCATAGGGATCACGACCGATATTTCCCTCAACAGACCCTGGACTGGGGTTTGGTATTCCCCAACAGATGGCATGATATAACCGGTTTATGGTTCGATCTGCAAAATCAGCGGATAGTTTGCTTAAGGCTTGTTCAGATTTTGCGACAACCATTACTCCAGAAGTGTCTTTGTCCAGTCGATGAATGATTCCGGGACGTTTTTCTCCTCCTATTCCTGACAGGCTGTCTCCACAATGCGCCAAAAGAGCATTGACCAAGGTACCATTTTCATTTCCCGGGGCTGGATGTACAACCAATCCAGCCGGTTTATTGATTACGATAATATGATTGTCTTCAAATAGAATTTCTAGGGGAATGTCCTGAGGTATTAATGAATACTCTTTTACTTCAGGGATTTGCAATTCAATTTTATCATTTGTTTTAATGGGAGTTGATGGATTTTTAATAGGGACATGATTGCGTTTACAATGTCCTTGTTCAATGAGTGCTTTAATTCTTGATCGTGAATAATTTTGATAGGTTTTGCTTAAAAATCGATCAAGTCTTAAATTATTGTATTTTTCTTGAACTGAAGTTACAAGCAAAGTTGAGTCGATCGTGTTTGAACCATTCATACAGAAAGTACCTTAATGTCAATGAATATATCCCTTGAAAACAAAGATTCTTTATCACGAAAAAATAAAGGATTGTTAGCTTTAGTTGTATTTTTGGGAATTCTGATAATAATAGCCACAACGATACTGGTTTTCGCAATTATCAGTCGTATAGCTCATAAAAAAAACGATTCTGTCATGATTTATGAAAATTCACTAAAAATTACACGTCCAATCAGTGTGTTGCAAGAACCTAAAGGGACACGGATAGAAAATGTCACACGTCAGTCTGACAGGATGGTATTGATAACATTGAGAGGTGGAGGGCCTGATCGTTTGATTTTCTGGGACATTGATCAACAAAAAAAGGTGGCGGAAGTTAAAATTATCGATTCGGAGATTGATGATAAATAGTTTGTTAATTGAAAAAGAATTTTTATGAAACACCTTGCATATATTCGGATTTATAATATGAATAGTTATTTCAATTATCAAATAAAAAAACAAGAAATAATATATGTATGGATTTTTATACTTTGTTTTACTTTATAAAAAATATAATATTTTGATATTTTAATGACAATTGAGAAAAATAGTATATAATTGAATTATAACAATCATTTAAAGGAGAATTGTTATGAGTAAACATGAAGTATCAAAAAAAGAAGCTCACAAAGCTGCCGAAACGCTAAGGGATCCTAAAGCTAGTAAATGTGATAAATCCGAAGCAGGTTCTGAATTATCAAAGAAAAAAAATCAAGGTAAAAAATAGATAACTAGATAATTAATCCAATTTATTTTGATTTTTATATGCTAAACTCAAATAACGATTGTAGGTCTTTGAAAATGGACTATTTAACAGTCGTTATTTTTTTGTGATTAATTTGGATTTTTTGGTGAGTTTTAGTTGCTTTTTAGGGCAGGATGACGTAGATAAAAGAAAAATATAGAAGGTTTCTGGTCCCGTTCGTCTAGAGGCCTAGGACACTGCCCTCTCACGGCAGCAACACGGGTTCAAATCCCGTACGGGACACCAAAAGAGAATATCAATCTGGCAATATGTTAAAATAATTATTGTTGTAAGATTATATAGATATTAAAAAAAGTACTAGAAGATTTGCTTCAAAAATAATTGAAAATATTTTTAATACGAAATTATCTGTTTTGTTTAAATAAAATCTTTTTTCGCATTATAATATAAAAACAGTTTTTTCATATTGTGAAATGGAAAAATATTAGATTACTGAAAATAATTTTTGTAATAGATCCATATAATATTTTGGTAAAATTATGCAAAAAAAAATTATAAAGCCTAAAAGACCTTTTATAATCAAAATGGGGAAAAAACTTCGTCCTTATTTTAATAAAGTGCTTTCCCGTTATTCAGAAATTCCGGATCAACCTGTATATGATATTTCGGTTCTACCGTGGATATCTGTAATCGAAGCTAATGCAGATATAATTCGTAAAGAATGGGAACAGCTTGTTCAGAAGTATCAAAATGAATCTGTTAACGCCCCCTCACTGCGAGATATATCTCCTGACCATGCTAGAATTGCCGCGGATAAACGTTGGAAATCCTTTTTTTTGCAGGGTTACGGGTTACGGGTGATTGAAAACTGTAAGTTAATGCCTAAAACAGCAGCTTTGATAGATAAGATTCCGAATTTAAATTCAGCGTTTTTTTCTATTCTTGAACCGGGTGCCGTTATCCCCCCGCATTATGGTGTGACCAAAGGTTTGCTTACGTGTCATCTTGGGGTCGCTGTGCCGATAGATCAAAAAAATTGCTGGATTGATGTTGATACGCAACGTTTATACTGGATCCAGGATAAATGCATTCTTTTCGATGATACCTATAGACATAGTGTTGAAAATGATACAAATCAAACTCGGGTTGTTTTATTATTTCAGGTTCTAAGGCCGGAAAGAGGATTTGGTAAGGTTGTTCAAGATCTGTTTATGATGGCGATCCGGCGTTCTGCTTTTGTAAAAGAAGCCTATGATAATTTTATGAAAATCAATAAACAACAAATATTACATTAGTTATTGATTGAGGCATTTGTTTTTTTATTAATGTTCAAATGATTTAATCAATGAAATGGGGTTGCAGAAAGGATTATTGAATAATAAGTGAATTGTTATAATTTTTAATTAGGTTATAAATTATTACTGTAAATATTCTGGAGAAAGTGTAGATTTGTGAGAATCGGTTTTTTAGACTGTTTTGCTGGTATGAGTAGCAGCCGATTTATAGGGGCTTTGGCAAGTGCCGGTGTTCCTGAACAAATTTTACAAGATGCAGTTGATGCCCTTGATATAGGCGCACGTCTAGAATTAATGCATGTCAAGCGAAGCAATATTGCAACGATCAAAGCCTATATTAGTTTTGATACTTCAGAAAATGGCTTGAATTTTTCTCATGATTTCTTGCGTTCTTTTCAAGATGAAAAAGTCAATAATAAACAGTTGCTGGGAACAATTCAGGCCTTGATTTCCAATGCGTCCCTACCTGTAAAAGCGAAAAAGCTTATTTTGGAAACTTTTCAGAATTTGGCTGAAGCACAAGCCAAAATCTCAGGTCTGCCAATCGAAGAAATCAGTTTTCATGAGATTAAAGCGCTGAACACGATTGTTGGAGTAACAGTTTGTTGCGTTGCATGTGTCTGGCTGAAGATAGATCAATGGTATGTTTCCCCCTTGAATGTAGGATCGGGAATCAAAAAAGATTCCAAGGGATTTTTACCTATTCCAACCCCTGTAACGCTTGAGCTTTTGGGAAATGAGGTTCTTATTTATGCCTTGGGGCCACAAAAGGAATTGTTAACCCCAACTTGTGCCGCATTGTTGAAAGCGTTAAAGGCTAGTTATCAGCCTTGCCCTCCAATCTTGATTTCTCGTATAGGGTATGGAGGGGGAAGAATGGAATATGATAATCTTCCAAATTTTTTAAGACTATGTGTGGGAACCACAACAAAAGGAAAAAATACACAATCAGTTATTGGGGAAATTGTTATTGTAGAGGCAGAATTTGCCAAATCATCGCAAGATGCATTAATTGAATTACAAACCCATCTTTATGCGAATGGGGCAAAATTTGTCTATACTGTGCCAATTTATTCAGTCTTTAATCAAATGACCGATAAGGTTGTTATTTTCTGTCTCCCGGAACATGCCGATGAGATGCGTCGTTTCTTATTTCAAAGATTAAAAACGGCATATGTGCATTGGCGTATTGAGAAATATGAAAATTTGATTCATTATGATGAAAACGTTAATACCCCATGGGGAAAAATAAAAGTTATTGTGGGACAACTGTTAAATAATCAAATTGTTTCGGTTGTTCCTGATAAAACAACATGCCGCTCTATTGCCAAAGCACATGATTTATCAACAGTTGAAATTGAGGAAACGGTTAAACGGTTGTTTTTTTCCGGGAAAAGTTGATTGAAATTATGAATAAAGATTTAAAAAACGTATAAAAATCTGTATAAGAAAACCTATTATTATTGTAATATTTCCGTTTTATTGATGTACAAAAGGCAAAATGCGAATAGGAATAAATTCACAAGCTGCCTTAATAATCATTGGAGAGGCTACATGACGAAGAATTTAATTGCTTCATTCTCTTTTTCCCGTTCTTTGGTAATGGTCAGTGCTTTAAGTCTGGGGCTTGTAGCTTGTTCCAGTCATAAAAAAGAACGGGATCTGATTTTGCCCGAAAACCATCTTGTTGGTGTGGATCGTTCAGCCACAGGTGGGGATGATAGTCTGGCAGGTGGTGTTAACGCTTATTTATGGCGTGCGGCATTGGATACGTTGGCTTTTATGCCCATGCTTTCAGCTGATGCTGTGGGGGGAAGCATTATAACGGATTGGTATCAGCCTGTTCCATCCAATTCTGAAAGATTTCAAGTTGTTTGCACTGTACTTGACCGACGGTTGAGATCGGATTCGATCAGTGTTGTTGTTCATCGTCAGATAAAGGAAAACGGACAGTGGGTCGATGCGCCTGTAACCTCTCATACAGCTTCAGATCTTACCAGTAAAATTCAGGTGCGCGCACGTCAGTTGCGTGCTGATAAACTTAAGTAAATTTAATATATTTGATAGACTAACATGAATAATTCCACTCCATCATCGTATGATTTTCAACGTGTAGAATTTTATTGGCAACAGCAATGGGCAAAACGTCATTTGTTTGATGTACCCAATGTACCTAATTCTGAATTGCCAAAATATTATGTCTTGGAAATGTTTCCATATCCATCCGGACAGTTGCATATGGGGCATGTAAGAAATTATACATTGGGGGATGTTGTCGCTCGATACAAGCGGGCAAGGGGCTATAGCGTATTACATCCTATGGGATGGGATGCTTTTGGTCTTCCAGCTGAAAATGCTGCCAAAAGTCATGGTGTTTCTCCTGTTAAATGGACTATGGAAAATATTGCCGCCATGCGGGAAGAACTCAAAAGATTGGGCTTCTCACTAAACTGGGACAGAGAATTTGCTACGTGTCAGCCCGAATATTATGGTCAGCAACAAAAATTGTTTTTAAGCCTGCTGGAAGAAGGCTTGGTTGAGCGTCGCGAAAGTTGGGTGAATTGGGATCCTGTTGATCAAACTGTGTTGGCTAACGAACAGGTAATTGATGGCAAGGGATGGCGTTCTGGAGCTCCAATTGTAAAAAAACAGCTTTTCCAGTGGTTTTTGAAAATTACGGATTTTGCCCAGCCTTTATTAGATGGATTGAATACACTAAATGACTGGCCTGATCGTGTGAAAGCGATGCAAGAGCGGTGGCTGGGAAGATCCGAAGGGGCAAAAGTGCGTTTTGAGGTTCTGAATTTGCCAGCAGATTTTGAATCTAGTTTGAACGTTTTGGAAATATTTACAACCCGTCCGGATACCCTGTTTGGTATGGCATTCGTTGCTATTTCACCTGATCACCCGATGGCGGCTAAATTGGCAAAGACAAATCGCGAAGTGGCTGATTTCATAGCCGAATGTCATCAGTTGGGCACTTCAGAAGAGGCGATTGAGAAAGCTGAAAAAAGAGGGGTCGATACTGGCTTGAAAATTCGGCACCCTTTTATGCCTGATAAGGAATTTCCAATCTGGATTGCCAATTTCGTATTGATGGACTATGGAACGGGTGCAATATTTGCCTGTCCCTGTGGTGATCAGCGGGATTTGGATTTTGCACGTAAATATAAAATTGATTTCAAGACAGTTGTTGTTCCTAAAGGAGAAACCTCTGAAACCTTTAAAGTTACCGAGACTGCATATACAGATCAGGGAATTGCTGTAAATTCTGGCTTCTTGGATGGATTGCCAACAGTCAAAGCCAAGGATGTGGCAATAGCGGAATTGGAAAAATTGGGCATTGGTGAAAAAGTGGTGAACTGGCGTTTAAGGGATTGGGGAATTTCCCGTCAGCGTTATTGGGGTTGTCCAATACCTGTTATTCATTGTCCAAAATGCGGAATAGTCCCTGTTCCTGAAGGCCAGTTGCCGGTTCAGTTACCAGAGGATGTTGATTTCTCTTTATCCGGAAATCCGTTGGATAATCATCCAAGCTGGAAACATGTTGAATGTCCCCATTGTCATGGAGCTGCCCAGAGAGAAACCGATACATGCGATACATTTGTAGATAGTTCCTGGTATTTTGCACGATTTACAGCGCCTTATGCCGAAACCCCGACAGAAAAGGAGGCTGTTCATCGTTGGATGCCGGTAGATCAGTATATTGGCGGAATTGAGCATGCGATATTACATTTGCTATATGCGCGTTTCTTTACACGAGCCATGAAACAAATGGGGTATGTGAGTGTTGATGAGCCTTTTAAAGCTTTATTTACTCAGGGTATGGTGATGCATGAAAGTTATCAAGATGTACAAGGCGAGTGGATTTTTCCTGACCAAGTAAAAAAAACAGGGAATAAAGCTGTTTTACGTGATACCGGCGAAACTGTTAAGATTGGTCGTGTTGAAAAAATGTCAAAGTCCAAAAAAAACACGATTCCACCATCTGCAATTATTGAACGTTTTGGTGCTGATACGGCACGTTGGTTCATATTGTCAGATAATCCTCCCGAAAGGGACATGGAATGGACAGAGGAAGGGGTAATGGCCACTTCCCGTTACCTGCAACGTTTATACCGTTTGGTTTTAACGGTATCACAACAGGTTCCAGTGCTGGTTGTTTTACCTGATACATTTTCGGAAAATGCGGATCAATTGCGACGCTTGACCCACCGCACCATTGTTGCGGTAACAGAATCATTGGATAATTTTGCAATGAATGTTGCGATTGCAAGATTGCGCGAATTAACCAATGCTCTGGCTGATGCAGAAAAAAAATCGGGTGATCCGGGAATGGATTTTGCCCGTCGTGAAGCTGCCATGATGTTAAGTCGACTTTCCAGTCCGTTAATTCCGCATATGGCGGAAGAAATGATGTCTCATCTTTTTGAGGATCACAAATTGTTGGCTGAAAGTGAATGGCCTAAAGCGGATGAAGCTTTGTTAACCGCGACAAAAGTGGTTATTGCTGTGCAAATAAAGGGCAAGTTACGGGGAACGATTGAGGTTGCTCCGGATATGGAAAAAGAAAAGATAATCCAATTGGCACAGCGGGAGAAAACAGTTTCTAAATTTTTGGAAGGAAAAACGGTTTTAAAGACAATTTATGTGCCTAATAAAATCGTTAATTTTGTGGTAAACTGATGAAATCATTAACTATATTCCTTAAAAAATCCAGTGTTCCCTTGGGGTTTGCAATTTTATTGGCAGGATGTGGTTTTCATCCTGTCTATAAAAAAACGGCTACATTGGATACCAATAAGGAATTGAAAAAAGTTTATATTCCTGTTTTGAATGATCGTTTTGGTCAGCAAATTCGGCAATTTTTACAACAGAATATGGCAGGGGATGGGCCTGAAGATCCAAAAACATATGAGTTGGATGTAACCCCGTCTTTAAGTGAAGAAGCGATTGATATTCATTATGACAATTCTTCGGGTCGGGCAAGAATGACCGGGAATGCGCATTGGATATTGAAAACCATATCTGTTAATCCAGTCATTTTGGCACAGGGTGATGCGCAGACAATGGATGGTTATAATATTACCTTTGAACAATATTTTGCTCAGACGTTGAATGACGAAACCGCGCAAACTCGTGTTGCTCAGAATTTGGCGAATGAAGTTACACAACAAGTTGCTGTCTGGTTCAGGCATAATGATTCTTTTCAAGAAACAAGTAAAGTTCCAAATACACCCAAGGCGCAGTATATGTTACCAAGCATGATGCCTGGAACAAGCGGAGCACAGACTCAATCAGCGGGAAGTGATGGAATGCCAGCAATGGCTACCGGTCGAAATACCATGATTCCTGTTGGAATGGATAACATGACAGAAGATGAAATGCCTTCAGATAAGTAATGGATAAAAGATGAAATAAGGGTATCAATATTTCATGAAAATCGATGCACGAAAAATTACAAGTATTTTTCAAGATATCAATCAATTTCGTGTATATCTGATTTATGGAGAAAATACAGGATTGGTACGAGAACGTGCCAGCCGCTTGGTAAAAAAAATTGCCAATAGTTTGAACGATCCTTTTCTTGTCGCTGTTTTGGATAAGGAAAATCATGACCGTTTGGTTGAAGAGGCGACAGCCTTATCTTTGATGGGTGGGCAACGTGCTGTATGGGTAAGAGATGCATCGGATAATTTAGCTAAAAAACTTGAAATTTTTTGCGCTTCTTATTTGAACAAAGAAAATTTATCTCATTTGGATTCAGTGATTGTTATTGAAGCGGGCAGTCTTTCCACTCGTTCTCCCTTGCGGATCTTGGCTGAAAAACATCCATTAATGGCGGCAATTGCGTGTTATGCAGAGACTGGACGCTCATTGGAAGAAACTGTTCATTCACTATTGGGGAAAAAGAAGATTTCCCCGGATGCATTCCGATATTTATTGGCAATGTTAGGTGGAGATCGAATTCTTATTCGTAATGAGATAGAAAAGCTATTACTTTTTGTTGGAGATGAGGCAGAAATTACAATTGAAGCTGTTGAACAGGTCTTGGGGGATAGTAATGAATATTCTGTAGAGGATATTTTATATGCGGTTATGACGGGGCAAACAATTGTTGCAGATCGTACGTTAAATCGGGGACTTAAGGAAGGGATTACCTTGATTGCGCTTATTCGTGGACTTTTATATTTAAATGATCGTATGATGCAGGTTAGAATTATGATGGAAGAAGATGGATTGTCCCTGAAATCTGCAATGGGAAAATTAAATCCACCAATTTTTTTCAAGCGTGCCAATGATTTTCAAAGGGCAATGACCTATTGGAATAAAGAACGATTATTGGATCTTGCCAGACAAGTTCAGTATCTGGAACTTTTAAACAAGCAAACTGCTGTGCCGGGTGAAACATTATGTCGACAGTTTATGTTGATGATTGCCCAGATGGTTAAGGATAAAAAAATGGTAATGAATTTAAAGGAACTCTTTTCAAATTTATAAAGACAGGGTAAAAGAGGCATAGTGTCTGCGTAGCTCAGCAGGATAGAGCACAGGATTCCTAAATATTGGGCATCTTATTTGGAAACAGTAAGATGAATCCACTCTAATTCGGGGAACGCTTCGATCAAGAACGATCATGCCAATCCCGAGCCAAGTCTGTTTTGAATTTAACAGAAAGGTGTAGAGACTGTACGGGTGGTACCTACGGAAATATTTCTATGGTAAAGAGACAGTCCAGCTTACAAACATTGATTGTAAATTTTACAATCAATGGCGATGAAAATCGTGGTGAGATGAATCCTGGGGCCGTGGGTTCGAATCCCGCCGCGGACACCATTTGAATATGCCAGATGTTGCCAATTCCTGACAAATCCCTTGTTTTTCCTAAAAAAATCCATATTTATCTATCATATTCTTGCCAGTTCATGACAGATTATGCGATAGAAAGTGGGTGCAAAAGTGGGTACAAATTATCTTAACCGATTCAGAACCGTTCAGTTGGATAGAATGGGAATTTATATCCTTGAATATTTTTTGGTTAAATAAAATTGGCAAGATTAGTTTGGTGATAATAATTATTTTATTGCCTAATGACAGCTGGTTATTATATTTTTAAGGGAATCTGTTCTTATCTGGATCAAAAAAGATTTTCTTAATATTTAAATGGAATTAACGTATAATGTAATAGTTTAAAATCAATAAATTTATATTATGCTGCTAAATTACAGAACGTTTTTAATAATCTTATTTTTTTACATAACTATAATAATAGCTATCGTTTTTTTGGATAGTCTCAAAAAGATTGACAATGCTGATTTACTTGTGGTTTTTGGTACCAAAATTCATGAGGATGGTACGCCAAGTGCTGGATTGAAAGCACGTTTAGATGAGACGGTGTTTGTATATCGTAAACATGTGGCCTCTTTAATTTTTGTTAGCGGGGGATTGGGAAAAGAAGGATATAATGAGGCTAAGGTTATGGCAGATTACTTACTTACCCAGAATATACCCCGTGAAGCGGTTATTCTTGATGAAAAAGGGGTTAATACAAGAGCAACTGTCAGAAGTGTGGTTGAATTATGCACCAAGCAACATTTTAAGTCAGTTATTGCAATATCTCAGTATTATCATCTACCCAGAATACAACTGGCTTTTAAACAGGCTGGCATGCCATTGAAAGGTCAATCTGCTCCGCGTTATAATTCATGGCGGGATATTTTTCTTTGAATAGAGAGATAGTAGCCTATTTGTTTTACTGGTTAAAATTAAAATAATTTTTGAAAATTGCGGGTAATGCAATAATGATCATCTGAAAATTTTTATAATAATTGCATTACATTTCTTCCAAACCGTTTTCGGAAGAGAAAAATTACAATAGAGCTTGTATTGTCTTACCGTCCATGATAACGCATCCTCGTGAATTAACTCTCCAATAGTGTAAATCATTAATCCATTTTCATAGCCAATAAAAATGCAGACATCATGTTCTTTTACTGTTTTCCGTGGATGAACAACAATTACATCGCCAACACGGAATAGGGGATACATAGCATGATTGCCGATTATAATTCCAAATGCATCTTTTTCAAGGTTAACCAGATGGGGTCGTGGAATATATTCTACAGGTGTATTTGTAATTAAGAAATAATTGTCAAGTTCCTTGATGGTGGCGAATATAGGAATGTCACTGTTTATTTTTTTCAAATAATTTGATGTCGATTTATGTTCATTTATGACATCATGAATATTTACCGTATTTATATCGCTATTGATATTTTCCTTGTGATTGTTGGAATGGGTCAATTCAAAGGCTCTTTTATTTTGATCTTTGTTAAGATCAGGATCCAGGTCAGCTATATTTACGCCCAATGCGCTGGCGATATATGGCAGATATTTGCTGCGTTTAATTCTGCCTTTTTCAATACTGTTAATTGTTTGCTGTTTACATCCTACAATATCAGCTAGGTTTTCTTGTGTATAGCTGTTTTTCAAACGATACCGTTCTACATTTTTACCTATAATATTTTTGTACCGTTTTTCATTATAATTGATCATAAAGATCAATTTATTTATTTTTCTCTAAAAATCTCTACTTTTTTTATTGTAAAAAACAATTTTATTTGTATTAATTACTATATTTACTATTTAATGTTTTGTAATAATGATAATTATAAATATGTTAATAATTTAAAAGAAATATAATTATAAAAGGATATAAAATGACTGAAAAATTATTTTTAAAAAAAGTATGTATTGATTTTGACCCTTTCCAAAAAAATAACCGTTTGGCAATTGTTCCGTATATTGATGAGGATATTAACGAATTGCAAAAAGAGCTATGGATTGAATTAATGTTAGGATCCTCACCATTATATATTCATTTTAAAAATATATCTTTTTGTAATAATCAGGCTATTTATGAGGCTGATGCTTATACAAATAATCGTCCTAAGACACAGGTTTATTGCGCCTCAACGATTGGTGAATAAATTATAATATTCAAATAAACATTATTTGTATGTATAGCTGTTTTATATCAAAATCTTATACCATTCGTTGGTTGAAATAGTATATATAAAAGGTTTATTGAAAATTTATATATACTATTATTTTAATATAGTAATCTATTCTTTTTATTAAAGAATTATTAATTATAATAAACAAATAATTTATATTTTAATTTATTTTTTATTATTGATAATAATTATATTGAATATAATTTATTATTTATGTATTTTACTCTTATAATTATTACCTCAATTAGTTTATTTACTTTTGTTAAATAATAATTTAATGCCTGAAATTATTGAGTGAATATTTTAATGAATAGACGATCGTTAGTTTTTAACGCTATATTGATCTATTGCTTAAGCTTTTTATGTTTACATAACAAGGCTTACGGTTTTGGTAATAACCAGTATTATAATTCATTGCAATATCAAGGATATCGTCAAAGGCAGGAATTAATGGATATGGAATTGCCTTTATCCAACGATATTTCTGTTAATCAGGGCGAGAAATTCAAGCCTCAGATCAAGGGTTGTGTAAAAATCAATAATATTGATATTGAAAATCCGTACAGTCTTTCAAAAGAAAAAATAGACCATATCATTAAAAAATGGAATCATCGTTGTTTAACTGTTTCGGATATAAATACAATCCTAAATATTTTAAATCAGGCTTATCTTAAAACTAATTTTTTGACGACAAGGGCATACCTGCCACAACAAGATTTATCTTCTGGTCATTTGCGTATTGTTATTATTGAAGGCAGGATTGAAAATTTCAATTTTACAGGAACTCCTGAACGATTTCATGAAATGACGGCTTTTCCATGGATTGCTGGTAATGTTTTGGATCTGAATGATTTGAAACAGGGACTGGATAACATGAATCGTTTACCTAATTGGAAAACCTCATTAAAAATCAATAAAGGTCATCAGGATAATACTTCTATTGTTGAGGTGAAAACTCCAAAAGCGGGTTTAATTCATGGCAAGGTGAGTACTGATAACAATGGGCAAAGCATTTCAGCCAGAACGATAGGTCGATCGAATTTTATTGTTACTGATCTTTTTGGTGTATTAGATATGTGGTCATTTGAATATGATCATTCGTTGAATAATCGACAGAGGTTGGGACATAATTCGTTTTTTTCCATGGAGGGTTCCGTTCCAATGGGTCCGTGGTTATTATGGTGTGGATGGTGGCGTTCAGATGATATGTATCATGATGGACCAAAAATCGCGCTGCATCGTGAAGATGTAACACAGAAGGATTTTCATGTCGGAATTTCCAGGGTTTTAACCAGGGATTTAATTGGTGTAACTTCTTTAATTATTTCCTATCAAACGAAATCTTTCATTAATTATAGAAATCATATTCGTGAAAATTATAAAAGCGCACGTTTGTCGATGCTAAATATAACTTTAAGTGAATATACCAAATTGTGGGATCGGGTATGGTATATTAACTTGGGAACTAAAATTGGATTAAATGGATTAATGACCAAGACCTGGATAAATAATTCAGGAAAATATGCACCACATACGCGATTTGTTAAATTTATCCTGGATATACAGGGAGATCAGCCTATAACAAAATCGCTGACTTGGCACACTTTTGTGCATGGTGAATATAGCGACAAAAGTCAATATGATAACGAGCAGATGCAGATTGGGGGACCATATACAGTAAGGGGATTTATACGTCAGAATTTGGCTGGTAATGCCGGTGTTTATATTCGGAACGATCTTTCTTGGACTTTACCAACGGATGATATGCATTGTGGAGATTATCAGGCTTTTTGCGATTTTTTTCTGGATAAGTCAGAGCTTTACGGTTCTTTGGATGCAGGAATGACACGAGCCGTCTATGCTACCCCTTATCATGTTGACAAGCCAAAAGTCGGTAATATCGGGAGTGGAGGAATAGGGCTAAGAAAAAAAGATGGAATTTTTATGTGGGATGCATCGGTGACGCATGCCTTTACCCCTTCTATTCTTGCCCCAGAAGGATGGATTGCTGGTTTTGCGTTTGGTATAAGCCTTTAAATTTTTTATAGATTAAGAATTTTCTTTAAAATATCATTGTTAAAGATGAATTTAACAAGATAAATGGATAAAGGAAATATATGTCTGCAGCCTTGACCCAGACCGAATTGATTGCTGTGTTGGTATCAATTATAGATTATATGCCTTATGTTATGACAATTCATAAGGGATCAACGCTTCCATCTGGTTCTTTTGAGCCGGGACATCAAAGTTTACAAGCTGGATTGCGCGCTTGGATTCATCAACAAACACGTTATCCCGTCGGTTTTTTGGAACAACTTTATACTTTTGCCGATCAAGACCGCATATATAATCAACCTCAAGTTCGAACCATTTCGATTAGCTATCTTGGACTTGTGCGTCATCAAGATTTCAGTCTAAACGAAACGGAATGGCATGGTTGGTATGAATATTTTCCATGGGAAAATGAATTAAAACCAGCTGTAAAAAATATACGAGAAACAATAATCGGGGCTTTATATGAATGGCAGAGCCGGAAAACGGAAGATACGGAACAAACAAAACGTCGTATTGAATTTTTATTTGGTCTCAATGGATATGTCTGGAATGAAGATCTTATTTTACAGCGCTATGAATTGTTATATGAGGCAGGCATGGTTCCGGAAGCAGGGAATAGATATCTAGAAAGGAAAGATTTTGCTGGTCAGGGTATGTTTGCTGATCATCGACGGATTTTAGCTACAGCAATTGCGCGGTTAAGGGCACAAATAAAATACAAGGCCCTGGTATTTGAACTAATGCCGACAGAATTCACTTTGTTGCAATTGCAAAAAACCATTGAACGTATCATAGGGCGTTCTTTGCACAAGTCTAATTTTAGGCGAATGATTGAACAACAGAATTTGATTGAGGAGACTGGTCATATTACTGACCAGTATCGTGGCAGACCTGCAAAACTTTTTAGGTACCAAAAGTCAATTGTTGATGCCAGAGCAATGTCCGGATCAAAATTGCCATTGGTAAGGAATTGACATTCTTTGTATTTTAAGGATAAAATGGCATATATATACTCAAATTGAGTATAAAAGGAGAGTGACATGCGGCAGGGACTACCTGATTATTTAGAAAATAAACTGGGCAGAATTGCTGCTGCCCCGGAACGAATGAGTTTAACAAAAAAAATTCAACGTGTTAACCAGCTAAAAAAAGAACGTAATGCGGTTATTCTGGCGCATAATTATCAAATTCCAAAAATTTTTCATACGGTTGCTGATATCGTTGGGGATAGTCTTGCTTTGGCACGGGAGGCTGAAAAAATTGACGCGGATGTCATTGTTGTGGCAGGCGTACATTTTATGGCAGAAACGACAAAATTACTCAATCCTGACAAAACAGTTCTTATTCCCGACTTGAAGGCTGGTTGTTCTTTGGCTGAATCTATTACGGCAGAGAATGTCATGGGATTACGTAAGAAATATCCAGGTATTCCTATTATTACGTATGTGAATACTTCAGCGGCGGTTAAAGCGGCTTCGGATATTTGTTGTACATCCGGAAATGCCAAAAAGGTTGTTGAAGCGCTTGGAGTTCCTAGGGTCATCATGATTCCTGATGAACATCTGGCAAAAAATGTTGCAAAACAAACCAACGTCGAGATTCTGACATGGAAGGGGCATTGTGAAGTTCATGAAAGATTTACATCACGGGAAGTCAAGCAGTTGAAAGCTGAATATCCAGAGGCTGCAATTCTGGTGCATCCTGAATCCCCTCCTGAGGTGATTGAAGCGGCTGATTTTTCTGGATCTACGGCTGAGATGTCAGATTTCATCAAGCAAAAAAGATCTGATGAAGTGATTTTGCTGACTGAATGTTCAATGAGTGACAATCTGGCGGTAGTACATCCAGATATCAAATTTATTCGTGTATGTAATCTATGTCCTCATATGCAGCGTATCACATTGGATAATATTTTGACTTCGTTGGAAGAAAATAAATATGAAATCACGATTGATCCATCTATTGCTGATAAGGCACGCCTTTCCATCAAAAGGATGTTAGAAATATGAAAAACATTATGCAGTCACCTGTTGTCGTGATTGGCAGTGGATTGGCTGGATTAATGACGGCATTACAACTTGCGCCATTGCCGGTTTTGCTTTTGACGCAGGGAAAGATAGGACAGGAGACATCCAGTATTTATGCGCAAGGTGGAATTGCGGCGGCCAGTCATGAAGAGAAAGACAGCTCCGCGCATATAGAGGATACTTTAAGGGCTGGAGCGGGATTATGTGATCAAAAAGCTGTCGCCACCATATTGGACGATGGAAGAAAGGCAATTGAAGTATTGGAGAAATATGGTGTTGTTTTTGATCATGATCGCCATGGCAGGCCTAGGCTCGGGTTAGAGGGTGCACATAGTCATCGGAGAATTTTTCATATTGATGGAGACGCTTCCGGGCGGGGCATTATCAAAGCGTTGACAGAGACGGTCTTGCGAACCCCCTCAATAACTGTAATGGAAAACACCATTGCGGTTCGTCTTCTAAAGGATAAAAATAAAATAAGGGGAGTAATAACCCAAATAGAAGGTCAATTCAGGTCAATCGTGACATCCACTATTGTGTTGGCCACCGGTGGTATTGGCGGGTTATTTGAGGAAAGTACAAATCCTCTGCAAAATTATGGTCAAGGTCTGATTTTGGCGGCTGATATTGGTGCTGTATTAGCTGATCTGGAATTTATTCAGTTTCATCCAACCGCACTTGATGTAAATATTTTTCCAAAGACTTTAATCAGCGAGGCGGTTCGTGGGGAAGGGGCTGTTTTGGTTAATAGTGATAACCAACGGTTTCTGGCCAATACAGAAGGACAGGAATTGGCATCCCGTGATGTTGTGGCAAGAGCAATTTATCATCAGACTATTCAGGGTAAAAAAGTTTATCTTGATGCCAGAAAGGCTTTAGGCAAAGGTTTCAAGACACGTTTTCCAACCATTGCACAGTTATGTCATCAAGTCGGTATTGACCCTTCAATGGATTTGATTCCTGTCAAACCCGTTGAACATTTTCATATGGGAGGCATTAAGACAAATTTGAATGGAGAAACAACGATAAAAGGTTTGTGGGCAGTGGGTGAGGTTGCTTCTACGGGTTTACATGGAGCAAATCGTTTGGCCAGTAATTCATTGCTGGAAGCTACAGTTATGGCCATGCGGGCAGCCAAGGCAATTTTGGATAATCATCCTTCCATTCAAAGTAATGATAATGAGATAGGTGAAACTGGGATTGTGATTTCTGACCGTTTACCTATTGTAAAAAAGATAATGCAGAAAGATTTAAATATCATTCGAGATGAGGATACTTTGAGATCGGCAATTCGGCAGTTTCTTACCCTGGTTAATGAATATGATGATCAATATGTCCTTAATCCAGAACAAATTGCCCTGATGATAGCAGTGAGTGCGTTCTTGCGGAAAGAATCTCGAGGGGCACACTATCGACAGGATTATCCTGCTACGCTTGAAAAAGCCAATCGATCTTTCATCAGTTTTGATCAGGCATATCAGTATGCCAAGACATTGTGATGTTATTATATGAAATTAGTTTGTATATTATAGATTTATCAGAATATAGAGGTGACTATGACGATTCCAGCTTTGCCCCATATCCTAATTGAACCCATTATTCGCAATGCGTTATTGGAAGATCTAGGGTTGGCTGGGGATATAACCACTAATGCAGTTATTGATGAAAATCACCACTCCAAAGTGGCGATGGTTTCAAGAGAGACTGGTATATTGTCAGGAGTGGATATCGCTTCAATGGCTTTTACCTTAATTAATCCATTAGTTAATGTAGATTTGAAGAAAAAGGATGGAGATATATTAAAGCCGGGAGATGTGATAGCAATTATTGAAGGGTCATCCCGTGCAATTCTGACAGGTGAGAGAACTGCCTTGAATTTCATGAGCCATCTATCTGGAATTGCCTCGGTAACTCATAAGATTGTCAAATCTATTGAAGGAACCAAAACACAAGTTGTTTGTACGAGAAAAACAACACCAGGCTTACGCCTGATGGAAAAATATGCTGTGCGGTGTGGTGGTGGAATGAACCATCGTTTTGCCTTATATGATGCAGTTTTGATTAAAGACAATCATATTGCAATCGCGGGTGGAATACGTAAGACGCTTGAACAGGCTAAAAAAAATGCAGGGCATATGGTTAAAATTGAAATAGAAGTGGATACGCTGGATCAATTAAAAGAAGCCATGGCATTGGGTGTTGATGCCGTTTTGCTAGATAATATGGATCCTGAAACTTTAAAAGAGGCGGTTGCGATTGTTAATCAACGTGCCATCATAGAAGCTTCGGGGCGTATCAATCCCGATACGGCTCGGACAATTGCTGAAAGCGGTGTTGACTTGATTTCTGTAGGTTGGATAACCCATAGTGCACCTATTCTCGATATAGGACTTGATTTTATTTCGTGATAGATGAACTAACAAAAGCTTTCCAGTAATAGAAAAGGATCATTTTATGCAAATGGAGGAATTCATTACATACTGTCAGGCCGGACATTCCATTTCCACTAACGAAAAAGAATTGATGCAGCTGTTATACCAATGTGCCTTTGAAGCGCAAAAAATAATAATGGAATTAAACAATAGCTTTCATACGCAAAAAGAAATCGTTGATATTTTCAGTAGTCTGACAGGAAAAACTGTAGATTCATCTTTTGTTTGTTTTCCTCCTTTTTATACTGATTTCGGTAAAAACATTCATATTGGTAAAAATGTATTTTTTAATACAGGATGTTCTTTTCAGGATAGGGGAGGAATCTTTATTGGTGATCACAGTGCTATAGGCATGAATGTTACGATTGCTACATTAAATCATGGTTTGGATATAAGAGATCGTGGTACGACATATCCATCTCCTGTTAAGATTGGAAAATATGTTTGGATAGGCTCGAACGTCACAATTTTGCCTGGTGTTACTATTCATGATTTTTCAATAATCGGTGCCGGTGCTGTTGTAACTAAAAATGTACCCTCTAAAAGTGTTTATGCAGGTGTGCCGGCAAAATGGATAAAAAGTATATAGAAAGATATATATGATGCATCTACCGCCATTGACCATAAAATTATTGAACAAATTCAAAATAACTGAAAATTACAATTTTGTATTATTGAACAGGAACACAATTCATTCTTTTTATTTTTAGCAAATTACAAGCCTGTAAGGCTGTTGCATAGCTTAATCCTCCTAATTTGGCTCGGTATAATGTTTTTCCGTTTTTCTGAACGGTTTCAATATTTGGATACGCCAGGACCAGTAAACTGGCGGCTTTTTGTTTTGCGATTGCAATTGCGTGATTAGCTAAATCTGCAGATGTAAAAGCTCCAACCTGAATATTCCAGTTACCTTTTGTTGATATATAATAATGTCTACTGCTAGGAGAGGTTCGAATAATAGAAGGGGCTTTGGGTTTTGTTGAATAATAAGCATTGGATGAAGTTGAATTGTTATGGACATTTGCATCATATGCAGGATGATAATTGGATGGAACAATCATGATTGGAGGTTCATTGGCATTATCTGATGCAATTGCATGTTCATTATCTTTGACAATGAATTTTTTAAGTTCGTTTTTACTTTCAGAAGGCATAACCTGTGCTGTTGTAACCATTTGAACGGGGCTATAGGTTTTCGGTGAATAATAAGCCTCAAGTGGTAATGGGGTACGAGTATTTTTTTTGGCGTAAGGTCCGCCAAAAATCGCAAAAGGTCCACTCATAGGTACTGAATTCCCCAGATTGGGAGTGACGGAAATCATGTAGTTTTTGGTTGCCTTTGGCAATGCGGTTCCTCTTTTTAGATAGGCATCCAAAGTTCCAGGTCCACCATGGTAAGCTGCAACAAAGCCGGGAGCACCGTATTTATTATACAAGGTGCGGATATATCCCGTTCCAGCCATGATATTATCATGCGGATCATATACGTCATTTCCCAAATTATAGCGTTTTGCTAAATCTTTATAAGTTGTTGACTTGATTTGCATCAATCCCTTTGCTCCATGAGGTGAAGTGACTGGCCGTTTGTTATAATATTGATATCCTCTCGTTTCTTGTAAAATGATGGCCCGTATCCATTGATCAGGAACATTGAAACGTTGTGAGGATTGATTGATATATGGACCCCACGGATCAAGAGGGGGACCCGGAGGGTTCCATTTTTTAGGATAGCCAGGCATGTAATTGCTATATCGTGAAGAAATGCCTCCTTTTCCATTATAAGAATGCTTTCCTCCACCACAGGCAGAGAGGCAAAGCAAAGAAAACAAAAGCAAAAATTGGATTGGAACATAAAAATTTTTGCAAATTGTTTCCTGCATGGTTTTTTGATTTCTTTGAAAAATACCGACTATAAAATTTAAGTTTCAGATGGTAACAGATATAATCATTTTTGTTAAAAACTATTCTATGATATTTGGTCAGAAATTGGAGATTATACAGTTTATTTTGAGTATTTCAGGTCGACATTGGAAAGGATATTTGTTTGGATAGCTGAATAAAAGCATCGAGATAATTAGTTAATTGGTCGGCCTTGCGTATTCCAATAAATAACTGTTTTGGAATTCCTTTTTTTCCCAGTTTGACAGGAAAGATTTCAAAGCGTTCTTTGTTTTCCTGTACCAACCAATGTGGTAGAGCCGTTACGCCTCGATTATTTTCAACCATTTGTAAAATTATATCCGTTGTTTCAATTGTTTTATGACGACGTGGCATTATACCCTTTGGTGCCATAAAGAGACTATATATGTCCAGTCGAGTTGGTTCTACAGGATAAGTTAAAAGAGTTTCTGAGGACATTTGTTCTGGAGTGATATACGGTAAATTTCGGAAGGGATGTGAAGGTCCAACAATTAAGATCTGTTCATAATTAAAGACAGGTTCAAAATGGAGGTCAGACTTAATAATCGGGTCAGGGGTTATTAAGATGTCTATTTCATAATTCAGTAGCGCCCCTAAACCACCGAATTTAAATTTTTGTTTGACATCGAGTTCAACTTGAGGCCACTGTTTTAAGTAGGGTGAGGTTACTTTAAGCAGCCATTGATAACAGGGATGACATTCCATGCCAATCTTTAGACTGCCAATACTCCCCTGCGCATATTGTTTCAATTTTGATTCATTATGTTCGATCTGAGGTAATATGCGATGGGCCAGCGTCAATAATTCCTGTCCCGCCTGAGTTAGCTGCATGTATTTTCCCTCCCGTCGCCATAGGCTGACCTGCAAATTTTGTTCGAGTTTCCGAATGGCGTGGCTTAAGGCGGATTGTGTCAAACACAAATTGACAGCCGCGGCAGTCATTGATTTTTGCGTTTCGATTTCCTGAATGATTTTTAAATGAATGATCTCAATCATGAATGCAAGATTATATCCTATGAATAAAGTTAATGGATCGATGAAATAATATCATTTTATTTTATGCTGTTATCTGAATAGGGTGTTTAGAGCAAAATCCGATGTTGAATAGGCAAGTAAAGGAATAAAAAATGGTAACAGTACATAATCTAGGATTTCCTCGAATTGGTGTAAAGCGAGAATTGAAATTTGCGCTTGAAGCGTACTGGCAAGGAAATATTTCCTCAGGTGAATTGGAACAAACAGTCCAAAATTTACGGCAGTGTCATTGGCAGAATCAAAGTAAACTCGATCTTGTTCCTGTTGGGGATTTTTCCTATTATGACCATGTTCTGGATACAAGTTTTCTTTTTGGTAATATTCCATCACGTATTCAACAACAGCAAGGGGAGAAATTAGATCATTATTTTCAGGTTGCACGTGGACGTTCCGGTGGAAAAAATTCTTGCCTTTGTCACGTTGCGGCAGGTGAGATGACTAAATGGTTTGATACAAATTATCATTACATTGTACCGGAATTTACCAAGGATACACGGTTTGTTTTAAATAGCCAGATTTTGCTAGATCAATTGAAGGAAGCGAAAAAGAAAGGTTTAAAAACAAAAGTTGTATTGTTAGGACCAGTTACCTATTTATGGTTGGGAAAAGAGCAGGATAAAAGCGACAAACTAGCTTTGTTACCTGCACTTTTGGAACAATATCAAGCATTATTGCAAGAGTTGGCAGAACAGGGGGAAAGCTGGGTTCAACTTGATGAACCAATTTTGATGACAGAGCTTGCAGAAGAGTGGAAAAAGGCACTTGTTTCTGCCTACAGGGTTTTGAAACAGGCACCAATCTATATTTTGTTAGCAACATATTTTGGAAAGTTAAAAGAAAATATAGCTTTATTGCCAGAATTGGGGGTGCAGGGGTTTCATATTGATGCCATAAATGCGCGTGATGAAATTCCTGCCATAATTAAACAGCTAAAAGATAAACAAGTCCTTTCATTGGGAGTTGTTAATGGGCGTAATATCTGGAAGACGGATTTGAATGCTACGCTTGAATGGCTAGAGCCTATCTATGCTATATTAAAAAAACGATTGTGGCTGGCCCCCTCATGTTCATTATTACATGTTCCTGTTGACCTGGAACGTGAAAGTAAAATGGATGCGGAAATTCGTTCATGGCTTTCTTTTGCAATACAAAAGCTTGATGAAATTACTGTTTTGGCTAAAGCTCTAAATGAAGGAAGAGAGTCAGTAAAAGAGGCATTATCTAGTAACCAGGCTTGTCTGAATAACAGGCGTCAGTCAAATAGAGTTCATAATGATAAAATTAAAAAACTATGTCAATCGATAACATCGGAATTGGGAAACCGAAAAAGTGCCTATGCCGATCGTATGGAATTACAGCAAAAAATCTTGAATTTGCCATTGTTGCCAACAACTACAATTGGTTCATTCCCACAAACTCAGAATATACGCCAGATCAGAAGTCAATTTCGTAAGGGTGAACTTTCTTTGAATGATTATGGCAATCGTATGAAAGAGGCGATTGCTTATTGTGTCGAACAGCAGGAATCACTGGGATTGGATGTTTTGGTTCATGGCGAGCCAGAACGGAATGATATGGTGGAATATTTTGGTGAATTGTTAAAAGGATATGTTTTTAGCCAACAAGGTTGGGTTCAATCTTACGGTTCCAGATGTGTAAAACCCCCGATTATCTTTGGAGACATTAGTCGTCCTGAACCAATGACGGTTGAATGGATTACTTACGCCCAATCTTTAACGGCACAACCGATGAAGGGCATGTTGACGGGACCTGTAACCATGTTGAACTGGTCATTTGTAAGAGATGACCAGCCACGTTCGGAAACCTGTTATCAATTGGCTATGGCGATACGTCAAGAAGTGTTGGATTTAGAAAAGGCAGGTATTCGCATTATTCAAATTGATGAGGCGGCTTTACGGGAAGGATTACCCTTGCGTCGTTCAGAATGGCAAAAATATCTGGACTGGGCAATTCGGTCTTTCAGAATAACAGCGAATGGAGTAAAGGATCAAACGCAGATTCATACCCATATGTGTTACTCGGAATTCAATGATATTATTGCTGCTATTGCCCAGATGGATGCTGATGTCATTACAATTGAAACCTCACGTTCTCACATGGAGCTGTTAAAAGCGTTTGAGAAATTTGAATATCCAAACAGCATTGGCCCAGGTGTTTATGATATTCATTCTCCCAATATTCCAACAGTAGAATCAATTGTTCATTTAATTCATCAGGCTGAAAATTATATCCCTGTTCAAAGGTTATGGATTAATCCAGATTGTGGTTTGAAAACACGTCAATGGTCAGAGGTTATTCCTTCATTGAAAAATATGGTACAGGCAGCGCAGATCTTGAGAGAGGAATATAAAAAAACACATTAAATAGTATCGAAAAGGACTGATCAATAAAAGATCAGTCCTTGATTGTTATTTAATATATTTCTAAAAATATATCGGAAGGATTGAAAGTAATTTTTTTGGCGAATTGAATAATAATAGATTTTGTTTTATGATTAACTATATTTAATGGTTCAATGTTATTTTCCTTTTTCAAGGAGGGGAGTAATTATGACTAAATTAACATCAAAACAACGTAAATCTTTACCAGATCAGGAATTTGCATTGCCTGATGAGCGTAAATATCCCTTGGATACAAAAAACAGAGCAAGGAATGCCAAAGCAAGGGCGTCTGAGGAATATCATAAAGGCAATTTAACAAAAGAACAGGAAGAAACCGTTGATCATAAAGCTGATCAGGTTTTGAAAGAGAAATAATATACAGAAGAATAAACCATATAGGGTTATAGATATTGGTTAATTATCGATTTCCTATCCAATAGAATCAATTAATCCTAGAGTTTCCAACTCTTTTCTCAGCTTTTTAGGTAATTCTGCTGATATATTTGTATGGCTTAATGGCAAATCCTTAGGCGCATCAGTGTTTTTAAGATAACGCCATCCCTGGAAAGGGCGAATTGGAATGGAAAAGGTACGAATTATTTCTGAATCAAGAATAATTTGAATGCAGGGATTTCCGTTTTCCCGTTGACCTGGCAGAAAATCAACAATTTTCTGTCGGCAACATAAAGTTCCGTTAATAACCCGGTATAGGGAACCATTTTTTAAGATTTCATCGGCCTGTTTCGGCATAAAACGTGTTAAAGTGTATAAATTTCCATTGTTATTCACTGCCATTTGTTCATTAATAATTTTCAAATGCGCAATATCTTGGATACCAACTGCAACCTTCATCATGTGTAACAAAATAATATTCCTATTTTACCAAGATGTCTAAAATAGCATTTAACCGCATGCTTCCTGTCGGGGTTGTTTTCAACCGTTTTTGGTCCCACAAGATATAATCTTCTTCTACAAGCGCTTCTAAGATTTTCATATCGATTGCATTGGTTAAAGTCATATTGCATTTTTTTTGAAAGGCAATAGAATCAACACCCTCTTTCAAACGTAAACCCATTAATATCATTTCACGGGCTTTGTCGATTGAATTCAAGGCTTCCTTGATAATTAGGGCGTTACCATTTTTTTGCACTAATTCAAGCCAAATTTTAGGATTTTTCTTACGTTCTGTAGCATATAAAACAGCATTTTCCGTAATTCTGCCGTGTGCTCCCGGCCCAATACCAATATAATCCTGATAACGCCAATAGGCAAGATTGTGCCTGCTTTCCGCACCAATTTTAGCATAATTAGAAATTTCGTAATTATACATACCATATTGATGTGTCATTTCTTCCGTGGCAATTAATAATTCACTACTTAATTTTTCATCAGGGAGAGATAATTTCCCCTGTTTTTCATATTTGGCAAAAACTGTTCCTGGTTCTATTGTCAACTGGTAGAGTGATAAATGATCATGAGCCAAATCCAGTGCCATTTTTAATTCTTTCTGCCATTCGGAAAGGGTTTGTTCCTCACGTGCATAGATAAGATCAAAGGAAATGCTCGGAAATAGGCGTTTGGCAAGTGTTAAGGCGTCAATTGCCTGCTTTGCATCATGTTGACGACCTAACCTTTGTAGTGCTTGTTGGTTAAGACTTTGGATACCAAGGGAAATGCGGTTAACACCTGCCTGTTGAAAATCTTTTAACTTTTGGATTTCAACACTGGTTGGATTGGCTTCAAGGGTGATTTCAAGGTCCTCAGTAACAGGTAAATGCTTGATGGCATAATCAATCAATTTATGCACTGTTATAGGATCCATTAAAGAGGGTGTGCCACCACCAAAAAAAATTGAGCTTAACTTATAATTTTCAATATTTGAAATAGCATGACGTAATTCCTGAAGCAAAGCATGTGCATAGGTTTCCTGTGGAATGATTTGGGCAACATGGCTATTGAAATCGCAATAGGGACATTTGGACAGGCAAAAAGGCCAATGGATATAAAGAGCCAAGGGATCAGGCTTATGTTTTCTTGTCTTTTTTTCCAAATTTACTAATTTTATTTCATTCATCAAACAGCAATACGGACTGAAAGTTCAACAACCCGATCAACGGGAATTCTTAAGAAATCGGTAATCGGGCTGGCATTACGTAACATGAACATGAATATATTCATTCGCCATTTACTCATTTTAGAAATAGGGGCTCTTACAATTTGTTCCCTTGTTGTAAAATATGAAGCTTGTAAAGTATCAAAGAATTTCAGGTTGGGTTGAGTTTTCATCAGTTCAAGAGCGCGGGGTAAATTAGGCATTTCCATAAATCCGTATCGAATTATCACTTGATAAATATTGGGTGCGAGTTGTCGCATTGCAATACGGTGCCCACGTTCCGCCTCTGGTTGTTTCAGATTTTCAATAGTTACAAAAAATACATGTTCATGTAAAACTTTGTTGTGCCGAATGTTATGTAATAGGGAACTTGGAACAGAAAGAGGGTCTGGTGTCATGAAAATGGCAATACCAGGAACCCTTGTTAAATGGGATTGAGGTAGGCGGTTTAAAAATGAGGCGATTGGTAAAGCACTTTGTGCCCGTTTATTATAAACCAGGGTGCGTCCTTTATTCCATGTCGTCATGAGGATGGTCAAACAAATTCCCAATAATAATGGGACCCACCCGCCTTGTGGAATCTTCAGGGCATTTGCCGAAAAGAAAGTGATATCAATGATAAAGAAAATTCCAAATGTACATGCGACTTTGTATATCGACCATTTGTAAGAACGGTTAAAAACCACAGAGGAAAGAATAGAGGTACAAGTAAAGGTTCCCGTAACTGCAATTCCGTATGCAGCGGCCAATGCATCAGAGGATTGGAAACTTAAAATCAATAAGAGGGACCCTATCATTAAGGCATTATTGACTTCAGGAATATAAATTTGTCCCTCTTCTCGTGCATTGGTATGTCGAATACGCAGCCTTGGAAAATATCCAAGTTGGGTTAATTGGCGTGCAAGTGAAAATCCTCCTGAAATTCCAGCCTGACTGGCGATAACAGTTGCAAATGTGGAAAGGATAACCAGAGGGATATTAAACCAATGAGGAGCCAAATAGAAAAACGGGTTTTCCAGAAATTTGGCATTGGAAAGAATGAGGGCACCTTGTCCAAGGTAATTTAAAGTCAGACAAGGAAGGACAAAACAGATCCAGCTGTAACGAATTGGACTTCTTCCAAAATGTCCCATATCAGCATATAAAGCTTCAGCACCTGTTACTGCCAAAACGACAGACCCAAGGGCAATAAACGCCATCCAACCGTGATGGATAATAAATAAAATCGCATGATGCGGAGAAAGAGCCAAAAGGATATAGGGATATTTCAGAACCTCATAGGCACCCAGAAAACCTATAGTCGCAAACCATATAAGCATGATTGGACCGAAAATTTTACCTATATGTTCAGTTCCCTTGCTTTGAAAACTGAATAATGCAACCAGGATTATAAGGGCAAGGGGGATGATGAAATTTTTTGTCTCTGGAAGAGAAACTTCCAGACCTTCAATTGCTGACAAAACTGAAATTGCCGGGGTAATCATTCCATCTCCAAAAAAAAGACAGGTTCCTGCAATACCGACAATTCCCAGAAATATTTTTCCTCTGGTTGTTTTTGATACACGTTGAGCCAAGGACATCAAGGCGAGGATTCCACCCTCTCCATTATGATCAGCGCGCATAACCAGCGTTACATATTTAATTGTAACGATTAATATTAATGCCCAGAAAATTAAGCTGACAACACCGAAAACCTCCCAGGACTTAATATTGCTGTGATGATTGGATACAACTAAAATTGTGGAACGTAGGGCGTAAATAGGGCTTGTCCCGATATCACCATAGACAACGCCCAGAACAGTCAACAAAATAGCCAAACTTAATGGTCTGATTTTATGTTCTGGTTGATCGGTTCCGAATTCTGTAACTTGGTTTTCCTGATCCAGAGATGGTAATACCGCAATTGTGTCTTGTTTATAAAGTGTATCTGATGGAGTTTCATCCTCATTTTCTATTTTTGAAGGGGTTTTTCCCTCGATGATATTGATATCATCCGTACTTACACTATCATTCTCTTCTTGGTTTGCTTCATTATCAGGGTTGATGTTTTCCTCATGAGAAGAAAGCATGATATATTACTCCACCTAGGTTGCGATTGCGGTAAATATTAAATTTGCAGCTGTTCATTATTGGAATGAATTATTTTTAGGATTTAAAGGGCGTGTTCCAAATACTCCAGTTCCCACCCTAACATACGTTGCTCCACATGCAATGGCTGTTTCAAAATCATTTGACATTCCCATTGATATTTCATTCAGATCAAATTTTCTGGCAAGATTGGCAAGTTTTCTAAAATGAGGAACAGGGTCTTCATGAACGGGGGGAATACCCATTACACCCTGAATTGAGGATCCAAACCGTTTCCAGCACAATGAAATAAAATGATCCGCATCTTCGGGATAAATTCCTGCCTTTTGCGGTTCTCTTCCTGTATTGATTTGGATGAAAAGGGTGGGGGACCGTCCTGTTTTCTGAATGGCTTTTTCAAGCGGGTCGAGAATTGACAGGCGGTCAACAGTTTCAATTGTATCCGCGATTTTAACGGCATCCAATAATTTATTGCTCTGGATGGGACCTATAATGTGCAGCTTAATATCTGGCTGTTCCGAAAAAATGGGTGCAAATTTCTTTTTTGCCTCTTGAATACGGTTTTCACCAAATATCAACTGTTTATCATTGAAAGCTGCATATATTGATTCCACGGGATGAAATTTTGAAACGGCAACAAGTCGAATATCATTTGGTTTACGTCCAGCTTTACAAGCAGCCTGTTGAATTTTATCCCGTATAGAATTTAAATTTCGGCTTATAATTTTTTGGATTGAATCATGCATTTAATAAATTATATAAAATTAGAAACACATTTTATCATACAGTATCGGTAAGTTATTTCAAATAGGATTATTTTCACTGAAGTATTCAAATTAATCCTCACGAATTGGATTTTATTCCCATTCCCGTTGTCTAAGCTGAAGAATGGAAGTGTTTTTCTTAATATACCTGTTTTTTAAGAAAGAATAAAAGTACCAATCCTTGAGAAAAAAAGGGGTGTATTCATATAGAAACTTTTCCATGCGGCTCCAGCGAATATTTTTATGTTTTGTGCGTCTTTCCGATGGAATACACCAATGTTTTGGAGAGTAATAAACTTTACCAATTTTTAAAAGTCTATGAATAACCTCATGATCTTCAAAGACATAAGGCCATAATTTTTGATCAAATCCCCCAATTTGCTTTAAACTTTTAGTACGAAAAGTCTGTGCATATCCTCCAGCATGACATTGCTTGGGCATTAATTTTGATTTTAAATATATTTTCCGACATCGTTTTTGACTTTTGCGATTTTTAAAGGGCTGATAAATATCACAAGCCATCACGGCAGAATATTCTGGGTGACTTTCAAAGATCTGATTACAAAATTCCAAATAATGTTGAGGATAGTAAGTATCAGCATCCATGGTTGCCACAAAAGGGGTGGTGACATGATTTAATCCAGTATGTAAGGCATTTGTTTTTCCAGGAAGTTTTTCATTGATAAACTGCACTTCAATTGCAGGATAAAAATCCATAAATTTTCTGGCTATCTTTTCAGAATTATCTGTGGAATGATTATTGACTAGTATAAGTTTAAATTTTTGATAATTTTGTAATGCTATACTTTCAAGAGTACCTGGAAGAAAAGTTGCTTCATTATAATACGGTAAAAGAATAGTCCAATTTTTCATTTAAATATAATTTCTGGGTTTATGTTGATAAAGTTTTTAAATATGAATTTAAATTCATTCGGGATTAAATTCTTTTATATTGGATTTATTTTTTTGGATAATTTATAATATTTTACTGTTAGAGTCTAAAGATAAATAATTAGTTAAGGTGAAATCTCGCAATTCTGGTAAAAATTGATTATCAGAAAAATGGAGCAGAGAATGTAGTAATTTTATTTATTGAAAGTGAATATATTTACTATTTAATTCATTTAAAACTATAATGATTTTAAGTAAGAAAAGTTATAATTTTTTGAAAAAAGATATATCAATTAAGAATCATCTGTCATCGAAAGAAAATATCCGATCTGACAGAAATAATGATCCTACTCGACAAATTGCTTTTGATACTGTTTGTCAGATATTTGACTGGAAACATCTTCCGTTAGAAACAGCATTAAAAAATGCTTTACCTGTTGATGTTGATCAAAGGGATAAGGCAGCAGCATATCGATTAATTGTCTGTATCTTGAGAAAAAAAGGAACATTAGAGGCGCTTGTAGAACCTTTTCTGAAACGATCGCCACCACAGCAGGTATTATGTATTATTTTGCTAGGGGTGGCTCAAATTCTTTTTTTGGAAACACCTGTACATGCCGCTATCTATACATCTGTAGAACTTGCGCGTCATAATGGATTTGCGAAGTTTACGGGTCTAGTCAATGCTGTTCTCAGGAGGATTTCTGAAAATGGACCAAGCATACTGAAGGATCTTGATCAAAATCGCTTGAATATCCCTGCATGGCTATGGAAGTCATGGAATCAGGCAGGATTTAATCCTCGTCAGTTGGCAACCCTGTTGGATAGTGAACCCCCTTTGGATATGCATTTTAAAACGAATGCTACTGTTCCAGAAGGAGGTGTGCAATTAATGAATAATCATTGGCGTTATTCTTGTCATGTAAAGGTTGAACAGCTTGACGGTTATCAGGAGGGGCAGTTCTGGATTCAGGATATAGCGGCATCTCTACCTGCCTATCTTTTGAATGTGAAGGAAAATGAAAAAGTTGCTGATTTATGTGCGGCACCCGGTGGTAAGACAGCACAATTAATTCAAGCAGGGGGAAATGTTGTTGCGGTTGAAAAAAAATCAATACGGTTAAAACGGTTGAAAGAAAATCTGAACCGGTTACAGATGGATGCAGTGTTGGTTCTTGGTGATGCTGGAAGTTTAAATTATCAAAATGAATTTGATGCGATATTACTGGATGCCCCCTGTTCTGCCACGGGTATTTTTAGACGACATCCAGATGTTTTGCATTTAAAAAAAGAAAATGAAATTCAAAGTCTTGTTAAGATTCAACGAAAGTTGATTGGTGCAGCGATCGGTTATCTAAAAAAAGGAGGACGATTAGTTTACAGTGTTTGCTCCCTACAGCGCTCCGAGGCAGAAGAGCAGGCAGAATTTTTTAGAAATTTACCTAGTGTTAGGGCTCTACCATTTACACAAAAAGAAATTCCATTTTTAACTGAAGCATTAACAGAAGAGGGATGGATTAGGACGCTTCCTTCTATGTGGCAAGAAAAAGGCGGAATGGATGGTTTTTTTATCGCACGTTTTGTAAAAGAAGACTAATTAAACATTATTTCAAGTGAAATATATCTTTGTATTGGTGGACACGATAAAATCAAATCGTGTTTTTTCTGTTCAATTCATAAATTTTATCATAAACTGCAGTTAATAGTTTGACATAGTATTTGAAAATTTTAGAAAGGCTGTAAATTGGATATAAGGGTTCCCTTGATTGCCCCCAGTGTTCTTTCGGCAGATTTCGCATGTTTGGGAGAGGAAATTAGGGCGGTTGACAAACATGGTGCTGACTGGATACATCTTGATGTTATGGATGGTCATTTTGTTCCCAATATGACTTTTGGCCCAGTAGTTCTCAAATCTTTGCGATCTTATAGCAAGTTGTTTTTTGATGTGCATTTTATGATTGAACCTGTCGATCCTTTTATCGAACCGTTTGTTCAGGCGGGTGCCGATCAAATTTCTTTTCATATCGAGGCGGGGCCTCATGCGCATCGTTCCTTGCAACATATCAAATCGTTTGGAATAAAAGCCGGGATTGTATTATGTCCGGCCACACCTGCCAATGCAATTTCCGAGGTTATAGACCTTGTAGATAATATTCTAATTATGACTGTAAATCCTGGTTTTGGTGGACAGAAATTTTTATCCAGTCAATTGGCGAAAATTCGTGCAATACATGAAATGGTTCAAAAGTCGGGTCGTTCCATTCATATCAGTGTTGATGGCGGGATTAATGTTCAAACTGCACCCCTGGTGATAGAAGCGGGAGCCAATGTTTTGATAGCTGGAACTTCAATTTATGGTCAACCTGATTATGGTCAGGCAATAGATGCATTGCGGGGAACTAAAAAGTAAAAAATTTGTTAAATTATGACTTTCACCCATTAGGAGAAATGATTCAGAGAAATAGGGAGGCTTAGGATGGCTTTTCAAGAAATGGTTAAAAAAATCCGACTTTCTCTGGTACGATTACCTGCCATTGGTTATGGACAGATTCCCGAAGTCCCAGCATATATTTTGCGAGATTTATGGACCGGAAATTCTGTTTATGGCATGCATCTTGTAAAAGGGGAATTTATTTACCAGGATTATGTTATTTCCCTATATCCCGGTCAATGGGGTGATAAAAACCTCTCCTGTGAAATTATTGGCAAACTGCATGGTTTTTCATGGTTACGGGATATGCGAGAGCTAGGGACAGAAAATGCGCGTCTTGCAGCAAGAAATTTGGTGACGGATTGGATTGGCAATTCACCTTCATCTTATGATTCTGTTGTTTACAGACCGATTACCCTTGCAGATCGTATAGTGAATTGGTTGGGGTTCTATGATTTTTTTGCGGCATCAGCAGAAAAATATTTTCATCAACAATTTATGCGTCGAATTATGAAAGAAGGAAGATATGTTGTTGCCATGCTTCCTTTGGACAATCATACACATGAAAATTTTACGTTATTAAAGGCCGCTCTGGCTCTTGCATTATGTATGCCGGAACAATTTGATTTAATACCAAAAATCAGTAAATTCCTGCAAAGTGAACTGGCTGAACAGATTCTTGAAGATGGAATACATATTGAACGAAACCCTGAAATACAACTGTATGTATTGAGAGATCTGACCGAAATTCGTTTGATGTACCAGTTGATCAATATGCGTCCCCCTTCCGAACTTATTCTAGTGCTTGATAATGTCAGTCGTGCTTTAAGGGCATTGAGACATGGTGATGGCAGGCTTGCACTATTTAATGGTTCCAGTGAGAATGAGGCACATTTTATTGATCGTGTTCTGAGTAATTCCACACAAAAACGTGTCGCCATGACGGATATGAAAGCGGGTGGATATATTCGTTGTTTTGCCAATCGTTCAACTCTGTTAATTGACAGTGGTGTTCCACCGAAAAAGGTAGATATAAAATATCTTGGTGCTTTATCCTTTGAATTTTCTGCTGGTAAACAGAGATTAATTGTTAATTGTGGAGCTGGAGGATCATCAGCCTGGCGATCTGCATTGGCGGGAACCGCGGCTCATTCTGTTCTAAAATTATCCAATACAGAAAGTGTTTTACTGGAGGATAATCAATTAAAAGATTTAAATTTTAAAGTTGAATCAATTCATGAAATGACTGAGGGTGCCCATTGGGTGGAATTAAGTCATAATGGCTGGCAAAAAGCATATGGAGTAATTTATCATCGTAAATTTTATCTTTCAGCGGATGGTCAGGATTTAAGAGGGGAGGAAACGCTCGATTTTGATCAGTCTTATCCTTTTACTATTCGTTTTCATCTACATCCTTCGGTTAAAGTTGAAGAAAAATTGGTTGAAATTCGGAAAAATGAGAAGGAAAAAATTTTTGTTTTATCGTTTCAACATCCTCAAGAAGGTAAACAAATTTGGTGGTTCCGTTTTTCCGATGCAGAGGGAAAAGTTGAAAATAGCGTCTACTTTGGTGAAAAAGTTCGACTTGCGACTAAACAGATTGTTTTATATAATCTGCATCAATCAAAAAAAAATGATGTTGAAGAGAATAGAGCTTCTATAACTAAATTTGAGAAACAAGACAAACAATCGGTTTTAAACGAAGAGCAAAAAGAAGAAGGGTCTGATTATGTGGCTATTTTCCATAATCAAAACGATGATGCAAAAATATGGCAAAGAAACACTGCGGATCATGTTTCTGTTGGAATGCCTGAAGATTTGTCGGAAAAAACTTCAGAAATTCAGAGGCAATCAGAAATAAATAGTTCTCTAAATCATTCAAATATTAAGAATCCTCAAAATGATAAAGAAAAAATAACTAAAATTCGATGGGCTCTGCGTCGTAAGGCATAAATGAATTTATGAAAATTTTGGAAATTGCACATGTTGATTTTGCCTTATATCAATTTTTACTTCCCTTAATGCGTAGGTTGCGTTCCTGTCACCATCAAGTCATTGGTGTTTGTGCAGAAGGAAAGTTATTGGAGAAAGTGAGACAAGAGGGATTTCAGATCCGAACCGTTCCTTTTGTCCGTTCTTTTTCGATCATAGGTCAGTTAAAAGCTTTTTGGATCCTTTACCGTATAATCAAGCTTGAAAAACCAGACATCGTTCATGCCCATATGCCCATAAGTGGCGTATTGGCACGTATAGCCGCTTTTTTATGTGGAACGCCTGTAATTATTTATACTTGTCACGGATATCTTTTTAATCAACCCGGGAAAGGTATAAAATCATGGATAAGACGTCTGTTATCCTTTGTTCTTGAATGGGGTTGTGGAAAAATTACGAATTTTTACATGACTGTCTCTCAGGAAGAGGCTCGAGATGCTAAAAGGTTGGGCATTCATTCCAATCCTATTTTTATAGGGAACGGTCGCGATCCAGCAAAATTCTTTTCTGATATTGCCCTGAAACAGAAATTTAGACAGGCAAACAAGATTCCACAGAATCATATAGTTTTTATAATAGTTTCCCGTCTTGTTCAACATAAAGGTTATCCAGAGTTAATCGTCGCTTTTTCTGCAATTGCAGAAAAGCTTCCAGAAGCTGAATTATGGATTGTAGGCGAAAGATTGCCTTCTGATTATGGTTTGGTATTGGATAAAATTTTTAATAAAGCACAAAAAAAATTGGGTAATCAAATACGTTTTTGGGGATATCGTCAAGACATAGATCAGTTGATGAAAGCTGCTGATGTTTTTGTTTTACCCAGTCATTTTGAAGGGTTACCAATGTCCATTATCGAGGCAATGTTAAGTGGTTTACCTGTTATAGGCACTTCAATACGGGGTTCCCGAGAACAAGTTCAGCATTCAGAAACAGGACTATTGATCCCGCCAGGTTCTATATCTTTGCTATCCAGGGCAATGGCCTGGCTTGCTTTTCATCCAGAACAAAGAAAAAAAATGGGAGAAAATGGGCGGGTCAGGGCTTTATCAATGTATACCGAAGCTATCTGTCTGGATCGTGTTATGAGTGTTTTTTCACAGATTGATGGGTTTGATAATCCCTTTTTATCCAAGCCTTGATCAAATCGAGGATAAAATCTTTTTCTGTCTGTGTTAAGGCCTGCCCCTTTTGAATCTTATACCATTTTTCAAGGCAGCTACGACAACAAGTTGCTGTGGCATGTTGGGCAATAAAAACAGGATGTCCTTTCCATGGCGTTTGTTTTCCATCATTTTTTGGAAAAGCAGGAGCCAGACGTTGATTGATGAAATCCGTAGCATGTTCAATTATTTTATCAAGGCCTTTATCGATTAGATATTTTCGTTCTTTTTCATGTAATGTAAATCTAGACCGGAATTTTGAATGATTAAGCCGATCCAAGATTAATTCTGTGGAAGAAGGAACCATTCTTGTGACTTTTTAATAAATAATTATTTCTGTGATTATCATAAATCAAATAAAATGAATATTATAATATTTGACAAAACTGTAAAATACGCATGATGTTATGACAATTAAAAAAAATACACGCAAAAAACGTGAACTCTTATAAATAACCAAGGATGCACCAATTTGTCCGCCTATAAAAGAACCAATACCCATTATAAATGCACTAAAATAGTTGATTTGTCCGCCTGACATGAAGATACTGAGTGCCGTAATATTTCCAGCGATATTTAACGGTTTTGCAATCATTGTCGCAGTGTTAATACGTAATTTGTAAATCTGCATTAATGAAATTGTCCAGATCGCTCCTGTTCCAGGTCCAAAAAAGCCATTATAAAATCCAATTACAGCCCCCATCCATGGCAGTATTTTCGGTTTTATGGGCAACTGTCTTTTTTCGAGATTGAAATGTAGGTTTGGAAATAAATAATAATAAAGCAATATTGCCAATAAAAGCCATGGGACTATTTTGTTCAGGGTCTGATCAGCGCTGTATTGTAATGTAATTGTACCTATGGCAGATCCGATTACAGTGAAAAACAGAGGGATGGCAAGCCCATGAAAACTTAGTTGTCCGCTTTTCCAAAATCGTAATGTGGCTGATAATTCACCAATTGCTGATTGCAATTTATTTGTACCTAATGCAGGAATTATATTAATACCGGTAAAAAGTAGAGCGGGTACGGTTATTAAACCTCCACCACCTGCAAGGGTATCAATTGTCCCGGCTATTAAACCGATGAAAAATAGAAAACAATCATAAAAATAAAAATGCATTTAGAGATGTCTGTTTAATTGATTATAAAAAATCAATAAACTCATGGGGAATATCAAGATAGAGTGAATCAGCGTTATCAGGATCAGGATTAGTGATCAAATAGTCATCCAAGGTTCCTGTGCCAATTTTTGATCTCTGCGATTTTAGAAACCTGATTAGAACATTGTCGGATATTAAATGTGAGGTTCCCAATCCATTTTTAATATCTTCTGGGTTTCTTGGAATTCTGCGTCTGAGTTTTGAACGTTCTAGGAGGTGGTTCTGATCAGCATATTTCAAATGAAACAGCCATAAATCGTGCGCAAAAAGGGTTTCATTTTGACATCGATGAAAACCGGGTTCCCATCGCGTCGGAACTGATGAAACTGAGGGTTTGCATGACCAACTTTTAATGGTGCCCTTGGAACGTTGTTTTAAAATGGGTCTTGACCAATCAACAGGTTTTCCAATCAAAGGATCAATGATTTCCACACCTACACATCGACATGTTTTGGCAGAACATTGTGCAAGATATTCATGTAAGGAAGTCCAACGAGATGGACGGGGGATTATAAATTCGTCTGTGTCAATACAAAGAACCCAGTCATAAAGTTTTAAAAGTTTATGCTGCCATTCGCTCATTATATTGACGCTATCTTGTTCATCCAAATACTTGCGACGTGGAATGTGCTCAACATAAATGTATTGTTCAGCTTTGACAGGCGGATCGCTGCCATCATCAAGTATGAATAAGTTATCTTTTCCTACTAGTCTGGCATAATGCCTGATCCATATGGGAAGCATGGTTGTTTCTTTATAGCATTTTGTAATGGCGGCAATGCGAAGGGGTGATGGAAAATTCATAATAAAATCATATTTAAAAAAAACTATTTTTTTAAAATATCATTTTTCTTTTGAATTGGACAGAATTGAATGTTTGCGTCCGTAATAATAATAGCCAAATACACCGATTACACTATAAATAAACATTAAGAGCAGTGGAAGTGGATTGTGATTAATTAGGGAATAAATCATGTCAATGATCAAGGGAAAAATCATGGTCAGGCAACATAGGATGCCGCAAACGGGAATATAGCCAATCCAGATATTTCTAATCTTGAATCCACCAAAGGGTACTTGAAAGGGTCGATGAATATTGGGATGAACATTCCGCTGCCATATAACCGTGAAACAGACAATACCAAATGCCAGAGAGGTTCCAAGGCTGATTAGGTCACTTATAATATCAATAGGTAAAAAAGCTGTTGTAATGGCGATGCTGAGGCTGAGGATAATGGTTCCTATCCAAGGTGTACAATGTTTAGGATGAAGTTTGCTAAAAATTGGTGGAAGCAATCCGTCCTGTGCCATGATGTAGAAAATGCGGCTTTGAGCATATAGCAAAACGAGCATTACTGAGCAAAGTCCGATAACTGCGCTAGATTTCAAAATCCAGGCCAGATTTGGCATGTTCATATAATCAATTGCCAGGGCCAGTGGATCAGAAATGTTTAATTTTCTATAAGGAACAACCCCGACTAAAATTAGCGCTACACCAATATAGATCATGGTTGAAACGAACAAGGAAGCTATGATTCCAAAGGGGACGTCTTTTTTAGGATTTTTGGCTTCTGATGCGGCTGTGGAAACAGCTTCAAAGCCTATATAGGCAAAAAAAATTGTTGAGGCTGCCCGAAAAATGCCCCTGATTCCAAAATTCATCGGACCTGTTGAGGAGGGGATAAAAGGTGTCAGGTTTTCCAGTTTAATATAGTGAAATCCCAAAATTATAAAAAGAATTAATACTCCGATTTTTAAACTGACGATTATTGCATTAATTGTTGTTGATTCGGAAACCCCATATAAGAGGAAGATGGCTGCGATCAGAACAGATCCTGCTCCAATAAGGTCAAGGGACTTAACAAATACAATTCCTTTTCCATATCCACCAATTGCAGGTTGAATCATGGGATTATGTAGCCATGAAGCGATATGAATATGGAAATCTTTTAGTAGGGATACACTATAACTCGAAAATCCTGAGGCAACTGATACAGCCGATATTCCATATTCCAACAACAGTAACCATCCAACAAGCCAAGCGAATTTTTCACCAAGTGATGTATAGGCATAACTGTAGGCCGATCCTGCAGTCGGCATAGTGGATGCCAGTTCACCATAGGAAAGGGCAGTAAATAAACATGCTATTGAAGCAATAATGAAGGATAAAAGAATTGCTGGTCCAGCAAAATTAGCCGCAGCTGTTCCTGTCATGACAAAAATGCCTGCGCCAATGGTAGAGCCGACCCCAATCATTGTTAAACGCCATGGACCCAAACATTGTTTTAGACCATGTTTTTTTGAATCAAGTGTAAGTTGTTCCAGTGATTTGCGTTTAGAGAAAAAGGCCATATTTTTTGTGTAAAGGGTTAGGTAATAAACCAAAAGAAAGACAACATTTTATGATAAAATAAAATTCAGATATTTTACCTAACATAAAATGTATCTAATTTGGGAAAATTAAAGAGATATAAAAAGAACAACGTTAATCTAAGGTTGATCAGATCTGTTCTTTAAAATTTTCTTAACGTAATTGGTAATTATTTTTTCGATCTGCTCAGTTTGATCGGCAAAAATATGATCGGCATTAGGGATTGTATTATAGGCAACTTTGATGCCTTTTTGAGTGTTAAGTTTTTCAACAAGTTTGTCAATTTCCTGCAATGGGACAATGCTGTCGGATTCTCCTGCGATCATCAAACCGCTGCAAGGGCAAGGTGCAAGAAAATTAAAATCATAGTGGTTTGCCAATGGCGCGATGCTGATCCATCCTTGTATTTCAGGACGACGCATCAAGAGCTGCATTCCAATAAAGGCTCCAAACGAATACCCCGCGATCCATAATTCCCTGGAATTTGTATTCGCCATCTGTAACCAGTCCAGGGCCGCTGCCGCATCGGATATTTCACCAATACCACCATCATATTGTCCCTGAGACCGTCCAACACCACGAGAATTATAACGTAGTACGGAAAAATTCATTTTTTGGAATGCACAATACATTGTATAGGCAATTCGGTTATTCATTGTCCCACCTTGCAGAGGATGGGGATGTAGGATTAAGGCAAGGGGGGCGTTAGGTTGACTGGAATGGTGATAGCGTCCTTCAAGACGACCTGCTGGGCCTGCAAACATTACCTCTGGCATAGAACGATCCGTTTATCTATTAAAACTGGCACAATTTGTAAGATTTAACAATAATATAAGTGAGTGTAGGAAAACAATAAAAACAGTTTATCTCTATAAAGATATTTCTTATAAAGTGAAAGTGTTTTTGTCTTATCTATAAAATATAAATGAAAAATCAATAGCGATATGGTGATCGGACAAGGTTAACATATCCTTTATCTTTGCTTATTTACCAGTAAATCTGTGAAAATATTTCTATTATAAGGTAACAGGGTTCATATTTGTATTTATATATTGTAAATTAAATACAGATTTAATTAAATTATTGTTGTAATGCAATAAATTATGCAGGTTATTTTTGGAATTCATGGTTTAATATAATAAATTGGATTATAAATGAAATGATACGACAATCTATATATCTAGATGCGAATGCCAGTGAGCCCATGCGCTCTTCAGTTATATCTGCAATGGTGGATATCATGCAGCAGACTGGTAATCCAACGTCTGTTCATCAAATGGGACGCAAGATTTATAATCAAATGGAAGATGCAAGAGAAACCTTGGTCGAATTATTCGGGGGGAGCGTTCAAAATTGTATTTTTACCTCTGGTGGGACAGAGGCAGATGTACTGGCTGTGCATGGTCAGATTGGTGAAGGCAATCAACAACGTCCTCTTTGGGTGGGAGCTACGGAACATCCTGCAATCATGCAGATTGACCTTTCAAAAAAAATTTTACCTGTAACACGGCAGGGCATTGTCGATCTTAACTTTTTAGAAGATGCACTAAAAAAAACGTCAATACCTCCCTTAGTGTGTTTAATGCTGGCCAATAATGAGACAGGTGTATTACATCCCATTCAACAGGCAGCAAAAATTTGTCATGATTATGGTGCAATTCTTCATGTAGACGCAGCTCAGGCTGCTGGACGTATAATGTTCAATTTGGAAGATATCGGAGCGGACAGCCTGATTCTTTCAGCTCACAAAATGGGAGGTCCAAAAGGAGTAGGCGCATTGTTATTGGCTGGTCATGAAAGAAATGCGAAAAAGATAAATCCTCTTTTTAGTGGAGGAGGACAGGAACAGGGAAGAAGGGGAGGAACTCTGGCTGTTCCGGCAATTATAGGGTTGATGACTGCCGCAAAAGAGGCCTGTAAAGAAGATCGTTCCAATATTTTAAAATTACGTAATTATTTGGAAAAAGAAGTGAAAAAATATGGAGCCGTCATTTGTGGCGAGGAAGCTGAACGTTTAGATAATACATCCTCTATAGCTTATGCTGGAGTTTCAGCGCAAAAATTATTTATGGCTTTGGATATGGCTGGTTTCTGTGTCTCAACGGGATCGGCATGTTTTTCAGGAAAATTATCGCGTTCACCTGTTTTATCAGCAATGGGGTTGGAAGAATTGGCTGATTGTACGATCCGTGTATCTTTACCATGGAATATCCAGCAAAAAGATGTTGAAACTTTTATTCATGTTTATGGCCAGTTGATTCAAAAGTTAAAGGATTCATAATCTATAGAAAATGGATTTTTCAGGAAAAAACAAGATAAAAGAAAAGGTGATTTACCTTGATTATCAATCGACCACACCGTGTGACGAACGTGTTGTTGAAGCGATGCTACCCTATTTTGTGCATAATTTTGCAAATGCCAATTCAGAGCATATATTGGGTAAATATGTTGCTGAAACCATTGATAAGATTCGTGCCGACATTGCCGAAATGCTCGGGGTGGTTTCTCAAGAAATTATTTTTACCTCTGGTGCGACTGAATCCAATAATATTGCCTTGCAGGGTAGTGTGCGTTATCTAATTGATCATTATCCCAAGACCAAACGGGTTATCACGATTGCGACTGAACATAAATCTGTTCTTGAAACAGTCCAGAATTTACAGTCTATTGGTGCTGATCCTTTTATTTTGCCAGTTCAATCCGATGGATTGATTGATCCTGATAGTTTGAAAGCGGCATTGCAGGTTCCAACAATATTAGTCAGTGTCATGGCCGCTAATAATGAAACAGGAGTTATACAGAACATTCCTTATTTGTCGGCATTGTCTCATGAATATGGCGCTCTTTTTCATTGTGATTTGTCTCAGGCTTGTGGAAAAATATCTGAAAAAATTCAGTTGCGTTCCTGGGGAATTGATCTTGCCTCAATTTCCGGGCATAAAATTTATGGGCCCAAAGGAATTGGCATTTTATATGTAAAACGTAAACCTCGGGTAAGGGTGGAACCTTTATTTTATGGAGGATATCAGGAACGAGGAATTCGATCAGGAACTTTGCCAGTTCCCTTGATTGTTGGTTTGGGTAAGGCATTTTCGCTATTCCAGAATGAGGGAAATGAAGAGATCAGGCGTTTGGCGTCTTATAAACATTTTTTGATAAATGAATTGCAGGCAAGAATTCCACAACTTAAAATTAATGGATCAATCGAATATGCCTTGTCAAATTGTGTTAATCTACAATTTCCAGAGGTTAAGGCCCTTGATCTTTTGGCAAGAATTCCTCATTTATGTTTATCAACAGGTTCAGCATGCAATCATGTTTCTATGCCATCCTATGTTTTACAATCCATGGGATTGTCAGAACAAGAAGTTTTATCTAGTATCCGTTTTTCTTTTGGTCGGATGACAACAAAACAAGAAGTCGTTGAAACCGTTCATGACCTTTATTCAGCATGGTATGATGTAAGAAAAGGGACATGAGTTAAAATCAGAATATTAATTGGTTTTTAAATAAGGAATTCTATAAAATGCCACATATAGTTTTTATTGAACAAGATGGAACACGTCGTGAGGTGGATGCTCCTGTAGGGCTTTCAGTATTGGAAATAGCGCATAAGCATGGAATTGATCTTGAAGGTGCTTGTGAGGGATCATTGGCTTGTGCGACCTGTCATGTAATTGTTGATGAATCATGGTGGGATAAATTAAAGCCCGCCGCAGAAGAGGAGGAGGAGATGCTGGATATGGCTTTTGGGTTGGAAAGAACCTCTCGATTGGGTTGTCAGATTATTATGACAGAAGAATTGGATGGCTTAGTTGTTCGTTTGCCAAAGTTATCCTGAACCAATGCGTATTATGATTGCAATGTCGGGCGGAGTGGACAGTTCCGTTACGGCGGCTCTTTTAAAAGAACAAGGACATGAGGTTTTTGGTGCCACCTTGCAGCTTTATGATGCGCGAGGTGTGGTTAAAAAAGGTGCCTGTTGTGCAGGTCAGGACATCAGGGATGCACGTAGGGTATCAGAAAAGCTGGGTATCCCGCATTACGTTATCGATGCGGAAGACCGTTTTCAAACAACGGTAATTGAACGTTTCGCACAATCTTACCAAAAGGGAGAAACGCCTGTTCCATGTATTGCCTGTAATCAGGGAGTCAAATTTACGGATTTATTGACAATGGCGCGAGAGCTTGGGGCAGAAGCGATGGCAACAGGTCATTATGTGCGTCGAATTGTGGGAAAAAATGGTCCAGAGTTGCATCGTCCAGTTGATTTAAGTCGAGACCAATCATGGTTTTTATTCGCCACCACACTTGAACAGCTTGAATATTTGCGTTTTCCTTTAGGGGACATGCCAAATAAAGATAAAGTTCGGGAAGAAGCCGAACGTTTTCATTTGGCTGTTGCTCAGAAGTCGGATAGCCAGGACATATGTTTCGTTACAGATAATTCTTATATAAAAATTGTTGAGAAATTGGCGCCAGAAGGTGTTATGCCAGGCGAGATAGTTGACGAGCAGGGCGTTGTGATTGGTCATCATGAAGGTATTGCTAAATATACCATTGGTCAAACAAAACGGTTGGGTAATCTTGCCATGCGGGATGGGCAGCGACAAATGGTGTTACGAATTGAATCCGAAAAAAGAAGAATCGTTATTGGTCCAAAACAAAACAATATTTGTCAAACATTCTATTTACGCGATTTGAACTGGCTTATTCCTGTGCCTACTGAATTTTTATATTGTAATGTTCAGATTCGTGCGCGGGATCAGGAACGACCTGCTAAAGTTATAATTGAAAAAAAGGATAGGGTAAGAGTAGAATTGGAAACGGCTGCTAACCCAGCACCTGGTCAGGCATGTGTTTTTTATCAAGGGACACGTGTTTTAGGAGGTGGATTTATTCTGTAAAAATTTAATTTGATATTACTTTAGGTTAAACTTTACTTTTAAAGTGAATTTCAGTTATTAAATCAGATATTATTTTAGTAAGTTAATAAATTATTTAACGTAGCGAGATTTTCCGTTGATGCACTGTTTTTATGTAGGTTCCAAACGATTTTCTTTGATTGTATGGCTGATAGCAATTTTTGCTTTGATATGTTTTTTCAACTTACGAAGTGCTAATGCGGAATTTCGAATTGGATGGAAAAATCAAGCTGATATCGCCAATTTTATTCAATTGGATAAAAAACATCAAAAAGTTGCCAGGGAAACAATAGCCTGGAAAAAATATGACGATGATTTTAAAGCCTTGCATAATTTGTCTATTGGTCAGGTTGATGCCGTTCCAGTAGATATGGTTACTTTTTTGTCAGTTATAACGGTTGGTTTGCAGGGACGTGTAATCGCAATTGATCGGCAATATGGTAAAGAAAGCGCCTTAATCGTAAAAAGCCAGAAACATATAGATACTCCTCAAGATCTGGTTGGTAAAAATATTGCGGTACCTTTCATGACAAGCAGTTATTATAGTCTGTTACGTTATTTGCAGCATAATGATATTCCTGTTGAAAAAATTCATCTAGTAAATATGAATTATAATGAAATTACACAAGCTTGGCAGAAAAATGAAATTGATGGGGCCTATGCTGACGGAACTACAGTTTTACCGTTCGTCAAGGATGGACATGTATTAGTAGATTCATCACAGTTGGCAAAATGGGGGTATCCAACATATCAGGTATGGGTTGTGATGGATGAGATTATTTCAGATCAACCTTTTTGGATGGAAAGTTTTGTAAAAAAAATATTGAAAAATATCGATGATAATAGGCGAAATATAGCCTATTTCACTCCTCAGTCTCCGGAGGTTGGCCAGCTTGCCCAATTATTAGATAAATCACCGGAAGTAGTTTGCAGCTTGTTAAAACAGCAGACTTATCTTGATAAAACTCAGCAATCTTTAATATTGTCACGTTATTTGTCGAAGGAGTTTGATGAAATTGGTTTGTTTATGAAGGCTCAGAAAATTATGCCTGATATTTTACCTGATTACCTGATTTATGTTTATGACAGTTTTATAAAAAATAACAAAAATAATTAATTGATTTTATATTTTTTTTTACATTAAATTGAAAAATATAAAGAAATTAATGTAGGATTAAAAAATTTATTAACTGTTCCAAGTGTAATATTTTAATAATAATTATCTTATTTTTGTTTTTTATCTGAATAAAATTAATAGATTACTAATTTGAATTTCATGTTTAAAAAAGAATATGTTGAGATTTAATGTTTTAAATAATATGAAATCTTTTATTATTGATGTATTTGATTTACGTTGTGATTTCCAGACTGTTATTTCATTGCGTAATGTTTTCTAATTAATTCCTGTTCTTAAACCGGAGAGCCTTTGGGTTATGGAATCTGTCCGTAAGTTTCTCAATAAGTCGACACTGTTCGCTGTTTTAATTTTGCCTGTTTTTTTAACGCACTTACGGGGTATAGCGGATGGGTTAATCAGTTATATAGCAATATGTTTTGTAATTTACTCTTTTATCAACAAACAATGGGACTGGGGAAAACAAAATTGGGTGATTATTGCATTTCTCTGGTGGGGGTGGATTTTATTGTGTACTATTCCCTTTGGATTGTTTCAATATAACATAATGATGATCCAGGCTTTAGTGTTAATTCGTTTTATTTTTTTTGCTGCGGCACTTCAGGTCTGGGTTTTAACTGATGAGAAATACAGGCGATGGCTATCTTATGTTTTGATTGCCTGTGCGATTTATATTATTTTGAATATGCTTTGCCAGCTTATTACAGGATATAATATTTTAGGAGCGCCACGTTATTTCGATGGTACACTGACAGGTCCATATCATCATCCTAGAGCGGCAGGGCCATTGGCCAGGTTACTGTTGCCAATTACTTTAAGTTTGAGTATTTATTGCATTTATCGTTTAAAAGGATGGCGGGGAAATCTGGTCGCTTTATTCATTATCTTATTTGCTACATTAATGATGGCTTTTGCCGGTCAAAGAATGCCATTTATTCTTTTTGTTTTCGGAATAGTTGTATCCTTGTATTGGTTACGTCCCTTACGGACAATCGTTTTGTCAATGTTAATTTGTATTCCATTGATACTGGGTGCAACATCATTTTTATCGCCTAAGAGCTATCATCATTTGGTGACTTTATTTATCCATCAAATGGCACATTTTTCCTCTGATAATTATGGATTGATCTATACACGGGCGATGATTATGGGATTGTCAAATCCCTGGACGGGTTTGGGATATGATGCCTATCGTCATTTTTGTGCCAATCCGATTTATTTTCATGGATTATCCTTTTGGGGAATTGCAATTGGACATGGGGATGGGAAAGGGGCAGAGATTTGTTTGCCCCATCCTCATAATCATTATATTGAAATGTTTGTAAATGCAGGAATTCCCGGATTAATCTTGTTTTGTTACATGGTATTTTTATGGTGGGTTAATTTGGTAAAGGGATTAACGTCCAAATTGCTATCATTGAAAGATGCGGTTGAAAATTCCTGGCGTGTTGGATTATTTGCTGCGGTTTTAGTTCACGAATGGCCATTTGCGGCTGGAGGAAGTTTCGGAAATTTACCCTTGGGAGGATGGTTTTTTCTACTTTTGGGACTAGGTTTATCTTATAGTTGGGATTATGGTAATCATAAGGCAGCATTGAAGGTTTATAATGGAATTGGATCATAAAGAAAAAAATAAAATACCTGTAACTGTTCTGACGGGTTATTTAGGAGCGGGGAAGACAACTTTACTAAACCGTATTCTAACGGAACAGCAAGATAAAAAATATGCCGTTATTGTTAATGAATATGGTGAATTAGGTATTGATAATGATTTAATAGTCGATGCGGATGAAGAAATATTTGAGATGAGCAACGGATGTGTCTGTTGTACAATTCGAGGCGATTTGGTTCGTATTCTTAACAAGCTTATTCAAAGACAAAGAAGTTTCGATGGAATAATTATTGAAACCACAGGGTTAGCTGATCCTGCGCCCGTAGCACAGACTTTTTTTGTTGATGAGGATATTCGTAACAAAACTCGTCTTGACGCGGTGATTGCCGTAATTGATGCGTTTCATGTGATGAAGACATTGGATGAAAGTAAGGAGGCAGTTAATCAAATTGCTTTTGCGGATGTAATCTTGTTGAATAAAGTTGATCTGGTTGATAGGGGATCATTAATTGCTATAAAAAAAAGAATTCGTACAATCAATCCGATGGTTGCTTTATATGAAATGGAAAAAGGGAATATTTCCCTTATGAAAATTCTGGATCTTGGGGGGTTTGATTTAAATAGAGCCTTGACGTTAGAGCCCAAATTCTTATCATCCCATGACCATGACCATGACCATGACCATGACCATGACCATGACCATGACCATGACCATGACCATGACCATGACCATGACCATGACCATGTACAACATTCTCATGGTGATGGTGTGACGAGTATTTCACTTATGGAAGATAAACCATTAGATGGAAAACGTTTTAATTTATGGATGTCCATGGTTCTTCAGAAATTTGGAAAGGATATATTGAGAACCAAAGGAATTATGAATTTTAAGCATGACGATCGATGTTTTGCATTTCAAGCTGTTCATATGATGGCAGAGGGAAATTTCATCCGTTCTTGGAAGACAAATGAGGATCGTTGTTCCAGATTGGTTTTTATTGGCCGGAATTTAGATGAGAAATCTCTACGTGAGGGATTTTTTAAATGTATAGATTAACAAATCTGTGACTGGAAAGTATGGAATGAATCAGCCGTTACAATTAATCGAAAGTCGGGGTTCTTTTAAAAAAGTGGAAGGCACGATTATCGCCTGTGCTACATCTTGGGATGAACAGTATAGTGCTTTTGCAACGGCAGATGGAGATTTATGGATTATTCCTTTGATTCACAATAATGATCCAGATTATTGGTATAAAGTTCAACCTCATGATGGAGGGATTTTATCTTTATCACAAGATTTGACCTTTTCAGGTTTTGTTACTTCTGGTGATGATAATAAACTAATAAGAATCATTCCCGGGAAGGAACCTCAACAATTATTAAAATCCAGACGTTGGATTGATAAAATCGTTTCTTGGACTGATAAGGAAAGGAAACAAAATAAAATCGCTTTTATTACAGGAAAAGAAATTCATTTATATAAAGATAATTTTACAGAGCCATATAGAATTTTTGAACATTCTTCTGGAGTTAGTGATTTGGTTTTCAGTTTGGATGGTGCAAAAATAGCCAGTTCTTATTATAATGGTGCCACTTTATGGTCTGCTGATTATAAAAATCCTGTAAAAATTAAGGATTTTACATGGAAAGGTAGTCATACAGGGATCACTTTACATCCTAAAGAAGAGGCGTTGGTAACATCAATGCAAGATCATGATTTACATGGTTGGCGTATTTCAGACGGACACAATATGCGAATGAGTGGATACCCAACCAAAGTAAAATCTCTAAATTTTTCATCTGATGGAAAATGGTTGGCAACCAGTGGAGCTGAACCGGTGGTTTTATGGCAGTTTTTTGGAGGCGGTCCAATGGGAAAACCTCCTGTGGAATTGCCTGGTATTCCTGGAAGTTGTTGTATGGTAGTGGCATGTCATCCTACCTATGATATGGTTGCTGCTGGATTTTTGGATGGTAGTATATTATTAATCGGAATCAGCGACGAGAAAGTTGTTCCGGTAAATTTAGGATCTAAAAAACCCATTGGAGAAATTACGGCTTTACAATTTAATAAAGAAGGCAGTTTATTAAATATTGGTACTGATGATGGCTATATTATTCTAATTGATTTATCTGAAAAAAAATAGTTGTAAAAAATAATCAGCCATATCCTTTTTTCTGTCCAGGATTTATTTATATGGATGAGATATCATGTTTCAGAACAAGTAGTTGATCAGAATTTAAAAAAATTATTCTGGTTCCACATGAATGTTTATTGAAACATTTCCAATTACTTTTTGTAAAGCGTGTTCAATACGATCACATATCTTATGGGCTTCTTTCACTCTCATGTCTCCAGACACAACCAAATGAAAATCAATAAAAATCAAATTGCCAACCTGACGAAAACGGACCATATGGAATTCTTTTGCTTCAGGGGCATTTGCCTGAATTATTTTATAAATACTGGAAATGGTTTGAGGGTCAGGAGCTTTATCCATCAAGCCATTAATAGAATTTTTTATGATGCCAAAGCCTATACGTAAAATATTAATAGCAATGAAAAAGCCCATGAGGGCATCAAGTGCAGCCCATTGAAACATTGGAATAAGTGTTAAACCTACAATTAATCCGATAGTTGTCCATACATCGGAAAGAACATGCTGTCCACCTGCTATAAGGACTGCAGAAAAATATTTTTTACCTACACGAATAAGTGTTATTGCCCAGAATAGATTAACAAGCCCAGCTGTTCCATTTAGAATAATTCCTTTTAAAGGCGCCATGGGAAATTGGGGATTTTTCCATCCTTGCCAGGCTTCGTAAAAAATTAAAATTGATGTTATTATTACTAATAAACCTTCGGCGGCGGCAGAAATATATTCGGCTTTATAGTGTCCATAAGTATGGTTTTTATCGGCTGGTTGGGTCGAAATGGTGATTGCGAATATTTCAAAAATAGCGGCTAACACATTGATTGTTGTTTCAAGCATGTCAGAATAAAAAGCAACACTGAGTGTTGTTTTCCATGCCAGATATTTAAGAAAAAAAACTACAAGACTAACCAGAAAACTCCCAAGACTAAATAGGATTTTCTTATTCTTTATTATTTTAAAGATCATAAAGTAATTATAAGTTTAAGGTTAAACAGTATTAATGTCCGCCAGATTGCAAAAACTGGCTTCATTTTTTTGTTCGATCTGGAAAGTTGAATGATTAATTCTAAATTTTTCCTTGAGGCGTTGTGCAACCATATTCAGAAACTGGTCAGAATGTTGATTGGTATTACTGACCAAATGAACGGTTAGGGCGGTTTCTGTTGTACTTAAAGCCCAGATGTGTAGATCATGTAAATCAATGATATTGGGAAGGGAGCGTAAATAGGTTTCCACGGCGAAAGCGTCAACATTGCTTGGGACACCGTCCATGGCAAGTGTAACTGAATCTTTCAATAAAGACCAAGTTCCCCAAATAATTATTGCAGCGACAATCAAGCTGGTAATGGGATCAAGCATATTCCAATGGGTGAAAAAAATAATAATCCCTGCCCCGGCAACACTCAACGATAAAAGGGCGTCATAGGCCATGTGCAAAAAGGCGCCCTTAATATTAAGATCCTCTTTTTGTCCGGAATGGAACATTAATGCGGTTATTCCATTTATAACAACACCGAGTAAGGCGACTAAAATTACTGTTTTACCTGTAACAGTTGCAGGTTTGTAAAAGCGTTCAATTGATTCCCAGATAATTCCTCCTGTAACAATAAGCAATAAAATTGCATTACTTAAAGAAGCCAAGATAGAGGTTCGACGATATCCGTAGGTAAAATTGGGAGAGGGTTTTTTTTTGCTTAAATATGAAGCCCCCCAAGCGGTGGCCAAGGCAAAAACATCTGATAGATTATGACCGGCATCAGCAATTAAGGCTAGGGAATTGGCAAAAATGCCCCATATGGTTTCGGCACAAATATAAATTAAGTTAAGGCTAATTCCTAGAGCAAAGGCCTTGCCAAAAGATTGTGGAACATGATGGTGATGACCGTGGATATGTTCATGTGCATGATCATGCAAGTGGGAATGATTGAATTGATGCATGTCATGCGTGGAATGATCCAAATTGCTCAAGATTAAATCCCTATAATTTTTTAGTTATAAAATAAGATTAACTATATTGTTAAACGCTTATTATAAAAAAATTAATTTGATTAGCCTAATTTTATTTTTAAAAATTTATCTAAATTATATTAAATCTGACAATCAAGTTTTAAATTGATTTTATATGTAAATACTGTGTTTTGTTTATTATAAAAAAATCCAAATATTAATCGGGAATGAATGTTAAGAAAATTTGTGTTTCTTCGTTAACGTAACCACAATGATAGTATACCTTATCACTATTATTTATAAAAGAATGAACAACGCAATTACCCGCCTCAATGTGAACAGGTAGTTGATTATTATCAGAAATTTGTTGAATGGCAGAATCTTTTCCATGAGCGGTCATCAAGGTCTGGGCTATTACTTGTGAGGTTGGTCATAAGGAACTTTATTAGGAATCTTGTCATTAAAAAATTTGACCATTATGATTAGGAAAAGCTATTGTACGACATTGTTGTTTATAAACTGCGATTATACTTCTCATAGACCAGTTTTTCATCTCAGGGAAAGAAAGATTTACAGTTGCAATATTTCCATAAACAGAAATTATCTTTCTCTTTGGTAGAATTATATAACTGTTACCATCAGGAAATTGGTTTGGTACAAAAAATGATAATAATATTTATAGGCTTAGATGCTCCCTTTGAATTTATTTTTGTGATTTTCAAATGGATGGGAAATATCTGAAAATCAGTGGAAACATGGGTAGGTAAAGAAATTAGACTATAAGCGCCAAATAAAAAAAGAGTATAAAAATTATAAATAATTATTGAGGGAAGGTATATCTAGAATAATGTTATTAACGTTTTTGAAAGAAAGATATAAGATATGGTTCTAGCTTAAGAAAATGTTACTTGTAATAGGTTGCTTTTGAAATTATATGATGTTTTATCATTTAAGTTTTTGATACCTCTCCTTAAATGTTGTAAACTTCCTGAAAGACTAACTTTATTAAAGACTGAAAATAAATTATTTTCAGTCTTTTTTTAATAGTTTTATATTGAATAAATCATGTATATCAATTTTTTAGTGCCAATAATGGTTTATAGTAGCGAGGATAATTAAATAAAATAAAATTCTTTATGTTATAATATTGAGCCTCACGAAAAGTTTTATAAAAATAACAAAATCACTGATTTTATATGGTTTACCAATTCATTAATTTGATTTAAAAAATACAGTTTGGTTTGTTTTTTCTAAATTAAAGACTTCGACAACGTTAATAATATGCAAGTTTAGAAAAAACAAACCGAAACAATATGAAAATAAATTAAAGAATGTTACTTTTCAGGCTTCCTTATTTCTAAAAATGCAGAAGCAAATTATAATTGATTAATATAAAATATTTTTTCTATTCTCCTTTTAAACTAAAATGTAAAATTGGACAGTCAAAATAAAATATTTAAAATGAAGTTAATAAAATATTTTACTATATAGAAGATTTATGTTGAATCAATTAAAAGATAAATGTTTTATATTACATTTTATTATCATGGTTAAATCACTACATTTACGAATTAACTGCCAAATAGCATTCAACAGATAAATGTTTCCACCCTTTGTACAAGTAATCATTACCAAAACAAAGCTGACTTTTTTCCACATGGTAATAAAAACCATAGTCTTATCATATAAAATATGATAAATATCACAGACAGTCATTGCAGAAATTCCTCTTCTGTTATGATTAGGTCGGGTCAGTATGTTGCAGCATCTGATCCGGCCGCTTCGACACTATCTGTCGAATGCTGATTACAAATATACAAAGAAAATTGGATTTATGAAACTTATTTTTTTTGTCCATGTAAAAATAAGATCATTAAATTTATTCAATGTTATTAATAATTTCATATATAAAATATTATATTTGAACAATATTCATTAAAATCAAGGTTTTTTAAAGTTGGTTTTTCCCAAGTTTATTATTCCTTTATTGAAATGTAATTTTTGCATAAAGAATTGGTAAAATAATATTCGATTCGAGATTTTGGTTTTATCTTATTTTTTTCTAACTTATATGCATAATTATTTATTATTTACATATATGTTACTTGATGATAGTGAATTTATTCTAGGTTATATTAAAAAAATGTACAAGAAATTTTAAATAACTGGAATGATAACGTGATTTTTATAAAAACTTCATGATTAATTTTCATAAAACAATAACTACATATTATGTATACTCAATTAAAGTCAAGAAATATTGCGAATTTTATTCCATAAATAAAATGGAAGTCTTTTTTATAAATAGAAAAGAATTTTATTCTTTCATTTATCTATTTTATAGAAAAATTATAGTTAAACTATAGTGATAATAAGATTTATTATTTGTAAAAATAAAGCATTTCTATAATTTTTATTTTGTGTATTTGGTATGGAGAATTAACGGGGATTATAAAATTTCATTTTTAAAAACTTTTTTATTATTATGTTTATATAGCTATTGGCTTAATTACAATTTAATTAAGTCAATTAATCATTATTTATATGACAAGATTGTTGATATGTATAATGAATTATTATTATGGACAGCATAAATATTTCGATACATTATGACATAATGTTTGATGTAAAGTGTGGATGGAGGACTTTGTGTCTTTGATTGGTTATTTCCCTGTTTTGTCAATCTATGGAAATTGTATTGAATATGGGTATTTGAACCCTATTTTAATGATTGTCTTTTAGGGATTGTTCAGGATATAAACAGCGACATCCTGCAATCAGGGATTTAAGAGGATAAGAACAATTAGGATGAAAAGAAAATCTGGTTTTAAAGATGATTAGAGTTACAGAAGTGAAACTGCCCTTGGATCATGATGAAGCAGATTTGAAACAGGCCTTGTATAATCGTCTCAAACAATTTCCCAGCGAGTATCAGGTAATAAGGCGGGGATATGATGCACGCCGACGGGGGGACATTCAACTGGTGTATACCATTGACTGTTCCATTGATAATGAAGAGGAATTTTTACGCAATCATTCCCTGGATCGCAATTTATCAAAAACACCAGAGGTTCGGTATCAGTTCGTGATGTCCCGGCAGACTGGTGAAAAAATTGCTAGTCAGGCCAGCTATGTTCGTCCTATCGTTATTGGTGCGGGGCCTTGCGGGTTTATGGCGGGATTGTTACTGGCACAGATGGGTTTGCGTCCTTTGATTCTTGAACGTGGGAAAGCGGTCAGGGAAAGAACGGTCGATACTTTTGCATTTTGGCGTCAGTCAAAATTCAATCCTGACAGCAATGTCCAATATGGAGAGGGAGGTGCGGGAACCTTTTCCGATGGAAAACTTCATACGCAGATCAGTGATCCGTATCATTATGGTCACAAGGTCTTGACAGAATTTGTCAGGGCAGGTGCGCCAGAGGAAATTCTTTACGTATCCAAACCTCATATTGGTACGTTTCGGTTGGTCAGTATGGTTGAGAAAATTCGTCAGGAAATAGAATCTTTTGGTGGTCAGTACCGGTTTAATACTTATGTGCAAAAGATTTTGATGAATAAAAATCGCCAGATTGTCGGGGTTCGATTGGTGGATGGGCAGGAAATACAGACAAATCACATTATTCTTGCGACTGGACACAGTGCGCGGGAGATGATGTATACCCTTTATGAGGATGGCGTGGAGATTCAGGCAAAACCTTTTTCTGTTGGTGTCAGAATTGAGCATCCGCAAACCCTGATTGATAAGGTCCGTTTTGGTTCACAGGCGGGACATCAGCTGTTGGGGGCGGCCGATTATAAATTGGTGCATCATGATGCAGACAAACGGGGGGTTTATTCCTTTTGTATGTGTCCGGGGGGAACGGTGATTGCGGCGGCCTCGGAAGAAAGGGGAATAGTGACAAACGGAATGAGCCAGTATTCCAGGGCGGAAAGAAATGCCAATGCTGCAATCGTGGTAGGTGTTAAGCCGGAGCGGGATTATGCAGGCCATCCCCTGGCGGGTATTGACTTCCAGAGAGATCTGGAGCGGAAAGCCTTTCAGCTGGGGGGTGCGAATTACAAAGCGCCGGTTCAGCGGGTGGAGGATTTTTTGCTTGGAAGGGCAACCCGGACATTGGGTTCGGTTGTTCCCTCTTATAAACCGGGGGTGGAACCCGATGATCTTGCGGAGATATTGCCTTCATTTGTTATCAATGGAATACGGGAGGCATTACCTGCATTTAATCGTAAATTGTCCGGATTCAATTTTGCTGATGCTGTAATGACCGGTGTGGAAACGCGAACATCCTCGCCAGTTCGTATTCCAAGAATGGATGATGGGCAAAGTGTCAATACTTCCGGACTTTATCCTGCGGGAGAGGGGGCTGGATATGCGGGCGGTATCATGTCTGCGGCCATTGACGGGATAAAGATTGCTGAAAAAGTTGCCCAGAATATCCACGACAATCATCAGTAGATCCGGGGATTACATCCCTACAGACAAACTGTTGGTTTGGGATGTGATCCGGATTCATCTTTGCAACCTTCATAATTAATGTTTCAATGTTCACTTTGATGATTTTTGAATATTGGGTTAAAGTCGGACGATGGAAATGATAAGACAATAAAGGAAAGAAATCTGCATAATGAAAATTCATGCCGCTCAATTGGCTGATCTTGATCAGATAATGGCCATTCAAATGTTATGTTATTATGCGATTGAGCCTGAATCACGGCTTTCTATGGCTTCAAAAATCATTGCCAGTCCTGATACCTGTTTTGTGGTGAAAGAGCGAGATATGGTCAGGGGGTATTTGCTGGCCATTCCCGTCATGTCGGGTGAAGCTCCCGCCCTGGATAGCGAAACTTGCGATTTGGCAGGAGGGGCGGATTGCCTTTATCTGCATGATTTGGCCGTTCATCCAGAATCAAGAGGGCTGGGAGTTGGATGTATTTTGGTGCGGCAATTCATGAATATTGCTCATAAGAAAAAATTCCGTCATGCATCCCTTGTTTCCATTCAGGATTCCTTCCGTTTTTGGCAGAAACAGGGATTTGAGGCAATTGTTCCCCCCGAAAAGTTGCAGAGTAAATTGATGACCTATGGTCAGGATGCAGTTTATATGGAAAAACTTCTGATTGGCATTCCTCAGGAGTAAAATAATTTTATGAAATCCCTGTTTTTTTATTGTATTGCGGCCTTTGCCGAGATTGCCGGTTGCTTTTCTTTTTGGGTATGGGCACGGTTGGGGAAGTCGCCCTTGTGGCTCGTACCCGGAATGGCCAGTTTGGCATTTTTTGCCCTGATACTGACGTTGGTGGAGGTTGATCTGGCGGGGCGTGCCTACGCTGTATATGGTGGAATTTATATTTTATGTTCCCTGTTCTGGTTATGGATTGTTGAAAATACACGACCGGATCGGTGGGATATTCTGGGAATGCTGATTTGTTTGGCTGGAGTATCCATTATCTTGTTCATGCCCAGGGGATGATCAATCGCAGGGATCAATGGAATGTGGTTTTGGGACAAAGCGGGTTGAATATCGAAATTTAAAAAAATCCCAGGCAAATAATAATAAAATGCCTGGGTAAAAAAGTGCTTAAAATAAATATCAACGTAATAAAAGATATTTCACAAAAGGTTATTAATGAATTCAGTTATAAGAAATTTCTCGATGAAAAAATCAGCCTATAAATTTGAACTCAAACAATGAAATACCAACTACTATGAGCTAATATATGAAATCACATGACTTTTATACAATTTATGACCGGTTGCGTCAATATTGATACCTATGATTTTCCTATAAAATTTAGTAAAATAAAAGAGATAACGCTTGGAAAACAAAGGTTTTTTTTTATAAAATGGCAAAATTTCAAAAAAAATTGATCGTTTTTGAAACAATAATAAATATTTCGGAATCGAAAAATAACAGGGTCTTTTATACTACAAGATTTTATTGAAAAATGATGGGAACTGATATCCAGATTTTCAATTTTATCCAGTGACAGGATTATGTTGGGTTTATCAAAAAAAATCTTGGAAAAAAAGATTTTATGAAATGAAAAGGGAAAAATCCGGAGACAAAATTCTGGTCAATACAACATTTGCATGAATGAAAATAACACTGTTTATAAAAATACGGAAAATACCTGAAAATCATTGAAAAATCTTATATATTCCCCCGGTAGAAAATGGCTTCTTCAGGGTCATGAAACCGAGGGAAATAAAATTTTTGTATTTTAAAAACAATTAAGCAAGGGAACGGCCACTTACGTGAATCCTGATGGAAATGGTAAATATACGGGTAAATTCATTCGTTGGTTCTCCTTAATAATTTAATGGAAATTAAATAAATGCGGCATCCAGCGAACAGACGGACCTGTTCCCCAAATGTGCAGTAAACCGCAGAATGAGAGGGTTGGTTTCTGAATAAAATTTATTTTTGCAAATAATTTTTTAAACGAATTAAAATTTGTCCCGTTCCCTTTATTGCGGATAAAAAGGTTATTCGTATCGGAATGGATTCTATATCTGAAATTCGAATTTATGAATTATTTCAAATATATATTAAAATCTGTTTAATTATTGTCCATTCAGTTTAATGGCGCAAATGTTATTTCTTCTAACAAAAATTTGATAATTTCGTGATTTGATCGTTTCATGTAGTTAATATATTGTTAAAGATCGTTATATTTATGGAGTATTTTATGATGAATAAATGGGTGGATTACGTAATTACCGAAGTAAGATACAATAATGAACGTTCACATATCGTTGCATTCAAGTGCTGGCGACATATCGGGGCCGAACTGATTGGCCCGGATATACGGTCAAGAGCTGATATCATTAATGCCATTGACAATGAGAACCTAGTTTTTATCACCGAATACAAAGGTGAAGATGGGAAATGGGAAAAGGGCGGTGATGTCGGTATTGTAACGGTTGGAAATGAAAAATTTCTGCGAACCGATGCCAATCCGGAAACCAGTGACAATCTGGGAAATTTGCCCGAATTGTAATGTTCACGTAAATATGTCCAATACATCCAGTTTATCCATTTATCGATTATTTTCATTTAAGCAAATTTTATTAATTTTACCTAGTTATAATGTTAAACAGTTGTGATTAGATCGTTGCGGTAAAATAATGTATTATTTAATATCATTAATTTAAGGAGTATTTATCATGAGTAAATGCACAAACTAAATTTTTACAGCATTAAGTTACAATATTGATCATTCTCATATTGTCAAATTACAAATCTGGGAATGTGATAAAAACTTTGTAACTAAAAGATAATTTAGGTAATTTACCTGAATTTTGATTTGATTTTAATGTAATTGTAATTTATTACTTTAATTTCTTAGGTTATTTAACGTTAATTTTATATTTATAGATTCAATATTATCATTGATACAAGGGATTTGTACCTAGCATTAATGGAAATATTTTTATCAATAAATTTCAGGCTGGATGATTTTGCTTATTAGGTATTCCTGAATCAGATTCTGGAATATCGAGTGAAAAAATCATTCAGTTTTTTTTATCCTTTTTGCACGGTCTGGTTTTCGCAAACCGTTATTCTTTTCCCCCTTTAATATTGTAATCCCATCCGGCCAATTTAAATAGCTAATATGAATATTTGGGAAAAAGGTTTGTTTTGATCTTTTGATATAGATGGATTAAAATTGATTTTTTCATTTTGAAATTTTATTACTATTGTGAGGGAAGAATTGACTGATAAGCAAAAGGATGATTCCTTGGACATGAAGATTGTCCAACGGGTCGCTAAATTATCTGCACTTGCCGTCAAGGAAAAAGAACTGGCAACCTATGCCCGGGATTTGGGAGGTATAATACACTGGGTTGAGCAGTTGAACGAGCTGGATGTTTCCGCGGTTGAACCAATGGTTGGGGCAGAAAATGCACAATTGAGAATGCGTGAGGATGAGGTTACCGATGGCAATTGCCGTGAGGCTGTTTTATCCAATGCTCCAGAACGTATCGCCGATTTTTATGCTGTTCCGAAAGTGGTTGAATAATGCTGACAGAAATGACGATTACAGACGCGGTGGAGGGCCTGCGTCAAAAGAAATTCAGCGCGGAGGAATTGACACGGGATCATCTGAAAGCGGTTGGTCAGTTAAACAGCCGGATCAATGCCTATATCACGGTAACGGAAGAGGTCGCCCTTGGTCAGGCCAAGGTGGCAGATGAAAAACTGGCTTCGGGGGATGCGCCGGTACTGACCGGTATTCCTTTGGCGATCAAGGATCTTTTTTGTACAAGGGACATTCCAACAACCGCCGCCAGCCGTATCTTGGAAAATTTTGTTCCACCTTATGAAAGTACGGTGACCTCGAATTTATTGAGGGATGGTGCCGTTTTTTTGGGCAAGACCAATCTTGATGAATTCGCGATGGGATCCGGCAACCTGAATTCGGCATTCGGTGCCGTTGAAAATCCATGGAAACGCAAAAATGATGATGCGTTTCTGGTTCCTGGCGGCTCTTCTGGTGGTTCCGCGGCTGCCGTGGCGGCGCGGATGGCTCTGGGGGCAACCGGAACAGATACGGGTGGCTCCATTCGTCAGCCGGCAGCATATTGCGGTATCACCGGAATCAAGCCAACCTATGGACGGTGCAGTCGTTGGGGCATTATTGCCTTTGCCAGCTCGCTTGATCAGGCTGGGCCCATGGCAAAAACCGTTGAGGATTGTGCGATCTTGTTGCAATCAATGGCCGGTTTTGATCCAAAAGACAGCACAAGCGTGGACAGGGCGGTTCCGGATTATCGTGCGGCCTGTAACCGTTCATTGAAGGGGTTGCGTGTGGGTATTCCAGAAGAATATCGCGCTCCTGGCATGTCATCTGAAATAGAGGCAATCTGGCAGCAGGGAATTGACTGGTTGAAAGAGGCCGGTTGCGAGATCGTGGATGTTTCCCTGCCTCATACTAAATACGGATTGGCCACCTATTATATCATTGCCCCTGCTGAAGCCTCATCCAATCTGGCCCGTTATGACGGGGTGCGCTATGGTCGCCGTGTCAGTGGAAAAAGTCTTGAGGAACTCTATGCGAATACACGCGGAGAGGGTTTTGGTACAGAGGTGAAACGCCGTATTTTGATGGGTACTTATGTGTTGTCGGCCGGTTATTACGATGCCTATTATCTCCGGGCGCAGAAGGTTCGCAAACTTATCTATCAGGATTTCATGAATGCCTATGAAAAGGTGGATGTTCTCTTGACACCAACGGCACCATCAGCCGCTTTTGCCAAAGGTGAAGGTGAACATCAGGATGATCCCGTACAAATGTATCTGAATGATATTTTCACCGTTCCCGCCAGTATGGCCGGAGTGCCTGGTCTGGCCTTGCCGGCCGGGTTAAATGACCAGGGTCTTCCCCTGGGTTTGCAGTTGCTGGGTCGTCCATTTGATGAGGAGACCCTGATTGCTGTTGGGTCAGCAATGGAAAAAGCTGCCAATTTCACATATAAACCCGCCATTCGTTCTGGAGTTTCCCTATGAGTTATGTGATTGAAGGGTCAACAGGATCCTGGGAAGTTGTTATTGGTCTTGAAGTCCATGCCCAGGTTATCAGTAAGGCCAAATTGTTTTCAGGTGCCTCCACGCATTTTGGTGGTGAACCCAATACGCAGGTCAGTCTTGTTGATGCCGCTTTTCCCGGTATGTTGCCCGTCATCAATCGTGAATGTGTTGATCAGGCCATTCGTACAGGATTTGGGTTAAATGCCCAGATTAATCTGGTAAGCCGTTTTGACCGCAAGAATTATTTTTATGCCGATTTGCCACAGGGATACCAGATTTCTCAATTTACGCATCCTATTGTTGGCAAGGGTGAAATCGAGATCGAACTGGATGACGGTACGGTCAAGAAGATTGGTATTACCCGTTTGCATCTTGAACAGGATGCGGGAAAATCCATTCATGACCTTGCCCCAAAAGAGACCTGTATTGATTTAAATCGTTCTGGTGTGGCTTTGATGGAGATTGTCAGTGAGCCGGATATGCGCTCACCGGAAGAGGCAGGTGCCTACTTACGCAAAATCCGTGCGATTGTGCGCTATTTGGGTACTTGTGATGGAAATATGGAGGAGGGATCAATGCGTGCGGATGTGAATGTGTCTGTCCGTAAGCCCGGTGAGGAATATCGTACGCGTTGCGAATTGAAAAATATCAACTCCATTCGGTATGTCATGCAGGCAATTGAAATTGAAGCCAAAAGACATGTGGAAATTTATGAAAATGGGGGAGAGGTGGATCAGGAAACCCGTTTATTCGATGTTGCTAGGGGGGAAACCCGTACGATGCGCAGCAAGGAAGACGCCCATGATTACCGTTATTTCCCAGATCCGGACTTGCTGCCTCTGGTCGTTGAGCAATCTCATGTTGACCATCTCAAGGCAACCCTGACTGAATTGCCGGATGCAAAACGAGACCGTTTTCAGAATGAGTATGGATTGCCCCGTTATGATGCCAATGTTCTGGTAGCTGAAAAAGACATTGCCGATTTTTTTGAAATTGTTGCAAAGGGTCGGGATGGGCGTTTGGCCGCTAATTGGGTCACAGGCGAACTGTTTGCCGTACTGAATAAAAAGGGTCTGTCAATCCAAGAAAGTCCTGTAAAGGCTGAGGCAATTGGTGTTTTGCTGGACTTGATCGCTGATAAAACCATCAATGGTAAGATTGCCAAGGAGGTTTTTGAGGATATGGTTGAAACAGGTGATATGCCTGCGGATATCGTGGAACGCAAAGGTTTGAGACAGGTAACGGATACTACGGCAATTGACAAAGTGATTGCCGATATTCTGTCAGTCAATGCAGATAAGGTTGAACAATATAAATCAGGTAAAGACAAGCTTTTTGGTTTCTTTGTCGGACAGGTTATGAAGGAAATGAAGGGGAAAGCCAATCCCGCAATAGTCAATGAGCTTTTAAAAAAGCATTTATCTTGATAAAAATTGAAAAAGGAAATTGACAGTCCTCGAATAAATGATTAGAAACGGTAAAAGCAAACGTCGTGTTATAGGCAGGCTCTTCTTGCGGAGGGGTGGCCGAGTGGCTGAAGGCGACGGTTTGCTAAACCGTTGTACGGTGTAAGCCGTACCGTGGGTTCGAATCCCATCCCCTCCGCCAGTTACATATGTTGAATATTGCCAATTACTGACAAATACCTTGTTTTTCCTAAAAAATCCATATTTACCTATCATATTCTTGCCAGTTCATGACAGATTATGCGATAAAAAGTGGGTACAAAAGTGGGTACAAATCGTGTTGACAGATTCAAAGGTTAATTCTGACAGTTAAAAAACATTATCCCACATTATAAAACATTTGAACGCATTTAATATTGGGGTATATTCTGGGGTATATGATTTTTCATCTTGGGGTATATCGATGTTAACGGATAAAGCCATAAAAACAGCCAAATATCAGGAAAAGGGTAGAAACAAGCTTTATGAACGCGGTTTATACCTGGTTATCACAAAAACCAATTCTTAAATATGGTGTTTAAAATATAATTTAATAAAAAAGATAAACTCTTTTGTTTGAAGATGTGAAAATCTTTTATTCATTACCCATAATAATTAAACATTTGAATGCATTTAATATTAAGGTATATTTTTTCTATCTTGGGGTATATCAATTTTAATGGATAAAGTTAAAAATATAGCTAGATATTGAGAAAAGTCTATATTTGAAATAAATCATTAAAAACACTTATGTGTTTTGGCGTTAAGAAGAAAGTAGCAAAAATTTCTTTAGAGGTTTTTCTATGAGATTATTTTAGAAAACTTGATCGTTAAATAAAAAATAGTGTCAAATACAATAACAACATCTTATTAAGTTGCTCAATCACTCGTGTTTTTATCTAAAGAAAAAGTTTAAATAAAGAACCTGATCTCATTTTATATAGTTGTATTTTAAGATACTTGATATGAACTGTAGTCATCCTGTGGGTAATGATGGTGGATATGACGTCAAGATTGCGACAGAAGACAGTTATTTGAGAAGCGCTGACGGTAAGAATTAATTTAAAAACAGCAGCTTGTTGTGAATCTGTAATTTATTGATCAAAATTTAATTTAATAGGATATTTGAATGGTTAATTATTCTCCAAAGGATCTGGATCTCTCCGCATGTACTGTTTGTACTGATGGAAAGAACACATCACAAAAGTTATCAACTTTGGCTAAATCTCTTGATGAAATAACTAGCCAGATTGTTGGAATTTCCAAAACATCTGTTGATACCAAGCATTCAGTTGAAAAGGTTGCCGAAAAAATAAAAGATATTGACACAGAAGTTTATTTTAATAAAAAAGATGCGTTTACGGCGGGTAATCCTACAATATTGGATAAAAATAAATCAAATATATTCGGTATTCAGGATGATGGTATCGTTAATCTGTTTTTTAGTCATAAAATTGACGAGAACGGCAATACATTTGTTGCACCAGTCAATTCAATTTATTTTAATTATGTTCTGAATAATACGATTATTGGGAGAGAAGCCATATGGACCACTGAAGATAAATTTTATAAAGCCTTTATGGGGCATGCATTTCATGCGGATAGTGATGGAAGTAGTGATCTTGGCATGAATGACCATGCCTGGAACAACATTTATTCAAAAACCGCGGTAAGTGTCACATCTGATGCGAGTGAAAAGAAGGTTCTTGCCAACCTTGGCGATGACAGGTATGCAGACAATCAAAAATTGCTGGATGCAATCTATAATCTGAATATCCATACCTACAAACTGAATGATTCCATCAATGAGAAAGGTGAGGACAAGGCGCGTCTGCATAACGGTTTTATTGCCCAGGATGTCGAAAGGGTTCTGACAGATGCGGGGCTGAACCCATCTGATTACGGTATGTGGATTCAGGACAGGGTTTTCAGGAATATTGAGGTCGATACCGGAAAAAAGGATGCCAGCGGGAAAGCTGTAACCAGAAGCGAGTACCAACCTGTCCTGGATGAGAATGGGAAACAGGCATATCGTCAATCCCTGCGATATGAAGAAGTAATTTGCGTATTGATACAATCCATGAAACAGAAGATCGACAGACTGGAAAAACAGGTCGCATTATTACAGGTAAAGAACGGTAAATAATAACAACCATCTACAATATTTTCGGTAGGGAACCAGACATCAGTCTGGATTATCCCGATTAGGATGATATTGCCTATCATGTCCAGGTGTAGAACATATACGTGATTTCTTTTGCAAGTCAGCAAACAAGCCAGATGCAGCGTATGACTATCGTGTTGCTACAATTCGGTGACGGAAATTGTGTTGTTGAATTTGATACACCCATTTACTGGCAGGACAGGCAACCTTTTATCGACACAAGGGCATCAATAATGACCATCATGGAAATTATGTTCGATGCTACATCTCAATTTTATGGAAGACTGATTTATGGCTGATCTAGCTAAACAACCCACAACAGGATTCGTCAATAACGGCAGCCTTGTCCAGTATGGAAATGACAATACGGCGGGTGACTGGGATTATATCGTGATATCGAAACCGAACAAAACATGGAGGGTTTCTATCAGGGGAGATATTCCAACAAGCAAGGACGGTGTGGACATGAGTGTATCCGTTTTCGAGGGAACAATACCCCTGTTTTCCTCGACAGGAACATGGAAACTGCAGGGACAGACAAGCCTGAACGCCACCAAGAAAAACTTCAAGATAAAGTTCAGGAATGCGGAGACAGGTAAAAAACTAAAGGTGAAAATAGGGGACTGGACACCCTTGAATGGTCTGGTTCTGAAGGGTTATGCGGCAGACAGAACCCTGTTGAGAGACACAATCACCACGGAAATATGGAGAAATCTTCATAGGGATGAAAAAGGCTGCCTTGCCCCTGAATCCGCCTATTCCTATTATGACAGGGACAATCTTGGAATGAGAACATCAGTGCTGTTTTCAACGGCCGGTTTTCCCTGTGAACTGTATCATGACGGGGAATTCTTTGGGATGTATATAATAAGGTCTGACAATGACAATGACCAGTACCTGATTGATTCATCAAACCCAGGGCATTTTCTTGCCCAGCCCGATCATGCCAGCACGTTCTGGACAGACGGTAACTACAATCCTCAAGAATGGGAGATATACTCGCCCGATCCGAACACGGATGACAGTGTCAGTTTCCTGAAAAGATTCCTGCGATGGTCTTCGGACTGTATCGCGGGCAGGGTGAGCATGAAAGAGACATATCGGGAATATATCGATCTTGAATGTTTCATTGACTATATCCTGCTCTGCGAGGTCTGTTTTTCCCCTGACAGTCTGGTGAACAATTTCATGCTGTGCAGCTGGAATGCCACGCCGGCATCGGGTGTCACGTATATATATCCCTACGATGAGGACCAGACATTCGGTATTGTCGATCAATATCTGAGTGCGGATGACAGTGATCCTTTCAGGATTGGATGGATAACCAAACGTGACAGGATGATTGACGGGCAGGATCCGATATTCTTTGAAACCATCCATAACAGTTTCACACCGGAAATACGGGCGAGATGGCGTTATCTGAGAGACACGGGAAAGATATCGGCTGAAACCTTCAACAGGATCATAAAGGATACAACCGATCTCATCAATCCTGACATGATGAGGAAAGACCTTGAATTATGGGCAATGGATGCAGATGTCGGAATAGGAAATGGCAAGGTTATTTCAGATGATGGAAAGAAATGGTCGGTCAGTTTCATCATGAATTTTGCCAAACGCCGTATCCAATGGCTGGATCAGCAATTCAAGTACTATAATTGATTATTCTTATTGAGAAGCCACCTTAACGGGTGGTTTTTTTATGTCTGGAAAAGGAAACACAGATGGAAAATATCATACTCATTATCAAGTCCGTATGCTCTTTTTTATGGAAAGGGAAAGGGTTGATCATGGCGGGACTGCTTTACCTGACAGGCCGAAGGGCCGCGAATAGAAACAACCTGATCAGGACACAGGATGAAGTCATCAAAAATGACCTGCAGACCCTTCAGACTGTTCAGGCAATGCAGCAGGCAGCCAATCATTCACCTGAGAATAAGGAAGAGCTGGAAGATGTGCTGGAGAAAGGGAAATTCTGATGAAAGCCATTATTTTACTCGCGGCGGTTTTTCTTGCGGCATGCTCGTCATCGCCACGCGTTGTCTACCGGATTGAATGCCCGCCGTTGAGGGATTACACGTCCCAGTCACAGGAAAAGCTGTCCAGCGAGATCAAGGCGTTAAAACCTGACAGCGAGATCGGCCGTTACCTGCTGGATTACAAAAGACAGCGTGACATGATCATGGCCTGCCAGAACACCAGAGATACCAGCCACCGCTAGGGTGGTTTTTTTATGTCTATATCCAAGGAAAAAACAAATGGATTTTTTTGCCGAGCTTCTACAATATATCATCAATGTCCTGCCCAGCAATACGGCGGGTGACGTTATCGCGGTTGTCACTTTCATCGTGACCCTGTGCACCCTTGTCATAAGGTTCTGGAAAGAGCCAGATCCAAAAAGCGGATTGCACAGGCTGTGGTCTTTCATTCATCTTCTGGCCTCTTTCAGGCTGCCAGACAGGCAGGCGGGAAACGATGGAAAGAACGGGGATGACACCAATGGAAAACAGGCGACACCAAAAACATCGTAACCATTGCCCGGGTGAGTGGTGGAGCTCGATACTGCTGGTCATGACGGGAATTTATGCGTTTGCATATTTCATGGCCGGCAACATCTTTCACTATTCATTCATTAATGGATTCAGGGCTATCCTTCCGGCCTGTATATGGGAAGGATCATTCATACTTACAGGGACGCTGCAGCTTGTTTCATTGATGTGCGGAAGTTTCAGGGGAAGGGGTGTGGCCTCTTTTTTTGCCGCATCCCTTTTCATATGGGGGGTGCTGAACATGCTTGTCTACGAGAGGCACTGGCATTTTGGCATTGTTGCCTGGGGAACATTCGCTCTCGTGAACCTTTACACCCTGGCAAGGATACTGGCGGGGGTCATAAGGGATTATGAATACAGTCTATGAGTTTTGCAAATGGTGGTGGCTGAACAATTGTGAGTGGATCAAGATCCATGATCCCTGGGTCATTCCTGTCATAGCGATCTGCATACCGTTAAGCATGGTCATTCACGCCATCTGTGCCATTGTCAGGATTTGGCGGGGTAAGTAGATGGCAAGAAAACATATCAGTAGTTTCCTTGCCTTAGATTATATTTTAATGATAACTAAATACAAATAGTTCCATTTTGAGGATTATAGTATAATACCCCATGATGAATTGTATTGGTTATTCTATCTCTATGGCAGACAAGATTTCTGACGATTTGGGAAAAATGAGAATCATTTCTGTTTTTAAGAATGCGTCGCCAATATTCATTGGGCTGATATGCTTCTGTTAATTGATGAATTAGTTCAGAAGTTTGCATACATCCGCCATTTGCTGTTATGATAAAGATAGCGTAAGGAAGTATTTTTTTTTCCATACTTATATTCCTTATGAAATTGACTACATAATAAATATATTGTATAATCAAAGATTCATACCGTTTTGATAACTAATTATTTTACTATGTAATCTGTTATTAAAAAATCTTTATATAAAGGAACGGGAATTCCTTTATATAAAGTATCAATTTATTAGGAATTTAGTTTTTAACTAAAATTCTAAATGCTCGTTTGCCATAGTTTTTGGCATAACGGACTTCTCCAGTTTTGGTATCTGTTACATATGCGACAAATATGTAATGATATCCTTCTGGAGCAGGAGTATAATTTGACATTAGTCAAATTCCTTTGCTACTGCTCTTAACAAACGTATTTACAAGTTTGTTAAAAAGTTGTAGGTCAACATTTATAAGGTGCTAATAAAGATGTGTATTCTAAACTTACAATCTTTATTAGGCTATCCCCGATCAGGTCGTTAACCTTTAACCTGACGGTTCATTTAGCCTCAATTGATTACCGATTAGTGTTGGCGCACCTGGTAATCTTTTGAGGTTAAAACTCTTTTGAAATATTTATTTGCAATAACATTTTCTTCAACAGTTCTTTTTGTGAGGGCATGAAGCCATGAAGCCATGTTTAGCATAGTTATCTAAAGTAAGTTCTGCAGCCTTGTGCGATATCCCACATTTTTCTACGCAATTATGTGGAAATAAAAGTTTATTAGCATGATCTGGTGGTAGTAATAGAGCAGCAGCAGCTACATTGGCTTGCCATTCAGAGTCACAGTATGTTTTATGGTTTTGTGATGGACGGCTAAAAGCCATTTGTTCATTACTATGTAACAAAGCATGCCCTATTTCATGGGCAATAGTGAAACGTGATCTTGTATCACCATTACAAGCGGCTTCGTATACGTCATTTCTTATTGTTATTTTTATAACCTTGTTGGTATTATACGGAGCAGTTTTTCCATATTCATTAGGCATTTCGTTAATCTCAGCATAATTTACAGAGAATCTTACGGAGCCTTCCCCTAAATCTGCTTCAATATTACCAAGTTCTTCTAGAAAATAGTCAATTTCTAGATATTCGGGATTATTAGGGCACATAAAGTCCCTAAAATTTATAATTTCTTTTATGATTTGTTTAAATGATCTTGGCGCTACTTTATATCCCATTTGGCGTTTTCTCCTTTATTGTCAGATGCTTGTTTAAGTTGGGTTTCTATTTCATTTAATTGCTTATCTGACATGTCAGGTATTAAGCGTGCAAAAGTAGCTACAAATTCTTTTTGCCTTAAGTTTAGGTGGTTTGTAGGAACTTTTTGCATCGTTACAGTATAAGCATTATGAAGTTTGATTTGCTCTTCACTTGATAACTTATATTTTTCAATAATCTTTTCTACTAAGCCATCAGGAATGGGACGATGTCCATTTTCAACAGACGATAAAAAAGCTGAAGAGTAACCTGATGCTTTTGCCATATCATACATACGTATCCTTAACTGTATTCTTAATTGCCTGATGGCAATACCAAATGGGGTTAGATCATTCATGATTACAATCCTTTCCAAACTTATTAATTTATTAATGCATTATTTTTTACAAATCGCAATAGTTTTTTTAAAAAAAATAATCATTTGATTAAATAAATTTTTATAAAGAAAATCCAATTCTTATTTAATGAATATTAATATCTAGTTATTTATCTATTACACTGTGTTTTTATTTAAAAGAAAATGGGATATTTCTATGTAGGCGTTAATGTTTAAGGCTTGGAGTTTAGGAAAAATCACGGATATGATGTTAAAATATTATCAGATTGAAATGTCCAGGCGTGGATATAGAAAAAATGAGCCTGTGGAATTGAATAATTTTAAAGAAATTCCTTCATCCTTAAGTCAATTAATCAAGGTGCATTTGGAACAGCTTGGATACTCAATGGAAGATTTGTGCCAAATAACGAATATAAATGAAGACGAATTAAGAATAATGTATGGATTAACTGAAAAACCAAAAATTAAATTGAAACTGGTTGTAAATAATTAAGCTAATTGTTTATTTTTACATTTGAATCATAAATAGAATAATTTATTTTTAATCAATTTTAAATACAAATAAAGAAAAAAATAAGATAACTTTATTTGTATTTAATCAAATTTATTTATTTTTTTTCGTTGATTTTGTCAACCAAAGGTTTATCAGGAATCAGCTTATCATTTTTATTATTGTTGGGCATGTTGTCGGTTTTTTTTGAGGGGGGAATTTTATCTACTTTAGGTTTTTTATTTTTGGTCATGATTTGAACTTTCCCAACGAATTAATAGATCAAGAGTTTATTTCTGAACTAATGGATGTGTTTTAAAATCAATATCAAAGGACCAGCCATTCTCCTTTTGTGACAATGTAATTGTGGCCTTGCCCAGTCGGTAAACCAATAGAACAAATAAAGTAAATAAAATAAGTTTTTCCAGTTTTCTTAGCATAATTGAATTCCTTATATTATGATGCAGTTACATTATAATGCTATTTCGTTAAATTAATAAGTGTTTTATCATTTATATCAAATGAATTACGGTTTTTAATGTGACCAATCAGATTTCTGGATTTATCAGTTTGTTGAATGAAAAATTAACATATAGCTCAAGAAAAACATAAGCAATGCAATAAATCCCTCAAGCAATTTCCAGGTTAGGGGATTTTGAAAAAAGGGTTGTAAAAACTTTGCGCCATATCCTAGCAATGTAAACCAGGTGACACTTGCCATACAGGCCCCCATGCCAAAGAACCATTTGCCAATACCTGCAAAACGTGTTGAAATGCTGCCGATCAGAATCATTGTATCTAAATAAACATGCGGATTTAAAAAGGTAAACGCCAAACAGGTCAATATTATTTTATTTCTGCTTGCTGTTTTTTCTTTTGTCGGATTTAGGGTTTCAACGGTTGACAGAGCTCTTTTGGCCGCCATTAAACCATAGGCAGCCAAAAACAATGCCCCTCCATAACGGAAGAATTGAAGCAGTTGAGGACAGGTTTGAACAATCTTGCTTATTCCTGCAATGCCTGATGAAATCAGTAAAATATCGGACAGGGAACAGATAATGATGATTAAGCCAATAAAATTCTGTTGTAATCCCTGTCGCAGTATAAAGGCATTTTGCGCACCAATTGCCATAATCAGACTGGCGGTTGTAAGGAAACCAGATATGACAGCTGATAAATTCATGAACGGTCTCTTAAGGATAATAATCAATAGATATAAGATATATAAAATGAGGTTGGATCTGGCCAGGATTATATATATTTGGAAAATTTTATCCATGTGTCTAGGTCAAATGAATGAATAAATTTTCAATATTTAGTCGCTTTGGCAGAGGTTTCAAATAGATCAGATGGATAGGATAAAATGAAATTCAACAGTCAAGCAAAAATAGATAATTTAATAAAAAATATCTATAAATAGTTCTTTAAAAATTTTTACATACAATATATAGTATTAAAGAAAGGTTTCGAAAATATTTATATAAAAGGGTTCAATTGTTTTTTGAGTTATTTTTCAAGTGAATTCGATAGACTTGAATATGCAAAATAAGCCTGTTTGAATTTTTAGTTTCGATCCCACAAAATAGGAATTGATTAACTGTAGAGTAAAATAAATACCAGGGAGTTGTTTGGAATATGTTAACACGTGATGAAGGTGTCAAAATTGCGATGAAGCCTGTTCTAAGCATTCAGAAACCTGATCCGGTGTTCTCAAATGAAACTGGATTGATGGATATTTACAAGAAATTGACTTTTACAGCGGCCCAGGATGAAGATATTAAGCGGGAAAATGCGAATATTGATGGGGATACCGCTATGGGCACAATGTTGAAATACGGTTCCGAAGGATCAAAATTCTTTATAGATCAATACATATTGCCTGAAGAAATTGCACATGCCCATCAGAATGGTGACATTCATATTCATGACAAGGATTTTTACATGTTGACCGAAACATGTTGTCAGATTGATTTGATTAAATTGTTCAAAAAAGGTTTTTCAACGGGGCATGGTTATTTAAGAGAACCTAATTCAATCGAGAGTTATTCAGCGCTTGCCTGTATTGCCATTCAGGCCAATCAAAATGAAATGCATGGAGGGCAAAGTGTTCCCAACTTTGATTATGCAATGGCGGATGGAGTTAAAAAAACATTCAGACAAGAATTTTGGAAGGTTTTTTCAATTTTTTTGCAAATTGAAACACAATTGGGAAGTGTGGAAATTGATGTTTTTCAAGATCAGGTTGAGCATCGGATAGGTGTTATTGGCCTTCAATTTTTAGAATCTTATGGAGAAAAATTATATCAACTTGGGAATTTGGGTGTTGATTTAGAAACAATAAAGAAAGCTTATAACTTTGCATGTAAAAAAGCGCTCGGTACAACAGAGAGACGCACTTATCAGGCGATGGAAGCGTTTATACATAATCTGAACACAATGAATTCACGTGCTGGGGCACAGGTTCCCTTTAGTTCAATTAATTATGGAACGGATACTTCTGAAGAAGGTCGCATGGCTATTCGAAATCTTCTGCTGGCAACAAAAGCGGGGCTCGGTAATGGTGAGACGCCTATTTTCCCTGTCCAGATTTTTAAAGTAAAGGAAGGAATCAATTTTAATCCAATAGATAAAAACTATGATCTATTCAAATTGGCGATGGAAACGTCCGCTTTACGTCTTTTTCCAAATTTCAGTTTTATCGATGCTCCCTTTAATAAAGTGTTTTATAAACAGGGTGATTATAAAACGGAAGTTGCATATATGGGATGTCGTACACGTGTTTTGGGAAATGTTTATGATCCGGACAGACAAACAATATGTGGCCGCGGAAATTTAAGCTTTACGTCAATCAATTTGCCCCGGCTAGCCCTGAAGGCAAAAGGTAATACAGATTTATTTTTTCAGTTGCTCGATGAAATGATTCATCTATCTTTTCGTCAACTTTTACATCGTTTTCAAATTCAGTGTCGTAAGAAAGTGAAAAATTACCCTTTTTTAATGGGACAAGGGATATGGATCGATTCAGAAAATTTATCAGAAAATGATGAAGTTGCTGAAGTTCTAAAGCATGGCACTTTAACGGTTGGTTTTATTGGTTTGGCTGAAACCCTGAAAGCTTTGGTGGGTTTTCATCACGGGGAAAGCGAGGTTGCGCAGGAGTTGGGGCTAAAAATTGTCAGTCATATGCGTAAAAAAACAGATGAGGCGGCAAAAAGAACAAAACTTAATTTTTCATTGATTGCCACGCCTGCCGAGGGTCTAAGTGGCCGTTTTGTCCTTATGGATCGTGAAAAATATGGTGTCATATCTGGAGTGACAGATCGGGATTATTATACAAATTCTTTTCATGTTCCTGTTTATTATCCAGTAAAAGCGCATGAAAAAATTGGACTTGAAGCACCCTATCATGAATTAACCAATGGTGGTCACATAACCTATATCGAACTTGATGGTGATATATGTAAAAATTTGGATGCGTTTGAAATAATTATCCGTTACATGAAACAATCTGGAATTGGTTATGGGGCGATTAATCATCCTTTAGATAGAGATCCTGTCTGTGGGTATGTTGGTGTTATTGATAATGAATGTCCACGTTGCGGGCGTAAAGATGGTGAGGCGGTCAGTATCGCGAAACTGAACGAATTAAGACAGATTTATTCGAATGTTCCAGATTATAATTAGAAAGGGTTAATAATGGGCAAATGCAATATGGTTAAACCTATAGAACATGTTCAAAAAAATTTAAAAATGATGGGAAAAGATATAAGTTTTGCCAGGACACGCCGTATAACGGGATATTTGGTTGGTACATTGGATCGTTTTAATAATGCCAAACGTGCCGAAGAAAAAGATCGTGTCAAGCATGGCTGTAGCTAAACTGCGTATCAGTGGTATAGAAGCAGAATCTATCGTGGATGGGCCTGGGTTGAGGTATGTTGTTTTCACTCAGGGTTGCCCTCATCAATGTTTCGGATGCCATAATCCTGAAACACATGCACTAAACAGTGGTTATGAAATTTCTATTCAAGAAATTATCAATGACTTTTTGAATAATCCACTTTTATCGGGTATGACGTTTTCGGGTGGGGAACCGTTTTTGCAGGCGGAAAGTCTTGTTTTACTTGCCAATATTGTAAAGAAAACAGGAAAAACGCTGGTTACTTATACGGGTTATACGTATGAACGATTATTGGAACTGGGAAAATGCAATCCTTTAATTATCCATCTATTGGAATTGACTGATATTTTGATTGACGGTCCATTTCAGATCAGTCAACGGGATTTGCAATTGTCTTTTCGAGGCAGTACCAATCAAAGAATTCTATATAGAATGGATCGGCAACGAATAAAAGATCAATTAAAATATTGATTAAATTAATGAAAAATGATCCTCGATAGATGGATAAAGGATCATTTATAGAACAATACTGATATTTTTGAAAAATCTAGTATTTTTTATAAGGTAAAAATTTACCGCTAAGTTGAATATTAACACGATCTCCATTGGGATTAGGTTCTCTGGTTATATTCATTGAAAAATCAATGGCGCTCATTATACCATCTCCAAATTCTTCGTGAATAAGTTCCTTGATGGCTGATCCATATACATTAATTAATTCATAAAAACGATATATTGTTGGATCAGAAGGAATGGCAGTTGGAAGACTTCCTCTATTGGGTGGAACGGTCAACCAATTGGTTTCCTCCTCTGTCAGATCAAAAATAGAAGCGATCAGAACGGCCTGTTCTTTATTTAAAGGCATTTGGCCGAGACAAGCGGCTGTAACATATTCCTTACTTAATCCTAAGGTTTCGGCAACAAAAGACCATTTAATGTCTTTACTAATTTTGGTTTGAATTATTTTTTCTGTGATTTGTAGACGGTTCATGATAATTTCCAAATAAAAAATGTTGCATTGAGTTGAATATTCTTAAATTTGATAATCTAATGACATGTGATATTTGGATATTTTATTTTTACTATCAATAGTTTTAAAGTATATATTTTGTTTTTTGTTATAATTATGTGTTATAATTTTCAATCTATAATTATATAATTAATATTATTATTTTATAAAAATTTAATAATATTTAATAATAATAAAATTTTTTTAATTATTGTTCATATTCACTTTCTTGTTCCTTTTCTATTTATCCATTTCATATGATAATCAGTTGAATATTGATTATGAGATCAATTTATATAAGGTAGGATAAATGGCTTGGTCTATTCTTGGTAGTGGTGTTACAGGATTGTGTATTGCAACAGCTTTATGTGAAAAGGGTGAAAAACTAGAGGTTGTTGAAAATCCAAATATTCAGGCCGCATCATATTTTGCTGGCGGTATGTTGGCACCATTTTGTGAAGGGGAAAGTGCGCCAGATATTGTCGTAAAAAATGGACAATTATCTGTTGAGTGGTGGGATAATCATGTCAGTAATGTAAAAAAAACCGGAACCATTGTCATTGCGCCGCCTCGAGATATGTCTGAATTAAGACGGTTTGCCAATATGACCATTTGTCATGAATGGGTTGATCCAGGTAAGATAGAAAAAGATTTGAAGGGTCGTTTTTCTGAGGGACTGTTTTTTCCTTCTGAGGCCTTTATCGATCCTCGCTTGGCCTTGCAGGAACTAAAAGAAAATTTAAAAAATAAGGGTGTTAGTTTTCATACGGGTTCGCCCAAAGGAAAGATCATTGACTGCACTGGTATGGCGGCAACCAGTTCATTAAAAAATTTACGGGCTGTTCGTGGTGAAATGCTGATTTTTGAATGCCACGAAGTTAATTTTTTACGTCCAATTCGTTTATTGCATCCGCGGTTTCCCTGTTATCTTGTACCTCGGGCAAATGGCCGATTTATGGTAGGGGCAACAATGGTGGAAAGCAATGATGATAGTCCCATAAGTGCTAGGGCCCTGATAGAAATGCTGAGTTCAGTATATGCAATTCATCCAGCCTTTGCTGAAGCAAGGATTATAGAAACAGGAACAGGATGCAGACCCTCCTTTCCTGATAATATTCCACAGATTATTGAACAGGATGGTAAATTTTATATTAATGGCATGTATCGACATGGCTTTTTACTTGCTCCGGTTCTGGCATTAGATTTTGTGAAGAAAATTTTGGGATAATGAAAATGAAGTTATATTTAAATGGCGAATTCATTACAACACAGGTAAAGACTTTGGCAGATTTGCTGAAGGAAAAAAATATGGATGTATCTTGTGTTGCCAGTGCGATCGACGGAAATTTTATTCCTCGGGCACGTTATGAGGAGACCCTGCTGCAGGAAAATATGAAAATCGAAGTTGTATCACCAATGCAGGGAGGTTAGTTGTGCAATTTTATAATCAAAATCTTCATTCAAGATTGTTATTGGGTACTGCCGGTTACCCTTCGCCAGATATCTTGATACAAGCCATTCATGCTTCAGAGGCAGAAATTATAACTGTCAGTTTACGCAGGGAAGGGGTGGGAGGTTCTGAATTTCGTCAGTTAATAGCAAAAACAAAAAAAAGGTTTCTGCCAAACACGGCAGGATGCCATACCGTGAAAGAGGCCGTGACAACAGCGCAGATGGCATGTGAAGTTTTTGAAACAAACTGGATTAAGCTGGAAATTATCGGTCATGCGGATACTTTACAACCAGATCCTTTTGCAACAGTTGAAGCTGCCAGGATTTTGTCAAAAGAAGGGTTTGAGGTTTTTCCTTATACGACCGAGGATTTAATTGTTGGTGAAAAGTTATTAGAGGCAGGTTGTCAACTTTTGATGCCATGGGGGGCACCGATTGGATCTGGACAAGGTTTGCGTAATATTGAAGGATTAAAAACAATGCGTCAATATTTTAAAAATATTCCCCTTATTATTGATGCGGGGATTGGAGCGCCAAGTCAAGCAATCCAAGCGATGGAAATAGGTTTTGATGCAATTTTACTAAATACGGCAATTGCGAAGTCAAAAGATCCTATTCTAATGGCGGATGCTTTTAACAAAGCTATTTTAGCGGGACGGATAGCATATAAAGCGGGATTAATGGAAAAGCGTAATATGGCCTACGCCTCAACACCAGCATATGGATTGGCGGATCTATCATTATAATGGAAAAATTTTATTTAGTTACAGAGTCTGTTTCATTAATTAAAAAATTATTGCCTGTTGGGGTTAAATTGATTCAATTGCGAATTAAAAATATGTCTCAACCGGATTTGAGGCAAAATATTATGGAAGCAAAAATCTGTTGTGAACGTTATGGTGCGCAATTGATTTTGAACGATTACTGGGAATTGGCTTTAGAATTGGGTATAAATTTTGTTCATTTAGGACAAGAAGATTTATTAAAAACAGATTTTAACAGAATACGAAATGCAGGAATTCAATATGGGATTTCCACACATGATAGATCAGAGTTGGAAATTGCGTTGAAGCTTTACCCTGACTATATTGCATTGGGACCAATTTATCCGACTGTATTGAAGAAAATGAAATGGCACCCGCAAGGGTTATCAAAACTGAACAGATGGAAACAGAGAATAAGAAATATTCCTTTGGTTGCTATCGGGGGATTAACAGTTGAACGGATTCCTTATGTTTTGAAAGCGGGTGCAGATAGTTTGGCAGTAGTAACAGATATTAAGACTGCGTCAGATCCAATCAATCGTTATAATGCTTGGCAAAGACAGATTAAAAAGGTCATCAATCAATGAAAAAACGGTTTAAAAAACAGATAATGTTATCTGAGGTTGGTATCGAAGGTCAGGAGAGATTAAGAAAAGCCCGTCTATTAGTTGTAGGATGTGGTGGATTGGGTAATACGGTTTTACCATTACTTAGTGCAGCGGGGATAGGTTTTATAAGGGTTTATGACCATGATATTGTAGAGGAATCTAATTTACATCGACAATATATGTACTCTAAATCTGATCTTGGCAAACATAAAGCTTTGGTAATGCAGAATATTTTATATCGTCAAAATCCAGAGTGTCATATTGAGGCTTATGCTCAAAAATTAAGTTTTTCATATATTTCTGATGCAATGCGTGAAATTGATCTGGTTATAGATGCGGCTGATAATTTTATGGTGACGTATCTTCTTTCTGATAAATGTTATGAAATGAATATTCCCTTTATAAGTGCTTCTGTTCTGGAATTTGAGGGATATGTAGGGGCTTTTTGTGGTGGTGGGCCAAGCTATCGCTCGGTTTTTCCAAAACCTTCGTTTTCGAACAATAATTGTAATAATATTGGAGTAATGGGACCTGTTGTTGCGATTATGGGATCAATTCAGGCAGAAATGGCTATAAATATAATATTAAAGCTTTCCAAACCGACATTAGGAAACTTGTTCCATATAGATTGCATTAACTGGAGAGTTGGTCAGATTTGTTTTGATGATGCGGAAGAACCTGAACAAAAAACAATTATTTCATTATTGGATAGGGAAAGTCTCAAAGTTGATGATTATTTGGTTGAATTACGGGATGAAATTGAAGCGCCAATCAGTGTTAATTCCCATGTTATTCGGGTGAAACCTGAAAATATAGAAAATAGTAATTTTCCGACCGATCGACGAATAATATTTATTTGTAAAACCGGGATAAGAGCTATTAAAGCAGCATATCAGTTACAATTTAAGGGTTATACAAATTTGGGCATCATAGCGGATTAACTTTTTTAAAATATTATTTATATTAAATTCTAATAAATTGTAATTTAATAATACAAAAAACGTTATATTTTAATTCAATCAACAAAAAATTTCAGCAAATTTAACGATTATTGTTTTTAAATATAATTGTAATGATATTCTTGAATATATCGAATGTTTTTAATAATAATAATAATAATAATAATAATAATAATAATAATAATAATAATAATATATCATTTTCAGTTAAATATAAGATTTAATTAATTAAATATTAAGATTTAAATATGCGTTTTTAAAATATTTTATTTAAAAATAAAGGGGAAATATTTTACGGTAATGTATTTTTTTATAAGAGATAAAGAAGATGCGTTTAAAATTATATAGTTTAATGTTTAAGGATTAACAGGCATGATATATAGAATAAGGTATAGTTTGAATTTGTTGAATATAATTCTGACCAATTAATGTTGATGAAACGATTACTTTACGTCCATCTTGTGTATCTGGTTTACGTTTAACGAGTTTTAATTCTTCTAAACGGTTAATTGCCTTGGTTACAGCAGGTTTAGAAAGATTTAATGTTTTAGAATAATAATCGACACTCGCTTCAATCGCTTCGTTATAAACCAAGGATAAGATTGCAAGTTGACGAACGGTAAGTGCAAAATGACTACTGGCAGAATTTTTAATAATTTGAAAAGAAAGATTCATTTTAATTAATATCCTTTTTGAAAACAAATAAATAAGGTTTTTCAATTAAGTATTGATATAACAATGATTTTTTGTGTTATGCTTTTATTTTATAGGGAAAAAACCCGTCGTCAACAATTTTTGGTAAAAATCCCGCAAATGCAATGAAACGAATCGTTAACAATAATAAATCTTTTAATTCTGTAATTTTATTCTTCGTATAGTGTTATGATAACAACCAATAACAAGACTTCGAATTGTTACAGATGGTGTAACATTATTTTTTGAGTGAAAAGGATTTGAACGTGGTAAAATTATAGGGTGTGTAAAATTAGGATTGTTACTATAAGGCCATAGGAAAATTTTTCCATTTTCTTTTATTTCAACTATTTTAAGGGTTTGCTCATAACAATTTGTTAATTTATCATAACGAATGATAACAACACATTCACCATCTTTAGGAGCTCTTTCTAAATCAGAAAAGTTGACAGCAATGATTATAGACCCTTTAGGGTATAACAAATTCATTGATTCATCCATGATATTCAGGGCAAAGCTTTTTGTATTTTTAAATTCAGGATTCTCAGGAATGGGAAAAATAATCCATTCGGATCGTGGCCATTCTATTTTCTGAATCCATTGACAGGCTTCTATGTTTCCTTTGATATAGATTATTTTTAGAGAAATAAAAGGGTTTTTTAAAGTTAAAGATGGAGGGAAAGATTGTGGATTCAGGGCGTTCAGAAAATAGTCAATACTGACATTTAATGAATTTGCTAACTTGATTAACTTGTCAACTTTGGGAAAATTACCATTTCTCCGCATATCTCTAATGAAATCTGGACTTATACCAGCATTAATACATGCCTTGCGTTCACTAATATTTTTTTCTTTTATGATGTTTTCAATGTTAAATAACAGTTTTTTTATGTTCATTTTTAAAGAATAATACCATACTAATTAATTAATTATATGTGGTATTTTAACCGGAATATAAATTATAAAGGTTAAAATACCGTACGTTTATTCATTATTGCAATTTAAATTGATGAAGGATAGCAATTTTTTATAGAGAGATTTTAATTATTCAAATTATAGGATATGATCTACATAACTTATTGATATTAAATATTTTTAATGAATGAATCAAATAAAAGCTAAATTATGATCTTTCATGATATTAATATAATTTATTTTATATCTAATATTTTTGAAGTTGAGCAAAAATTTCTATCATAATAAACGAGATTATCGTTTTTATCGTTTTTATTGTTGATATTAATTATATTAATATTCGTGAAAAAAAGTGAATGTGTACCGTATTCTTTAATTTCATTTATTTGACCTTTCAAATAAACCAATGCACTTTTAAGATATGGTGGGTTTTTGTTAGTTTTTTGCCATTCATCTTGTAAAAATCTTTCTTCCATATTAATTTTTGTAATTCCGGCGAAATGTTTTGCTGCATCCAGATGTTTGGAAGAAAGAATATTGATACAAATATTTTGATTATTTTTAAATATTTGATTTACTTTACTTTTTTTATTGATACAGACTAATATTGTTGGAGGGGTGTCGGTTATGGAACAAACTGATGTTGCGGTAATCCCGTGTGGACCAGTATTTCCATTAGTAGTTATAATGCAAACACCTGCAGCTAATTGCGACATAGCATCACGGAAATTTTTCTGTTCTTGATTTAAAATAGATAAGTTCATTTAATATCCTTTATATAAAATAATAATTAATTATTTCATTTATAAAAAATTAATAAAATATCTATTTAAAGGCAAATTAAATTATATATGCATTTAAAATTTTAGTTAGTGTAATGAATATAATTGCATAAAAAATTTTAAAAAATAGATTGTTAATAGATTAAAAAATTAATAATTTATCAAAATATTATTTTTGCTTGATTTTTTTTTTAACAGTGTTAATTGATTGAAAAGATAAGGAAGGTGCTGTTTTAAATAATGAATATTAATAAAAATTTATGAATATGGAAAAGCAGTTATTTCTTAAAAGATGGTTTAGTATTATATATCTAAAATAATTTTAATATATAATAACAATTAACATTTTATTTGAATTAGTTATTATTAGAATAAAGGAACAGTAGTAGAATTAATAAAAGGTTTAATTACAATATATAGCCATTCATTAATTTAAATAAAATTTATGAGAATATGTCATTAATTGCAGAATTAATATGAATAGGAACTGAAATGAGTGGCTTTATAAATAAAGTTGTTTTGATTGGTATTTTAGCCAAAGATCCAGAAATAAAAATGATCCAATCTGGTGATAATATAGCGACTTTAGTCCTAATGGTAAATGATAGCTGGGAAAATCGACGTACAGCTCAACAAATTAACAAAGTTGAGTATTTTAAAGTTGTCGTTTTTAGTAAAAATTTGATTAAACAAATTGAAACTGTCATTAAAAAAGGGGATCAGCTATACATTGAAGGACAATTAAGAGTTCGGAAATGGTACGATGAACAGAAAAATAATCATTATAGCGCAGAAATTGTTCTTTTCTCTCACAACGGAATATTAGTATTGTTGAATGATAATAATATAAAAGAAGAATTATTAATTAATCAAGAGGCTTCATCATAATTAAAGAAGGCCTTTTATGAAAAAAAGTATAAAAAAACGGATTAATAAAAAAAAATTACCCTTTATTGTACGTAAACATCATCTGGAAGCACAATATAATTCAGGAAAACTAATAATTGATGTTGGTATTGATCCTCAAAATATAAATGAAAAAGTTACACGATTACGACGTAAATGTGTTTATGATGAGATGATGAATCGTGGTAGTATAAGTGTTACCCAACGTAATTGTGCTGAACGATATGCCATTTTGTGTGAAAAGGCTTTCGGACAGAGTAGTTCAATTTACGCACGTATAAGTCATTGGTTGAAAGAAGGAAAAATAAGTGGTGGAAATTGGGAACCAATACCTTCCCAACATGATGCATACAGTAAATTATTATCTATATGGCAAGAAATTGGGCGTTATCATCTTGATATTTTGAATATGATTATTTTGGGAAATATGAAATGTAAAGAAATATCCCAATTACTTAAATTGAATTTGAACTATACTATGGGTCAGGTTCTATCAGCTTTTATTTTATTAGAAGAAGCTTTGGAAAAAAAATAATATTACGATAAAATTATAACGTATATAATTAATAGTTTAATCAGATGGAAAAGTTTTAATAATTTTTTATTGGGCAGCCTTTAGGCTGCTTTTTTATGCCCAGGTATAATGATATGTGTCACAAGTTATATAATTATCATACGTGGAATAAGCTCTAATTCAATTTCTTGTCAAGGTGTATTTTTATATATTTTCGAAATGATATTGAGCTCATCTTGATTGTGTAGGAAAAACATCTGGTGTTTATAAATTGTCCAGGATGAATGTAACCTTCATGGAAAGGATGGGCTGAAATAAAATGTTCTTTTCAAATTGATGGCTGGACATCAACTGGATCTGATAGTTAGTAATGATAGTTTGTATCCGGATGGAAGAAATTCTTGTTTAAGTCAGGATATTAATACGGAAGATGCCTTTAATTAAAATTTAAAAAAAACTATTCGTAAAAATTTCATTTTATTTATTTTGTAAAGAAATTTTGAATGAAATTATGATATCATACAAGTAATCTTAAAATTTCTGTTACGGAATTATCGATTTATGGATGGATCTTGTTAGATCGTCTATTTAACTAAATAATATTGGCATTCATATTTTGAATGGAAATCATTATGAGATCTTTAAGTTCAGCTGATAATTTTGTTAAAGAAGCGATGAAGAAAAGGGGTGATAATTATTACCCAAAATTTCATATTGCCGCTCAATATGGTTGGATTAATGATCCAAATGGTTTAATTTATATTAACGGGAAATATCATTTTTTCTTTCAACATTATCCTTATAAACCTATATGGGGGCCTATGCATTGGGGGCACGTTGTCAGTGATAATATGGTTCATTGGGAGCATATGCCAATTGCTCTATATCCTGATCAGGAATATGATCGGGATGGTTGTTATTCAGGTTCAGCTGTAAATAATAATGGTATACTAACCTTATTTTATACAGGTCATAGATTTTTTGAGAAAACCGGTGAAGATTCACGAATTTGTCAAGTCCAATGCATGGCGACCAGTATAGATGGAATTCATTTTACCAAACATGGACCTGTTTTATATCCTCCAGAAGGAATAGTTGATTTTCGGGATCCCAAAGTATGGCGAGCTCGGGAAAAATGGTGGATGGTTGTGGGGGCAAAAGTAAATGATTTGGGTCAAGTGAGGTTATATCAATCGGATAATTTAAAAGAATGGCAATTTAGATGTATCCTACATCAGGCAAAAGATAGCGTAGATGGTTATATGTGGGAATGTCCTGATTTTTTTAGTGTTAATAATAAAGATGTGTTAATTACTTCACCTCAAGGTATGCCTGCTCAGGAATATGATTACCGTAATTTACATCAAAGTGGTTATTGTATAGGTCAATGGGAAAAGAATGGAACTTTTTCTATTGAAACTTCATTTAGAGAAATTGATCATGGTCATGATTTTTATGCCCCCCAGACATTTGAAGCTGCTGATGGGCGTAGAATTATGGTCGGATGGATGGAGATGTGGGATGCGCCTCTTCCTAATCAATCCGAGGGTTGGAACGGCGCGTTAACCTTGCCTAGAGAAGTTTCATGTAATGAGATTGGTAAATTATATTGTAAACCAATTGTAGAATTGGAATTACTTAGAACAGATTACAAAAAATTCGAATTGATTGCTTTAAATAATGAGGTTTATTCATTGGATGAAACATATCAAGAGCTGAAGCTATCGATTGATTTGACTGCTAGTTCAGGTAGGTGTTATGGTTTAAATATTGAAAGTGCTGGAAGAATTAGTGTTGATTCAGCTTTGAAGCGGTTAATATTTGAGCGACATAGTTCTGATTATGAATTACAATCCTGTCGAAGTATTTCTTTAAAGAGAATGTTACGAATAGACTTGCATATTTTTATTGATGCCTCTTCTATAGAAATTTTTGTTAATGAAGGTGAATATAGTTTAACTAGCAAGATTTATCCGATTTCTGACCAAAAAAAGTTAACGTTATTTGCTGAGAAAGGGACCGCAATTTTTAAAAATATAGAAGAATGGAAATTGGATTCAATTTTTAAATAATCTGAAAGTTATGATTTTGATGATGAGAATAATTTTTCAAACTATTTTCTCATCATCATGTTAAATAAAATTTATCAAAAAACTATTATCTAATATTTTAATTTGGGTCCTGCTTGATAGATAGTTTCAGAGACGTTAAATTTCTTGAAATTATCAATAAATTGTTGCGCTAAATTTTGTGCGGCTTGATCATAAGCTTGTGGATCTTTCCAACAGTTGCGTGGATTTAGAATTTTATTTTCAACATTAGGTATTGCAGTGGGAATATCCAGATTCATAATTTCAAGATGCTCTGTTTTTGTTTCGTTAATAAGGCCATTTTGTATCGCATGGATAATTGCTCTCGTTGTTGGAATTTTGAACCTTTTACCTACACCATAACCACCTCCTGTCCATCCTGTATTAACCAAATAAACATGCGAATGAAAATTCTTAATTCGTTTGATTAAAAGTTCTGCATAGACTTGTGGTGGACGTGGAAAAAAAGGTGCACCAAAACATGTTGAGAATGTGGATTTGATTCCTGAACCGGATCCTATTTCCGTTGATCCAATCAATGCGGTGTATCCAGAAAGAAAATGGTATGCAGCTTGTTCATGATTTAGAATGGCAACAGGTGGCAAGACGCCTGTTAAATCACAAGTCAAAAAGATAATTGCATTAGGTTCGCCCCCTTTGTTATTTTTTGCCCGTTTCACAATGAAATCACGAGGATAGCAAGCTCTTGTATTCTGAGTGAATTGTTCATCATTGTAATCAGGCTCACGTGTCACTTTATCTAATACGACATTTTCAAGAACACTTCCAAAACGGATAGCTCGCCAGATAACGGGCTCATTTTTTTCACTAAGATGAATACATTTTGCATAGCATCCTCCTTCAATATTAAAAACTGTTCCTGCACCCCAACCATGTTCATCATCTCCAATCAGGTAACGGTGTTCATCGGCTGAAAGTGTTGTTTTACCTGTTCCTGACAATCCAAAAAACAAGGTTACATCACCTTTTTCGCCAATATTTGCTGCACAATGCATGGGTAAAACGTCTTGCTCAGGCAAAAGAAAATTTTGCACAGAGAACATGGCTTTTTTCATTTCCCCGGCATAAGGCATTCCTGCAAGTAAAACTTTTTTTTGAGAAATGTTAATGATGACAGTTCCCTCAGAATTGGTACCGTCTCGTTCAGGATTGCACTTGAAACCGGGAGCGTTGATAATTTGCCATTCAGATAGTTGTTTTGGATTATAAATATCAGGATTGATGAAAAGACATCTTCCAAACACGTTATGCCAGGCGGTTTCGGTAATCATTTTGACGGGTAGATAATAATTTTGGTCAGATCCGACATGAACATGAGAAATGAAACATGCTTGTCGATTGATATAATCCTCGACATGTTTCCATAAGGTGTCAAATTTATTTTCGGAATAAGGTTGGTTAATTTTACCCCAATTAATCGCATTTTCTGTTATGGCTTCTTTAACGATAAAACGATCAGTCGGGGACCGTCCGGTTCGTTTGCCCGTTTTTACTGTTAACGCACCATTAGCGGCCAATTTTCCCTCATTGCGTTGAATGGCTAACTCAACAAGTTCTGCGATGCTAATATCTGTATAATGTTTAACGTGATTCATTCAATAATTTCCAACGGCATTATCAGGTTTAAAGATAAAATTATGAATTATATGCAGTCGGTTGTTTAATCACATATATGCTATTATTTATCTATTTAAATTATCAAAAAGGGTTTGTCATGATTATAATTGTTAAAATTCTTGATCAGGATCGTTATTTTTGGAAAAAGCATATGAATGTATTCAAGGGTTATTGAAGAACGATACAAATAGATCCTTTTATCTGTTTAAATCAATTTTTATTTAAAAAAATATTATTCTGATTTTACTATCACTTAAATTTGAATATAATTACGAAATTATATCGATTTTTTTTAAAAAAATTTTCGATTATTCGATTCGATATTTAATAATGATTGTTGATATTTTTGAATTGTATTACATTTATTTCGTAATTTTCGATAAATAGATAATTTAACGAAAAACAAATCATCATAAATGATGATTTGGCATCATTTTTCATTTTTATATCGGATCATAAATAATGAGTAAAAACACCAATTTTGAAACCTTGGCTATTCATGCGGGGGCAACACCTGATCCAGTAACAGGGGCAAGAATAACACCGATTTATCAGACTACAGCTTATGTTTTTAAAGATGTTGATCAGGCAGCCAATCGCTTTGCCTTGACAGATGCGGGAAATATTTATGGTCGGATTACGAACCCAACCCAGTCTGTATTGGAAGAACGGGTGACAGCACTGGAGGGAGGAAGTGCAGCATTGGCAACTGCTTCTGGACATGCTGCAGAGTTTTTAACCTTTCATACCCTGATGGAGGCAGGGGACAATTTCATCGCCGCTCGTCAATTATATGGTGGTTCAATTAACCAGTTTGCCCAGTCTTTCAAATCATTTGACTGGCATGTTCGTTTTGCCGATATTGACGATTTATCCACTTTTGAAAAAGCAATTGATGGTCGGACAAAGGCGATTTTTATTGAAAGCTTTGCAAACCCTGGTGGTATAATTGTTGATATAGAGGCCATTGCAAAAATTGCTTATGCCAATCATATCCCTTTGATTGTGGATAACACCATGGCGACGCCTTATCTGGTTCGCCCTTTTGCACATGGTGCTGATATCGTGATTCATTCCCTGACTAAATTTATGGGGGGACATGGAAATTCGATGGGCGGCATTATTGTTGATGGTGGTAAATTTGATTGGAAAAAAGATAACAAATATAAAAAAATTACAGAGCCACGACATGATTATGCAGAGTTGGTTATTGCGGATGCGGCAGGTTCATCGGCTTTTGCAATTGCTGCGCGTGTATTGGGTATGCGTGATTTTGGTCCAACAATTTCTCCTTTTAATGCATTTTTGATCTTAACGGGAATTGAAACCTTACCTTTGCGTATGCAGCGTCATTGTGACAATGCAAATGTGGTAGCTCATTATCTGGCTAATCATGAAAAGGTTGCGTGGGTTTCGTATGCTGGATTGCCTGATAATAAATATAATGATTTGCAGAAGAAATATGCGCCTAAAGGGGCTGGATCAGTATTTACCTTTGGAATAAAAGGAGGATATGATTCAGCTGTCCGGTTTGTCTCTTCGTTAAAAATGTTTTCTTTATTGGCTAATATTGGAGACACGCGTTCCTTAGTCATTCATCCTGCATCGACTACACATCGTCAATTAAGTTATGAACAAAAAATTGCTGCAGGAGCGGGACCCGATGTGATTCGTCTATCGATTGGTATCGAAAATGTAAATGATATTATTCAGGATCTTGAACAGGCCTTGGCACTAAGTTAAGATAAAATATAGAATAAGAGTTATTGATTTTTAAAAATACCCCTTGTTTGATTCAGGGGTTTTCAATATATCGTGCAATCTCGATTAAATTCAGATCAGGGTCACGTAGATAAATGGATTCAATGGATCCCTGTGCCCCTGTTCGGTTGACAGGACCCTCAAGCGGTTTAATTCCATATTTTTGTAAATGAGCTAGAATTGTTGCTGGTTTTTCTTGAGTAACAAAACAGATATCTAAAGAGCCTGGTACGGGTAAATGTGCTTTTGGTTCAATTTCCTTACCATATTCATGAACATTGATTTTTTGATTGCCGAATTTAAAAGCTATTCGATCTTGTCCAAAATGTTGCAGGGAAAATTGTAAAACCTGAGTGTAAAAATGGATACACGCATCAAGCCTGTATGTTGTCAACACAATATGATCAATGGAATTAATCATAATTTACATTGCTTTCTAAATATAATGAAAATGAAACAAAGATTATTTAGATATGGATTGTTTTGCAAGTAAAAATTGTTTTTCATTACGGTTTTGCAAACGCTTATTATTATTTTTTGTTTTTTGGTGGATTAATTTTATAAAACTACAAAAAAGATTTAACGATGAATTGATTTTTTTGAAATAAATAAAAGATGAGAATTCAATTATTTAATGTGGTGGAGGGGGTTGGATTCGAACCAACGTAGACGCACGTCAGCGGATTTACAGTCCGCCCCCTTTAGCCACTCGGGCACCCCTCCATCGGAAGATGGAAAACAAATAACAGGTTCTTTTGATAGATGTCAACAGAGTTTTTAACTTTTCTTTGTAGATTTTTTTGATTTTCTCTATAATCATTTGATTTTTAAATATATAGAAAAGATTGAATTATATATGAGTAAAAAACCTGTTTCTAATTCTCATCAAAAAGAGGGTGGATATTGGTTGTATGGTTTGCATGCTGTGCAAGCGGCTTTGAAAAATCCATTACGTCAAAAAAATCGTTTGTTGGCAACACAAGAGATATTTGACACTTTAATGACCAAATTGGAACGGCCTTTAAATATATCTTATGAAATTGCTGATCGTATGATGTTGGATAGGTTTTGTGGTCGGGATGCTGTACATCAGGGCGTTGCATTACAGGTTATGCCACTTCCCGACCCAGATTTAGAGGATATAGTGAAACGGCATGGACCCGTGCTCATCCTTGATCAAGTTACAGATCCTCGTAATGTTGGTGCTATTTTACGTTCGGCAATGGCATTTGGGGCATCTGGAATTATTATGCAGGATCGTCATTCCCCAGAAGAAAGCGGGGTTTTGGCCAAGGCGGCATCGGGTGCTCTTGATTCTGTATTGGTAATGAAAGTGGTTAATCTTTCACGTATCATGAAGCAGTTAAAGGAAAAAGGTTTTTGGGTTCTTGGAATGGATGCGCAGGGTGAGCTTCTAAATGGTCAAAATTATAAGCAAAGAAAAGTGGCATTGGTGTTGGGTGCCGAAGGTAAGGGACTGCGACAGCTTGTCCGTCAAAATTGTGATGAAATTGTTTCATTATATATGGCCGGGGATATTGACAGTTTAAACGTATCAGTTGCGGGTGCCATTGCCTTGTACGAAATAATCCATTCTAATTTAATCTAGAAATTTTATGTTAGTTTATTTAAAATTGTTCTTTTTATGCAATATTAAAGGTAAAGATCAGCTTGTTTAGATTGTCTGTATCAACGCGTGAAAAAATAAAAGATTTAGTTTTTCATCAGCAAAATCGTATAAATCACCATTCTATTGAAACTGTTAAGATTGAAAAAACGATTGGATGTTATGGCAGCCCGCGATGGAAGAATATTCAGGAATTTGCAAACAATCAATCATATCCTTTTTTGCACTGGAAACATCCAGCCGAGACAATTTACCGTTATCATCTGAAAGATATAACCCTCGATGTTTATCATATGGTATATTTCAAACAAAACCGGGTTATCACCAACAGCAATTATTACTTATCGGAAAATTTGCTCAATTCAATCCACATTCAATCGGATAAACTGATTGATGCGCGAGATCAGGGAGCTGTATTCTGTTGTTCTGATCATTGGGAAAACAATTATTTTCATTGGATGATGCATGCCATTCCAGCTTATTATGCGGCAATGCAATCAGGAATAAAAGCCAAATTTCTTTTGCCTTACCCATTGATGTTATGGCGTAAACGCAGTTTGGAATTGCTGGGACTTGACTTATCCATGTGTTATCCCATTGAAAAGGAAAAACAATATAGATTTTCAGAATTTTATTATTTTGATTATCTCTCACAAAAATTTGGCTATTCCTGTTCAAAGCTTTCTGAGCAGGCATATGTCAAAATGAAACAGAATGCTGTTGTATCTATTCAGTCAATAGCGAAATATGACAAGATATATATTAGTCGCGTAAATAAGAATAATCGGCATTTACCTAATGAGGAAAAGCTTGTTGAAGCATTGGAGAAAAGAGGATATTTTATTTTAAATCCTGAATTATACAGTCTAGATGAACAAATCATGCTTTTTCATTATGCAAAAATTGTGGTTGGTTTGTTGGGTGCAGGTTTATCAAATATCGTTTTCTGTCAAAAAGACACATTGATTTATGAATTGATTCCAAGTCATCATATCAATCCATGTTTTCTGGTCTTGTCTTTACAAAGCGGATTGCGTTATTGGGCCGATCAATTTGACAGTGGTGTTGATCATGGGGCGCCAGATCATCTTAGTGCCTGGGAAAAACCAATTGATGTAGCATTTGTCATGAAGAGACTTGATGAACTAGAATTTTATATGCGTTCTGTTGATAATGCAGTTGTTAAATAACGTAATCAATAGGGGGAAGACTTAAATCCATTGATACTCCAGGTAAATCTTTATGACGTACCCCGATTTGTCGGGCAGGATTGCCAACTACGGTTGTGTAAGGTTTGACTGCTTCTAAAACAATTGACCCTGCACCAATCTTGGCTCCCTCTCCAATTTCCACATTTCCCAATACTTTTGCACCTGCACCGATTAAGACTCCCCGACGGATTTTGGGATGACGGTCTTTTTCATCTTTGCCCGTTCCCCCAAGGGTAACTTCTTGTAAAATTGAAACGTCATCTTCTACAACAGCGGTTTCCCCAATAATAACAGAAGTGGCGTGATCTATCATGATTCGCTGTCCCAGACGGGCGGCAGGATGTATATCAACCCCAAACACTTCCGAAATACGGCTTTGTAAATGAAGTGCCAGATAGCGTCTTTGATTATGCCATAGCCAATGGGAAATGCGATGGGCCTGAATGGAGTGGAATCCCTTGAAAAATAGAAATGGTGTAATTAAATCGGAGCATGCTGCGTCTCTCATCATAACCGCGATCAAATCGGCTGCAGCTATGGAAATGAGAGGCGGATTGGTTCTGTACACCTGTTTGATTAAATCAGTTAATGCCTGATAGGGGATGGAGGCATCCTCTAATTTGCGTCCTATCATACAAGTCAGGGCGGTTTTGAAATCATGATGGCTGTGAATGCATGTATCAAAAAAACTGGATAACAAAGGATCACAACATCCATTGCTTTCTTGAACCATTTTTTCCCACAAGGCTTGAAGGTTTATTTCGTGGCTGTCTGGACCGCTCGCTAATAGGTTATTCGGATCATTCATTGCGTTTTGAGCAGGTGCAATTGGATGAAGAGATTGACCGGATTTTTTTTTCATCATGCCCTCATGCAAATTTATAAATATCCTTAGGGAGAAATGTGACTTAGGTTAACATGACATATAAGGAAACTATATTTTTATTCAAATGACCAGATTTTTTTTACATGTGGAAAAATTTACATAATTTTTTTGCAAAGGATTGTGCTTTGTCTAACAATGTTTAATAGTTGAATAAGGACTAATACAATAATATTTCATTCTATGTATCATAAGTACAAATTATTGATTTGATAGAATAAAGTGGGTTTTATTTGGATTGTACGGGAACAGTTTCCAATGAAATGTAAAAATAAAAATTTTCTGAATATTCAAAAAATTTTTCTGTATCTGATGTGTATAGTTGGATTAATTCCGGGCTCCGCATTAGGGGCTTTGCCAGTGATGCCTGTTTTGGATAGTGGTGATACGGCATGGATGTTAATCAGCAGTGCGTTGGTTTTATTAATGACAATCCCAGGATTGGCCTTATTTTATGCAGGGATGGTTCGCAAGAAAAATGTTCTTGCAACAATGATGCAATCTTTTGCTATATGTTGTCTTGTTACTTTAATATGGATAACAGTGGGATACAGTCTTGTATTTACGACAGGGAATTCTTTCATTGGTAATTTATCACAATTTATGTTGAATGGAATTCTTGGTAACTATCACATGGGTGTTGATAAGGGGTTCATATTAGGAGCCAATGGAAACAATCCTGTTATTATGACTATCCCTCAAAGTGTTTATGTTATGTTTCAAATGACATTTATCATTATTTCTGTGGCAATTTTGGTTGGATCGGTTGCAGAACGTATAAAATTTTCTGCCCTATGTATATTTTGTATATTATGGGCGTTATTTTCCTATGTTCCTGTTGCATATTGGGTTTGGAATCCGACGGGCTGGTTGGCCAATCTAGGAGCAATTGATTTTGCAGGTGGAGCAGTTGTTCATATTAATGCCGGTATTGCTGGTTTAATATGTGCTCTGGTTGCAGGAAAACGGTTAGGGTATGGTCGAAGTGATTTGGCACCGCATAATGTAGGTTATGCTGTTATGGGCGCTTCCCTATTATGGATTGGGTGGTTTGGTTTTAATGGAGGATCAGCCTTGGGAGCAAATGGTCGTGCAGCCATGGCGGTACTTGTAACACAGATTGCTGCCGCTTCTGGTGGTATTGGCTGGATGTTGATTGAATGGACTATTCGAAAAAAACCAACAGTACTTGGTATTGTATCTGGAGCAGTGGCTGGCTTGGTAGTCATTACCCCAGCAGCTGGTTTTGTAATGCCTGGCCCGGCCTTATTGATGGGATTTCTAGGCGGGTTGATTTGTTTTTGGAGTTGTTCTTATTTAAAACGAAAATTGGGATATGATGATTCTCTTGATGCTTTTGGTATTCATGGAATGGGGGGAATTATCGGGGCAATTTTAACCGGTGTTTTTGCCTTTGGTCCATTGTCTGCTACAGAGACAGATCCAGTAGGTATTAGTGCATCTTTGCATCTTGTTATTGCCCAGATTGAGGCAGTTGCTGTCACAATAATCTGGAGCAGTCTTGTTTCATTTGTTTTATTGAAAATTATTGATTGTTTGATTGGATTGCGTGTGGATACAGATTCAGAAAGGCAAGGATTGGATATGGTTTTACATAATGAACAGATAAATTGAATATTAGCAATTATTTTTGTTTACAATTTTTAACAAAAAGCGCTTTAATACTATTGGTTTAAGAATATTAAACCTTTTATTTATGTAAGGGTATTATAAATGATAAAATCCATAGTTGCGCGCTTTCCTGTTATAGGTGCCGGTTTAGCTATTACCTCTTTTGTCGGAACCTCTTTGCTGGTAAATAATGCTGTCCATGCTGTTACATCCAAAGAATGTCATCAGCAGTTTACGGCAGCTAAAAAAGCTGGAACCGTCAAAGAAAAAACGTTTAGAGAATTCAAGGCAGCTAATTGTAAAGATGAAAGATCTGTCAAAGATGAAATGCATCAGCAAAATGCGAAAAAATCTGATACATCCCAGAATAAAGCTTCTTCTAAATTTCCAGATAAACAAGATGCTACAGCATCAAGTATAGCAGCAGGTGATGCAGTTTTTCCAAACGCGGTTGATAGTAAATATTCAAATGAGAAAGAAGGTACTGCTCGGATGCATACCTGTTTGGATCAATATAAAGCGAACAAAGCCGATAATAAGAATGGCAATTTGAAATGGATTCAAAAAGGCGGCGGTTATTATAGTGATTGTATGAAACATTTTAAATCTGGTTCAGCACAATAATTTTTCCACAGTTTATAAAAGCCTGTTTTTTTAATTAGAACAGGCTTTTTATATTTAAATAAAAAATATTCCTACTGATAAATTGAAACTTTGGGTTATCTGGTAATATTTAAATTATTGAAATAAATTGTAACAGGGTCAATTTCCTGGTTTTCTGATTATATTATAACCAAACTGATTAATATATAAAATTATGATCTTTTAAAAAACCGTATCCGGAATTATCTTTTGAATTGAGGGTTTATGATGTTTTATGCTGTTGGTGTCTGTGGATAAGCTCTTGTCTTTCAATAATTTCAATTTTTCCAGATTGTGCATTTTCAACATCCATTACAATAACATAATCACAATGCGCAACTGTTGCAGGCCGGTGTGCCACAATAATGCGTGTTATATTCATTTCATCTAGTATTGTCGCAATATGGGCTTCTGTTGGTTCATCCAGACTGCTGGTTGCTTCATCTAAAAATAGGATTGCTGGTTGGCGATATAAAGCTCTGGCTAAAATAACCCTTTGTTTTTGTCCTCCTGACAAGGAACTTCCCATATCACCAACAAATGTTTCAAATTTCATGGGCATTGCCATTATATCTTGTAAAATTGCAGCTTTCTGGGCACATTCAATAATTTTTTCCTGATCAGGTTTATCATCAAACCCGCAAATATTATCTGCAATTGAACCAGAAAACAGTCCATCATCCTGTAAAACACCAGCAATTTCTTGTCGGTAATTGTCTAGAGATTCTTTTAATATATTTCGACCGTTAAAGTAGATATCACCTTCCTCTGGATGGGTTAAACCCATCATTGTTTTTAAAATTGTTGACTTTCCACATCCTGATGCGCCTACAATAGCAATACTTTTACCCTTTGGAATTTTCAGGTTTATATTACGAAATACCCAAGGTTCAGCAGGAGAGTATCTAAAACCCAAATTTTTACACACAAGATGGTTTTGATCATTAATATGAAGTTGTTCCGTCAATCTGTTATTATTCGATATAGATATTATAGCATTTTCTTCACTTTCTGTGGGTGTTAAGACTATATCTGAAATACGATCACTCTGGATAGAAAGCATTTTTAGTTTGAAGGCGGCACCGATAAGATTGCCTATGCGTCCGGTGAATTGGTCTTTGTAGGATAGAAAGGCAACCAGCATTCCAACTGTCATTTTATTATCCATGACGTAATGTGCCCCGATTACCAACATTATTAACCTGTCAATAGCGAAGATGGAATCATTTATACGTCCAAAAATAAGGTCATAACGTTGTGTTTTTAATCCGACATTGATTGCATCAACCAATAAATTTAACCAGCGTGCACGTCTTCGCTCCCGCAATCCAAGTAACTTGATACTTGCCATACCTCTCAAAGTTTCAATAAGATGTGAATCCTTTTTAGCATTATAGACAATACCCTCTTCAGAGGCTTGCTTGTAAGGGTGATAAGCCATAAGACGGCTTATACCGTCAAGGATTACAGCAATTAATGTTACAAGTGCCAGCCATTTACCATAGATGATTAGCATTACAAACATACCAATTGCCATTAAACCATCCATGACTGCTTGTACCATATCAGTTGTAATGGTTTGTTGAATAATACCTAATGAACCGAAACGGGATAATATATCTCCAACATGTCTTTTCAAGAAATAATCCAGCGGTAATTTGGATAAATGTTCAAAAAGGCTGGCATTCCATTGAACAGATACACGGGTGCTGAAAAGCATGACCATCCATGTTCGGGCTGTGGAAATAAGCATTTGTAGCAAAATAAGGATGGCAATTCCAACTGTGATTGTTGTTAGCAAGCCGTTATCCAAAGTTACAATGACTTCATCAATAATGACTTGCGAGGCCATAGGCATGACAATTGAAATAGCTTCCAACCCAAGGGATGTTAATAAAAGATAAAACAGGGTTGTTTTAAGACCGTCTGTTTTTCTGAAAAGATCACGTAAATGAAGATTGTTGCGCTCATCTTTTCGGGTAAAATTTTGGTCGGGAGCAATCTCAAGCGCCACTCCTGTAAATTCATTATTGATTTCACCCCAAAGTACCTTACGTTTTCCACGGGCGGGATCATTAATCATAATTCCATTGGTTTTTACATCTGTTAGCACGACAAAATGGTTTAAACTCCAATGAAGAATGCAAGGTAAGTGTAATTTGTTTAGTTCTTCCATTTCCAAACGCAAAGGACGTGTTGTCAAGTTATTCCGTTGCGCAATATCAACAATATTCTGTAGGGTAATTCCCTTGATAGAGATAGATTCTCTTTGTCTAAATGTTGTTAGATCAATATAATTTCCATAATAACTCATAATCATGGCAAGGCATGCCAGGCCACATTCGGAAGCTTCCACTTGCAAAATTACGGGAACAGTTTGGCGAAAACCAAAATTTAGTCTTTTCAAGGTATTAATCATGAGTTCGGTTTCGTTAATCTTGTTTTAATAGTATCGTTAACCTCAATAATGGGTTGGAACATCCATTGATAAAGGCGACGATAATCAACGGCAATATCAGCTTCAACTTGCATTCCGGGCTGCAAAAAATATTTTTTATTGGGATAAGCCGCAATGAAGTTTTTTTCAGGTTTTACCCGAATTCTATAAAAGTTACGATCAATTTTACTGTTTGGACCAATTATTTCATTTTTTAAATTGGGATTGCTGTCTTTACCCATTATATCCGATGTAACTGGTGTATAAGTAATTTCGGTAACAGTCCCGTTGTATAGACCAAATTTTTGATATGGAAATGCTGCATAACGTAAGATAACATTGCTATTTTTCTTTAAAAGTCCCACGGCTGAACTGGGAACATAAAGTTCAGCTTCGATTGCTTGACCTTCTGGAACTATACTAGTTAAGGCGGAATCTTGTGAAACTTGCTGACCGATATATCCCCGAAGCGCTGTTATGGTTCCATTTATGGGGGCTGTAACAAAAATAGTTTGATTACGTTCTCCCAGTATGATTTTCTGATCAATATCATTTATGCTTTTTTTAATTTCATTGAGATCATGTTGGTAATTGGTATCGTATAGTTGATATTTTGATGCATTTTCTAATATTTGGCCTTCAATCGATGTTTGATTTTGTAAGAACTGTGCATGAGTACCTAGAATTTGGGCATATGTATATAATTGATTCTGATATTCCTGATTTGTTGCCAAAGACATTTTCTTGGCTTTTTCAATCATCAGTAACGATTGTTGGACCAAGGGGATTATTTGATTGTCATTTTCGATTTGCTGGGAAACTTTGTCATGCTGTTTGTAAAGATTAGAGAGTGTTTCCTTAATATTGTTTTTTTCAATGGGAGCGGCTTTTTCTTTGAGTGCAAGCTGTTTTTCAAGAATATTTTTTTGTTTTTTCAACAAGTTATTAGTTAATTGTTGTGTGGGTCCATTGATAGAGGTGTTTTCGAGGCTTATCGTGAATAATTTATCGCCTTTATGAACAAATTGGCCCTCTATAACGTTTTTTTCAATAACAATGCCATTTGTTCTTGATCCTATAGTGATTAACCCTTCTGTAGGCATAATGCTGCCGGAAGCATGTATACGACGCGTATAACCACCAAAAATAGTGTATAATATGATAATAAAGACACAAATGAATGAGATAACCGCGATGATTTTTATAGGAATAGGTTGTACATCCTGTACGCGACCTAGCCATGTATCTCGTTTTGCTTCTAAAACTTCATGCCTGAAAAGAGAATTCATGGATAATAATTTTGATAGATTAAATAAATTTTATAAGAAAATTGAAATATTATATATTCTCTAAAGATTTTTTATATTTATATTAATTTTAGGTGAATCAATTTACACGATAAAAACAACTTATTTTAAATATTATAATGATTAGTTGCAGGAAAATATCATTATGTATGTTGATGTATGTTGAAACTAATGGAAGAGATTAGCAATTCCCTGCGATATTCCATTAATAATTCCAACTGTACCCAATCCTATCCCAGAAATTGCATTGTTAACATTGCTACTTATATCGGCGGCATTTTTTGATTTGGCTGCGTCAACAATAGATCCAATACCACTGCCAAGTTTACTTCCGGCATTTGCTTCATTGTTGGTTTTAATTCCTGTTAAGCTACCATAAAGATTATCGACAATTCCTCCAATTGAAGCGCCTATGAAAGAGCCTATTAAAGCGGAAGAAACGGGAAGTGTAATATTGCCCCCAATAATATCACCCAAAAAAGATCCACCTGATACGCTATTGATTTCATGTGATGTAATTTCTCGCATTTTAATATTCCTGAATAGAAGGGGTTATAATTTATTTCAATAACCTATCATTAAATTATTAACACATCAAATCAAAAATACAATTGTGATTTATTAATAGTAATTAATCATTGAAAATGTTAAACGATAATTGCATTTTTATTAGAAGTTTGTTAATTTTTATTAAAATGGATTTCCCGTGACTTTTTGAGGAGTTCCTGTTTAACTTTTTTAAGTTTTTTTCTGAATTCTTGATTTGCATGTAAACGAGCGACGACTTCAGCTCCGATCAATCGGCCTGCGTCTACATCGCTTTGCCAGTGCGCACCACAAATAACGCGACTTTGTCCGAATTCATAACCTTCTTTCAATATCTGGTCTTGTTTATCTGGAAAAATTTCGGATAGAAATAAGGCGGCGGACCATCCAAAAGCTGCGTGACCTGAGGGGTATGAACCATCTTTGCTAAGTAGCTCCTCATCCTCTGGAGTGCAGCTGTGCGTGTGATAATACATAAAGGGACGAATTCTTTGATAGTGTTTTTTCGCTTTATCAGTTCCAAAATTACCGCTCATGATTAACAGATCTTCTAAAAAATCTTGAGTGATAGGGGTATTTTTCTTGGATATTTCAATACCGATGGTTTTAGAAAAGTTCTTTCCGATTGTTCCGTTAAAAATAGCGGCTTCTTCAATGGCTTGGTTCCATCGAGATGTGTTTATAAGTTTGCGTGTATTGAGATATATTTCTTTATCAATTGTGAATAGTTGACTATTTCTATCTGGTGGAGACGGTAAAAGTTTCAAACTATTTGCGAATTGATCAGTATGCAAGGGTAATTTTTTTGATTTAGTAAATAGTCTTTTAATTTCATCTTTTTGTAAATTGCTGGATTGTCCAGTTAAGGGGGATATTAGGATATTTATTAATAATGTAAAAATAATTGGTTTTTTATAATTCATTGGTCTCTATTTATTTGTTATAAAAAAATTAAAGGTAATAGATTAAGTAAATTTATCACATGTTTTATGTTTTTATTATATTTATTATTCATGATAGTTTTGATGAATATGTATGGTATTTAAAATTATGAATTGCTTTGTTATAAAAATTAAATATTATTAATATTTTTGTTTTGAAATGATTATAAAGGAAACGTTTTTTTAAAATAAATATTCGTAGAGTTGAATATCGTTACTTATTTTTATAAATAATATATTTTTATTTTAGTTAGTATATTTTTTAAGGAATAGTTAATATAAAAAATTTTCAAAGCTCACCATAATCAATTAGTTTATGATGTTTAATTTAAATTAATAAATTTAAGACTTTAAATACATTTTACGTAAAAAATTTTAAACAGTTTTTATCGCTTGCTTATGTAATAAAAACAGTATGGATAATGATATATGAAAAAAATAGATCTTATTAATATTGGTCTTTTAATGTACCCTAATGTTCAACAAGGAGCCATTTTCGGTTTAATTGATTTTTTTTCTGTAGCAAATCAGTTGGTCAAGGAGAAATGGAATACTAACCTTCCCATACCTCAAATTAAAATTGTAAAAATTGATAAGCCAACAGTGAATTTTGACCTGCCTTCATTTATTGTTAAAAAAAATGACTTGAATTTTTCTGTTATTATTGTCCCTCCTTGTACAGATGAATTCCCATCTGGAAGTAAATATAATATGCATATTAATTTTTTAAAACATTCCTTGAAACAACCTTGTACAATTGCCTCTATTGGCAATGGCATTTTTTTATTGGCAGAGACTGGACTATTGGATGGTTATACAGTAACGACTCATTGGCAGTTAAAACATCGATTTAAAAACCAGTTTCCAAATATCTATACTGATTTTGATTCTATGGTCATTGAGGAAAGAAATATTATTACGACGGCAGGTTCATTATCTTGGATAGATCTTGGGTTGGAATTGGTGAAAAAATTTTTCGGTTCCATAGTTATGGCTGAAGTTGCACGATTTTTTTTGGTCCAACCGGCAAGACGTGCACAAAGTTATTTTAATATTTTTTCACCTAATTTAACGCATGGAGATATTCCAATAATTAAGGGACAAAAATGGATATCTAATCAAAAGAATATGAATATTACATTGAAACAGTTATCGAAAGTAACAGGATTGGAAATACGGACATTGCAGAGGCGTTTTATTAAAGCTACGGGAATGACTGTTACAGAATATATTCAACATCATCGAATTTGCCGTGCTCAATTTTTATTACAATTTTCAAAAAAATTGATTGATGAGATAGGAATTGAATGTGGCTATAAAGATTTAAATGCGTTTCGTAAGATATTTACAAAAATAGTAGGATTATCTCCCAGTCTTTATCGTCGGAATTTTACTGTTTAAAAATTTTTAATATTATGTTGAAAGTAAAATTGTTTTAAGTACAACAACAATTAATTTTATTAAATATAAATAAAAGTCAAGTAGATGTATAGCAATAGGTAACATTTTAATGAGGTGACGAAATAATCATTGAAATAACTTAAAAAAAATTATAAATATATTTTATTAGAAAATTAATAAGCACATTCTTTTTTTAGTTAATATATTTTTACAATAATTTTTAATAATACTTTTAATTACTGGTTTTCCCTTAATTATGTGAACTCATAATTAAGGGAATATAAAAAGAATTAATAATATTAAATTAATATTAATTTAATGGTTAATTTGAAAAAAAACTATTTCATAATTTTGTAATATTTTACTTCTATTACATGGTTTAATATTACTAATCATTATTTTAAAATAATGATTTTTTTTATTCTATAAAAATTTAATTGATATTATTAGATAATATTTTAAGCAAATAATTATGGAAAATCCTCGAGCTAGAAAAATTAAATTTTTAAAAAAACATAAGTTGCCATTGGAAATAATGATTTTAATAATGAACAAAGCTTTGGAGGAAAAAAAATATGAAACAGCTTTGGAAATTGCCTATAAGACAGCACCGTATTGCCATCCAAAATTGAATGATGCAAAAGTAGAAATGACACAAATCAAAACATTAGAAGATATGTCTGAAGAAGAACTAAAAAACTTTATTGGCGAGGTCGCGTTAAAATAGTTTTATTATAAAATTAATAATGATGTAACCTTGATGAAGCAATTCTATCAAGGTTACATAAAGGCTCTTATCTGCCAAAATGATCAACAAAACTATATTTTTCAGCAAAATAGTTGTGAATATTTTTTCCGATTGTGGCCCAATTATCACCGTTTTCTAGTCCGGTTTTAATGATATTGAGTTTTGCCAAGCCATCAGCTTTACCATTATGAGGAGGATTAATAACTCTATCATGATGATTATTATGCTGTTGATTATTGTTATGATGTTGATGATTATTATTGTGACCATGACCACCAGCAACTTTTGACAATTCGTTTGTTTGTAAAATTTTCATTTGTCTATACCTTTATAAAAAATTAATAACTTCAAAACCTTAAGGTGTTTTTTAATATAATACTTTTTTCATGATGAATCAAATTTCGGTTAAATAATAATTACGATTATATGATAAAATTTTTGTTAGGTGTAAAAATATAATTTATGATTTTGCTACAAAAAGCAAAAAAATTAGCCATTGAAGAACTAAAAAAACGTCATGATGCGCGTCATTATCTTTCGGCATTTACAATTTATACAAAACCGGATTATCGTGCCGGTCTTCATCTGAATTTATTATGTAAAAAACTTGAAGCAGTTGAACGTGGTGAAGTTAAAAGACTGATGGTTTTTATGCCACCGCGCCATGGAAAAAGTGAATTAATTTCAAAACGTTTTCCTGCCTGGTTTTTAGGACGCAATCCTACAAAACAAGTCATTACAGCCAGCTATTCAGCTAAATTAGCAGATAAATTTGGTCGTGATGTTCGTAATTTAGTGACATCAAAATATTATCGAAATATTTTTTCTGATGTTGCTCTTTCAATTGATAGCAAAGCAAAGGATTTATGGGAAACCAATCATGGGGGTGTGTTTTTAACAGCCGGTATTGGTGGAAGCATGACAGGTTATGGAGGACATCTTGCTATCATTGATGATCCTGTAAAAGATAGACATGAAGCTGAAAGTCAAATAATGCGTGATAATGTCTGGGATTGGTATAAGTCTGTATTGAGAACACGAATTATGCCCGGTGGGGCCATTATTATTGTTCAGACTCGTTGGCATGTTGATGATTTGGCGGGAAGGTTATTATCACAGATGAAAAATGATACAGGTGAAAAATGGGAGGTTATTAATTTACCAGCTATTGCAAATGAAAATGATGTTTTAGGACGGAAAAAAGGTGAGCCTTTATGGCCTGAAGCGTATGATAGAAATGAGCTTGAACAGATTCGAAAGGCTGTGGGTGAACGAGACTGGTTTGCTTTGTATCAAGGTGAACCAACGCTATCAACTGGATCAATTTTCAAAGTCAATATGCTAAATATTATTGATGCAGCACCAAAACCAGTCCAGGTTGTCAGACGTTGGGATTTTGCTGCTTCCAGAGATATTGGCAAATATGATCCTGATTGGACCGTGGGTGTAAAGATGCAACGGAATGTAGATAGTGGATATACAGTGCTTGATGTTGTGCGACTTCGTGGTTTGCCAGATGAAGTTATTAAAACTGTCAAGGCTGTCGCCAGTCAGGATGGTTTTGATGTTAAAATTGTAATTCCACAGGATCCTGGACAGGCGGGTGTGGCTCAGGTGCAATATTACCTCAAAATGCTTGCCGGGTATAAAATAAAAGCAATACGGGAAACGGGGAATAAAATTGCCAGAGCTGACCCATTTGCATCACAGGTTAACATAGGAAATGTATCTTTATTGAGAGCTAATTGGAACAGATCATATTTAGATGAACTTTCTGACTTTCCTAATGGTTCACATGATGATCAGATTGATGCTTCTTCTGGCGCTTTTGAAGCTATTTCATTACAAAGAAAATTACCGAAAATGCCAAATTGGCAAGGAATTATGAATATTTAATTAAATTTCGTATTGATAATTAAATAAAACAGCGGAATAGCCTATAAAGCTATTCCGCTTTAACTAAAATATTTAAATGATTTAAATAACTATGATTAATAAAATTATAAAATAATCTTAATTGAAATAGTCAATGATTTTAATAAGATATAATTAAACATTACTGATTGCAATTATTTTAAGATCTTAAAAAATCACAATTTTGTTATAAGCGGTAATATAATGTTAAATTTTTAAAACCAATTTAGCGTAGTCACATTTTAAATAAATTAGATTTAAATTTTTAAAAACAACAAAACCGATAGTTGAACAGCGTATTAAACTTTCAATCGAGATATTTAATAATGAAAGATAAATTCGGTTATGGTGAAAAAAACCAAATTAAGGAATATTAATATTCCTAGACAAAATCCAGAATTTTTTGGAAACAAACAGGATATATACATACCATATCAAGCTCCAGAGGGAGTGGTTGGCGATTCTTATAATTCTGTAACTGTTAGCGACAGCTTGTTTTTTAATCAATTTCATAATTTCAATGTTGGAAATTGTCCGACGACGACATTATTTGAAGAGGGAATTGGATTTCCCGGATATCCATATCTGGCACAATTATCCTTACGTGGTGAATATAGAATAATTATTGAAACGAGAGCAGAAGAGGCTACAAGAGAATGGATAAGGTTTAAACATATCAAAAAGGAAGGGTATGATTCATCCATTATAAATAAAATAAAAGCGGAATTTAAGCGTTTAAATATTCAAGATTTAATTAAAAAATCATTATGTACGGAAGGTTATTTTGGGCTGGTACATCTTTATATTGATTTAGAAACGGCTAATCATGATGATGAGGAAAAACAGGTTCCTTTATACTTAACTTCAAAAAAAATTAGAAAAGGTGAGCTGCGTGGGTTCAAGCTTATTGACCCGACTTGGGTAACCCCTGTTTCATATGATACAACAGATCCTTTTACAGAAGATTTTTATAAGCCTTCGATGTGGTGGGTATTGGGAAAACAAATTCATGCCAGCAGGTTGATTACAATCATTTCTCAACCAGTTCCTGATATTTTGAAACCAGCTTATAATTTTGGTGGGGTTCCATTTGCTTTTATGGCCAAACCTTATGTTGATAACTGGTTAAGGACGCGACAATCAGTATCGGATTTAATCAAGTCTTTTTCAACTATGGTTTTGAAAACGGATTTATCTCAGTTATTAAGTCCTGGTTGCGAAGAATTGACGCAAAGAGCTGCCTTAATGGCGGCTTACCGTGACAATCGTGGTTTGCAGATTGTAGATAAAGAAACAGAAGAACTCACAAATGTTGCTACACCCTTGACTGGATTGGCACAATTACAAGCTCAGGCTCAGGAACACATGGCCGCAATTTCAGGTATTCCTTTGGTAAAATTATTAGGTATAACACCATCAGGTTTGAATGCATCTTCCGATGGAGAAATACGTTGTTTTTACGATAGAATTGCCGCTTTTCAGGAAACGGTTTTACGTCAACCATTGCAGAAAATTCTTGAAATTGTTCAACTGCATTTATTTGGAAAAATAGATCCAGATATCACTTTTGATTTTAATTCCTTGTGGCAATTGGACGAATTGCAGCAATCACAAGTTAATATGAACATAGCAAAAACGATGTGTGATTATGTTTCCAATAATATTTTAAGCCTTTCTCAAATAAAAGACTTATTAGAAAATGAAGATCAATCTGCTTTGTTTTCATTTATAAATTTAAAAAAATAGGTTTTATACAAAAAATATTAGGTGCAGTAAAATGTTCATGAATATCAAAATTTGTATAAATCTACATTTTTTATTTTATAAGTTTTTAACCAAAAAACCCTTTTGATATCAAATATATAGGTAAAATTATGGGTAATTTATGGAACCGAACCTTGACTTTTGATGCAAAAACAATGCGTTTTGAGGACTGGAACGGACATTTACGTGTAAAAAAAACAAATTTAACCAAGGCTAATATATGTGAGTATTATGGATTCGAGATAAAAAATCATATGAAATATGGTTTGGAACCAGAACGTAAATATCGTTTTCTTCGATCACCAGATGCTTTAAAAAAAGCAGTCTTTTCTTTTAAAGAACGTCCCATTCTTTACGTGCATAAAGCCGCAGATGCGGATCAGCTTGATAATTCAAAAGTCATTGGAACGACGGGTTCAGACCCGTCTTTTTCTTATCCTTATATTCAGGCTTCAATTACGATTTGGGACGGGGATTATATACAGGCAATTAAAAACAATACACAGGCTGAATTATCTGCTTCTTACGCTTTTACACCTGTAATGGAGACCGGAATGTTTGAAAATGAGCCTTATGACGGAATAATGACGGATATTAATGTGGATCATATTGCTTTGGTTGAACAAGGTCGTGCAGGACATGATGTTAGGGTTGCAGATGAAAGGTTGAACATACAAATGTCAAAACTTAATAATTTAGGGCAGAAATTAGCTTTAGTCCTTGCTGATTTTTTAAATCAGTCAAAATCTGAAAGAGCCAATTATACACAAATTACAGATGCGGTTGCTTCTGTTAGTGGTGCACGTCGTAAATATATTGGAAAGTTATTGAGAGCGGTCCTTTCTGATTGTTCTATGGCAAAAGATTGTAAAGATGGGCAACAGGTAGAAAAAATTGTTGCTCTTGTTCATAAGGTATTATCTGAAAATGATCAGAATGCACCGGTAAATGATGATGATTCAATTGATACTATATCGACCTCAGATGATGATATGAATGCATCAGGTGGTTTTGATGTTGAGGATGGCTTAATTAAAAAAACAGGATTTAAAACCCAAGCTTATGATGCAGTTTCCCTAGAACGATTAATAGAACGTCGGATCATGACAAAAGCTAAACAGGCCCAAGAAGCCAGAATTCTGGTAAAACCTCTGGTTGGTGAATGGGCTGGTACAGAAGATAGCGGGGAGGTAATTCTACGAACGGTGTTGAGTGAAGTTACAGGAAAAAATCCTCCAGAAAACATGGGATACGACCAGTTAAAATATACTGTTGATATGATGCTTGCACATAAACAACAAATCAGGGCCAATGATGCTGGATATATTCGTTCCAAAGAACAGCATCGTTTTGGTGTTACACGATTACGGAGTATTTAATTATGTCTTTTCAAAATAAAGTTAACTTGAACCCTGCCCAAGGTTGGCATGGTGATTTTTCGTCTGTAAATCCACGGATCAGTTTATTGGGTAAAGACGGGGCGTTTCAGGTTGGAGAAACAGCAATTGAGGCTGGTTCCTTTGTATGGACTGATGAACGGGAAGGATTGATTGGCAATAAAGGAAATGCAAGTCCAATTGGTTTTGTCGGGCGCGAATGGGCAGGAATTAATCTTCCAGATGCACGAGAGGGGAATATGGAAATTTCTCCGGGAACAATGGTGACTGTTTTCAGTAAGGGGGAATTTATTATTGAATTACCTGAAATGATGTCCCAGGTTCAACAAGGTGAAATGGTTTATGCGTCGAAGGAAACAGGTAAAGTTGTTGTATCAGATGACAAAAATGCTGTCGCAACAAATTATAAATATGCTGAAAATGCAAAAGGCGGGGATATTGTCAAAATCTCTGCATGGATTTAAGAGGAACAATTATGACCATTCAAACGAAATCATGGGTACGTGATCGAGCAATTTTGGAAAACCAATTTGGAATTCACTTACCCAATGTTGTTGATTATACAGACAATATAAGGGTAGGGGATAGTTCGACTTCACCTGTAACAAAGGCAAATAATTCCATTCCTGGTCAATTTACGACTTATATAGATCCAAATATTATTGATGTCTTAACGGCCCCATGTAAGGCAGCTTCTATATATGGGGAAGCGAAAAAGGGGGATTGGCTACATGATACAATGATGTTTACAGTCGTTGAACCAGCTGGTGATGTTGCAGCTTATGGAGATTTTAACCAAGCAGGATATAGTGTTCTTAATACCTCATTTCCCCAGCGTCAACAATTTCTGGTCCAAACTTTTGCAGAATGGGGAGATCGTGAAGAGGGTCGGGCTGCTTTATCTAATATTGATATTGCATCACGCAAAAGAATGGCGGCCGCTTTATTATTAAATCATTGGCAGAACCAGTCTTATTTTTTTGGAGTTTCCAACCTGCAAAATTATGGTGCCTTGAATGATCCCGCTTTACTATCTCCGATTGCGCCCACAATAAAAGGTTCTGGCGGTACGGTTTGGGAGAAGGCTTCAGCTAATGAAATTTATGAAGATATTCAGAAGCTGTACAGACAATTACAGGCGCAAACAAAAGGGATGATTAATCTGGACAATGCCGTTAATATGGATAGTCCATTAAAATTGGTCGTATCTAATGAGATTCAACCCTATCTGTTAAAAACAAATGAACATGGGGTAGGGGTTATGGATTTGTTGAAGAAAAATTTTCCTAATCTTACACAAGTTAGTGCACCTCAATTATCGTTAGAAGGTGGTGAATTGATTCAGCTTTTTGTAGAGAATTATCAAGGTATTGACACTATAACCTGTGCTTTTTCTGAAAAATTAAGAAGTCATGGTATAGTTCGTAAAACTTCTTCTATGGAAGAAAAATTGACACAGGGATCATGGGGGGCAATCATAACACGTCCTATCCTGATTGCGCAAATGATTGGGGTTTAAAATGGCGGAAACAGTCATAGTAGCCTGTAAATTACCTCATGGGATTATTTTAGAAGTAGGAAAAGAAAAAGTTGAGTTAAAAGGCAGCATGCACTTGGGGCGTCCACAGACTCCTTTTTATATAGCATCCCAAATTGTAGGGTTAACAAAAGTTTCAAGAAATTTCTGGGAGGCATGGGTCAAACAACATGAAAATTTTGCGCCCTACCAAAAAGGCTTCATATTTGCTGCAGATAAAAAGAAAAAAGTTTTAGATGAAGCTAAAGAAAAAGAAACATTGATGCATGGTCTTGAACCGATTGATTCTGCTAAAATGCCAAAGTCGCTGGAACAGGTTAAAGCAGGACAGGCAATATGAATTTACAATCTGATCTGAAACATCAGGAATGTGTGTTTGATTGGTCAGATTGGGCGGCAAGCTTTCCGGAATTGGAGAGTTTTTTTCGTCCTGAAACCATTTATAAAATCGCTGAACGAGCTGCCATTTATTTCAATCCAGGAAAATATAGCGTGGTTTGTTGTTTAAAGGAAAAGCGTATTTTAATGAATTTGCTGGTTTCTCATCTGGTTTGTTTGCAAAAAAAAACTGAAAATGGGGATCAGCTTATAGGATCAATTTCATCGGTGACAGAAGGAAGTGTTTCTCTTCATGTAGATACCAAATCTCATGCAAAAAATAAAATTGATCCTTGGTTGGCACAAACACGTTATGGATATGAATTTTGGGCTTTAACAAAAAAATATCGTAGTACTTTTTATACTAAACCCATTCCTGATCCTCGTCTGCGTATCTTTCCATAAGAGGGAATTATGACAAGGGCTAAAAATAACAATTTTGATAACAAGGAAATAAAATCCAATTTAAAATATTATTTGCCATTATTAGACTTTAATCATTCAGAATATGAAAAGGAAAATCTTCAATTTTATTCTCTAGATCAAGACAATGCTGAAATTGATGAATCGATAGATTTAAGCAAATTTAAATTCAATGATTGCAATGCTGCTGATGATTATATAGATAAATTCTTGAACGATGCCATAGATATTAATGCTCAATCTATAATCGCTTATGATAATACTAAAGAACATAATCTAGATTATATTATTATTGGCTGTAGAATACCCAACGGTTTAGTTATTAAGGTTGATGGTCAAAACATCCTGTTACGAGGTATTCGGGATATGCCAGGTAAAGATAGCAGACGTTTTTTTGGAAATATTGGCTTTACACGTTTGCCAAGGGATTTATGGAATGAATTTTTAAAATGTCATTCTAAATGGTCTCCATTAGTAAATGGGTCTGTTTTTATTGCCAGTTGTCAGGATGATTGTTCAGATGCATAGTTTCTAAGTAATTTTAATTGTATTTTGCAATAAAATGAAGATTGATTATCAATTTTACATAAAAATATAATTATTTATAGATAAAATCTATAATTTAATTAAGTATATAATTTTTAAATCATAAACATTAGTCTATATAAATTTAAAGGAATAAGATTCTATGAAGCTTCATGATATGGTGCGAAGTATGATTGGAATTGTAAATCCTTCTATTACAGGATCATTATTTCGTTCAAAAGGTTATATTCTAAAAGGAACTCGACAAGAGGCTGTTTATGAAGATCCTGAATCTATTGAATTGCAAGTTCAATCTTTAAAAGGCGATAAGCTGATTCATGGTCATTATGCCAGTGAACAAAATGAAAAACGTGTGGTTTATGCTAATGGACAACTTTACGGCATAGATCGTATAAGAGGTGTCGGTGGTGATCTTTTGGAATTTCTTGGGCGACGCTGGTTGGTTGTTCAAAGATTAGAAGAGTGGGAAATGTCTGGCTGGTGTAAGGTTTTGGTCGTAGCTCAACTTGATCAACCTGAAAACGATCAAGGAGAACTGGTTATCTATGCTGATGAATAAAATTTAATACATTTTATTGTTATCATGTCATGAATTATTTGTAATAAAAAAGTTTGTTTAGGGTAATTTATTGGAAATTAAATTGACTTTAATTGTAAGATATATTTGTTCTACTAAAATTTATAAGAAGTATTTGCCCTTGTATCATCAATAATATTTTATTCTGAATAAAATTTATTTTTTCAATATCATATACTTATAATTGCTTTCTAAAATAAAGTTTAATAACCTTGATTATAAAACAATTTAAGCAAGGGGCAATAACATGGATGTAATTGCATTATTTAAAGCGGTTATGGTCGGTTTTTTTAGTTTTATGATAGCTGTCGGTGCTGTTTTATCTGTGGTCTCGGCGATTACGAAACAATCTATTACAATGCCTAAGCATGTAAGAAAATTACCGGCTTTTTTAATGTTTGCTGTTATTTTATTGGGAGGTTGGATATTTATTTATATGGGATTTATCTCCCTGCCGGCAGATAATAGTGTAACGACACAACAAATGATGATGATTTATGCCTATTTGTTTGCCTTAATTCCTTCTGTTGCCTTGATGCTTGCATCTTTCGTTTATTATCTTGATGTAAGAAGTGCGGCAAAAAAAGAAGGAAAATCTTAAAATAATAACAAGTTTTCCAATCTTCATGCAAACAATTGAACCACCTTTTTGGGTGGTTTTTTATTCTTAAACACATTCCAAATTAAAAATTAATTATTTCTTATAAATCATTCAAACATTCGAAATCCAGGCATGCTTGAACCAAGACTAAATTGCCTGAAACAGGGAATACTAAAATTGGTGTTCGATAATTTTATAAACCAATCCACTATGATAAGGATTACAAATTAATGTCTATACCATTAAATAATATTGTAAGAATTAATCCAAAGGTTTTATCCGTAGGGAACAAGGGAAATGACCTATTTGGTTTAATGCTTACAAGAAAAGAGAATGTTATTCCTGCGGGGATTACATCCATATTTGAAAATGCTGAAGAAATTGGAAAATTATTTGGTTATGATTCAATGGAATATAAACTGGCAACAGTTTATTTTGCTGGATTTACAGATTCTGATCGTGTTGCAACTCAGCTTTATATGGCTTTATACGCTGAAAACAATACAAGCGCTGGTTTGATTGGCGCAACAATGTCGGCTGTCACTTTGGAAGAGTTAAGATCTTTTAAGGGTGATTTACAGATTGTGGTTGATAATAATGAAAAAAATATAGCTGATCCAGATTTTAGCTTTATCAATAGCTTTAGTGAAGCGGCAACAATTTTGGAAAATTTGTTGGGAGTTTCTGTTGTTTATTCATCTGGAAATCAATCCTTTATTATTACATCCGGATTAACCGGATACAATTCTTATGTAAGTTTTGCAACAGGGCAATTGGCTGATCTATTGAGACTTTCAGAAAATCAAGGGGCTAGTTTATCACCCGCAATTGAATCTCCTACACCATCAAGTGTTATTAATACTTTGAGGAAAGAAAACCTAACTTTTTGTTCCGTTTTTCTGACTTGGGAACCTGATGAGGCAGAAGCTCTAACTTTTGCAAAATGGGCGGATTCTATGAAGGATGATGTATGTGTCATTCTTTCTGATAGTTCAAATAAAGCGATAACGGCCAATACCGGAACTTCATTTGCCGAAAAGGTATACTCAGCAAATTACGAGGGTGTTGTATGTGTTTATAACAGTCTTGAACTTTGTGCTTTTATCGCAGGTTATCCTGCGGCATGGGATCTTGAAAAAACCGATGGACGATATAATGCCGCTTTTCGTCGTAGCAGCTTATTAAAAGCCAATGTAACGAATGAAGACATTGCCTTGGCACTTAAAGCGAATGGTTATAATTTCTATGGCGTGTGGGCATCAGCGTCAAATGATTTTGTCTTTATGATGGAAGGTAAAATTTCAGGACAGTATTTATGGTTGGATAGCTGGTATTGTCAGGTATGGATGCGTCGTTATTTTCAAAATTGTTTTATAAAAACCCTATTAGCCAAAGGACAGATTCCATATAATAATGAAGGTAAGGGAATTTTAAGTGCGGCAATTAAACCCGCAATTGATGATTTTATTAAGTTTGGTGCAATACGTTCTGGTATTTATTTATCTGAAGATCAAACACAAAGTCTTAAACAGGCTGGTCTTAATTTATCTCAAATCAATAATATAACGGCTGTGGGTTATTATCTGAAAATTGATATGGGTAATGTAACACCACAAACCCGCGTTCGTCGTGGTTCGCCCCCCATTAATTTTTGGTATACCGATGGTCAATCCGTTCAACAAATCAACATGAACAGCATAGAGTTACAATAAAATGGCAATAAATAGAACAATTACATCAATCAATACAAAATTAACGCTCATTGCAAGTAATCCATGGGTAAATAATAATATAGCGGATAAAGTTGGTTTGGGATCAACAGCATCAGGTTTTGTTTCACCCTTGATAGGCGTACCATTAAGCTTGGAGGGGTTGACGTCAGATTCACCGTTCAAATTTTCCTCGAAAAGTTTAGTTGAAACAGTAACATCTTTTGAAGGTACTGTTTATGGAGGTTATTTGCCTGATGCGCATCAAGTTGAGCTGGAAATTAATTTTGTCGCAGCTTCCAGTTCTTTGGCAATTTTGCAATCATTGGCAAAAGTAATGCAGGTTCAAAGGGAAGCCTTGAAATTTAATGGAACAATGATTATTCCATCTTTAGGTAAAAATTATAATTTGAATAATGGCTATCTGACTCAATGGCAGGCTATTCCCAACCATCAAAAAACATTAAGTGCCGTTCCTTGTAAATTTATTTTTGAATCTGTTGATGAAACTGTAGAGGTCTAAGTTTATGGCACGTCGCTCAGTTGAATTAAAAATCCAAGAACCTGGTCGTGATCAAGGTAAATTATTTAAAATCACCGAAATGTCTGCTTTTGATACAGAAGAATGGGCTGAACGCTCGATTAATGCGATTTTAAGAAATGCTAATAAAGAGGATATATCGTTTTTAATACCTTTAGTTTACACTTATGTGCAAGAAGCAACAATAGAATCAAGTTATGAAGAGTTAATGGAGAAAAATGATGAAGGAATGGTAAAAATTCAACAAGCTACTGAAAAATTAGCTGTATATTTGTCTTCATTGTTTTTCAGTTTGCCTTATGATGATTTAAAAATTGTAGTTAAACCCTTGTTTGATTGCTGTAGTATTTATTTGAATCCTGGTCAAAATGATTTGGTAGAGCCAATTTTGAATAATCCTAATCATTATATTGAAGAAGTTTCTACTATTATCGCTTTAAAACGGGAGGCATTTAAGTTACATACGGATTTTTTTACGAGAGACGCCAAGCGGTACTTAGACCTTTTCATAGTTTCGATGGAGCAATTACAGAGCAAAAAGGATATCGATACTACCCAAACATCCCTCAATCAATCGGAGAGGTGATTACTTCAGGTTTTGCTACGCTAAAAGAATTACAATCTGTTTATAGCGTGCGAGATTTGTACCAATTTTTAGAAATAATTTTAATTAATCAATATAATGAAATGATAGCTTCCGAATATATTAAACGGAAGAGTGAACTTGATGAAGTTCTATAGCCATTGCTATAATTTAAGGAAAAATAGGTATGGATAATTCTAATCAACCAGATAATCAGATACAACAATCCTTGTTGGATTCAGTTGCAAAGATGGATCAGGCATTAGATAAATTTTCTTTAGCTTTTTCTACACATTCATCAGATAATCCGGAATCTTCATCAATCCTTTCAACAAATTTACAAATCATAATTGATAATCAAAATTCTGCGAATGAAAAACTTGATAACTTAAATCAGTTGAATAATTTGTCTAAATTAGGAAAGCTAGATAAACTTGATGATTTAGATATTTTGAAAAATTCATTATATGAAAAGTCCGATCATGATGGAAAGGGAGAATCATTTCTTGCTGCGGTAAGCAAATTAGAAAATTCTTTTGATAGTTTTAAGGGGGCAATTTCCGAACTGGCAGATCGTTTCTTAACGATAAGGGACATAAGTAATATTACAGATGATAATAGTGCAATGCAACAAATGGCTAGCATGACAAATTCATCTGTATCGGATGTTTATCAAGCTGTAAATGTTGGTAATCGTTATGGGGCGAATAAATCTGAAAGTTTGATGTTTTATAAAGAAATGGCGAATATAAATTCTGCCATTTCCACCAATAAAACAAATAGTTTACTTAATTATCCAGAATTACAAGAATTAGATAAGGTAGCTCCCAGTCAGCGAGTTTTACAAAGGGGTGATGACAAGGGGCATAATTTTACTGCACTTGAGCGCTTGGAAAATATTCGTAAGGCTTTAGCCACTTTACAAAAAGTTAATCCGGATCGTGCAAATATTATTGCTAGAAAATTGGCTCATGACAATGTTCATATTTATGATCAATTGACTGCGCCTGAACATGATATTATTGATGCCAAATCAAAAAGAGTTCAAACCCATGGATATCAAAATATATTTTTAGAAGAACAAAAAAATTCTAATTTAGAAGGAAATAACGAAACCAATCAAATTTTATCAGAAGCGTCAAACGCTAGTGCAAAATTAGATAATATTAAAAATCAAAATAACTTATTAGCAGCTGAAAAATCCGCCGGTTACGTTATAAATAAATCGAATTTGGAAAGTGATTTATTAAAAAGGCATGGAGATACAATCGCTTCTGCAAAATCAAAGATGGCTAACACAAATGATGTTAATGATAAGATTGATCTATTAAAAACTGTTTTTACCGCGGTTATAAGTTTTGTAGCAACAATTGCGACATTTAAAGGAGTTTTAGGAAAGGGTGGTTCAGGATTGGCAAATATTGCCAAATCCTTACTGAAGAATGGTAGTAAAGCTGATAAATTTATTTCTAAAATACCTGAAATTGGTGCTATAGGTAAAAAAGCTAGTGGATTAGGTAAAATATGGAATAAAGTTTCTGGTATAAGTGCTTTCAAAAAGGGAACTGGTTCCGTTATAGGGAGTATTGGTCATACAGCTTTGAAAATTCCGGGAATATTCGGATTAACTGGAGGAGTAAAGGCTGTTGGGGATGAGTTAGAGCATGTTGTAACTAAGATTCCTCATTTTGGTAATGCTGGTCGCATGATGGGAAAAGTTGCAGCTTTTGGTGCACGTCATATATTACCTAAAATAGCAGGTTTATTTGCTGGGCCTGCTGGGTGGGCTTTTGATGCGGTGTCATTAGGTTATGATTTGTATAGTTTGTATAACTACATGACAAGTAAAAATAGTAAGGCTGCATCTCCTTCTTTGAAAAAACCAATACTCGCTTCTTCTAAGGTTAATCAGTCAGGCAATACCATCGCGGTGGGTGTGGGTGGTACAGCTGTTGGAATCGAAGCATATAAAGCCTATCAAGGTACGATTGGTAATTCACAAAAACATTCTTTATCATCAGGTAATGATAATGTTCAAATGAGTAAACTACTGGCAAATGATGGACAAATAAATAAGGTTAATCCTTCTTTTAATAAGATAATGAATTGCATGACTAATAATAATCAGCAATATCGAATTAATATTATTGTACAACCCTCAAGTGCTGATCCCATGATGATAGCACAACAGGTAAAACAGCAATTGAGCCTAAGTTTTCCATTTTCTAACGCGGTACAATCTTACAAAGCTATCAATTGTTGAAAATTTACTTATTAAAAAACGAAAAAATATAATCTTAATTTTTATTTATTCAAGATAATTTTATAATATTTATAAATATTCTTTTAAATTTAAATAATTTATTTGTTGGTTCTAATTTAAAAGGGCCTCGATATTGGAGGATGTTATGGCTATAAAAATAGGGGCTGATAATATTTTGTCCTCTTATGCCCAGAGTGCTGGGTGGAAGCTATTAAATCAATTGGTTAATACAGATTCCAAATTCGGTTTTTTCGATAAAAATGGAAATCCATTTTATGAAACTGGATTAAAAAAAAATGAAATAAAAATCTTAAATAAAACATTAAGTTTTTCTATGGGCAATAATGTAGCCGAGGCAGGGGTTATTTATTTAAAGTATAAAAAAGAATATAAAACTTCAACTGCACCTGTCGAAGGTGGAAAAGTTGTCGCATATAATCTGGTAGAGCAACCCAGAACGGGACAAGTCACTTATGTTTCAACAGGAACTCAAAAACAACGGAAATTATTTGAGGATGCTTTGGAACATGCTGAAAATTCCACAAATGTATATATTTTGCATACAGCGGAACGTTTGATTAACAATGTTAAAATAACTGCTCATTCTGTTGAACGAAATTCATCAAAAGGTTTTCAACTTGTACGATACTTAATTGATTTTCAGGAAATTATATCCACACCAAAGAATATTACCATTAAAAATGCGTTAGCCTATTCTAACGACAGTGTAAGTCAGGGAACAACTCAACCTCATGCTTTAAATGGTAATCAGAAACAAGCGGCTAACAAAAGCCAAAAACCTTATTAGTAAGATTGATAGGTAATAATACGAAATGCAACTTATACAGATTTCACCTATTGAGGCTCAGCAGTTTATTCTTACTCTTGAGGGAATGGATTATCGTTTTCGCCTGTTGGATAGAGGAAATGTTGGTGTGTTCCTTGATGTTTATTATGGTGCAGTACCATTATTAACAGGAATTTTATGTCTGGATCGGGTTCGATTAATCCGTTCTGCTTATCTTGAATTTCCTGGAGATTTAATGTTTGTTGATCAGCAAGGATTTAATCATCCATCTTATAAAGATTTTGGTAATCGTTATTTGCTTTATTATCTCGAAAGTGGAATTGATGATGGGATAGGTATATAATGCTATCATCCTATGAAGAGAAAATTACTGTTATTGGTCATCGTCCTACTTTTACTACCTTTCATAAACGTTATTTAAAATTTGAATTTGTAATGGGAGTGGATGAAAATAAACGACAAAAAACGTTTGCAGATGGAAAATTAATTCTTTCGGTCGAACATCTTAAAGCGCAAGTTTCTATTAATTATCAGGGAGGGGAGAGTCTTCCAGAATGTCAATGCACGATTTATAATATGGATGAGCATTGGATCAATCAATTATCAACATTGGGTCAATATAAAAAAGAGTCAAATGGGTTTGGCAATTATTTGATCATATATGCAAGTCTGGAAAACAGTTCCGATAAAAAAATTATATATAATAAAATATTTGAAGGCGGTATAACAGTTGCTTATGCAGATTATGGCAGTGCACCTGATCTTGCTTTCCATGTGAATGCAATGGTTGCAGCAGGATTAAATCTGACTCCAGCTAAATCCATTTCATTCAAAAATAAAACACCTGTCGCAACTGTTGTGCAAACAATTATTGATAAATATAATGCATCTCTACCCTATTCTAATGGGATAGGAAGATTGAGTTTTAAAAATTATGGTGTTAATGCCGTTTTAAACAATCCCAATTATCATGATGATTTAATTGAACAAATTCGATTATGTACAAGAGATACGAAAACCCGTTTTACATTTCAGGATCAGATTTGCAAAATCTTTCCTGAAAATATGACATTAAATGATTATGAACGTAGACTAGAAACTAATGATAGTAATAATGATAAGATAGAAGCTGTAGAAATTTCTTCCAGGAATATTTCTGTCTATAATGGAATGATCGGTTATCCTGCCTATTCAGATAGAGGTATCACTGTTCGAAGTATTTTTAATCATTCAATTCGATTTGGAGAGGAAATAGCTCTTAAATCAGAATATATTAAAAATGTTAATGGAGTATGGCGATATATGGTTTCATTAAAACATGAATTATCCTGTTATACACCTGATGGGCCATGGTTTACAAATATTGAATTGCAAAAAGACTTTTCTAAAAAAGATAAAAAAGGACATATTGGCTAATGATGAATCCTAACAAAGGAAATAGCATTCTTAATACGTTATGGACTATGATGGATAATGCAATCAGTCGTGTTTTTACTGCTATGCCGGTACAAGTATTATCTGTTGATACCGAAAAACGGCTTCTTGATGTAATTCCGATGCTCGCAATGTTGGATAATGAAGGAAAGGCAGTAGATCATGCGCAAATCAGTAATATTCCCTATGCAAGACAACAGGCTGGAGATTATGGAATCATTATTGATCCTCAAATAGGTGATAAGGGCATTGTTGTTTTTGCTGCTAGGGATATTTCAAATGTTGTTTCTAGTCGTAAAAAACATATCCCGGCAAGTTATCGTAAACATTCTATATCAGATGCCATTTATATAGGATCCCTTTTAAATGAAGAACCAAGAACATGGTTAAAAATCACTGATGGTAATCTGGAGATGGCCATTGCACCTGCGTCAAAACAATCCCCCACTACTTTCGTGAATATAAGGGATCAGGACGTAGAAATATTTTTATCTAATGGTACCGATGTAAAAATAAAAGATGATAAACTTCATATCAAAGCTTCGGATATTAATATAGAAGGTAATGTCAATATAAATGGTCAGGTCAATATTTTGGGAGAAACATCCATTATTGGTGAGACTTCAATTATAGGGAACACTTTAATTACAGGTGCCGCTCAAACGACAGGAGATACTGTTATTGATGGAATTTCTTTTCTTGAACATGTTCATGGAAATGGTAATAAGGGCCAGGATACTACCCAACCTAAAAATTAGATTTAAGATTTTTAAAATATTCAAAAGACTATTTTTTATTATTAATTATCATAAATCATATTCTATTAAAAAATTAATTTGAAATATCAATAATTTTATTAACCACTCTTTTGAGTGGTTTTTTTGAAGGTGAAAATGGAATTATTATTAACTGAGGATTGGGATTTGCTGGTTGATAGAAATGGAAATATAGCAACTGTAAATGATGGGTTTGCCATTGCTCAACAGGTTGCTAACGAAATAAAATTGGAAGAGGGTGAGGGATGGTATGATGTGAACCAGGGAACACCATATTTTGCTAAAATATTGGGAGTTAATCCAAATTGGGGATTAATTAAGAATATTTTATTGGATCGTGCTGAAAATGTTGATGGTGTTATCCGTGCTGACATGGATTTGTATGTTGATAAACAAAGGGCCTTGCACGGAAACATTTATTTAATCATTGATACAAAGAGCGGGGAACAATTAAATGTCGTTTTCTGACGATGACAATATTAATGCAAGAAATATCTCACCAGTTCAGCTGAGAAATTTACCGGTTGTTAAAGATGTCGACACGAACATCCCTTCATTAAAATGGGGGGGACAATCCACATCAGACCATGACAAAGAATGGGGTAATACAGGTATCATATTGCCTGAAGAGCAGGATATTCTTGCAGGCGTTATTGAAGATTTTCAGAATGCCTTTAATAATCAATTAAAGTTTTTCAATAATCAAAATGAATTTTTATTATCAACCCCACAGGGCCAACTTGCAACCTCTATGGCCGCGATAATTTCAGATCGTAACCGTTTATTGGCATATTATGTAAATCAGGTTGATCCATCTTATGCTACGGGTCGAATGCAAGATGGTATTGGTCGGATTTATTTTATTGAACGTATAAAAGCCAAAGCGACTACTGTTACCGGGATCTGTCGAGGTCAAAAAGATGTCATGATTTCGGCAGGAACTAAAGTGCAGGATGGTGATGGAAATTTATATGAAGCGGATCAAAATTATATAATTGGTGAAGATGGCACAGTAGCTGTAAATTTTGTTTGTTTGCAAAAAGGTCCAATCAATTGTCCAGCGCATAGTTTACAAATGTATCAGCTTATTCCTGGGTGGGATAATGTTGATAATCCTACAGAAGGTATCATTGGTAATAATGTTGAAAGCCAAGCACAGTTTGAACAAAGGCGGCGACAGTCCGTCGCCTTAAATTCTGTAAATAGTGTGGATAGTATTATGGCAGCTTTACTGAATTTAAAAGATGGCAATGGTAGCAGTGTTTGTGAAGATGTTTACGTTGTTGATAATGATTCGGGAGGAGGTGTGAATAAAAACGGTGTTTTTTTAAAACCGCATAGTCTTTTTGTTTGTGTCTCTGCACCAGATGATGATTGGAGTAAACAATTAATTGCACAAACTATATGGAAGAAAAAACCACCGGGTTGTGATATGAATGGTGATCAAATAGTCGTCATTCAGGACCAGAGTGGGTTATATTCAACACCTCCGACATATACTATTTGTTACGCTAATGCAAAAAGAATTCCGATCAGGTTAAAAATTACTTTAGCAAGACCACAGTTCTTACCAAAAAATGCGGTTGATCAAATAAAAACGGCAATTATAAAAGCTTTTACTGGTAATGATGGATCGAAAAAACCTAGAATTGGAAGTGAAATTCTAGCATCCAGTTTTTATGCACCTGTGCAGAGATTGGGGAGTTGGATCAGCATCATAACCTTATTTATTGGACGAGAAATTGCCAGTTTTTCGTTGGTTCAAATGAATATTGATGAAATGCCTACATTGAATAAAGATGATGTAGAGGTAGTGTTTAATGGATGAATCGGTATTTTTTGATGAAAATAAACCACCTTTATGTCTTGATTATCATGAAACAGTTATTGCGCAATATGCCAATTCACCCCGTTTACTTGCGTTAATAAGATCCTTTAGTGAGGCGATGAAAATCTGTGTTTTTTTTAGGGATTTTTATGAATATATTTGGGATTTGAATACTGCCACAGGTAAAGGACTAGATATTTGGGGTCAGGTGGTTGGTGTTAATCGCACTGTAAAAACCCTTACGGGTTTCTTTTGGGGATTTAATGAGGAAACTTTATTATTGGCACGTCCGTATCACGATTTAACAGGTTTTAATGACTCCTTATCTTCAACAGAAGATCGTCGTACGGCTTGGGGTATGTTTCGTGATTACCAAGAGCTGGAGGGTGAAATCACATTTACAGATAAAAACTTTAAAAAGTTAATTTTCGCAAAGGCTCATGCGAACGTGAGTAATTACAATACGTCAGATCTCAATTTTATTTTGATGTATATTTTTGGATATAATGAAAATGGGAAAAAAAATAATCATGAAATATATGTTCGAGATAATTTTGATATGTCGATAACTCTTATTTTAAATTGGCTGCCTAGTACTGATGAAGTGGCTATTATCATGAATGCAGGTTTATTGTTCAAACCGGCTGGGGTCTCGTTGAAGGTTGATATTCAGTCTAAATAATTAACAAATAAATATTAAAGGACAAAAAATGTCTATTCAAAGACCTAGAAAGCTTTTCTCCTCTAAATGGGCAGAATATGGTGATCGTTTTAATATCGAAGATACTGGGGCTGATTATCAAAATGGACGTGCGGATATTGAAAAAGGTTTCCCACCACAAACAATGAAATCAGTCTTACAGGGAGGAGTTCCGCCTTGGGGACAGGATCATAATGGAATTTTATATAAAATTACAGAAGCTATACAATGGACACAAGGAGGGGGATTAGCCTTTTTCAATCAGGAATGGTCAAATAAAGTAGGAGGATATGCCCTTGGATCAGTTTTGAGATCGCAACGTTTTATTTATGTATTTTATATAAATATGATGGATGGTAATTCAATTGATCCAGACACAGGAAAGATAACTAGTGATTACTGGGTTAACTATGATAAACCTGGAAATAATTGGGCTGTTTTATCCATACTTTCTGATAATTCCGATAATATTTCTTTCTTGGATAGCGATACTTTTAGAATTACTACTAAAGTTGCAGGGCCATTAGCTAATGTTTATGTAAGACCTTCGACAAATGAGGTTAAATTCTTAGGTACACCAGATTTTCCATTCAGAACGGTGCAAGATGCTATTAATGCTGTGCCTAATGGTGGGACAGCAACTATCTATTTGTGGTATCAAGATGAATATACGTTAATGCAGGATAATACCATGAATTTGCCTGGATTGTTGGCAAATGGATGGGATATTGGTCATCGAAATTTAAACTTTGTTCCATGGGGACAAGATGAAAGGGATAAATTTGGTAATTATAATGATGAAACAGGAGCCTTGATTGAACAATTAAAGCATGATCTAGTCTCTTCTCACAGTGAAGAGGGGATTTGGCATTTTTCCATAATGAAAAAACCTATTATTCATATTCCTGTTGGAGTTGATAATGTTAGTAATATGACTATTCATGGTTATATTAGAGGAGATCTTGGAGCTTCTGTAGTTTTTGAACATTTTGAATTTGTCGTTCAAAGAGGTACACAATTAGGTAATCATCAGGATGGATCTCCTTTTCATCCTTTTTTAAGTTACGTTTTTAATGGTTGTAGTTTTGTTAATTTAGATGTTTTAAATCAATTATATGGGGGTTGGGAAGGTGCAAGTAATACGATTAAATTTACTAGATGTCATACAGCTGATGAAAATGGTAATCTTGTAACAGAAGGAAAATTTATTTGTTTAGGTCCAGCTACGACCACTTTAACCGTTGATTTTACTAGATTATCATCTGATACTGAAACATTAAATGGGCATTCATATGAACGCTATGAAGCAAATGCTGAAGCATTTTTTAAACGTATACGTAATTATCAATCTGCACAAATGCGTCCTGTAGCTTACCGGATGAAAGGTTCTCAACCTGTGGAAACTTTTTATTATCCCCAAGGTTTGAAAACAAGCTTAGATTTGGACTTTTCTTAAATATTTTATATATTTTCAAATAGACATGGATGGTTAGCGATGTATTTAATGCGAACGTTTTTTTTGAACAGCTATTGTGTATACCAGGCATTGAGA
>NZ_JACFPS010000003.1:0-351008 GCF_016101865.1 Commensalibacter sp. B14384M2 | reverse complement strand
AGCACTACAACCAATACGCCACCAGCATATCCCCTTCTCATCCTATACAATTGTCAATGAACAAAATCGTAAAACACATCAAAAACCTTTTGTTCTCTCAATGTCTGTGTGAACTTATCTATACAATTTAAATCTAAGAATCAACCCCTAAATTTTATTTTTTTATTTTTAATTTTAAATCCTTTTTTATTCTAAAAAACCGTTTTTAATTAACAATGTAAATCCGCTCATTTAACAATTTATAAAATAAGATATCAGGTTTACTTCTTTTCTATTTAAAAAATTGACTATTTTCATACTGAAAATGAAATATATTTCCCACTTGTTAATATATAAGTATTATACATACATAAAACGCTGTTCATTCATTTTAAACTGATTGCAATAATGGGATTTAATTAACAAAACAATAATCAGTCCAAAACAGATCTGGTTTTAAAAAAACTGTTTCATATAAATATATATTTGCATAAAAAACTTGCGAAATCTTTATTTTTTTTTAAAAACAAGATTGTTTTTTATTATAAGCCCTATTAAACGTAAATACATAACCATAACAATGAGTTTTTACATGTTGCAAAAAATACTTTCTTCATTTGTAGAAAGCTTCTATACACAATATGTTTGGCAACAGCCAAACAGGATTGCTCTTTTATAATCATAATGAAGTGATTATTATTTATCTTTAGGTATACTTAACAAAAGCAATTTATATATACTGTTTTGTAAAAAACTTGGTGGAATTTTAATTGTGGACATAAACAAACATCCAACACCAACGGATTCTGGTCTTAAACGACGTTTTGGTGATTTTGTTTCTCTTTCTGAGGCTTTAGATTACGCCGCTCAAGGAAAAAGCGGTATTAATTTTTATTCAGCCAAGGGAGTTTTATTAGAATCATTACCCTATTCTGACCTGCGACAACAAGCTATACATGTTGCCAAGCAACTTTTGACCTTGGGACTAGAGAAAGGCGATCGCTTGGCCATTGTTGCAGAAAGTGACAGTGACTTTAGCCGTATCTTTTTTGGCTGCCAATATGCAGGTATTGTTCCCGCCCCAATGCCTCTGCCTGTTGCTTTTGCTGGAAAATCTTCTTATATCAACACCTTGCGGGGAATGATTGAAAACTCTTCCGCAAAAGCGGTTATTATTCCACAAACAATTCAAAGCTGGACGCGGGAAATTATTGAAAAATTTCCTTTATTGTTCGGAGGAAGTCCTGCCCAGCTAAAAGAAATAAAAGTTAATAGCGCCATAGAATTACCAGTTATTCAGGCTGATGATCTTTCTTATCTTCAATTTTCTTCAGGAAGCACTCGTTTTCCTATGGGGGTTGCTGTCACCCAGAAAGCCTGTTTGGCCAATGCTCATGCAATCTCATATTATGGATTGGCAGTAAAAGAAACAGGAGACCGATGCGTTTCATGGTTACCCTTGTATCACGATATGGGGCTGGTTGGATTTTTTCTAACCCCTATGACATGCCAGTTAACCATTGATCTTTTGCCTACCAGGGATTTCGCAAGGCGTCCACATGTCTGGTTGGATCTGATCAGTCGTAATAAAGGGACCCTATCTTATAGTCCATCTTTTGGGTATGAACTTTGTACACGCCGTATGCCTTCCTCAACCCTGGAACTTGATTTATCCTCTTGGCGTGCGGCAGGTATTGGCGGAGATATGATACGTTCTCATATTTTAGAACAATTTGCCGAACAATATCAAAAATATGGTTTTGATTCAAAAGCTTTTGTCGCAAGCTATGGTATGGCGGAAGCGACATTAGCCCTTTCATTCGCACCTTTGGGAGAGGGACTTAAAACCGATACTATTGATTTGCCCCTTCTTGAAACGACAGGTATAGCAAAACCTTCCAATGATCCTTGCGTTACAACCAGAACTTTTACTCTTTGTGGTCCGATACTTCCTGATCATGAAATTGAAATACGGGACGAAAATGGAAATATTCTTCCCGAAAGAAGAGCGGGCAGCATTTACGTGCGAGGCCCAAGCCTTATGAAAGGTTATTTCAATAAAGAAAAAGAAACAGAAGCCGTTCTTGACAAAAAAGGATGGTTAAAAACAGGTGACCTAGGTTATATTCTAAATAACGAAATTGTCATAATTGGACGCGAAAAAGATTTGATTATCATTAATGGGCGAAATATATGGCCCCAGGATCTGGAATGGGCGGCTGAACATGCTTTTAACTCGCTAAGAAGCCGCGATGTCGCTGTATTCTCGGTTGATAAGAATAATCAGGAAACTGTCGTTGCACTTGTCCAATGCCGTGCCATTGATGAGTCTGAAAGAAAAAGACTTCAAGAAGATATGACCAGTCTGTTTAGAAGACAAAATGGTGTAGAAGTATCTGTCCTGTTAGTCCCTCCACATAGCCTGCCGCAAACCTCCTCTGGAAAATTGACACGGGCAAAAGCAAGACAAATGCTTTTAAAAGGAGAATTCGGATTTCATTTTTAAAAATTCAGGTATGAAATGAAATTTTATGGCCTCTTGAACAGAATTTAAAAGCTATTTACAATAAATCAATTCTTTCCTTAGGATATGCGACTGATTGCGTTAAATGTCATCCAATCAGTCATAATCGTTCAAATATTGATATTTAACAAGGTAACACTATGACTGAAACGGTTGAAGAAATTTCAAAAATAATTATTGATACATTATTAGAAAACCCAAAAGTTCCCAAAAACATTTCACCAGACAGCAAAATTATTGAAGATTTGGAATTCGATTCTCTAGCTGTCATGAATTTCGTCATGGAAATTGAAGATAAACTAGACGTATCCGTTCCTTTGGATCGCCTGACAGACGTAAGAACGATTCGTGATCTTGCAGATGCCATCGTTTCCCTTAAATAAAAGCTCTCTCCTATGGATATATTTACAAAATTCAAGCCACTTGAAACTGCTTTCAACCAACTTATTTCCTTTGCCCCGCACAATCCGTTTGGGGTTACAATCGAGAAAACACTTTCTGCAACAGTTGGTACTATCAACGGGAAAGAAACACTTCTTTTTGGAACAAACAATTATCTAGGCCTCAGTCAATCCGAAGAGGCACGAAAAGCAGCTGCTGAAACAGCTATGCGATATGGTGTTGGAACAACGGGATCCAGAATTGCCAATGGCTCTTATTCCTTACATCAATCACTCGAACAAGAACTGGCCCAGTTCTTCAACCGTCGTTCCTGCATGGTTTTTTCAACAGGATATCAAGCAACCCTCGGCATGGTATCAACTCTTGCCGGTAAGGATGATTACCTTTTCTTGGATGCGGACTGTCATGCCAGTATTTATGATGGCAGCAGACTCAGTCAGGCACAAATTATACGTTTCCGACACAATGACGCTGACGATTTACGTAAGAGATTACGCCGAGTTGGCAATATAAATGGTATTAAACTGGTTGTGGTGGAAGGGGTTTACTCCATGTTTGGAGATATCGTTCCCCTCAAAGAATTTATCCAGGTCAAGAAAGAGGAAAATGCTTATCTCATGATTGATGAGGCACATTCTTTTGGTGTTTTTGGTGAACATGGTCGAGGAATTGCAGAACGTGAAAACGTGGAACAAGACGTTGACTTCATCGTGGGAACTTTTTCTAAAAGCTTGGGTACTGTTGGAGGATATTGTGTTTCCGATTATCCACAAATGGATAGATTACGTCTTTGTACCAGACCCTACATGTTTACGGCCTCTTTACCTCCCGAAGTAATCGCCGCAACACGTGAAAACTTGAAAATCATCGCTAACCGTCCTGAATTGAGAAATAAACTAAAGAATAATGCCTCCCGGTTTTATCATGCATTACAGAATGCTGGTTTTCAAACTGGTCCAGATATCAGCTCTGTTGTTTCTGTCATCTTGAATGAATTACCTCAGGCTGCTCATTTCTGGAACAGGGTGTTAGAATTGGGGGCTTATATTAATCTTAGCCTGCCTCCCGCTACACCGGATAACAGACCTTTATTAAGAGCGAGTATCGCCGCGGCCCATACAGAAGAACAGATTGACCGACTAGTTCAAATCTACATTCAGGCGGCTAAAGATGTAGGGCTAACTCTTAATTAAAATCTTTATCGTTTGAATAAACCCTGTCGATATAATTTGAATAATATCCAGGGTGCATTTATAAGGGGATATTTTTTTTGGAACGCTGTCAATTCAAGATTAATGTCACGGTGTCGATTAATTTTCCACACAATATACTGCGCCCCCCCTTCAAACGTGAAAGCGGCCTTAATTAATCGGCAAATATTCAAGGGTCGACCCAATATTTTCCGAATCTTCCAGCGTTTTCTAGCATATTCTCGTTGATCCTTTGACACAGATGGAAATAGAAAATAATTTTTTGTCTCGTTATAGGATATTCCTGCTTTTTGCCAGCCCAGCTTTAAAAGTTGCTTAAAGTAATCTTCTCTATTTTCCAAAATCAACATTGGACGATTATTTGATTCCACCCTTAGCTCGACATCATAAGTATGACGGAATAATGAACACCAATATTTTTCCGCAGTCCCATATTCTGGTCCCAAAAAAGTGGCCCACCATATGGCTGTATTTACCGCTCTTATGAGACAATCCAACAATGCCTGTTTTCCTTTATCATCTTTCCACCAAAGAATCTTAACAGGCTGACAAAAACGCGCCCACATCGTTGTATCAATGGATTGTAAAGCAGTAGCTTTTTGAAGTTGATCTATTGATAATATCGCAACTTTGGCCCTTAAATTAACATTCCCCTCACTCCATTCATGATATTCAATATTCGGAGGTAGACAATAATTAATCACAATTTTAAAACAATCTTCCGGATACCAATCAGACAAATTTTGACAAACAACATAAAAATCAAGCAAACCTGTCAGTTCTTTTTTCCATAAAGAAGAACCGTAATAGATAACACCTATGGGTTGCCGATCTCCTATGATCTGTTTAACGAAGGCGGTAACAGATTCTGGAACAGAATGCTGATCAAATGAAGTAGCCAATAATTGTGACAAGGATGATGACATAAACAGCCGACATTATCTATAAACGGACAAACGAAAATTTGGGACCGGTCGAAAGAAGGATACAATGATCCTCGCCTGTATCAAACTGTTCTCCATCAAGAATAATATCCTCTTTGATTGACAGTTTTATTTTATTGGCGGTACCACTAAGATAATTAGGATCATTTAATAACCATTCTGGCGTTTTACCTCTTAATAAGGCGAAACATGCCGCCAACAGATGTGGAGGATGTGCCTTAACATTCAAATAATGAAGACTATCATCCCCTACATATCGGTTAAAAAACGGCCACATTCCATGAGATAGGCTCTGTAAAGTCGTCGATAAAAACAAAAAGCAATTCTCCTGATATGATTTCTTTTCATCAATGAAAAAAGAGCATATATTGCCGTTAAGCCATAAATCCCGTGTTTTTGAAAAAAATAATTTTAGTAAAGACGTTATAATGGTGATTGCCACAGCACCATCATGAGGAAAATTTTTTAAAATCGTCGGGTTATGTGCAATCTGAATAGCCTTCGTAAATGCCGCTGCACCTTGAAACATTCCCAAAACAGGCGGGCGAGAGGGATCAGACCATTCAATTTTTAATGCATGACGATGCTGAACCATAAAATGCAATCGCTGACGTTCTGCCAAAGTCCTGATACGCTTAAGAGCATTGATTCCCCGAATACCGAATCCAATATCCTTGGCTATTAAATTTGTATTTCCTGAAGGAAGAATAATGAGGCTTGGCAATTTATCATGTGGATAACAGCTATAAATAGCTGTCATGACATGACTAATCGTGCCATCTCCACCATCTATAATGATACAATCAACCCCTGTTGCGACAAAACGATTTAACGTTTGCATCATATCATCAACAGTTCGTGGCGTAGAATAATTTTCACCTAACCAGTTCAAGGCAAAATCTGTAAATTCCTTATCCTCTTTCTGATTTAATCGACTGACAGGATTTTTAATTAAGGCAATATTCTGATTCACGGATTGCTTCTAACATTCTATAGTATCTTGTTTTAATTTAATATGAGGAGTAATAAACGTTTGTATAGTTTTGATGTTATCATTCCTTCCCATTTGCTTCTTTTATGAAAAAAATTGTGCAAAAATCAACTATATTATCATGATTTCAAGTATGTTACATAAAATAGCATAGAATATATTTAAGGATAGTCTCTTTTGAAACGCTTTACAATTGCCCATATTTCGGACATTCATCTTCCCTTGGAAAGCATTCAATTTCCGAAATTATCCCTTGTCAATAAACGATTTTTAAGTTTTCTGTCCTGGAAAAAAAGACGCCTTTCTTTGCAAAAAAAGAGACTTGATATCATTATTGACGATATTTCCAGAGAATCTCCCGATCTTTTATTAATATCGGGAGATCTCACCAACTTGGCTCTGCCTGAGGAATTTAAACAGGCAGCTGACTGGTTGCATCATCTTCCTTTTAAAAATATAAATATTATCCCAGGGAATCATGATGCGCTTGTTAAAACACAATGGCACAATAGCTACGCTTTCTGGTCACCCTGGTCACAGGCTTACAATCATGACGATTACCCTATCATAACCCGTTATGGTTCTATCGCTGTCATTGGCATTAATACAGCTGTTCCCACGCCTCCCTTTTTTGCAAATGGCCAGGTTGGAAATTATCAGCTGAATCAAATCAGATATGCACTCCAACAACTTAAAAAAGATAATTTATTCAGAATTGTGATTTTGCACCATCCCCCTGTATCAGGAATTGTTTCGGAAAGAAAGGCCTTAAAAGACAGGAAAAAATTGCAAAAAATATTATATGAAGAGGGTGTCGAAATTATTCTTTTTGGGCATGTCCATCGTACCATTACCCGAAAATTTCTTAACACCAATATACCGATGCTGGGAATTGCTTCTGCCTCTTCCAATTCAAACCGTCCGTATCACCAAGCCGCTTGGCGTAAAATCGTAATTGAAAAATTGGATGATCACTTTCATACATTTTCAACGGTACGCTTTATAGACAAAAATGGTGATTTTTCTCAAACCCACTCCTTTTATATAGATCACTATTTTCAGTAAATCCTTGTTGAAATTTCATTTAAAAAACCAGAGTTTGACCAGATTTTTATCAACGATCCACATCAAGATGTTGGATTCCTACCTTTTTGCGCAAGCTCTACCAAGTTTTATTATTTCTCTTGGAGTTATCCTTGCCGCCTTGATGCTGGAAAGATTGCTTGTTTTACTTGACCTATTAGCGGCAGACAGCAGCCCCCTCAGTACTTTTCTTGGCTTACTGGCTGATCTGATCCCTCATTATCTTGGTCTTGCCATTCCGGCAGCCTTTTGCGTATCAATTTTTTCAAGTATTCGTCAGTTAAATCTTAATAATGAAATTGATGCACTATTAAATGCTGGAAAATCCCTTTTTCAATGTACACGGTCTTACATCATAAGTGGTATTGCCGTCAGTTTTTTTTGTATAATATTATATGGTTATATTCAGCCATATGCCCGATATGATTTTCGCGCAGCTTTTTTTTATGCCTCTCATGCTGGATGGGCACCCCATATTCAAAGCCATATGATTGTTCAACCCAATAACCACACTGTTATGATCGTTGACAAAGCTAGCCAAAACGGAACCCAGCTTTCAGGAATCTTCATAAGACAAACAAAATTAAATGATAAAAAACAACTGGTTGAACAAATTATTCTGGCCGATAAAGGGAATTTTTATTCACTGGCCGATCATTCAAAAATAATGCTGACCCTTTATGATGGTCAAAATCTTACATTAAACCCGAATAACAACAATAATATAACAGATTTTTCCAATGCTTCACGAATAATACAAAACACAAACAAGAAAAACATTTTTAGGGAAAGAGGCAGCGATGAACGCGAACTAACCCTAACAAATCTCTATGAACAAATTCAGCACCATACCTATCAAGACATCCCAATTTTAGATATAAAGGCTGAATTTCATTTTCGTTTAGTCCGCGCCTTATCAATTATTGCCATTCCTTTTCTTGCTGTCGCCTTAGCCATTACACCAAAACGTCGTAAAAGAAATTTAGGTCTTGGAATCGCGGCAATCATTCTTGTTGCCTATGATCATATTCAACAACTGGGTTTAACCCTTGTTTCACACGGACATGACAATGCTTTTGTCGCTTTATGGCTACCATTTTTTATATTCTTGTTTTTTTGCTTTGGCTGTCTATTCTTAAAAAACAATCCTTTTCTCCTTACCTCTCGCAATTTGTTAAGACACTTTTCAAAGTCTTCGGATAAATAATGAAAAAATTATTGAAACGTTATGTGTTAACCTTTTATTTATCCAGTCGCTTGTTAGCAACGACTTTTACTACTGTCATTATTTTAACAGCAATCATGGAGGTTTTAACCCTATTGGAACAAACCTCTTCTATTTTGGAACGACAACTTGGGCTAAAAGGGGTTGTTCATTTCATGATGCTGAAATTACCTTTACTTTTTAATTCTGTTTTACCCTTAAGTACCCTTATCGGTTTCTTGATCGCCCTCACTCAATTGACAATCAACAATGAGATAACCATCCTACGATCCATAGGCCTATCGACATGGGGACTGATAAAAAAATTAATACCTGTTACGCTATTGCTAAGTTTTCTATGTTTTATTATGTCTGACCAAATTACACCCAAAACGGAACTGGATCTGGCAACATGGTGGAACAAAACCAACCCGCATCCCGAAAAAGAAAATAATTTCTATTTTTACAGCAATCTTGATATCATCAATATTGATCATATTGCCTATGGAGGAAATAAAATTACAGGACTGACGATCATCAAGCGTCGTGATTTATCTCATATTGACTCGGTGCTTATTGCTGATGAAGTCATTCATAAAAACCACCAATGGATTTTCTCTCATGCAAAATTCCTGCAAAACAAACCGGATATTCCATTAAAATTTCATGAATTAACAAATGAAAAAGAAAGAATATGGAATATTAACCTGACACCACATACCCTTATAAGACTATCTTCAAAATCAATGCCACAATCCATCCATAATATGGTTCTAGAATTATCATATCAACAACCTTTCAAAATGCCTACGAATTATATAAAAACAACAATTTGGGGAAGATTGTGTTTACCCTTTACTTTTATCATGATGCTAATTATTACTGTACTTGTGACCTACATCCCGCCACGTGCCGGGTTACGTAGCTGGATCCCCATCTATTGTTTGGGATATGGATTGTTATTTATTATATTCCAAGAAGTCCTGCATGCTTTGGGGAAAGCAGGAACCATACCCGCCCCAGTGGCTTCACTTTCTGCCTTCCTTGTCTTTATGTTAGCTACATGCACTATCATTCTATCAGTTGAAGAAAAACAATGAGCAACCAATCTATCTTTCAAATTATGCGCAATCAAGACCTACGTTCCGGACGTAGTTACGATTTAGGTAAAATGGGACTAAAACAATTATGGGTGGCCTATTTGACGCATCCAACCATCCTATTATATTTCAGCCTTATTATTGGATGTATTGTCGCTGTCTGCTACACGTTCAATGGATGGGTTCCTGTCTTAAGTTCAATTATCGTCATGATATTTGGCTTTCCATTAATCTGGTATATTATCCATCGCTGGATCATGCATGTTTCGTTACTATACAGAATGAAATGGTCGGCTTCACTATGGAAACGCATTCACTTTGATCATCATCAGGATCCCCATCTTTTAAATGTATTATTTGGATCACCCTTGAATACCATACCAACCATCATTATCATTGGGGGCGGCTTGGGATATTTAGTTGGTGGATTTTGCGGTTTCTTTGCCTCTATTGGTACAGCTGTGTACATGTCATGTTTTTATGAATTTTTTCATTGCATTCAACATTTGAATTATAAACCAAAATCCAGGTATGTAAGTCATATTAAACAGGTTCATGTTTTACACCACTTTCATTATGAAAAGGGAAACTTTGGTATTACCAACTATTTTTGGGATAAAGTCTTCGGTACCTATTATGAAGATGCCAAGGCACGCCCACGGAGCCCAACTGTATTTAACATGGGATATACTGTGAAAGAAGCTGAACATTATCCTTGGGTTATGCTAAAAACCGGGGCTCCTCCACGTGATCGTCCCGCAGGATCTAATTTTCGGGAGCATAAAAAAGATTGCACCCAACACACTCAAAAAGCAGCCTAAAAGGAATTGGGGCCATTATGGAACGTGAACCCATCAATGCTTTAATTCTGGCTGGGTCAAGGCAAGGGAAACAAGATCCTTTGGCTTTGCATGCTCACGTTTCGCACAAGGCGATTATTCCCGTATTGGGAAAACCAATGATCGAATATGTTACCGAAACCCTTGCAAAAATAGAATCCATTAATAAAATTGCTGTTTCAATTGAAAAGTTCGAGGTTGTTAGGGATATTCTACCCAACTTTATTAAGTATCTTTCCACCTGTCCTGGTCCAAGTGCAAGCATCATCCAAGCCATTCAAGCATTGGGAACCCCCCTATTAATAACAACCGCTGATAACCCCTTACTTCAACCGGAATGGGTGGAATATTTCATACAGGAAGCGGAGGCCTCACAATGTGACCTTGCTGTTGGTATCGCCCTAAAGGAACAGATTGAAAAAGATGTTCCAAACACAAAAAGAACTTACATCAAATTGGCTGACGGTTCTTTTTCTGGTTGCAATATTTTTATGTTTCGAACACCAAGGTCCATTCAAGTCGCAAAACTTTGGCAAAAATTGGAAAGTTATCGCAAAAGTCCAGTAAAAATGGGCTTGCTATTGGGATATTCAATAATCTTGCGATATATCCTGCATCGCTTGACTAGAAAAGCACTTAAAAAAAGAATTTTCAAATTAACCAAGGTTAAGATTGATTTTGTAATTATACCTTGGGGGCAGGCTGCCGTGGATGTGGATAAACCTGATGATCTCCACTTGGTTAATAATTTGATGTCTGACCGATCAAATTAAATCAATTCTTACACATTTCATTGGTTTAAAATCAAAAAATCAATAAATATTCCAAGCTTTTTAAAATATTCCATGTATTTGATATCGCCTGTCAATCAAGAAACGCCTCACAGGCTGTCTAAGTATTTTTTTACCATCTATCAGACTATAGGGGCCAGCCTTACTTAATGTATGCACCCCTTGATTATATTCGCCAAATATTGAACCTTTATTGAACTGGCCTGTAATTCTTGCTTCAAATTGATCAGGGGTTAATTCAATAATGTTTAAAAATGTCAGTCCCCCTCCATAAGTCAAGCTGCAATCCTGTGTCGGTAAAATAATACCCTGAGATGTAATGACTGCATTACCACCAGGACGTGCACTTGAGGGGGAAATCCTTACGGGATTAAGTGAATGAGAATGCCATGTTCCTGCGAGACTTTCCGACCAGGCAACAGATAAAACGCTTTGCCGACTTAACCCTTCCCTTACAGGAGTATAAAACATCCACCATAAATCATTATAAAATAATACAGTCGGATCAATGGCCACTTCAGGAAAAGAAAAAGAGGATACCTTCTCCCAATGAAATGGAAACTCAACTGCTTTATATAAACTGGTTTCACCTGATTTGTATGCCTCTGGCAGCATGTAAACCAACCCCTGATCCTCAATTAACATTGGATAGGATAGATGCCAGGGTTTCTCCAATACAATTTTTCGATCAATAAGTGAAAGCTGTTGATCAAGAATTAATACCTCTATACGGCCATGACGATCTCTGTAATCATATGCTTCCGCAAAAACATATAGTTTATTATCTCTATAGAGGCCAAAAGGATCAGCAAGAAATTTGAACGTATCCTCCTCTTTTATCCAATGAATATCGCAAATATCACAAGCTATCACATCCTCAACCGGTGCCTTGACAATACCAATGCGCCATATATCCGTTTCAAAAATCGACATCAGAAATACAAATTTATTTTGCGGGTATTAAATTCAGTAATTCAAGGGGCTTCACAGCAAAAGGTTTTACCACGCGCATCAGATTCTGGAAATGTTCCGTTTCGCAATGCGCATCCAAAGCCTGTTGATTTGCCCAACATTCAATAAAAACAATTTTATTAGGCTTGTCACTTTGAAAATAGGCTGTATAGCTATGATTTCCTTTTTCCTCTCTTGAACGAGAAACACACACATTCACAGCATCTGAAATTTTTGACCAGGCCCCTTCATCAATTTCCAGTATAGCAACCAAATTAACTTCCTGAGACATAATTCGTTCCTTATTTTTTAAATAAAAATAATACGTTTCATCTTTATCAAATTTTTATCTTAAAATAGTAAACAATCTGATTCTATAAAAAATTAAATATTTCTGATAAAATTCACTATAATCATATGATTTAAATTCATTCAATCATTTAAGGTTAAGACCAATTATGAGTGACGCACTTTCACGTCGTTTTATAGCTGCACAAGAAATTGTCAAAAATGCATCTGAAATTGCCTTACAAATGCGGCCCAGTCCAGGGGGACCCCAAGGATCCCTTAAACATGCCCAAGACTGGTTGACCGAAACAGATGGCAAGATCGAAACCTATATTTCAAAAGCAATTCAATCCCTCTTTCCCGAAGATGGTTTTCAAGGAGAGGAAAAGGGGAAAACACGTTCAGGGTCGTTAAGATGGATTGTCGACCCTATCGATGGAACATCAAACTATGCACGTGGCAGAAATCGGTGGTGTATTTCTCTTGGCCTTATGGAAGAAAATGTTCCCACTCTCGGTATTATTGCAGCTCCATGCGTAAACGAATTCTATACTGCCCGTCTAGGAAAAGGGGCATTCATGAATGAAAAGCCCATTCATGTTTCCGATGTTAAAGATCCAAAAATATCCATGATTGAACTGGGCTGGAGTCACGTCAGTAAAATCGATGAATTTCTAAAAAATGCAGAAGCTATCTTAAAAACTGGCGCAATGATTCGCACTTTGGGTTCAGGCACCATGTCCCTCGTCGATGTTGCGAGCGGTAGACTGGATGGACATTTTGAAATGGCCATTAATTTATGGGATGTGGCGGCAGCACTCGTTTTACTTAGAGAAGCTGGTGCCTGTATTTCACCTTTCTTGGAAAATGGTGGCCTTCATCAAATGACACCTATTTTAACCGCAGCTCCAGGAATTTCGGATATCCTCTCGAAAACACTTCATATGTCCTTATCATAAATCGCTTTTATGTTAAACTACCGATCTGTCTTTTCTTTTTCGTCAAACCTGAACTATATTGTTTAATCCTATGAAAAATAATTTCATCTTTAAATATGGTACGATGTTTTGCTTTTCAATGCTGTCAATATTTTCTCTTCAGCATGCCAAGGCCAAAACTGACAAAGTACAATCTATTGTAGACCATTCTCTTTTAACAGTTGAGGATGTCTTTGCAAATATTCCCACATCCAGCCGTGTCTATACCCGTTTAAAAAACGCCAGGGCAGTGATGATTTGCCCAAATATTACACATATCTCCCTAGTGTTTGGAGGCTCCGGGGGAGATTGTGTGCTTCTTTCTAGGGATGCAAGAAATTCTTGGTCCAGTCCTGCTTTTTACAAAATGTCAAGTGGCTCTTTTGGTATACAGCTTGGTGTACAAAATACAGAAGTCATGCTTTTCATCATGAACGAACGCAGTTTGCGCAAATTGTTGGACAGCCAATTTACAATGGGAGCCAGTGCCTCTGCAACAGCAGCAAAATCCAGTAGCGATGCCAACAAGGATACAGCAGATATTTATAACCTGCAAAAAGCATCAGGATTATTTGTCGGAGCCTCTCTAAAAGGATCTAAATTAAAAATTAACAGTAGTGCCAATCATAAATATTATAACCAGATTGTGGGACCAGAAGATATTGTCATGGCAATGCGCGTTAACAATCCAGCGGCAAACCGTCTGCGTAAAATCCTGATCAAATATTCAAATATGGCAAAAACTGTCCAACCTGACAAAAAATCATCCAAAAATCATAATGTAGAGGATGATAATGGCGATACCAATACCAACGATGATTCAGGTGCGATTGACCTTGCCCCACAAAAAGGCTCCTCATCACATAATATTAAATCTGAAAATTTGCCCCCCCCTTCAAAATCCAGAAAATAAAAAACCTATTCTATATTTTAAAAGATAGTTTTTAAAAACTATCTTTTTTTCTCCGCGGCAACATTGTGATTATGTTCTGCAAGACTTGTTGAAAAACTATGTCCACCCGTTCCATTTGCAACAAAATATAATATTTTTCCTTCTGCAGGATGTGCAACAGCCTCCATAGCGGCTTCACCAGGAGAGCATATTGGTGTAGGCGGTAAAGCGCTGGTCCAATAAGTGTTATATGGGTTGACAATTTCCAGATCCTGTCGAGTTAGCCTGCGATCAAAATCATTTTTTCCATCAGTCAGGGCATAAATCACTGTGGGATCTGATTGTAATCGCATGCCAAGATGCAGACGATTGATAAATACACGGGCAACCATGGGACGCTCACGTTTTAAAGCGGTTTCCCGCTCAACAATTGAGGCAAGGGTAACCAAATCCTGTTGCGTTTTTATCTCAGCAAGAACCTGTCGTTCACCCCAGATTTTTTGCAGTTTTTTCTGCATTGCCTGTTGCATACGGAATATCATCTTTTCACGAGACATACCCCATTCATAGGCATAGGTCTGGGGCAATACCGTTCCCTCTTCTGGTGGCTGTATCTGTCCTGTCATATAGGGGGCATCATTAACCAAATTCGTAATCTGATAGGCTGTCAGCCCTTCTGGAATGGTTAATTTATGCTGTACAGGTTTTGCATACCGCAAGATATCGATAACCTGTTGAATCGATGCCTGCTTCGGAAAAGAAAACTCAGCCGCGTGTAACGTCCCGGCCTTATCTGTCAGCTTTATGCCACTACGAAAAATAAAACTGCCCCAATAGGATTGAGTGACAACCTTTTCTTTCTGAAGTTGGTTTAATATTGCCGCGACATTTCCCTTGGCAATAACCACATTTTTAGCATTATCCAAAGGACCGGGAGCAAAATAGGTATATTTTCCGTAAAAGAATACAGCAAGCAGGCATACAAGTAATGCACTGACCCCATATAACAATCGACGCATTACAATTTAACCCATGATATATCTTAGTAAATTTTCATACTCTTTTAAAAATCAGGCTCGCATTCGTGCCACCGAAACCGAAACTATTGGATAGGGCAGCATCAACTTTTCTTTGCTGGGCAGTATGAGCTATACGATCAATGACACTTTCCCTTGATGGATTATCAAGATTCAAAGTGGGAGGTACCTCATTATTACATATTGATAATAGAGAGAAGATCGCCTCAACCGCACCTGCTGCACCTAATAAATGACCAATAGCCGTTTTTGTTGAAGACATTGCCAAATGTTTGCTTGCATCCCCAAACAACCGCTCGACAGCTTCAAGTTCGAGATCATCCGCCATGGTTGATGTACCATGTGCATTAATATAATGGATATCTTCCAATGATAATCCTGAATGCTTAATGGCCGATGCCATTGCACGATAAGCACCTTCATGCCCTTCTGCTGGAGCAGTGATATGATACGCATCACCTGACATGCCATATCCAGCCACCTCACCATAAATTTTTGCGCCACGGGCTTTCGCATGTTCATATTCTTCTAACACAAGAACACCGGCACCTTCTCCCATAACAAATCCGTCACGATCCTTATCCCAGGTTCTTGACGCTTTTGTAGGTGTATCATTGAACCCCGTGGATAATGCTCTGGCAGAACAGAACCCTGCAATACCCAATTCACATACAGCCGCTTCCGCTCCTCCGGCAATCATTACATCAGCATCGCCAAGCGCAATCAAACGGCTTGCATCTCCAATAGCATGCACTCCTGTTGCACAGGCTGTCACTACCGCATGATTAGGCCCTTTAAAGCCATATTTGATGGAAACATATCCTGAAACCAAATTAATCAAGGCAGATGGAATAAAGAACGGAGAAACTTTTCGAGCCTGACCTTCATTAACCTTGATTGAGGTTTCATAAATGGTTTGCAGCCCACCAATTCCTGAACCAATCATGACACCGGTAGCCATTTGATCCGCTTCATTTTTGGGTGTCCAGCCAGAATCCTCCACTGCCTGAATAGCCGCCACTAAACCCAATTGAATAAAACGGTCCATTTTCTTTAAATCTTTAACGGGGATCCATTCAGACAGGTTTAACCTGCCCTCTCCCTTTGAACCTTCAGGAACTTCCCCGGCAATACGTGCAGCAACACGTGAAGCATCAAAACTTTTGATTTTGTCAATGCCGCTTTCACTTGCAACAAGTCTTTTCCAAACATTATCGATACCAATTCCAAGAGGGCTTACAATCCCCATTCCAGTAACAACTACCCTGCGGTGTGGCCATGAACTTGTACTCGTCATTAAATTATCCTGTAAGTTTTATGAATCGATAATGTTATAGACTTTTAATTAAGATGCCTGTTTCTGTTTTTCAATATAATCGATAGCATCCTTGACTGTTGCAATCTTTTCTGCGGCATCCTCAGGAATTTCCACATTAAAAGCCTCTTCAAAAGCCATAACAAGTTCAACTGTATCCAAGCTGTCCGCACCCAAGTCATCAATAAAGGAAGCTTCAGGCGTTACCTTTGATTCTTCAACACCAAGATGTTCAACAACAATTTTTTTTACTTTGTCAGCAATTTCACTCATTATATTCGTCCTTTTACAGCTATAAAGCTTACATGTTTATACTATATTACCAAAGTTCCAAAGAATTTTTAGAACTTTATACGATTTTATCACAATGGTATTGGGGAAATATCACATTTCCCCCAAATAACCAAGCAAAAGCAATATTATAATTTTATAAAATGTTCAAATGGTTCACAAAGCAAGGATCTTTACACCATATACATGCCACCGTTAACATGCAAACATGTTCCAGTAACCCAATCTGTCTCTTCAGAAGCCAGATAGACAGCTGCGGATGCAACATCCTCCACCTGTCCCATTCTATTTCTTGGAATTCTTTGTAATAATCTAGATTGTTGCTCTTCTGATAATACGGCAGTCATTGGTGTTTCAATAAAACCGGGGGCAATAACATTAACGGTAACGCCTTTTTTCGCCACTTCTAACGCCAGACTTTTACTCATAGCGATTAATCCGCCTTTTGCAGCTGAATAATTGGCCTGACCAACATTACCAATAAACCCAATGATCGAAGCGATATTGATAATGCGTCCTGAACGCCGGCGAACCATTCCCTTTAACGCAATCTGACATAATTGGAAGGGCACAGACAAATCCACATCCAGAACCTCGGACCATTCCGATTCCTTCATTCGGATTGAAAGATTGTCCCGCGTTAATCCGGCACTATTAACCAGGATATCGACAGGTGCATTTGCCTGCCTCTCTGCATTCGGGATAAGCGCTTTTAAAGATTCCTGATCCTTGAGGTTGGCTGTTTGAACAAATGCGTTCTGTTCACCCAACTCTTTTTGAACCTCTCTTAAAACGTTTTCCCTGGTTCCCGACAAAACAACCCTTGCCCCTTGCTGAACAAATGCCTTGGCAATCGCTTGACCAATTCCACCCGAGGCACCAGTAACCAACGCTACCTTATTATCTAGTCTGAACATAATCTTCATAATCCTTGTGTTCTTTTAAAAAGCAGAAAGAATTTTTGCAAATTCTTCAAGATCTGCAGGTGTATCAACAGAACAAACCTTGCTATCCCGTGCAGTACGCTGCATGATTTTAGACAAAACCTTACCTGCACCAACTTCAACAAAAAAATCAACTTCCTGATCAATCATATATCGCATAGTTTCTGCCCATCTTACAGAACCTGTTATTTGTCTAACCAATGAATCCCTGACAAAAGAAGAAGAATTTTCATAAGGGCAGGCGGTTATATTTGCGATAACAGGAAAATTAAATGGTTTGGGATTTGTTTTAGCCAAGGCATCCCGCATTTCCCGGGCAGCGGGTTCCATTAACGGACTATGAAATGGTGCTGACACAGGCAATTCAACAACTCTACGGATACCAGCTTCCTTGGCTATGGCTATAATCCGTTCAATCGCGTCCATATGACCAGAAACCACAACCTGAGACGCACCATTATCATTGGCAACTACAACAACCGAATTTCCCTGCGTGGCCTGTTTACATAAATCCTGAACCTGTCCAATCGTGACGCCTATAAGTGCAGCCATTGCTCCCTGACCAACCGGTACCGCATTTTGCATTGCACTGCCGCGCGTCCGTAACAAATTGACAGTTGTAACAAAATCAAACACATTGGCAGCACAAAGAGCAGAATATTCACCCAAGGAATGTCCTGCTGCCATTGAAACCAGATGATTGGCATCAATATTAAATTCTTTTTCCAAAACCCTGATTACGGCCATGGAATGTGTCATTAATGCAGGTTGTGTATTTTGCGTTAAAGTCAACGCTTCCACAGGCCCCTCCATCATAATTTTGGATAATGGCTGCTTTAACGTTTCATCCAACGCTTCATAGACTTCTCTGGCAATTGGAAATGCTTCAGCCAATGCCTTACCCATACCAACATATTGGCTTCCCTGACCGGGGAATAAAAATACACATTTCATAATAGATGATTCCAATAAAATAAATTAAACGGCAGATCTTACAAAAAGCTGGTTAATACTTTGTAAAATTTCAAAAGTCTGCTTCCACAAAGGTAAAATACGGTGTTCCTCAATACCCCGTTTTTTGACAATCTCAATTATTTCTCCAACCGAACGGCGATTGTCAACAAGTCCCAAAAACCCGCGTGCCTGTGCAGGTAAAGGAAGCATAATCGTCAACATTCCAAAAGAATAAGGAAGCAGATTGGATGGTAAAATCTGATTGGCAAGTATTTCTCCAGGCGTTTCCCGCATAAAAGGAATTGAATCAGAGGCACATGGATCAGCAAATTGTATATTATCTTCCGCGCGACGCACATACACAACATGCGTTGACATATTCCCAGCCAAAGATTCAGCCAGACTAGCCTGTGTTCTTATATCAAACTGCCTGAATTTTTCTCTGATCTTTGGATCTGTTATTAAATAAGCAGGATCATAACGCGCAGGCTCCACCAAACAGTTTACCGCCAACTCATTTTTATCCAACAGATCCCATAATTCAGCAATTTTATAGGATCGGTCACGCGGGTTTAATAAAAGATCATACAGACCAGCGTCACCTCCAGTTAAATGATCACCAAAATTTCCATTAAATCTGAGCCAGGCAGTCGATGGAAGATGCTTCATGATTCTTTTTGCAACATCCAAACGCTTTACTGGTGGATCTGACAAAGAGGTCAGTTTGGATAATGCTTCCTGCACCATATAAACGCCAGTACGACCATAGGGAGCATAAACCATCAATCCCATCCCGCCGCCAGGATTTAGTTGTTCCCTTAATATTTGCAGGGCAGCAGCAGGATCAGGCAAATGATGCAAAACACCACAACAATCAATATAATCAAACAACCCGAGATTTAAATCTGGCAATTCAAGAATTGAACCCTGAACATAACGGATATTACTCAATTTCCGTGTAGCTGCCCGTTCTTTAACAATTTTCAAAACTGCCTCAGCCCGATCCAAACAGATCACTTCACCAGAACGTTGGTGTCGTGCCATTTGTTGAGCCACCATGATTGCTGCATCACCGGTTCCACAACCAGCAATCAAAATCCTTAATGGTTGCGTATAAGAACGATATCCTCCAAATACCCAATAATCAATTTCATTCAAATGGCTTGGACTGCCTATTAATAAGCGTTTGGTTTCATCCTTTGGATTGCGTTCGGGATATGGATAGGCCTCATATTGCCTTGCCAACCCCAAATCTTGCTGATCATTTTTATGGGCCATTATGCTCTTACAACCAATTTACCACGCTGCCAAGCTTCTGCCGCCTCATCGGCACTCATCCCCTGATTGCGTATTGCATTTTCCATGAACTGAACAATCTGATTACCCAACATCATTTCCTCAAGCTCATCAATCAAGTCACCCCCAAATCGCTGAATCCAATTGGGGTTTAATAGCATGGCCGCTTTTTGTTTCCGTATAAAAATATTCTCGGATTCCCTCAGACGATAAAAATTTCCTGAATCCGTGAACAATGCCGGTTCATAAAGCATCATTAACTCGGGTTCTTGTGAGTGGATTATTTCCTGATAATGAGTCAACGTCTCTTCATCTGCAATAGGTTTCAATTGATAACCAGCCTCGATCAAACCATATTCTTTCATGATTTTATTCGCGAAAACCTGCAAAGTTTCACAAACCGTGATTTCACGATGAAGAAATGAAGCTGTTATAAGTTGATCAATAGAACCCACATGTTCTTGAAACTTTTTTGGCAAAGCAAAAGAGATAGAGGGTTGATAAAGATTTCCAATCATCTTGAAATTCGGATTGGATTGAATGATATCGGCATGAATATCAGGCAACCATACACTTACAAACAAATCAATTTTCCCAGCAGTCAGCTCCTGCGTCAAATCCCTACATTCACCGGTAATTAATTCTATATCCGTTATTCCATGGGCCTCTAACACACGTGTTATAACCGCTGCTGTTGCTTCATGTATCAAATTATCAAAAAAACCAAGCTTTAAAGAATCCATCCCTGTTAATGTCCCACTCTTGTTCAGAAAATTGTTATATTATAGATAAAACTTGTTTGGTATAGGCTTTCTGTTGTTTATTAATAATCATTAGTATCAATTTAGACAAATATCTTTGCCATTTTTCTGAAGGCATCCACCCAATAACCTTACAAACCATATTAACCACCCTGACAATATGATGGATTTTATATAATGACATGGCCTTTTCCATATAAAGGGCTATACATCGTTTATGATTATATGGCATTCCATGGGGCTCATTGGTGGCATGAAAGGCCGAGGCAAGCTCATCATCCTGACTTTCAATTATACGACCCAAGGCAATCCTGGCTCGTTGCAACCTGGAGAGCTTTTGAGATTTCAAATATAATTTAGCATAATCATAAAACAATTTATAATGACGATATTCGTCTCCAGCAATCCGTCTGCATATCTCCTTCAGGACAGGTTCCTTTACATAATCTGCCAAGGCACTGTAATAAGATGAAGTGCCAACCTCAACCATAGCCCGGGCGATAAATTCTCCCGCCTGTGATCCACGGATTGAGTGATCCGTCTTTAAGTCAATTTTATAAAAATTTCTGAAACGCTTATAACTTTCCTGATAATCCCAAGCAGGATCAGCCATCATGGCCCATCGTCCCAATGTTTCACCATGTTGCACCTCTTCATCTTCCCATTTCCTGAAAAGCTTTGTCAATTCAGGATCATGACCAAATACATTAGTCAAATAAACCGTATAGTCTACACTATTTCGTTCAACAACAGCAGCTGTTTTTATCAAAGGAACAATATCAGCATCTATTAATGAAGGGTCAAATTTATCCCAGTTAACCTGTTCAATATCCCAATGTTTCATAGTGCCACGCTTTCCTTATCAATTTTATTTTTAATTAAGAAATTATAAAACGACTATAGTAAACCGTAGTATGAGAAAATGACTAGATATTTTTATTAAATTCAATAGTCAAAACAGGAATTAATCTCGGACTCTGAAATTGGCGCCTGATTCCATCTTGGGTTATGATCCTTGTCAATAACTGCAGCCCTCACCCCTTCTAAAAAATCGGCCCGTTGAATAAGATGGTTTATCACACATTCATCACGCTTAATAACAGATTCCAAATTATATAATTTACGATGCCATGCCTGAAACGCAACTCTTAAAGAAAAAGGACAGGCCTTTAAAATAGAGAATAAATCTTTTCTTGACCATTCATACACGCTCCCCATTAATCTTTCGATTATCATATCAACTGAAGAGGCATCATACACTCGTTTTATTTGTCCCAGAAATCCATGATCAATTCGGTTTTCTTTTTTGTAAGGAGCCAAAACTTGCTTTATATTATTACTTTCCAATTCTGATAACACGGTTTCCAATTCAGACGAATAAATAAAATAATCAGCAAAACCAAGCTGAATCGCTTCCTCTGCATTTAAACGCTGCCCGGTAAGCATAGCTCTCAACCCCGTAAAACCTGGAGCTTTTTGAAAAATTAAACTTGTTCCTGCATCCGGTGCAATCCCTATCATGACTTCTGGCATTGCCAAAATTGAACATTCAGTAACAATACGATATGGAACATATGACCCCAGACCAATCCCACCCCCCATCGCAATTCCATCCATCAAGGAAATTATCGGTTTTTCATAATGGGCAACAAAACATGCAAGCTGATAATTATGCTGGAAAACACTTAATGCTTTTTTATAATTTCCCTCTCGTACAAAATTGGCAATCTGGCGAATATCACCACCTGCACAAAAAGCTTTTTTTTGACTACTTTTAATTAATACAGCATGAATGGAAGGGTCATCTTGCCATTTTTTTAAAATTGTTATTATTTGTCTCTGAAATAAATCATTAATTGCATTCAGAGCTTTGAAACGATTTAATATTAAAATTCCTATCCCTTTTTGTTTCTGTGTAATAATCCATTCATCCATTTAAGATCTCTTATATCACTTTTAGTTACGATCCTTACACATGAATATAATCAGGAATTATACGACCCAAAAATCACTTATCCTTGTTCAAAACCCTTTTTTATCCCATTTTTCCATATATATATTCATATAATTTTACAACAATATACGATATATAATGATTTTAATTTCATAATCATATATCTAATTTATTCATCAAGGATTTATGAATGTCACATAAGCAAGGCCATAAACTAGCGACAGAATATCATTTTCCAATTCGTCACGACTGGACCAAGGAGGAAATCGCTTCTTTGTTTCAGCTCCCGTTGCCCGAGCTTATTTACCAAGCACAAACTGCCCACCGATTAAATTTCGATCCAACACAAATTCAGGTTTCAACCTTGCTCTCGATCAAAAGTGGAGGATGTCCCGAAGACTGTGCTTATTGTCCACAAAGTGCAAAACATGAAGAAAAAATTAAGGCAGACCGTCTCATGTCCGTTGAAAAAGTGCTTGAAAAAGCACGAGCTGCCAAAGCGGAAGGTGCGACACGTTTTTGTATGGGTGCCGCCTGGCGTTCCCCGAAAGATCACGATCTCGAGACCGTTTGTGCCATGATAGAAGGCATTAAAAATCTTGGGCTGGAAACATGCGTAACCTTAGGAATGCTTAATCTGGAACAAACTGAAAAACTTAAAAACGCTGGGCTGGATTATTATAATCATAATCTTGATACTTCTGAAGAACATTATGAAAAGATCATCTCAACCCGTACATATCAGGATCGTCTGGATACCCTCGCTTTTGTTCGTGATGCCGGTATCAAAGTATGTTGTGGGGGTATTCTCGGAATGAATGAGGATGAAGCAGACCGTGTCAGCATGATTGCAACCCTTGCCAATTTACCCAGACATCCGGAAAGCGTGCCTATCAATATGCTTATCCGCGTCAAAGGAACACCTTTGGGTAATGCAGACCCCATAGATCCCATTGATTTTATTCGTACCATTGCTGTCGCCCGAATCACGATGCCTGAAAGCTATGTCCGATTGGCAGCCGGCAGAACGGAGATGAGTAATGAAATGCAGACCTTGTGCTATCTGGCTGGAGTCAATTCTATTTTTCTGGGTGAACGTTTGCTAACCTGTCCCAATCCAGAAAAAAGCAGTGATTTGACCTTATTCAACAAATTAGGACTGCAAATTGCCAACCAGCAAAACCGGGCCATATCCTAAATTAACAACACTACTATAAGAATTAAGATTTTGAATTTTGGAGATCTTATCTAGACTCTTGCTTTCCAGCGTAATAACCTTAAAGCGTTCATAACAACACATACGCTACTTAAAGCCATGGCGCCCCCTGCAATAGCCGGATTTAAAAATCCGAGCATTGCCAAAGGAATACCGATAATATTATAGATAAACGCCCAAAACAACCCTTCCTTGATACGCTGACGAGTTCTTTTGGCAATGTCCAACGTATCAGCGACCAATTCAGGATTATTCCGCATCAATACGATCCCAGCCACCTCGGCCGCCACATCCGTCCCCTCGCCCATTGCAATGGCAAGATCCGCCTCTGCCAAGGCCGGAGCATCATTTATTCCATCTCCAACCATGGCAATTGACTGATGATCGATACCCTTTGAACCATGTTTCTTGATAAACTGTTGTTTATCTTCTGGTGTCAGATTCGCTTTAACGTCATCTATTCTCAATATATTACCAATTTTTTTGGCGACAGCTTCATTATCCCCCGTCAACATAATTGATTGGATTGAATGCTCTTTCAATCGTCGAACCGCCTCTACCGAACCAGACCGTACATGATCCTCAAAAGCTACAATACCCAATAAACGATAGGAATCTTGCATCTTCTCAAGAAGCCAGGATAAAGTTGATGATCGAATTTCTGACGGCACATCAGGAATTTTACACCCATGCGATTCAACCATCCGCTGATTGCCCAATAAGAAAACCCGTTCTTTTATCTTTCCCATGACACCACGTCCCTGTTCTTTTATAACCCGGAATTCTTCTGGTTGTTTCAAAGAAATAGTATAAGAGGAGGCTTCAGATAGCAGTGCCTTTGCCAAGGGATGTTCGCTTGATAAAGACAAACTGGCTGCATGATAGAGAATTTCTTTTTTTGAAAAATCGGATAAGGAAACAATTGAAACGACTGACAGTTTTCCTTCTGTTAAGGTTCCTGTTTTATCAAATGCCACCTTTTTGACATGCACCGCTCTCTCTAAAGTTTCAGCATCACGAATTAAAATACCAGAACGAGCTGCTGCCCCGCATCCAGTGGCTAAAGCTGTCGGCGTTGCCAAACCCAATGCACAAGGACAGGCAATCACCAATACGGCAGCGGCATGCATTAACCCTATTACAAAAAGACCGTTTATCAACCACCAACCCAGAAAGGTTAATAATGCTAGAACAATAACAACAGGTACAAAAATACTGCTTATCCGATCCACCATTTTTTGGATTGGCGCCTTGGAGGCTTGTGCATTTTCAACCAATTGGATAATAGCGGACAATCTTGTCTGTCTCCCGGTTTTTTCAACCTTGATTGATAAACGCCCATTATCATTTAATGAACCACCAGTAACTTTATCCCCAATTTTTTTCTCGATTGGCAGGCTTTCCCCAGTCAGCATCGACTCATCAACCGCACTTTCACCCTGTATGACCACACCATCACAAGGAATTGTTTCACCTGGACGAACAACAACCTGATCACCAACCATTAATTGATCGAGGGGAACTGATATTTCTTTGTCATCAACAAGTTTACAAGCTGTATCAGGACGCAGAGCCTGTAATGCCCTAATTGAATCGGCGGCTTTATATCTTGCCCGCTTTTCCAACCAGTGTCCCAGTAAAATAAAGGTTATAATCAATGAGGCGCTTTCATAATAAAGATCAGGCTCAACCTTGCAATAACCCAACAACCAGGAAAACAATAAACATGTGCTCAGAATCCAGGCGGTACCTGAACCAAGTATCACCAGCAAATCCATATTTCCATTTCCTGATTTTACCGCACGATAAGCAGCAATATAAAATGGTTTTCCCAACCAGAATTGCACAGGAGTTGCCAATAAAAACTGAACCCAGCCTGGAAGCATCCAATGATGGTTGAAACCGCCAGCAATCATTGAACCCAATAATGGTGCGGAAAATAAGGCCGCGATAATCCAATGATATAAATCCCTTTCATCACGATCCCCATTCAGGTTGATAGCTGCATGACCAGGATCAAGCCATTCCGCATGATAACCAGTCTTTGTGACAGCCGTCTCAATCTCAGCGATTAAATTTTGTTGTTGGATAGCTGGTTTTGGAATGACCCTGGCCTGTTGCAATGTCAGATTCACATTGACATCTTCAACTCCCGCAACACGCTTAATGACTTTCTCAACACGTCTGACACAAGATGCACATGTCATTCCACGAATTACAAAATCAATTCCTTTATTTTCCAATGCTGCAGACATGATCGACCAATCCTACACTTTATCGGTATGCAAATAAGAATTAGTATAAAATATAAAACATGCTATAATAATTAACTTTCATAGTCATTAACTAAATAGGATTTTCATCATGAAAATATATCATGTCGAAGGAATGACATGTCAACATTGTGTCCACGCTGTAAAAGAAGCCGTTGAAGCCCTTCCAGATGTTCAGGAGGCCAATGTCGACTTGAAAACCGGAACATTAAAAATCACCGGTTCGGTCAATGAGAATGAACTCAAAAAAGCGATTGAAAAGGAAGGATACACTCTCTCTTGAAATAATCCCATAATGGGCATTTCAGGTTCAATAATTATTATTCGCAATTATATTCTTGTCTGGCATTTTTTACAAAATGTTGAATTAGGATTGGATCCTTTTTCCCCGGTTCAGATTCAACCCCTGATGAGATATCAATTGCCTCTGTACCTGACTGCTGAATGGCTTCTTGCACATTATCGGGTGTTAATCCACCTGCCAGCAACCATGGCTTTGCCGAGTTCCAGTTTTTAGTAAGGGACCAATCAAACTTGCGTCCATTACCGCCCGGTCTTGTATCCGATTCATAAAATGGCGCCTCAATCACCATTCCATCAACCTGACAAGGTTCAAGCAAATCATCACGCGTTTTAACCCCCTTTGCCAACCAAACTGGCAGACCGATTTCCTCTCGAATAATTGCCGCCTGCTTGTCAGAACAATAAAGCTGCAGAATATCCAGCCGAACCTTGTCAAGAATTCTTCTTATATCATCTAATTTTGGCCTAACAAACAAACCAACCCTTAACAGACCTTCCTTACCATAATCAGGCAACTGTCTTGCCTGGGTAACAGATAAAAAACGCGGAGACGCTGGATAAAAAACCAATCCCACCCAATTGACCCGTAATTTTAACAATAAATCACAAGTCGCCGTTTCTCTTACACCACATATCTTGATAGAAACCATAAAATTAATCTTGTAACTGACAAATGATTTCCCTAGCCGCCTGTTGTGGATTAGCTGACTGTGTTATTGGCCGACCCACTACAATCCAATTTGCACCCGCCTTATGTGCCAACGCGGGTGTCATGATTCGCTTTTGATCATCTGTTTTGGCATTTTCCAACCTTATTCCCGGTACCACCAATACAACTTGATCTCCATAAATCTTACGCAAATTTGCAACTTCCTCGGGTGAACAAACAAGACCATCGACACCAGCGTCCAAAGCCATTCCTGCCAGTTTCATTACTTGTTCAATAGGTGTCGTATGAAGATTTACACTATTTAAATTCTCCTGATCCATACTGGTCAGAACCGTAACCCCAAGTAATAACGGTTTCTGATTATCAGGAAAATTGACATCTATTGCCTTACGTGCGGCTTTAATCATGTCTTTTCCGCCTAACGTATGAACAGTCAACATGGCTGGTTTTACAGAAACCAAACTGGCAATTGCGGATGCAACGGTATTGGGAATATCATGCAGTTTCAGATCAAGAAAAACTTGCCGACCCCTAGCCAGTTTCCTTACCGCATCAAATCCGCAAGCGTAGGTAAACTCCATACCTATTTTAATCATTTGCCCTGTTAAATCAGCAATTTGAGCCCATTGCTCAGCCAAATCATAATCTTTTGTGTCAATCGCAAGAATCAAGCCTGTTTTTGTCATTATTCTTCTTAAGTGATCTATCAATTATTTATTATAATATGTGGAAATAAATCTATTCTTCTGAATTCTGTTGCGAAGGTTCAACCCCGGCAGGGGAAAGGGCAGACGTTGCTGTTGGAACTGGGGTCCCATTCTGTCCTGTTCCCTGCTGCGTTGTATTCTGTTGAGTCAGGGCTATATACTGGGCCCGCAATTCATTTAACTGTGTTTCCAAATCACGTATCTTCTGTTCTGCCTTTCTGGCTCTTTTCCATTGACTGACCAAGGAGGTGAAAACTGTTAAAGCTCCTATTGCAAAAGAAATGATTCCAGCCAGCAATACAATCATTCCAACAGAACTTTGCCAATTAGCAGAAAAGAAATTCATTGGCACAGGCGTCATATTTAACAAGAAAAAGATAATTAAAAGTACCAGGAATGGTACAACGATAATTAATCGCAACACGATATGATCTCCCTAACCCAACCATAATCAAACATTATGAATATGACCAGTATATAATACACAAACCCTTACATAAATAAGGAATTTTAATCCAGATAAAAAAAACATTTAAAATAATAATTTAAAAAAAACAAAAAATAACCATATAGTTATAAAATGATAAATCGTTTTTTCTTATATAAATCAAAAAGCTATGCATAAAGTTGTTTCATTTAAAAAAATAAAGAACAAAATATGGGCCAACATTTTTTATATCGGAAACAAACGATACATCGCTAATATTTATCATTCTTATGAAAAAGCATATCAGGATTGTAAATGGCGGAAACAGGAAATTACTGCCTACAGACATTTACTAATCAATCATGAACAACCCGTACCACAATATTTGACAATCCCGATTCACCAATCAGAGATTCCAAAAAATTGGCAACCTTTGCCTGTATTCGGTTTTTTACTTTCCTCAAAAAAACTTTCAAAAAAAACAATTTGATTTTATAAACAGGTCCTTCGATTCAATTTATTAATAATTTTATACCTATAAATATTTAATTTAAAAGAGAATGCTCAATGTCTAATAAACAACATGAAGAAAAAACGTTTTTTTTACCTATCATCCCAGTTAAGGATTTAGTCACCAACATTGAATATATTCGAGAATTAAACGTAAAAATTTTTAATACACCCAAAGTTTTTCTTAAGGTATCTCCAAAATCCGACATTACCGTAACCGTTAATGTCAATGCCCAGCAAATTGAAAAGGATTACCCCCAATTCGAAATTATCGTTATCCTAAATTGTACCAGCCAAAAACAACTTGAAGATGATGATGAACCAACTTCTATTTTTGAAATTGACTTGCAATATGGTGCAGTTGTGACCCTTCCCACTTTAAAGGCTGCCAATATAGAAGAATTGTTGATGATACATGCTCCAGAATTATTATTTCCAGAAATTCGCAATATCATCCTGAATATAAGTCGCACATCCAATCTACCCTCTATTCTTTTGCAACCCATTGATTTCGCAGAATTATGGAAAGAAAAAAAATCCACCATGAAAAACAAAGATTAAGAAACCCTACAAAAATGGATACAACAATGCCCCAAAAACTAGACACGGACAAAAAAATTATTGGTCAAGCAGATCCAGGCGGGATTGTTCCGGAATCATCACGTATTGCCTATGAAAACCGTTGGCTAAAAATCCGTGAGGATATCATACGCTATCCCAACGGGTTAAAAGGCATGTTTGGTGTTGTAGAACGAAACGAATTCGCTGTTATTTTACCACTGCATATTAATAATGAGGGAATTAAAATAGTCACCCTTATTCGACAATACCGATATCCTGTGGGTAAATTTATGTGGGAACTGCCGATGGGAATGTGGGAATTAAAACCAGATGCCACCCCCGAGATGGTTGCTGCCGGAGAACTGGAAGAAGAAACAGGTTTGCGTGCCGCCAATATGGTACATGGAGGTATATTATATCAGGGGGCAGGCTATTCAACCCAAAAAGGTCACGTTTTCCTTGCCACTGATTTAACACAACATTCCCCGAAACGCGAAGAGACAGAACTGCATATGACCTGTCATACAATCCCGTTAACTCAATTTGAGGAAATGATTCAAAACGGACAAATAACTTGTATGGTCACAATCGCTGCATTCTGTTTGTTACGTAGTAAAAAATTAGTTTGACTCTCTCTTCCTTCGCTACCTAAAAAAAGATTTAATCGTGTAATTTATGACTTGAGGAAATATAAAGTATGGCAGAAACCCAGCTCCAATATAATAACCCTTCTACATCACGTACCCTTGTCAAACATGCGGTTACAATTGGTTCCACCATGATCTTGGGACTTGTTTTTGGGTTGATCTGTCATGCTTTTGGAGATGTTATTATCTATAAGTCAGCAAATGGCTCAATAACGTTATCAAATTTTATTCTGACCTTGTCTGAATTAATTGTCAATTTGTTTTTGCGCCTGATAAAGATGATCGTGGCACCTCTGGTTCTGGCCACGCTTATTGCCGGGATTGGGAACGTTCAAGATACTAAAACCATAAAAACCATCGGGATCAAGGTTATTTTTTGGTTTATCGGTGCCTCTATCGTTTCCTTGGGTGTTGGAATGCTTGCCGCCAATATCATCCAGCCAGGCAAGAATTTTACGCATAATTTACCACCTGTCTCTGAGTCTCATACAATTTATCATTTTGACCTTATTAAATTTACACTCCATATCGTTCCTGATAGTGTCATTGACGCAATGGCCCATAACGATATGTTACAGTTGGTAGTTTTCGCTGTCTTTTTCGGTTTGTCTTTAGCCGCTTTACCTGACAAACAATGTCAACTGGTAAGAGATGTAACAGATGGTGTAGGCAAAGTTATGCTAAAAGTCACCGATATGGTCATGATTATTGTACCATTGGTTGTCTTTGCTTCACTTCTTTCAATAGCAACCCGTAATGGATTACATGTAATTGAAAGCTATGGACTGTTTTTGATCGAGTTTTATGCTGTCATTCTCGTCATGTTCATTATTTTGATCGGAACTGGTTATTTCATGATGGGAAAAAAAGTGTTTAAACTTCTTCCATTCATAGCCGAACCTGTAATGGTAGGATTTGCAACCGCCAGTAGTGAGTCTGCCTTTCCAAGATTACTTGAACAGCTTGAAAAATTCGGTGTTCCACCCAAAATATCTAGCTTTGTCGTTCCCTTAGGCTATAGCTTTAACCTTTGTGGAACCATGATGTTCATTTCATTTGCCGCCATTTTCATCGCACAAGCCTATGGTATTCATATGCCCATTGAAAAACAAATCATGATGCTCCTGGTCATGATGATCAGCAGTAAAGGCATCGCAGGAGTTCCACGCGCCTCAATGGTAATGCTCGCCGCTGTCATGCCAGGTTTTGGAATACCCGAAGCTGGACTGCTATTAATTGTCGGAATTGATCAGTTTCTTGATATGGCAAGAACTGCAACAAGTGTTTTGGGTAATGGAATTATTGCAGCAATCGCTAATGAATGGGACATCAGGGCAAACAATACAAAAGAAACAATATGATTTTATCTTTCCCCAAAACCAGTTGAATATAATAAAGGTCACTGATATCTTATGAAAACGCAATTAATTGATGGCAAAGGCTTTGCCGCAAACATGACCCAGAAAATAGCTCTGGAAGTCAAGCTGCTGCAGCAGGAAAAAAATGTAACCCCTGGTCTTGCCGTCATTTTGGTCGGCAATGACCCTGCCAGCGAGGTATATGTCAGAAACAAGACAAAACAGACACACAGGGTGGGAATGCGTTCGTTCATGCATCTTCTTCCTGAAACAACCACACAAGAAGAAATCCTGAATCTAATTGCAAGATTGAATAAAGATCCTGATATTCATGGAATTCTCGTACAGCTACCTCTTCCAAAAGGGTTGAATGCAGACACCATTATTCAGGCAATCACCCCTCATAAAGATGTTGACGGCTTGACAGCCTATAATACAGGAAAACTTGCGCTTGGACATAAAGACGGATTTATACCCTGCACCCCACTTGGATGTCTAATGTTATTGCAAAAAGAACTTTCCAGTTTGAAAGGATTACATGCAGTCATTATTGGAGCGTCAAACTTGATGGGCAAACCCATGGCACAACTTTTATTACAAGAAGGTTGCACTGTAACTATTGCCCACATTCATACACGCAATCCTGAAAAACTTGCCCGTCAAGCAGACATTCTTATTGTTGCGACTGGTTGCAGTGAGCTCGTTAAGGGATCATGGATCAGTGAAGGTACGACTATTATAGATGTCGGCATTAACCGTATCAAGACAAAAGATAGCAAGACCAAACTGATAGGTGATGTCGCTTTTGAAGAAGTTTTGGGTAAAGCTGCAAAAATTACACCTGTCCCTGGTGGTGTCGGTCCTGTCACTATTGCCTGTTTGTTGCATAATACATTACAAGCAGCAAGAAATACGATAAAATAATTTACACCAGAACTATTTCTTATTATAATTATTGCAATAATATAACAATAATTTCTTAAACCGCTTGATTAATATTAATAACTAAATCATTTAAAAGCGGTTTACAATTTATTAGATTGTTTTCTATAAACGAAACTAAAACTTGCTAATATAATATTTAAGTGAACAATTAAAATGACTGAAATTGATTTTCCCTCTTTACTGTTTGATTCAGCCTGGTATTTAAAAACCTATCCAGATATTGCAGCCGCCAATGCAGATCCTGTTGAACATTATCTGTTTTTCGGATTTCGAGAGGGACGAAATCCTAACCGTTTTTTTAATACCACCTTTTATCTGAATACCTATCCTGACGTTGCCGCAAGCACTATTAACCCTTTTATCCATTATATAATGTATGGTGCCGCGGAAGGGAGATTGCCCAGGGCTTCTGATCAACCACCTATACCTTCTACAACGGTAAGCACGGAATTATCAACCGGGACCGATATTCCGTATATGGTTGCCACCGAACCCAACCCACAATCTAAATCTGAAATTAATTTAAGTTTTAAAATCAGTGATTCAGAACCTCCCCAGCAATTACAAGATAAAAAAACCGCATCCTATGATAAATTAACCTTGAATGCCGCATCTGAGGTTACAACAAAATTACCAAACAAGAAAACAACTGTAAAACCAAAAAACTCATCGGTAGCATCCTCTCGAAAACGAAGTCCGAGAGTCAAAACTCAACGCGTAGCACATGGTAATAGTATAAGCAGATAGGCTGATTTTTGTATAAATTCAAAACTAGATAAATAATCAGTTTCTAACGGTTTTCTTTTTAAATTTTCTTCTTTTTTTTACATTCATTAAACGATGCTGATAAGGAGAGAGATATTTTCCAGCTTTTTTTCTCCTTATTGAAAAATTATTGTTCAAATAAGAGGCTTGAATGATTTGAAACTGATAATGATTGTTTAGATCAGGTGTATGAGAATGATAATTGCCAATCGCCTGCATTAAATCTCCATTTGTCTCTGCAAGATACAATTTAAGAATCGCCCCCGCCACAGCTATATTATAACAATTATCCTGTTTTAATCGTTGATAGATGACTTGACCAGTTTCATGCGTTGTTTCCATCAATGGAACAATCCAACGTGTATTGATCTGCATTACCCCCAAATCCTGCGTGCCATTCTTGTTATTGGAGACAAGATTAGGAGCCCCACCCTCCACACGTTGTATTGCCGGTAAAACAGAGGAAGGCAAATGATGAAATGCAGCAACCATCATCATACATTTTAAATATGTCGCAACCATCTAACTAAATTAACTTTATTCTATTTTATTTTTATATTAACAGTTTAAACATTAAAGAAATAGAATCTATTATTTCAAATCCATTTATTTCATTACAAGGAATTCGTTATGACACGAATCTCGGTAGAATTAATTCCTAGAGATAGAAATCATATCATTAATGATATGAAACAAGTCAAGGAATGTTTTCCAATTGCCGACAGTATCAATATTCCAGATCTCATGCGTTTTTCTTTAAGAAGCTGGAACGCTTTTCAGATTACCTCTTCATATTATACACGTTCCATTCCTCATATAAGAGCAATTGATATAAATCCCGACCTTCCATTGCCCGGCCATGATATCAATAATTTACAAGAAATTCTGGTTATTCAGGGAGACCCTCCCTCCGATTTCAACAAACATACATATCCCAATTCAACTGAAAGCATTTTAAGACGATATCGAAGGGAACTCCCGCATCTGAAATTGTATGCCGCCTTTGACCCATACCGTCGTTCTCCCAAGGAAGAACTTGAACATGTCCTGTCAAAAAAAGAAGCGGGAGCCAGTGGTTTTTTTACACAACCCATTTTTGATGAGAAAATGCTTGAACTCTGTATGGATTGGTTACACAACAAAACCGTTTTTTGGGGTTTGTCACCTGTCATTGGACCAAAATCGAAATCATATTGGGAAATTACCAACAAAGTTGTCTTTCCACATAATTTTGAAACAAGTTTACAGGCCAACATTGATTTTGCAAAAAAAGCCTTACAAATGATCAAAAAAACAAACCAAAATGCTTATTTAATGCCTTTACGCGTCAAATTAACCACCTATCTATCACCATTACAGAAAATTTTTCAAAACTAGTCTCCCAACGCATATAAAATTCGAATCCAAGATCGTATCCCCTTATGAAATGAACGAAGATTATATTTTTCATTCGGGGAATGAATGCAATCATCAGCATTTGCAAACCCGATTAAAAAAGATTCAATTCCGAATTCACGCTGTAAATCATTAACCACAGGTATGGCGCCTCCACTGCCAATAATGGCTGTTTTATGAAGCCATTCATCTTCGAGGGCTTGACTAATTTTACTTAAATTCTTTCCTTCAAGGGAAACCATACTTGCATTTGAAACACCATGAGAGACAAATTCAACTTTACAATCTTCGGGTATTCTCGATTTTACAAACTGCCGAAAATTTTTCCGAATTTGAATTGGATCCTGTTCCCCAACCAAGCGAAAAGAAATTTTGGCTGAAGCCTGAGCTGGAATAACCGTTTTAAACCCAGGTCCTTCATATCCCCCCGTAATTCCATTGATTTCACACGAAGGACGACACCATGTCTGTTCAACGGCATTGAATCCAATCTCACCCGCCGGATATTGCAAACCGATTGGATGAAGCAGTTCACTATCGGTTTTACCAATTTCCTGCCATTTTTGACGAATCGTTTCAGCAATTTCAGGCACCCCTTCATAAAAATTTGGAATGGTGACCCTTCCTGTATTATCACGTAATGCTGCAATAATTTCAGACAAAACCTGAATAGGGTTTTGAGCGGCATTTCCGTATAATCCCGAATGCAAATCCCGATTAGCCGCATAAACGGTAACCTCTTCCCCAACCAAGCCACGAACCATGGCAGTGATTGCTGGCACATCCGGAGTAGCCATATCCGTATCACAAATAAAAGCAATATCAGGATGCAAGATTTCTTTCTGTTGCGCTAAAAAGGTAGGTAAATGTTCTCCTCCACTTTCCTCTTCACCCTCCAAAATAAAGGTGATATTCAATGGAAATTGCTTGTCTTTCATATAAATCGCTCGACAGGCTTCCAGGAAAGTAAGAATTTGACCTTTGTCATCTGATGATCCACGCCCATGAATAACCTCTTTTCCTGTTGCGTCGGTTCGGATACAAGGTTCAAAAGGTGGTATTTCCCATAATTCCAGTGGATCGACAGGTTGTACATCATAATGTCCATAAAATAAAACATGCGGGACCCCCTTTATTTCAGGAGAATTTGCCATGACGATTGGATGTCCCCCAGTTTCACAAATCTGCACATCCAAATCCATATTACGCAAGTAATCATGTAACCACTGTGCTGCCTTTCGACAGTCTTTGTTATAGCTTGGAATAGCTGAAATACTTGGAATGCGTAAAAATTCGAATAAACGATCAAGAGATTCTGTTGTCCTATGATCAACATTGCAAAGAATTGATTGCAAAATAAACTCCTATTATTATAAAATTTTATTTTAAAGAGATACTTTTTTATTTAATAACCAATAATGATTTTATCCTATCTGAAACCAAAACCCATTACATTAAAGATTCTTGCCGCGGCCATTTTTAATCTTGTATGTTTCATAAATATCGGTATGCCTTTGGCTACAATACCTGTATTTGTTCACAGACAACTCGGATATAATAGTATAATTGCCGGAATTGCTGTTTCCGCAGCCTATCTTGCCACCTTTATAAGTCGCCCGGGAGCGGGTCAATGGCTGGATACCAAAGGGGCCAAAAGTGCAGTCATTATAGGTTTGGGAATTAGTGCATGCGGGGGACTTTTGACAATTTTGGCTTTATTTTTTATCCATCAACCTCTTATGGCGTTAATAATCATCCTTCTAGGCCGCTTTTGCATGGGTATTTCAGAAAGCTGGGCATCAACAGGTGTTAATGTCTGGAATATCGGCAGGGTAGGAATTGAAAACGCAACCCATGTCATATCATGGAATGGCGTAACCACTTATGGCGGCATGGCTATTGGTGCCCCCTTAGGGGTTTATCTTGCTTCACAACCCATCGGTTTTATTGGAGGGTTATCTGGATTTTCTATTCTTACTGTCATTCTGGCTTCAGCATCAATGCTTCTAGCATCAACCTATCCAGCCATCATTCCCGTTTCAACCGCTAGACGTTTACCTTTTACCAAGGTTTTCAAACGAATTTCAGCTTACGGCTGCTGTCTTGGTTTATCAACTATCGGATTTGGCAGTATTCAAACTTTCATTGCCTTATATTTTATTAGCAACCACTGGACAGGATCTGCCATTGCCTTGACAATTTTTGGCGTTTCCTTTGTCATGATCCGATTTATTTTCAAAAATTCACTTTTAAAATATGGTGGTTATATTGTCTCTATCATCTCCCTAATTACAGAAACCGTTGGTCTTCTTCTGCTTGCCACACAAACCTCAATAATTGGTGCATATATTGGAGCGGCCTTGACAGGATGTGGTTTTTCACTCATCTATCCAGCCTTGGGTGTTATTGCCATATCAAAAGTCAGTAGTGAAAATAAAGGAGCGGCCCTTGCCTCATTTTCTTTATTTCTGGATATGGCCCTTTTTATTTCCGGTCCCCTACTGGGTCTAATCCAAAGTCATCTTGGATATGATTATCTTTATTTGTCAGCCAGTTTTTTTGCTTTTTGTAGTGTTCTGTTAACCTATGGGCTATATTATCAGAATAAAACAGCCTCTATTTAACGATGATATATTAAAGAAAATTTCATGACTCATTACAATTACTCAATTACCGTTTTCTGCGGTTCAAAATGCGGAAACAAATCCATCTACATTCAGGCGGCAAAAGAATTGGCAAGCCATTTTGTTCACAATCAATTACGACTTGTCTTTGGCGGTGGCAGTGTGGGTTTGATGGGAATAATATCAAATACCATGATTGACCTTGGTGGATCCGTCAAAGGTATTATCCCGCAATTCCTTATCAAAAAAGAGGGACAACATTCTCGTGTAAATGATTTAACCGTTACCGAAGATATGCATTCCAGAAAAAAGATTCTTTATGACGAAGGAGATGCCTATCTGATTATGCCTGGAAGTATCGGGACTTTTGACGAATTCTTTGAAATACTTACTTGGCGCTATCTAAAGCTCCACAATAAACCGATCATCATTGTAAATGTCGATAATTGGGCTAGGGGCATTCATGATCAATTAAACAATACCATCGAACAGGGATTTGCAGATAAGTCCTTGTTGAAACTTTTTGAAGTTGTTCCTGATGTACCTTCAGCAATAGAATCTTTGAAAAAACAGATGAAATTCTAGAAAATAAATATTCCTGTTACCATAAAATTCTGTAACAGGGATTTCACATATTATACAATATTTTCTAATGAAAATTGGCAAGATACCGTTTTAAATGCCAGTATGCTCGAGCCATATCCATACCCACTCCAAACAAATCCTTAATCTGGAATGGACAGGTTAACAGACTTCCGGCAATCCTGGAAAAATTCAACTTGCCATCCTGTGTCAAGACTGAAGAAACAAGAGGTGGAAGATTCCGACTTGCCGTATCGCATACAACACGTAAAACAGCAAACGGAATATGTTTCTCCTGAGCAAACTGCGCAACCAGACCACTTTCCATATCAACTGCCAAACAGGCCGAATCTTTAAAAAGCCTTTCTTTTTTTTGGGCAGAGGTCACAATTTCATTGCTATGCAATAAACTTCCGAGCTTAACTTCTGATTTTTCCGCCCCCAACCAGCTCCTTAATTCGGCATCCGCATGATATTCCCTATTCTCGGCAACTACACTATACGGCAATAATATTGTACCTGCCTTAATAACGGGATCCAAACCGGCAGCAAATCCAAAAGATACGATTGAATCAATTTTTTCCACCGACAATCGCTCAAGGACCTTTTTTGCACCCAGATAGGTCGCCCCGCTCGCTTCAACAGCAGCGGGAGCTAAAGTTGAGGCTAATCTTGCCTCAAAATCCATTCCAACCAAAATGCCAAGGCGGTTGTATATCATTAAAACCCAACCTCGACTTTTCCACTGTTACTCGCTTGAAGATTGCGAAAACGTGATAAGGCCAATAAAGGAAAAAACTGTTTATATCCATGATAACGAAGATAAAACACTTTTGGAAATCCCACGGCATTATAAGGGTTTTCTTCCCAGTGACCATTTTCTTTCTGGACGCTCATCAGCCAGGCCATTCCTTTTTGCACCGCTGGGTGTTTGACTTGTCCCGCTGCCATTAATCCGAGTAATGCCCAGGCAGTCTGAGAAGGCATGCCTTGATTATAAACGCCTTTTGGCGCATCCTCATAGGAGGCTTCATCTTCACCCCATCCTCCCTCCGGTCTCTGTACATAAAGTAACCATTTAACCGCACGTTTTACCATTGGATCTTCATGAGAAACTCCAGCTGCATTTAAGGCGCATAAAACCGACCATGTTCCATAAATATAATTCGTTCCCCAACGCCCGAACCAGCAACCTGCATCTTCCTGTTCAGAACGTAAATATTGAATTGCCTTATCGATTACCGCTTTATCTTCGGGATAATTAAGCTGTGCCAGGAAAGAAACACAACGCGCCGTTACATCAGCCGTAGGAGGATCCAGCAAAGCGCCATGATCAGCAAAAGGGATATGATTCAGGATCATTTTATTATTGTCGATATCAAAGGCCCCCCAACCACCATTCGAGCTTTGCATGCCAATTATCCACTGACGGGCACGTTCAATTGATTCTGCATGTTCCGGATTACCATCACGATGTAGCAACATACCGACAACAGCCGTATCATCAACATCTGGATAATAATCATTTCTATATTGAAATGCCCATCCTCCAGGAACTGTTTCGGGAGAGTTAATAATCCAGTCTCCCTTTACATCCAAAATCTGGCGATCTTTCAGCCATTTCAAACTTTTCGCCAATTTTTGTGAGGTTACCTCTCGATCCACTGCTCGATTATGACTTATGGTTTCAATTACGGCATGCCCAGTCAAGGCAGTATCCCAAATAGGTGAAACACAAGGTTGACAATAGGCTTCTGTATCCGTCTCAATCAATAATTTTTTCACAGAACGCCAGGCAATCGCAGCGCGTGGATCATCATCGGCAATTCCCAACGCATGATATGCCATCACAGAATTTGCCATGGCTGGGTAAATTGCTCCCAGCCCGTCTTCTCCATTCAATCGTTCATCAACGAATTCCAATGCTTTCTGAATGGATTTTTTTCGTAAAACAGATGGAATATATTTTTCAGCAGGTCTTACAACTTTATCCAGTCCTTTAAAGACATGTCCCCAATAAGACCGGAACGGACCCTTAATCCAATCGCTGACCTGATCAGGCGGAGTTACAAATAATTCCTGAATATGAATATTACGAGGGTTAATCGCCTTGGGTTTCAAAGCGGCCAGAATCAATAAAGGAACAACAACTGTTCTGGACCAATATGACATATTCCAAATGGAAAACAATGCTTTCTTGGGCATCAGCATCAATTCAATCGGCATTGCAGGAGTGGCATTCCATGGAACCTCACCAAACAACGCCATTTGAATACGTGTGAAAACATTGGTTCTTTCCGCACCGCCATGCGCAAGAATGGCCTCTCTGGCACGTTTCATATGGGGTGCATCAATATCATCCCCAATAGCCTTTAAAGCAAAATAAGCCTTTACGGAAGCCGAAAGATCAAATTTTCCTTGATAATAAAGAGGCCATCCACCATGATCCCCTTGGATTCGGCGCAAGTAAACGCCAATTTTATTTTCCAAATCCCGGTCTATACGATTCAGAAAATGTTCCAACAATACATATTCAGCAGGAATAGTTGCATCCGCTTCCAGTTCAAATACCCAATGTCCATCTTCATTCTGATGTTCAGTTAATACATGCTGTGCTCGAGAAATTGCAGCGTCCAAATCGTCATTATCTATTCCCTTTCCCAAATCACCAGTATGATCTAGCATAATTGAATATTTCCTTATTTTATTATAAATAAACCATTACTATTTGAATTTTGATAAAAAATCTAACCTTAATTATCCCGAGTTTATAAGCTATAAAATCGCCTGAGCCGCCTTATATCCCGAACGGATAGCCCCCTCAATTGTTGAGGGAAGACCTGTAGCGGTCCAGTCTCCTGCCAAAAACAGGTTTGGACATATCGTATAACAGGAAGGACGACGTTTATTTTGTTCTATCGTTGCAGCAAAACTGGCCCTTTTTTCCCACAACAGACGATAGGTCGGTACGTCTTCAGGCAAAGGGGAAAAAAGAAAAGGTTCAAGGGTTTTCCTGATTTCCTGCCAAATTAATTTTGATAAATTTTCAGGATCGGACCCCGTAAAACGATTGGCGGCACTTACAGTTACCGAAATCACCCCGTCTTTAACAAAAATCCATTCACTTATTCCACCAATAACACCGATAAACCTTGCCTTTTCGACACTCCCCTTCATTTGCAAGGCAAAATCAACTTTATAATGAAGATTCAATATACTTTCAAATTCATCTGGCAAGGGAATGTCAGGTAAAATCGGAGATAAAACCTGTCTTGCCGTATAAGGATTAACCGCAAGAATAACCTGATCTTCTGAACTAAGTTCTATTTTTTCATTATTCACGATAAAATAATCAACATATCCGTCTTGCCGATGCAATTCAGAAAGGCGAGATGTCGCATGAATTTTGCCACCTTGCAATTTTATCAGAGATAAAGCCGGTTTTACAAAGGTTTCTGACAATCCCTCCTTTGGAAAATAAGGAACACAGGCCTTTCCTCCCTTTAACAAAGACTGACGCACAACAGAACCCAGTAAAATTGCGCTGCCAACCTCACAAGAAGTATTCAAAACAGAAATGGCAAACGGTTTCAGAAGACGGCGGGAAAATTCACCATTTACCAAACAATCGGCAACAGTTTGACTATGATTGGCCTTAATTAAATGCCACAAAGCCATCAATTCTGGAAATTTAAAACCTGGAACCCGACGGTTTTTACTAAATAGCCACCAAGGGAATCTTCCATTTGATAAACTAACATCCCAATGTTTGTTTTCATCAAGATCAAAAAAGGGAAATAGGGGAATTCCTGAACTGATCAGACTATTCATGGAATCTATTTTGTTCAAATAATCAAAAACGGCATCATTTCCAGAAAGAATTAAATGATTACCGTTATCGATCAAACGATCCAATTTTGAATCATAAAAAGAACGGGCCCGCCCACCAAATGTTGGACTTCCTTCATAAAGCGCGATTTGCGCATCTGTCCTTGAAGATAAAAAGACAGCGGCAGACAAGCCAGCCAGCCCCCCACCAATAATATGAATATGTTTCTTTGCCATATTATTGAACGCTATACCATCAATCCAGCCATACCAACAATAACTTTTTCCCCTGTCGATAAGGATGCTCTTTTAAAAGGTTTTTTCCACCCTAATTTTTTTTGTTTACCCAATAAAAAGCGATAAGTAGCTGCCATAATTTTTGCAGGCCGAATGGCATCAACTTCACATTGCCTCATATAGTTCGCGGCAGAACGAAAATGATCCAGGGCACGATATGACATAATATTGCAAACTTCTTGAATTGAGGGATTCTCCATACATCGTTCAGGAATCAGGGAAATATGAAAACGTTCCAACAATTCTTTCGGTAAATACAAGCGCCCTCGTTCGATATCTTCCTCTAGATCGCGCAAAATATTTGTTATCTGTAGTGCCCGGCCCAAATGATAAGCGACTTTTTCAGCCGCTTCTGATGAATCCCCAAAAATCCGGATTGCCAAACGACCCACTGCCGAAGCGACCCGATCACAATACAAATCTAGTTTGACTTCATCAGGAGCAATAACAGGATTTAATACATCCATTTCCATACCATCAATAATGGCAAGAAAATCTTCTTTCCTCAATCCAAACTGTTGAATTGAGCCCAGCAATACATTCTCAACGGAACCATCAGCCTTTCCATTATACAGAAGCTCAATCTTATCGCGCCATTTCTGCAATTGTTTCTGTTTAACCTCAGGTTCACCCATATCGTCCGCAATATCGTCAACAATGCGACAAAAACTGTACAAGGCGAACATACCGTAACGACGCTCAGGGGATAACATTTTCATGCCTGCGGCAAAAGATGTCTTGGCATGACGAACGATTGCCTCGACAAAGATCAAATCAAGCTCGCTACATCCCATTATCTGTGCAGTTTCAGCTAGCGGCTTTTGCATAATTTGATCGGACCTTTCCATAGTTAAAAATAAATTAAGACAGTTTTAAGCAAGAAAACAAAAATTAGCAAATTAAATAATAGGATAATCTATTACCCTATATCAATAATTTATCTTTTTCAGGACTATTATCTTAAAATATGTGGACAAGCATATAGAACAGCCTTGATCGCATCCTTATAATTCAGTTTCACTCTTGTTGCCAATGGATCCTCTTTTCTCAAATGCTCAGTCAAGGAACATGCAAGCGTAAGAATTACAGAACTCTCCATTCTTAACCGTCGATTGGACGTCAATCGTATTAATTGTTCAGCTTCCCTGTTTAAATCATCAATATAGTCAAGAATATAATCAAATACATTCCTTAATCCGCTTATTGTTCCCTCGTCTTTAACCGCCTGCACATCAACATTTTCTGCACGCAGCATATCCAACGGGATATAACAGCGATCAAGGCGAATGAGGTCAGACCTACAATCCTGCAAATGATTAAGAATTTGTAAAGAGGTGCATAACGCATCTGCAGCTGGCTTTGTATCAGCATTTTCTTTATGAAGATCAAGTAGATAATGACCAACAGGATTGGCAGAATATCGACAATATTCGAGAAGCTCGGCAAAAGTTTCATACCTGTTTTTTACTGCATCCTGACGAAATGCAATCAATAAATCCGTTGCAGTATCAAAAGATACACCCGTTTCCAACAAACTGTTACGTAAATATCTTGCAGACTGGACATCAGCCCGATCGGGTGCCGGTACATCATCACATAAAACAGCCTGCATTCCATTCAATCGTTTAACTTTTTCTTCCGAACTTAACATTTCGGAATCAGCGATATCATCAATAACCCTTGCGAAATTATAATATGCCTGTACATGAGGTCTCAATTTACGGCTAATCAATAAAGATCCTACTGGAAAATTCTCATCTTTTGCCCCCTTGCCAGAAGAAACATCTTCATTCCCCCAAATTGAAAAATCATACAGATCACAATGATTATTCACTGAACGCATAAATTAATCCTTCTGTTTTGCATTTTTGTGCCCATTCCGTACTGAAACCAGATCTCCTAAACCCATACCGGTTTCCTGTTCATGAGCTGTACCGGAATTGTCTGTATAAGCCCTGCCTTTCCAGACCATTCCCTTCCCCCGGTAATAATTAATTGCTGAACCAATTGTCGCAAACAAATAGAACAAAGCAATAAATGGTAAAACCAAAATCCATAAATAGGAAATTTGAAAACGAGATAAGGTCGGAACAAATGACAAAATTGACATCATATAGGTGATAAATGCCAGTTGCTGCACACGTCCCTGGGAAAAAACAACCTGTAAAAAAGGCGTGAACCAAATCAGCGTCATCAAGATAATGGTTACCATTAACCAAACCAATGAATAATTCAACTGAACATAAGCAGAACGTGTAATCATGTTCCAAATGGATTCAACAGATTCATAAGGCCTTAATGAAACAGCTTGAGAACTATGTCCCAGATAAATTTTTCCACAATTTCTTTTAACCAAAGATGCCAAGGTTACATCATCAATCAATGCATCTTTCAGCGCTGCAATACCACCAATCCGATCCAAGGCCTCTTTTCGAATTAAAACTGTTCCGCCCGCCCCTGCCGCAACAGTGCTCGAAGCCTTATTCACCCTTGAAAAGGGATAAAGCATACAAAAGAAAAAAATAAAGGCTGGAATCAAGGCTTTTTCAAAAAAACTTTCACAACGAAGCTTTACCATTTCGGATACTAAATTCAAATTATCCCGTAAAGCCTTATTTACCAAAGAGGAAAGATGAGTCGGTTCATGAAAAATATCGGCATCAGTAAAAAAGAAAAAAGAATTTTTCATTGACCTCTGTTGGGTAACCTTTGTTATTCCTTGTGACAAGGCCCACAATTTACCACTCCATCCATCGGGACGAAAAGATGCATCAACAATTTGTAGTTTTTCACGTTGATCTTCCGACAAGGTCTCCCTCAGTTTCCTGACCAGTGTTCCGGTTCCATCAGTACTTCCATCATTAACCAATGTAACATCATACCGTCCAGCATAATCCTGATTTAACAAGGATAAAATAACGTTCTCGATTGTTTCCGCCTCATCACGCGCCGGGACAATAACATGCAATTCTGGCCAACAATCCTGCTTCTTTTGCTCTTCCCGAGATAGAGGATATAAAATCGGTCCCCTACTCCAAAAACGACCATGAAAAAAAATCAATCCTATCCAGATTGCAAAAGAAACACCTGCCAATACTAACATAATATTGCACCATTTATATTCATCTTAAATTTCAAGTCTTTAAATTATTTTATTGTTTAAGATATCCTTGCTTCCAAAACCATAACAGGGAATCTTTCAAGGCCTCTTTTGCAGGCCTGAATGTATAACCGAGTTCCCTTTCTGCCTTGGCAGGAGAGAAAAACATTTTTTTATAAGACATCATCAGCATTTCACGCGTAACCCGTGGCTCTATATTAAGTGTACGAGCCAACCACTCCGAAATAACAGCTACCGGCCACAAAACCTTCTGATTAAGTCTTATTAAGGGAGGTTTTACACCAGCAATTTCAGCGACAATCGAAAAGAGTTCTCGTAATAACATATTTTCACCACCTAAAATATATTTTTCACCAATACGTCCTTTTTCCAAAGCTAACCGATGCCCATTGGCAACATCATCAACATGCACAATATTCAAGCCTGTATCAACATAAGCGGGCATTTTTCCAGAGGCACAGTCCAAAATCATTTTTCCCGTAGGAGTGGGTTTTATATCGCCAGGACCAATGGGGGTAGAGGGATTAACAATCACCGCCGGCAATTTTTTGTTTTTTACAAGCTCCAACACAGCCTGTTCAGCCTGATATTTGGACTGTTTATATGCACCAATTATATGATGAACAGGTGTTGTTTCATCAGCAACACTGCCGTCCCCAAGCAATCCAAGGGCCGCCACAGAAGAACAGTAAACAATTTTTTCAATACCGGCTTCCATTGCGGCCAGCATCAGCTGACGTGTGCCTTCGACATTAATATACATCATTCTGTTAGGATCCGGTACCCATAACCGATAATCAGCTGCCACATGAAAAAGATATCGACACCCTTGCAACGCATCGGCAAAACTTGTGGGATTAGCCAGATCCCCCTCGACCAATTCAGCCTCCAATCCATGCACATTTTGACGATTACTATTCGCCCGAACCAATAATTTAAGTTGATGTCCATGGGCAATTAAATTGCGGGCTACGGCAGAACCTACAAAGCCTGTTGCTCCTGTCACAAACGTTGGCGCGACCATCTCGACCTCATTCATCATGTTTATATTTTTTAAGTTTTGCAAATCAATAACTAAGATACGTAGGAACGTGTATTGTAATTAGCTCTATTTCTAACTAGTATGCAAATAATTTAATAATATAAAATAACTTTCTAATAAAATAACATACGGTTTGTTTTGAAAAAAATCTCAATTATTTTGTTCTTTCTCGGACTTACCCTTCTCATTGGCGGAGCTGTCTGGGTTGGTATGGACAGTATTGTTCAATCTTTTTCCTCGGTGGGAATAAAAGGATTACTCATTCTTTCTTCATGGCAGGTTATTGTCATTCTTTTACTAAGTTATGCCTGGCATGTCATCTGTCCTGATATAGGCATGCTGCGCTTGATATGGGCCCGTTTCTTACGGGAATCTGCGGCAACCTGTCTACCTTTTTCACAAGTCGGCGGAATTCTTTTAAGTATCCGCGCCGTATGTTTTAGAGGTTACCGTTATATTAAAAACCCTAAAGATCTTTCAATTGCCCATGCCGTCAGCTCGAATATCGTTGATATTACCACCGAGACACTTGGACAAATTGTTTTTATCATTGTTGGCATATGCTTCCTGATAATTGGACAATATCATGAGACCTTACAAAATATTACCGTTCCCGGCACCAAACTCAATCTTAAATGGTTTATCATCATTGGAATTTTTTTTCTGTTGATAGGCAGCATTTCCCTTATTTGGTCCCAACGACAAGGAAGCGCCTTAATTAAAAAACTTGTCAATTTTCTCAGCAAAAATATTGCCCAACAATGGGAGGATCAAGTTAATGCCAATGCAGATTCCTTTCAAAATTCAATCAATCAAATCTGGTCGAATCCAAAAAATGTTCTGTTAAGCTGTATTATCCATTTAATAGGCTGGTTGGCTGGTGCAGTTGGAACATGGCTTTGTTATAAATTCCTGGGAGCTTCAATCAACATTCAGGAGGCCGTCATTATCGAGGCTTTTGTATGTGTTGCCCTTTCTATCGGGTTTCTTGTTCCCGCTAGTGTTGGTATACAAGAAGGCGCATACGTTCTTTTAGGCAGTATATTTGGCATTGATCCCCATTTATCCTTCAGCCTCTCTCTCTTGCGCAGGGCCAGAGATATTTTAATTGGGGTGCCAACCCTTCTATTATGGCAAATTACTGAAATTCATTATTTGAATAAATATTCAAAAAATAAAAAAAATTGTTGATCCCTCTTCTGAATAATTTCAAGTAAACAAATTAACATTATGACCAATAAAATTACATCAATTCCAATTTTTAAAAATATCACCGTCATTGGCCCGGGATTAATCGGTTCTTCAATTCTTCGACGCATTCAAAAAGATCCCACTATTTCAGAATATACGGTTGCTGTTGATAATCACCCTGAAGTTTGTCATCGCGTTAAGAAATTAAAAATCGCCAACAAAGTCAGTTCAGACCCTGTTGAGTCAGTTAAAAATGCAGATTGCGTCATCCTCGCAATACCTGTTGGTGCCATGCAAGAAGTTGCCAAACAAATTATTCCACATATGAAAAAAGGAGCCATTCTTACTGATACAGGATCCACCAAGGCTTCTGTCATCGCCGCCATTACTCCCTACCTAACTTCTGATATTTCCTTTGTTCCAGCACATCCCATGGCCGGAACAGAATTTTCCGGTCCTGATGCTGGTTTTGAATCTCTGTTTGAAAATCGTTGGTGCCTGATAACGCCCACCACCTCAACCGGAAAAGAAAGCGTTTATAAGATCGAGCGATTCTGGCAAGCCATGGGGGCGAATACGCGCATTCTTGATATAAGACATCATGATAAAATCTGCGCAATTGTAAGTCATTTGCCACATCTACTTGCCTTTACTATCTGCAATACAGCAGATAGTCTGGCCGATGAAACACGTTCCGAGGTATTGGATTATGCGGCATCCGGATTTAGGGATTTTACACGGATTGCAGCATCTGATCCAATTATGTGGAAGGATATTTTTCTCAATAACCGTGAAGCCATTCTGGAAATGCTGGCTCGCTTTACCGAAGATGCCCAGGCAATGGCAAAAGCGATTCGCTGGCAAGATGAGGACTATATTGTAAAAACAATTAAAAAAGGACGGGAAATTCGTAAATCCCTTATCAATAATAAGCAAGCATAATCATTTTATTGGTCTTATTCATTAAGATATCTTATTTTAATTTATCGGCTTTTTCCTCAGCACCCTAAAATAAGATAATCATAAAATGAACGTATTGCCATCAAAACTCCCATCGATTCAAAAACTGATGAATACATTTGAATGGAAACATACAACACTGGGAGAACAAAAAAATTGGCCGTCCACATTACATACAACAATTTCCCTGTTAATGAATTCTTCACTTCCCATGATTCTTTTTTGGGGAGAAAAATATATCACGTTTTATAATGAAGCCTACATTCCCTTTATTGATTTTAAACATCCTGCCCTTTTGGGGCGTCCTCTACTGGAGGTTTGGCCAGAACAGAACAAGAATTTCAATAAAATCATCAAACTTGTTTATCAAGGAGAATCCTTCAGTTACACATTTCAACAGCAGCACGCCAAAAATTCATCCTCTCATCCCTTACAAAAAATTACCATTACCTTTAATCCTGTTCATAATGAACATAATAAAATAAGCGGTATCCTTGGAATCATTACAAATATAACTGATCACAAAAAACCAGAAACAGAATCAATCGAGCATTTAATCGGTGGCATAGCTCATGATTTCAACACTCTGCTTGGTGGAATAATTGGAAATCTGGAATTAATGGAATTGAGAATTCAACAAAAAAAACTGGAAAAATTACCCGCTTATATCAATGCTGCCCAACAAGCGGCATCCCAAGCCTCAGTCATTACAAATCAGCTTCTTTCCTTCTCAAGAAGGCAAACTCTCATTCCGCACGTTACGAACCCCAATCACATCATTCAAATTCTGACTGATGTTTTTCAAAATATACTTCATAAGAATTCAGATAAAACCATTTTTCTTGATTGTTCTTTGAGTCAAGATATTTGGCCTGTTTTTTGCGATCCAGAACAATTTAAAACTGCACTGATCAATATTTTTACAAATGCTTGTGAAGCGATACAATCCCTGACAGGAAGAATAAATATATCCAGTAAAAATTTATCTATTGACCATACTCTTGCCAATCAGCTTTCCATTAAACCTGATGACTACGTAAAAATAAGTATAAAGGATAATGGTAAAGGCATCAAGCCTGAATATATTGACCGTGTTACAGATCCCTTTTTTACAACCAAACCCTTGGGAAAAAGAGCCGGACTTGGCCTTTCAATGGCTTATGGTTTTACCAGACAGTCACGCGGATACTTAAAGCTGCATTCCAGGTATATGGAAGGCACTATTATTGATTTATATCTTCCACGATATCGACGCCCTTTGGTTGTGGAAAATTTTTTCACAAATGATACCCGGCAATTATGCTATAAAACATTAATTATTTCACAAGATTACCATCTTCGTACACTTTTAGGCGAGGCATTTGAAGATCTTGGTTATACAGCGACCATGGTTAAAACTTATCCAGAGGCGACAACATTACTAAACAATAGCTCAAATTTCGATTTTATCACTATTGATACCAGGATATTACAGCAATTCAATAATCAAAATATAATTTCAACACTTCACAACAATTATCCAGATCTACTAATTCTTTTCATTACCGGTTATGAAAAGAACTTTGTAAATTTATCCGATTTTACAGACGAGAAAAATTTTATTATTCGACAACCGATAACGTATTCTCTTCTTGCCGATCAAATTGAAACAATAAAAAAAATACGGGAAAAGAATTTCCCGTATTAAAAAATTGAATTATTTTATTTTTATTAAAATACTAGTTGATTTCCGTAACACGAATCAAATTCGTGCTGCCTGTCTGACCAAAAGGAACACCGGCAACAACAACAATTTGGTCACCCTTTTTGACAATATTGTGTTCTTGCGTCGTTTTACGGGCTTCATCAACAATATGTTCAACAGTACAGGAAGGTATGCAAGCCTCATTTGTTGTACATGGATGAATACCCCAAACCAATGCCAACCTACGAGCCACCTCAACACTTGGCGTTAGACTGAAAATCATACTGTTTGGACGTTCTCTCGACATGCGCAGGGCAGTTGTTCCCTTATGCGTATAGGCAACAACAGCGGGTGCAGACAAAGTCGCACAAATTTTCTGGGCAGCGGCAACAATAGCATCAGCAATATTACGTTGAGGTTGTTCACGCGTGGCTTCCATTAATTTTGTCCACTCTTTATCTTTTTCAACCCGTGTAATAATACGGTTCATAATGGAAACTGCTTCTTTCGGATATTGACCTGCCGCACTTTCAGCAGACAACATGACCGCATCAGCGCCCTCCAATACAGCAGTTGCAACATCAGAAGCTTCAGCACGGGTAGGTGTTGGTGATGAAATCATGCTTTCCAACATCTGAGTGGCCACAATCACTGGTTTACCAAGACTGCGTGCCTTGCGAATAATCTGAATTTGAACTAAGGGTACCTCTTCAGGAGGCATTTCAACACCAAGATCACCACGGGCAACCATTACACCATCCGTAACTTCAAGAATTGAATCAAGATTTTCAATTGCTTGTGGTTTCTCCATTTTAGTGATAATCCAGGCTCTACCATTGGAAATAGCCTTGGCTTCCTGAACATCCTCTGGACGCTGAACAAAGGAAAGCCCGATAAAATCAACACCCAGATCCAATGCAAAACGTAAATCTTTATGATCTTTTTCTGTCAATGCTGGAATGGGCAAAACCATATCAGGAACATTCACACCTTTATGATCAGATAAAACACCGCCGACGGTAACTTCGGTTTCCAAATAATCTGCACCAACATTCCGAACCGTTAAACGTAACTTACCGTCATCAAGCAATAATCTTGCCCCTGGCTTTGCACTTTGGATAATCTCTTTGTGAGGTAAACAGACACGATGTTCATCACCTAATGCCGGATCTAAATCTAAACGAAAAATTGCTCCATTTTTTAAAGTAACCTTACCATTTGCAAAATTCCCTACGCGCAGTTTAGGTCCCTGAATATCGGCCAAAATACCAATAACCTTACCTGTTTCCTCTTCGATTTCACGGATAATACGATATCGTTCTGCATGATCCTCATGTGTACCATGGGAAAAATTCAAACGAAAAACATCAACCCCGGCCAAAAACAAAGCCTTGATCATTTCTTTTGTTGAGGAAGCGGGTCCCAAAGTTGATACAATTTTTGCCCGACGATCTCTTAAGATTAATGATTTATCTTTCATAATATTAGTTCCTTACATTTTTAATTGTGAATTCAAACGTATCAAATTTGAATTCTTTATTCCTATATATCATTATTCAATAAGAAAATTAATGAGGTTGGATAATTTCCTGGGGAAGCAAGCCCCAGATATTTGATCTTGGTATCCATCCTATATAGGTATTAATTTTAACTTTACACCAACTGGCGTTGGGTTGGCATTCTTTTATACTTCCAACAACTCCGGGTTTCAAAATCGCAACTGGATCAGCCGACTCTTGTGGAACAGTTCTTACAATAATACCCTGACCCGATAATTGGGAATTTTGTGTTTTGGATACATATTCTGAAATATAGCTGTCTGTGCTTTTTACTTCTGATTTCTCTTTTGTTTCGTCTTGTAATTTATCTTTATCATCCATGACACTGAGCGGCATTCCAGTTGTAATGAAAAAACGCTCTCTGGATAAAATAGCCTGCTGGATCCATCCTTTTTGTCCATCCACGTCCTCAATAAGACGCCAGACATCAAATTCCCTAAGAATTTTTACTGGCATATGACGTCTGTGATAAATCATGATAATAGGATAACGGGTTCCAGGACCTGCTCGCATGTTCACCACATCCGCACGTAAAGAAAGAAAATGAGGAATAGGCAAACCTGTTACAGAACCCTTTTCTGGTTCCTGAGATGGAATGCTGCTTGCAGCAGGGATTGCGGCCGCTGAAGCGGTTGCGACTCCCACTGCTGTTCCAGCTGCAGCTGTGCCCCCCCCCTCATTATTATTCACAGATTGAGTCTGAGAGTTTTCCTGTATATGAACCTTTTTTTTCTTGTGAGAAACTGGGTGACTTTTTTTCCTGATACTTTTTTTATGAACAAGCTGTTTATGCTGATTTTTTTCCTGAGTAAAAGCGGTCGAGGAAAAACATAAAATATTTAAACAAAATATTGATATAAAAAATGAAATGTATAAAAAACAATTTAAGCTTTTTTTAATAAGATGATCTAAAAAACCGCATTGCATTTTATCTTGTCTTTCAAATATAAATCAAGGGATCAAATCGTTACTATAATATAAAATAATAATTATGTTATAATAAATTCAATGCTTTCTTTCAAAAAGGCAAAAGACATATTACCATAAATCTTATTCAAACAGGTTAAATAACAAGAATATGACTTTTTTATACATATCCCTAAAAAAATATAGAAAAAATCTGTTTTTATATATAAAATGGTTAATGGTTATAATTGTATTATGTACGATATACGTTGCTTATCCATATTTGACCCTATGGTCAATTTCTAAGGCGATACAGACCCACGATACTAAATATCTAACCAAAAGTTTGAACTGGCATTCTATTCAAGATCACTTAAAAAAATATCTCACTCAGGATTTTCACAGCCCTTCAAAAGAAGACCTGGATGAATTACCGGATTTTGGAACGTCTTTTGCGACTGAAGCGATAAGTAATGCTATTGATCATCATATCAATCACAATAGTTTACATGTTTTACTTGATTATATATCCCCGCCTACATTGCCATCATCCTCTTCTTTGAAAAATAAGAAGAATGCATTACAAATTTATATGTCGAGCCATATCTATTTTTCTTCGCCTTTTACAATGCACGCAAGAATTATCATTCCTGGTGAAAACATGCCACCCTTAAGCCTGACAATGAAATTACAAAGATGGCGTTGGAAAATTACAAACATATCTTTACCTGATCAGGTTATTGCCCAACTTTTCCAACAGAATAAATAGACTAGTTCTGATTATACAAGATCTTCTTCTAATATTGTCATTGAGATCGCATAAGAAATTTCACCTTCATCCTCATCACGATAAACTGTTCCAATTGACTCAAGTGTTTTTCCCTCTTGAATACATAATTCAACAGGCTGTCCCTGACGTTTAGGCAAAATAACCTTCAAATTGTTATTCCCTAATTTTTTCTGTAAATATGACTGTAATGACTTGCCTTCTTTTTCAGTAATATTCATAGACTTTACCTTATCTTGAAATCGAAAATTGAAAATAATTCTATATTAGTTAACCAACCCTTTACCAAATTACCAGTTCTTTATTTGAAATTATCATTTAATTTTCTCTGAAGAATCAACAACAACCAACAGGTCACCAGCAATTGGTGTAACCTGGCGATTTCTAGATAAAATAGCTTCAAACCGTTTATTCTGTTTTGCAGCCTGCTCATATAAAACATCTATGATACCATAATGATCTATAAAACGGTTCATATGGGCAGAAATACGAACGCATCCTTCAGATGCAGAATTGCCCAGTCTTGGTTCCAAATATACAGGATCTGTTGCATGCATTTCCAACCGAATCTGACCTTTTACATGATTAGGCAACCACCCTTTTTCGGCCCATTGCCAACCAAAATCCCATACTCGCATTCCTTTCGTTCCGTTACCACGAATCCCTAATTTATTCTTGGTACCCAACGCGCGATATCCCAACCTTTCCGTAGTATTCATGAATACACCTGTCGGTGTGACATAATATAATTTACGTCCTTTTTTTCCTGTAGATACATGTCCTCCCCCAAATGCCATCCATTGACCCATACCTTGAGGAAACGCCAGCACAAAACATAAAGCTTGAACCTTTGGATTGCGATCAACCACAACTAAAATCTGCGCCCGTTTCAAGAGAATACCTGATTTTTCAACTTCTTTTTTGGCCAGTCTAATCCATTCCATATTTTGTTTATTGCTATAAATTCGTGCACGGGGAACATTCTTGCTTAATAAACGCTGAAGCCTTCTGGCCTCAAAATAGGCCTTATCCGGTGTAAGGACTGGTAAAGGAGGTAAAGTGACAAAATGTTTATTACCAAAGATCGAGAATTTATTTTCAAACTGAGTATAATCAATATGACATTGATTCCCTGTCAGACTTGAAAAATAGTCATATATAATTGGAGAAAAATCACGATCATCAATTGGACAATAATAATGTCGTTTCAAAGAAGTCAGTTGATCAGTAACATTGAAAGAGGAGAGAGATGGTTTAGCAAAAGGCTGCATAATAAAGATTAAAGAGCACAATAATATGCAAACCCTTAATCGATAAAGCTTCATCCTCTCTCCTTATTATGTAAAATATTACAATTATTCATTAATTATATATAATATTTTACAAATAAAAACAGAATAATTTAGTTTACATATGGATTGCCTGGTTCTGTGTTGCCAAGGCCGCCTCTTTAACCGCTTCGGACAAGGTGGGATGCGCATGACAAGTCAAGGCAATATCTTCGGCAGAAGCACCAAAAGCCATTGCCAATACGGCTTCTGCAATCATTTCACTGCAATTTGGACCAATCATATGAACACCCAAAATTCTGTTGGTATGTTTATCGGCCAGAATTTTTACAAAACCGTCTGTTTTACCCATTGCACGGGCACGACCATTAGCGCTGAATGGAAATTTGCCAACCGTATAGGCTACATTTTCTTTTTTCAATACTTCTTCTGTTTTACCAACCATGGCAACCTCAGGTTCTGTATAAACAACACCTGGAACAAGATTGTAATCAACATGCGGCTTTTTACCTGCAATGAATTCTATAGCTGCCACACCATCCTCTTCTGCTTTATGCGCCAACATTGGACCAGCTATCACGTCTCCAATCGCGTAAATACCCGGAATATTGGTTTGGAATTGAGCGTCTGTTTTAATTCTTCCCCTTTCATCCAATTCCACACCAATTTTATCTAGTCCCAGACCTGCAGTTACAGGACGGCGACCAACTGCCATCAAGACTACATCTGCCTCAAGAGTTTCCTGATTCCCTCCTTGAGCGGCTTCAATTGCGATCTCAAGCTGTCCATTTATCTTGTCAATTTTACTAACTTTATGAGACAGTTTTAGTTCAAAACCTTGCTTGATCAAAAGATGGGCTAATGTAGATGAAATTTCCTGATCAAAACCAGGCACCAACCGATCAAAGTATTCAACCACAGTAACCCTGGCACCTAAACGTTTCCAAACACTTCCAAGTTCAACCCCGATCACACCACCACCAATAACGACCATATGACGAGGTATTTCAGAAAGAGCCAAGGCTCCTGTTGAACTTACAACCTGTTTTTCATCAATTTCAATTCCCGGCAATCCTGCCGTCTCACTGCCAGTTGCAATGATAATGGAACGCGCGCTAATCTCTTGCCCATTAACGGAAACTTTTCCTGCGGCAACAATGGTTGCCTCGCCCTCAATACGCGTTACCTTATTCTTTTTGAATAAGAACTCGATCCCATTAACATTCGCCTCAACGACTGACTGTTTGTGCTCCTGCATTTTTTTCAGATCAACTGAGACATTCTTAACAACAACCCCCAATTTTTCAAATTGATGCCGGGCAGCTTCATATTGCTCGGAAGCATATAATAAAGCTTTTGAAGGGATGCAGCCAACATTCAAGCATGTTCCACCCAATGTTTTCCGTTTTTCTACACATGCGACTTTCATGCCCAGTTGTGCGGCACGAATGGCGGCAACATATCCTCCTGGTCCCGCACCAATTACAAGAACATCATAATCATATTCACTTGCTGGCGCGGAAGCGTCAACTGGTTTTTGCTCAGGATTTGAGCCCGAAACAGATGACACTCTTGTATCATTTCTTGTGACTGTTTCTCCTTTTCCCAATGGTTCCAATGTCACCAATAATGCACCTACTGAAACCTCACTGCCCGCTTCGACAACATGTTTGCCGACAATTCCCGCAGAGGGGGCCGGCACTTCAACATTTACTTTATCCGTTTCAAGCTCAACAATCGCCTCATCCGCAGCAACTTGATCGCCTGGCTGTTTCAACCATTTTGAAACAACAGCAGATGTTATACTTTCCCCCAAAACAGGTACGACAATATTTATGGTCATGTTTTTTACCTTTCCTATCCTTTATAATAAATTTCACACGACCCCTTAAACATCCAACAACAAGCGTTCTGGATTTTCAATACGTTCCTTGATATGAACCAAGAAACTGACCGCTTCCTTACCATCCACGATACGATGGTCATAAGAAAGAGCAAGATACATCATTGGACGGATAACAACCTGTCCATTGACTGCAACTGGACGCTCTTTGATCGCGTGCATCCCCAGAATTCCTGATTGCGGCATATTTAAAATTGGGGTGGACATCAGAGAGCCGTAAATTCCTCCATTTGTAATCGAGAAGGTACCCCCTGAAAGGTCAGCTAATTTCAGCGTATTACTGCGTGCACGTTTTGCAAAATCAATGATCTGCCCCTCAATCTGAGCAAAACTCATTTGATCCGCATCTTTGAGCACGGGAACAACCAGCCCATTTGGGCCACCAACCGCAATTCCCATATTCACAAAATGACGATAGATAATATCTTCACCATCAATTTGTGCATTGATTGCAGGATATTCCTGAAGGGCAGATACAGTTGCCTTTACAAAAAAAGACATAAATCCCAAACGGCTACCTTCATGTTTCTTATTGAAGGCTTCCTTATACAGGGTCCGCATATTTATGACGGCAGACATGTCAACCTCATTAAAGGTCGTCAACATTGCCGCTGTTTCCTGTGCTTCTTTAAGGCGACGTGCAACCGTACGACGTAACCGGGTCATTTTGACACGCTCTTCACGAGGATCATCCTGACGGGGCGCAACAGGACCAGATGCCTTGGCCGGATTTTCTTTTTGATCCAGAAATTGTACCACATCATCCCGTGTAATCCGGCCACCCCGTCCCGTACCAGCCACCTGATCAACCGTAATATTTTTTTCTTCCATCATTTTACGGGCAGCCGGCATTGAAACTGGCTTATTATCAGCAGCCACTGAAACCGAGGGTTCTGCCTGTTTAGCATCCTGTACAGACACACTTTTGGATTGAGCTGATTCAATAACCGAAGCCCCATCCTCCAATACAGTCAATAAGGTCCCAACACTGACCTCCTGCCCTTCTTGTACCAGCTGTGCACCCATCACACCTGTTTTAGGCGACGGAACCTCTACACTGACCTTATCTGTTTCAAGCTCTACAATCGCTTCATCCATATTCACAACCTCACCAGGTTTTTTTAACCACCTGGCAACTGTGGCCGTACTGATACTTTCGCCTAATTGCGGTACTTTAATTTCAATGGACATATTTGTTTTTCCTAATTAAATCTTATTATTTCTCAATATAGTTCTTATAAATTCAAGGCTTGTTTAATCAATTGTTCCTGACCTGCCTTATAAACAGACATCAACCCTGCTGCAGGACTTGCCTGAGCCGTACGTCCGGCATATTCAATTTTGATTGGACTATTTTTAACCGTTTGCACAATCGCTTCAATCTTACCAGAAATAAACTGCCATGCCCCCATGTTCTGAGGTTCTTCCTGGCACCATACAAATTCCTGTGCCCCAGAATATGATTGTATCAATTTCTTAACAATATCGATTGGGAATGGATATAATTGTTCGACACGAACCAAAGCCACATCATTTTTCTTGGCTTCACGACGAGCTATCAACAAATCGTAATAAACCTTACCAGAACAGAATACGACTCGTTTGACTTTTTGACGATTTACAGAGGCATCTATTTCATCAATAACTTGTAAAAATTCTGTTTTATCCGCAAATTCTGCCAATGTTGATTGTGCAAGAGGATGTCTTAATAAAGATTTCGGGGACATGACAACCAACGGTTGACGATAATTCCGTTTCAACTGCCGACGCAAGGCATGAAAATAGTTTGCGGGAGTTGTAAAATTACAAACCTGCATATTTTCCTCTGCACATAGCTGCAAGTAACGTTCAAGTCGGGCAGATGAATGTTCAGCCCCTTGTCCTTCCTGGGCATGTGGCAATAAAAGCACCAACCCCGATTGCTGGAGCCATTTACTTTCAGCAGCCGAAACAAACTGGTCAATGATAATCTGTGCGCCATTGGCAAAATCACCGAATTGCGCCTCCCACAAGACCAAGGCATTTGCATTTTCACAAGAATAACCGTATTCAAATCCCAGAACCGCAAATTCAGACAGCAATGAATTATAGATGTCCAATTTCGCTTGATCAGTGGCAATATGATTTAAAGGAATATAAGGTTGCTGCGTCTTCTGGTCAAACAGCATTGCATTACGATGACTGAATGTACCCCGTTGACAGTCTTCGCCGGAAAGACGAACCGGATGCCCCTCCAATAAAAGGCTACCAAAGGCCAAGGCTTCACCAGTCGCCCAGTCAAACCCTTTTCCTGTTTCAAACATTTTGGCCTTAGCTTCAAGTTGACGAACCAATTTCGGATGGCAATTAAACCCTGCTTGGTATGAGCTAATCGCTTTACCAATCCGCTTTAAATCATCAATTGAAACTGCCGTGGAAAAATCTTTACGATTTTTTCCACGCCATTGCATTTTTTTCCAGTCACCTTTTAACCATTCTGGAGTTCCTGGATGATAATTATCAGCCTCTTCATAGGATTTTTGTAAATAATTCTGGAAATCAGACCAATATTTTTCCGTTTCTACAGCAGAAATCACTCCTTCATCTTGTAATTTCGCTGCATAAAGCTGATAAATATCCTTATGTTTATGAACAGCCTGATACATGATTGGCTGGGTAAATGTCGGTTCATCCGTTTCATTATGTCCAAATCGACGATAACAGACAATATCAACAACGATATCCGTTGCAAAACGTTCCCGATAATCAACGGCAAGCCGCATGACTGAAACAACAGCCTCAGGATCATCCCCGTTGACATGAATGACGGGAGCTTTAGCAACTTTAGCGACATCCGTACAATAATATCCAGAATGTCCATATTCTGTAGATGTGGTAAATCCAATCTGGTTATTTGTAACAACGTGAATTGTCCCGTTTGTTTTATATCCGGGAAGCCTGGACATGGCAAAAGTTTCATAAACCACACCCTGTCCGGCAAAGGCAGCATCTCCATGCATTAAAACAGCCAGATGTTTCTGACCATTAGCATCTTGCATGGCACGAACCCTTCCCTCTACAACAGGATCAGCCGCCTCAAGATGGGACGGGTTAAATTCCAAGACAAGATCGACATCCTGTCCATTCATTTGAACCTGTTTTCGATATCCAAGATGGTATTTCACATCTCCAACACCAGGAATATCGTCAGATTTATAAGATTTTCCTGCAAATTCACTAAATAAGGCAGGAAAAGACTTGCCAACGATATTGGTTAAAACATTTAAACGTCCACGATGTGCCATGCCCATCGCCACAGATTGAATATCATAATTTGCAACTGCATGTCGAATAAGGGTACGTAAGGCAGGAATAAGTGATTCCCCGCCATCCAATCCAAACCGCTTTACACCAACGTAACGTTTTTGACAAAAAGTTTCAAACCCTACAGCTTCTGCAAGTTCCTGTAAGATTGTTTTCTTATCATCCGCATTCAGAACATGGTTTTTCTGACTTTCAACCTTTTCACGAAACCATTGCTGTTGTTCACTATTTTGCAGATATGTATATTCCCAGGCAATTGAACTGCAATAAATCCGCCTTAATACAGGAATGACTTCACCAAGAGTATGAATTTCACCTGGAAGGAAATTCTTAGTAACATCTCCCATAAAAACTGGGCGATCCAAATCCTCTTTTTTAAATCCATAAGTTTCAGGATTTAATTCCTTGCACTCTGTAGGCTTATGAATGGACAAGGGATCCAATACAGCATTAAAATGACCAAAGCTCCGATATGCATTTATAAGCTCTACGGCTCGTAGACTGTCATTCGCGGCCTGATAAAGTTGTTTGGCTGTTACTTTTCCCTCTTTCGTCAAAGCGGGCTTGTCATCGGGCTCCAATTCAATTTTTACAGGTTTGCGAGGGGCCCATGAAGGTCCCCTTACATCATCCATTACAACTGTCTTATCATCATTCATCGCAGAAAAAATCTGTGCAAATGACGGGTCAACACTATTAGCGTCCTGCCTCCACTTTGCATATAATTCCGCAAGATACGCAGCATTCGATCCACTGAATACACTGGCAATTTGATCAGCAATCGCCATAATATTTCCCCTTAATTATTTCTACTAAAAACTCACTATTCAGAGTTTAATTTACCTATTAATATAACAAGTGCACCTATAAGCCACTTCAATTTTTCTTTAACAAATGTCAGAGAATCTTTACTCTCGAATGCCTATTTTGTCCAATCTAGACTTTGCATTTCATACAAACGTGATACAGTACGCTCAAAAAAAGCCGCCCTATTTTCCTCAGGATAAATATGCTCCCAATCCGTCTCCGCAGATACATAGAGAATTGTATGCCGTTCGTACAATACATCAATCAAAGTGGTAAACCGTTCAATTACATTCATATTTTCAGGATTAAATATCGGTATGTTATCAATAATCAATACTTCATATTTTTGAGCCAAAACCAAATAATCACCAGCTCCCAGTGCCGCATCACATAATTGTTCAAATTGAAACCGGGCCACCTTTCCTGCTGCGCAAGGTATGGTAAATTGACGTCCCATAACGGTTAAGATTGTTTTTTCGCCCTCTTTGCCACCTGATTCCTGTAGGAATACTTTATCTAGAACAGCATGGTTTTCCGGATTACAGCCGATCAACCATTTGGTTTCAATTTCCTTGCGACCCAATCGATAGTCATGTGCCGAACATAATTCAAGTTCAATCATATTTTGTGATAATAAAGCAATAAACGGCTTGAAAGCATCAGCTCCCGGTCTGTTTTGAAATAAATCCCTGATGTGAACATTCGAAGTGGCAACAATGATAACTCCTAATTTAAAAAGATATTCAAACAGTCGTCCCAATATCATTGCATCAGCTATATCATTGACTTGAAATTCATCGAAACAAAGCAACCATGTCTTTTCGACAATTTCCTCAGCCAGTTTTGGAATGGGGTCCTCACCCTTTGGATACTGTATTTCCAACGCATGAAATTTCTTATGCACTTCCTGCATGAAAACATGAAAATGTGTTCTCATCTTTTTTTCAACAGGGGCCTGACTGTAAAATAAATCCATCAACATTGATTTACCTCTACCAACAGGCCCTACAAGATATATACCCTTGGGTTTTACAATGGGCTTTTTCCATAATTTTTTAAATGAATTCAAAAGCCCGCCAACGTTAGTCTGTTCTGGCACATAATCAGACAATTCAACACAAAGATGATCCAGTCGGTCTGCAATTTGTTCCTGTGCCTTGTCTGGTTTAAGCTCACCATTCTTTACTTTTTGTGCATACAACACATTTAAACGACTCATAAATAAAAAAAACCCTGATTAACAATTAGTATAAAGACCTTTTAAATTATTACTAAGAAGAACATAGCTTCTTTTTTTTTCCTAATAATTTTCTTTATTTTCAAACAATTTTGATAAAATTTATTTACATAAATAATAAAAGAGTTAAAATATTTGGCTGGTTTCTAAAGACTTCTTTAAAATTTATTAAACTTTATTATCTAAGGATTATATACTATGGGATATCGCATAGCCGTTATTGGAGCAACAGGGGCGGTAGGTAGAGAAATCTTAAAAATTCTGGCGGAACGTGATTTTCCAATTAAGGAAATTGTTGCCTTGGCTTCTCCACGTTCGGCAGGAAAAGAAATATCCTTTGGTGACAAAAGAATTCTAAAAGTCCAAAATCTTGAAACCTTTGATTTTAAAGGATGGGATATCGCTTTATCCTCTCCTGGCGCATCCATATCATCCGTTTATTCACCTAAAGCAGCCAAGGCAGGCTGTATCGTGATTGATAATACTTCCCATTTCCGTATGGAACCTGATGTTCCATTAGTGGTTCCAGAGGTTAATCCGGAAGATTTAAAGAAAATCAAGCGGAATATTGTTGCAAATCCAAACTGCTCAACCATTCAGATGGTTGTTGCCTTAAAACCTTTGCACGACTTGTTCAAAATTAAAAGAATTGTTGTTTCGACATATCAAGCCACAGGCGGGGCAGGCAAAAAAGGAATGGACGAATTATATATCCAAACCAAATCATCATTGGTTGGGGATTCCATTTCAATAAACAATTTTACCAAGCAAATTGCCTTTAACTGTATACCTCATATTGATAAATTCATGCCAGACGGATCGACAAAAGAAGAATGGAAAATGAATGTGGAAACCAAAAAAATTCTTGATCCAGATATCAATGTTTTTGCAACCTGTGTTCGGGTTCCTGTTTTTATTGGACATGGCGAGGCAATTACCATTGAATGTGAACGTCCCGTTGATCTTGCCAAGGCACAAAAAGCCTTACGCAACGCTGAAGGTGTCATTCTATTCGATAAACAGGAAGATGGCGGCTATATTACCCAGATTGAGGCGGCAGGAGAAGATGCCTCCTATGTTTCACGACTCCGTATCGATCCAACAGTTTCAAATGGCTTAGGACTATGGTGCGTTTCCGACAATTTACGTAAGGGTGCGGCATTGAATACAGTACAGATTGCCGAAAAATTAATAGAAATGAATCTAATTTCTAAACGGTAATTTTTAACCAACAGATCATAAAATTGATATGATTTGTTGGTATTCAAATTAAAAACATAATAAATTAAATAATTACCAATTTCACGTTTCTATATCCATTAATCCAATTTATACAAATTAATTTGATATTTATTTTATTATCCTGAAAATTGTTATTATCATATTCTTATTGTTACTTTAAAAATAAAACAAAAAACTGTTTAGTCATCAAATAACAAAGACCCCGAATACTTCATACACAATCAATTGAATGTCCAAAAATTGACTGGATCAATCTTTTAGTGGGGTATAAAGTGCAATTAACTTAAATCGGTATCAGCCGTGTTATAAGGATTAATTAGGAAATCAAGAATGTCGGATATACGCAAAACTTTTTATGTAGGTTACAAAAGTGACGGATCATATCGAAACCGACCAATGTCGCCCCATTTACAAGTTTACAAACCCATTTTATCAATGGTCTTGTCAATCAGTAACCGCATTACAGGCGGTGCACTTTCCGCAGGAAGTGCATTAATGGTTGCCTGGCTGGTTTCAGCCGCAAAAGGACCAAAATCTTTTCAAAAAACTCAAAAATTTACAGGAAGTTTTCTAGGACAAATTATTTTATTTGGTTTTTCATCAGCATTCTTTCTCCATTTTATTGGCGGTATTCGTCATTTTATTTGGGATTTAAGTGGCAAACGTCTTGAAAAACCTGAAATTAATCAAGACAGTAAATCAGAGGTTATCAGTGTTGCTGCTTTAACTTTAGCTTTATGGACTATTATTCTTGGTAAAAAAATCAAAAAAAGAAAAAAATAGACAACCTTCGTATTGATTAAAAAATATCAAAATAATTTTCTATAAACAATTAGGAGAAACTCCAATGAATACCTCTGTAGAACGCCCCACCATTCTACGCTCTTATCTTGGACGTATGCGTGGATTGGGGACAGGACACAATATTTTCGAACATTGGTGGACCGAACGCATAACCGCGGCAGGCAGTGCCCCTTTATCAATCTGGTTTATTATCCAAATGCTAAGATTGGGTGATGCAGATCATAAGGATGTTGTAAAATGGGCTGGAAAACCTACGAATACAATTTTATTACTCACACTTGTCTTGCTAACATTCCGTCATATGCAACTCGGCTTGGAAGTCATTACATCAGATTACGCACGTGAAAGAAAAAGATTGGCTCTTAATTACTGTATTAAAGGTGGGGCCTTATTTTTAGGAATTCTATCCGTAATTTCTATATTAAAATTATTTTTTACTGCATCCGCCAGTAAATAATTCAGCATTTAAAGGATATATATCGTAATGACTGATACTACTTTATCATTAAAAGATACGTATCGTATCGTGGATCATGCCTATGATGTCATTGTCATAGGGGCTGGCGGTTCTGGCTTGCGGGCAACATTGGGAATGGGTGCGGCCGGTTTTCATACAGCCTGTATTACAAAAGTATTTCCAACCCGCAGTCATACAACAGCAGCCCAGGGGGGAATTGCGGCTTCACTTGGAAATATGGGAGAGGATCACTGGCAATGGCACATGTACGATACCGTAAAGGGCTCTGACTGGCTTGGTGATCAGGACGCAATTGAATATTTATGCCGTGAAGCGGTTCCTGCCGTTTATGAACTGGAACATATGGGAGTTCCCTTTACTAGGAATAAAGATGGTAAAATCTATCAACGTCCATTTGGTGGACACATGCGCGACTTCGGAAAGGAACCCGTTCAACGCGCTTGTGCTGCGGCAGACAGAACTGGTCACGCTATATTGCATACACTTTATCAACAATGCTTGAAACATAATGTTGAATTCTTTGTTGAATATTTTGCTATTGATCTTATTATGGATGAAAATGGCACATGTCGCGGTGTTACGGCATGGTGTCTGGAGGATGGCAGTATACACCGTTTCCGTGCAAATCTGGTTGTTCTGGCGACAGGAGGATATGGACGTGCTTTTCAATCCTGTACTTCTGCCCATACTTGTACAGGTGATGGAAATGCCATGGTCATGCGAGCCGGAATCCCAACACAGGATATGGAATTCGTTCAATTCCATCCAACCGGTATTTTCCCAGCCGGCTGTTTGTTAACAGAAGGATGTCGCGGAGAAGGCGGCTATCTGACAAACAGTGAAGGTGAACGTTTCATGGAACGTTATGCGCCACATGCAAAGGACCTTGCTTCTCGTGACGTTGTCTCTCGTGCCATGATTGTGGAAATCAATGAAGGACGCGGATGTGGTCCCAATAAAGATCACATCATGTTACATCTTGAACATCTGGGGGCAGACCTTTTACACGAACGTTTACCTAGTATTGTTGAAACATCGCGCATTTTCTCCGGAATTGATGTAACCAAGGAACCCGTTCCTGTATTACCAACTGTCCATTATAATATGGGTGGTATCCCAACAAATCTTCAGGCCGAAGTTATTCGACCTACCAAAGACAATCCAGATGCAACCGTTCCGGGATTAATGGCAATCGGTGAATGTGCCTGTGTTTCCGTTCATGGTGCAAACCGCCTTGGCACGAATTCATTACTTGACTTGATTGTATTTGGTCGTGCAGCTGCCTTACGTGCAAAAGATATTCTTAAACCTGGCGCTCCTGTTGCTCCATTCCCTAAAAATGCCGGGGAAAATGCACTTGGCCGTTTAGATAAACTAAGATTTGCCAAAGGTGGAACCCGTGTGGCTCAAATGCGTGACACCCTGCAAAGAACCATGCAACGTCATGCAGCCGTTTTCCGGAATACTAAAAACATGGAAGCGGGCGTTGAAAAGATTAAGGATATCTGGTCTGGTCTGGGGGACATCTCTGTTTCCGATCAATCCCTGATTTGGAATACAGATTTAATGGAAGCCTTGGAATTCGAGAATCTATTGGCAAATGGTACCGTAACCATGGTAAGTGCAACCGCACGTCATGAAAGTCGTGGCGCACATGCCCATGATGATTATCCTGAACGTGACGATAAAAACTGGTTGAAACATACTGTTTCATATCTTAATGACAAGGGAGAGGTTTCACTTGATTATCGCCCAGTCCATATGAGAACTTTAACCGATGAAGTTCAGGTTTTCCCTCCTAAAAAACGGGTATATTAATCAGAGAAGGTGATGACTAATGGTTGAATTAAGACTACCCAAAAACAGTAAAATTGGAATTGGAAAAGTATTTTATGCCTCTTCACAGGCAAAAAATATTAAGAAATTTAGAATCTATCGTTGGAGCCCTGATGATAACAAAAATCCAGTTATCGACACTTACGAGGTGGATCTGGACAAAATCGGCCCAATGGTTTTAGACGCGTTAATTCATATTAAGAATGAAATTGATCCGACTTTATCATTCCGTCGTTCTTGCCGTGAAGGGGTTTGCGGATCTTGTGCCATGAACATTAACGGATTAAATACCTTAGCCTGTTCAAAACACATTAATGAATATGAGGGGGATATTGCAATTTATCCTCTCCCCCATATGCCCGTCATTAAGGATTTGATACCTGATCTTAATGGTCCATATGCACAATTAAGGGAAATTGATCCATGGCTTAAAGCTGATACTCCCCCCCCCCCCGATAAAGAACGGTTACAATCCATTGAGGAGCGTAAAAAACTGGATGGTTTATATGAATGTATCCTGTGTTTTTGCTGTTCAACCTCTTGCCCTTCATATTGGTGGAACGGGGACCAATATTTAGGCCCATCCGTCTTATTGGCTGCCATGCGTTGGGTTGCTGATAGCCGTGATGAGTATAAAGGCGAACGCCTTGATGAATTAGAGGATTCAATGCGTTTGTATGCATGCCGTACTATCATGAACTGTACACAGACATGTCCAAAAGGTCTTAATCCAGCTCATGCAATTGCTGAATTGAAAAGATTACAAATTGAACGTAAACTTTAAATAAGCTAAAAGATGAGTCATGAAAAAGAAATATATTTTTGACTCATCTTTTCCAAATCGTCGGGACTATCATATCGCATGGCTCAACAGCCTATTTGTTGACCATGCGATTTTTCGTTTATTATGGTCAAATTTTCAGACGGTTATTCCCGGTAAAGTGTATCGCAGCAACCATCCCACTCCAACCAGATTATTGAATTTAACAAAAAAATATCATCTTAAAACAATTATCAATTTACGGGGGAAAAGAAATTGTGGTTCTGATGCGCTATCCCGCCATATCAGTCATAAATTAAATTTAAAACATTACGACCTCCCTTTTGAAAGCCGTGGAGCACCACATATTGATCGAATTCTAAATCTTGCAAATATTTACAAAACTATTGAATTCCCTCTTTTAATCCACTGTAAATCTGGAGCTGATCGTGCAGGTTTAGTTTCCGCATTAATTCTTCTATTTGAAAACTACGATATTCATTCTGCAATGCGACAGCTTTCATGGAAATACGGTCATTTTAAATATTCCAGAACAGGAATTCTTGATGCTTTTTTTACCCAATATCTTCAGCAAACGCATGGAAAAGTGAAATTTTTATATTGGCTTCAATCCCAATATAATGAAAAGCAATTAAAAGACTCTTTCAAATCGAAAAAAATCTCCTCTTTTATTACAGATAACGTTTTACATAGAGAATGAAATATTTTTTAAATCATTCTGCCATAACCTTAATAAGATGTAGCAACTTTTTCCTGATTTCCTTATCTTTAATATGATAATACGCCTTTAACAAATCAACCGTTTCCTTATTATTCATAACATTCAAATCTGTAATTTTAATTTCCTCCTTAATGGCATTTTCCTTATCCTTGGTAATTAATATTTTTTTAACATCTAATGCCGTTGAAAATGATGGAGGAACCTGACTTTTATTTTCTTCGTTTCCGGTCAAAAACTCATCAAAGAAAAAATTAATCGGAACTTGCAAAAACTGTGCTATATAATAAAGTCTCGAAGCGCCAACACGATTAAATCCCTTTTCATATTTTTGAATCTGTTGAAATGATAGACCTAAAGCTATAGCAAGTTTTTCTTGGGAAAAGCCTAATAACTTTCTTCTTAACCGGATACGGCTTCCTACTCGTTTATCTATAGGATTGGGAGGAATTTTTTTTTCTTTTGAAATACAGTTTGATAGCAATTCATTTGCTTTCATCAAATAATAAACTTTCACAATAAAATACTTGTAAAATCATATCCACAATAAATATTTATATTAAATAACTCTTTCAAAACATTATATATTACTAGACAAATATGATTGTTTACATTATTCTAAACTAATAAATATATATATATTTACATTCAGCCATGAAATATAATTTTAATTCAACACCATTATCTCTAATTGCATAATTTTTACCTAATTTATAAATATTAATAAATAATTAAATTGTTTACCTAAAATTAGCAAATAAATTTTAAATTTTGGTATATCAATCCTTTTTTAAGTATTATTCAGCTTACAAATCTATCTATTCAATCCAGTAGTTCTAGTAAAATTTTAATAATAAATTATATTTGATTTAATAATTTTGATTGATTAAAAAAGAAATTAATTAAACTAAAACAATATTGTTTATATGTTGCGTAATGTTTATAATTAATGAAATCTGTATAATTGCCGAGAACTATTTATGAGGTTTTTTGATAATCCACCCACAAAGTTTCATTTTTTATCCATGGATAAACCCGAGGCAATTCAATATAAAAATGACCTGGTAAAACAATATGGAAACGCAAGTATCGACCAAGCCGAAGTCATTATCTGTATTGGTGGTGATGGTTTTGTTCTAGAAACACTTCATACTTATATTAATTATCAGATTCCAATTTATTGTATCAATTTCGGTTCTGTTGGTTTCCTTACAAATCCCAAGATCAAGAAGGATCTTCCATCACTACTTCAAAAAACCCAACCAACTTGTCTTCATCCTTTGGCCATGTCAGCTAAAACAGTTGATGGTAAAACACACACAGCTCTAGCTTTTAATGATATATTTTTATACCGGCAAACCAGACAGGCAGCCAAAATAAAGGTGATAATTAATCATAAGATCAGGTTATCCGAACTGATTTGCGACGGTATCATTCTTTCAACACCCGCAGGATCGACAGCCTATAATTTATCAGCACATGGACCAATCGTTCCCTTAAATTCTGATTTGTTACCCTTAACTCCTATTTGTCCTTTTCGGCCACGCCGATGGAGAGGCGCATTACTTCCTTCAACAACTCTTTTTCAATTCTTGACCCTGGAAGAAAATAAACGCCCTATAGCAGCTGTAGCCGATTTCACAGAGATACGTGACGTTATCGAGATTACTGTCAAAGAAAACAAATCTATAAAATCTTGTTTACTATTCAATCCAAATCAAAGTTTGTCAGAACGGATTATTTCAGAACAATTTTCCGAATAAAAATTGGTGAAACGTAATATCTATTTTCATTCACTATCCATTGTTGATTTACGGAAGATATAACCTTGTCCCCATATTGTTGAAATAAAATCTTCCGCACCAGCATCTTGTAATTTTTTTCTTAATTTACATACAAAGACATCAATAATTTTAATATCGGGTTCTACATTGCATTTGTATAAATGGTTTAAAAGTGCCGCCTTTGTAATTAAAGTGCCCCGTTGTAAAATAAGCAATTCCAAAATAAGATATTCCTTGCCTGTCAAATGAACCAATGCTTTATTAACGAATACTTCATGTGTTTCCAAATTGATACTTAATGCATCAATATGAATAATTTTTTTGGAAAATACTTTTTGGACACGTCTCAAAACCGCCTTGCATCTTGCAATCAGCTCATCCTCATAAAATGGAATTAACACATAATCATCCACACCTGCCTGAAAAGCTTTTATCTTACTTTCCAGATTATTTTGTCTGGAAACAACAATAATAGAAATCTTTTCATTTAATGCGCGCAATTCTCTAATGGTCGAAAAAAACAATTTATCCAAATTATTTCCTTCAACTATAATAAGATCATATTCATACAGATGAGCCGTTGATAATACCTCAATATCAAACGATACCCTATCGATAGAAAAGTCTGTTACTTTAAGTTTTTGGTAGAATTCATGCTCTAAAAAAAAGATTTCTCCCATAAGAAGAACGTGCATACTTCTACTCCAGGTTATAAAATGAATTTAAAATACTACTATAAAGTGCATAAGTTTATAAAAAAAATCAACAAAAACTTAATAATGATAATGATAAATTTGGAAAAACAATTTTTTTTCAACAACTTCGTAAATAATGTTGAAGTATTTATTATAAAAACCCCAACATTATAAATAAAATCTATTCAGATTTTTTTCTAAATTTCTTTTTAATAAACTGCCATATAAAACTTCGTAAATATCCACCCAACGGCCCTGTAAGTGCAGTAATTAAAGTTGTCAGGGCAATTGAATCACGCAATTGCTTTAAATTATGGTTCCGAATCACCTTGGCTTCTATCTCTTCTTCACCAATTTTTGCCTGCAAGGCCAGATAGAAAAAGATACCAGCACACAAAATATCAAAAATTAGGATAATTAATGATGATCCCAAAAAACCAATATGAAACAACCAGCAACACAGCGCCGCCAAAACAGCATGCAAGGAAATTAAAACAAATAATCCAAATACTGCGCCTATACAGCATAACAGGATTTGCTTGCTTACTCTAATTGACTTTTTTTTCAAAAGCAGGAGCTCTGCATTCACTGCTGCTTTGCCAAATTCAACAATCTTCATGTATATAGACCATTTCTACAACAAATATTACTAGCGCGTCATCCGACCCAGTACAAAACCTATAATCGTGGAGATCAAAACCGCTTTGATCGGTTTGGATTGAACTTTTTTAGAAAGCTGCTCTACTTGTTCTTCTGCAACATCCTTCATATCATCCTTAATCTTATCTGCTTTATCTGCCATTTCAGCCAGAGCAGGATTAAGCTGTTCTTTTGAAGCAATGACATTATTTTGAACCTGATTTTTATTTTGCTTTAAATTTGTTTTTTTTTTCTTGCAAAAAAACATTTTAATTCCTTCTACATATCCGATAAAACTTGTTTCCAAGTTTAATATATATTTAAATTAATAATAATAAAAAAAGACAAGAAATATTATTTATTTTACTTTGAATAATGTAATAAGACTTAATGACAAGATCTAAACATACAATTAGATTTATTACTAATAAATGATATAACTCATAAAATGCTTTTTTTATCTATAATTGCATATTAAAATTACTTGATTTTAATATGCAATTTAATTTTTTCTATTCAAATTTTCCAATTATGGACCAAATATTTCCTTTCTATTTTAACCTAAATTTTATTTACTGCAAAACGCATTGTAAAATAAAATTAATGTACATATACAATGAAAATATCTTGACTTGAAAATAATTTAGGCATAATCCGCACGGAGAGCATTTAATAATTCTTGATTTATTTCCTTACTTAAATATGTTTTAAATGCTATCCATATCATTATCCGTTTCTATCATAAATGGATTATATTATAAACAATATTAGAGTTAATTTTTTAAATCAAATTGATTGATTCATGTTTTGTGCTTTAAAGAAAATTTTGTCCATAAAAAAAACAAATTTATATTACTCTTTTTTATTTTTCTGGGAATTTACAAACTATCCATTAAAAATTAGTAAAAATGTTTCCTTTTTTCTGAGTGCAACAAGATGATCGCAGAATTTGATTTTTTTGGTGTCTATATCGCCCCTTTTGTTGTTTATGCTTTATTTGCATTCGCCTTAACTGTTATTATCCGTTCTTTCCTGTGGAAAACAGGTTTAATAAAATTATTTTGGCATCTTGCCTTATTTGAAGTAGCTTTATATTTCAGTATCCTATGTTTGCTTATCTTATATGTATAACTTCTGACTTTAAGAATTTGTTTTTCAATCATGGCACCCATTAGTAATATCATCCGCATCATCTTGACCCTAATCATTGTAGCCATGGCTATAATTCTAGGGGTAGCCTTGTGGGACACTTACATGATTGCCCCATGGACCCGTGATGGTCGTGTCAGAGTATACGTCGTTAAAATCGCCCCGGAAATTTCGGGCACCATTGTACAGGTTCCTGTCAGGGACAACCAGTTTGTTCGCAAGGGTGATCCCCTTTTCGTAATTGACCCTTTACGTTTTAAAATCGCCATTCAACAGGCAGAGGCAAATTTGGAAAATGCGGAGGCCAATCTTGCCTTACAACGTCGTAATGCAATGCGTCGCAAAGGATTGGAAGGCATTGTTTCAACAGAAGAAAAAGAAGATTTCAATACAAAGGTTAGAACCGCACAGGCAAGTGTAGATACAGCAAAAGCAGCCCTGACAGAAGCCAAGTTAAATTTGCAGCGTTCCATACTTTATTCACCTGTCAATGGCTATATTACAAATCTAAATTTACGGGTTGGTGATTACGTCAATACAGGCAATTCATATTTATCCGTTATTGATGCCGATTCTTTCTGGGTCTATGGCTATTTTGAAGAAACCAAAATGTGGGGCATTCATGTCGGCGATGTCGCCCGGATCAAGTTAATGGGATATAAACAGATACTGCCCGGACATGTTGTCAGTATTGCCCGTGGTATCAATGACTCTAATGCCAACGCTGATAATTTTGGTTTGCAAAATGTTAATCCCATTTTTACCTGGGTTCGTTTGGCTCAACGTATTCCCGTAAGAATTCATATTGATCATATTCCAGACACGATCCATCTTTCCGCCGGCATGACCGCCACAATCAGTGTCGGCCCACAAACAAGTGGCAGAAAAGGAAAACTGGCCACCTGGTTACAAGATCATCTATGAGTATTTCAAACATGTTCCGTCTAAAATCTATCTGGCAGAAAGCAATTACATTTTCCTTGATTGGATTGAATGCCTGCACGGTTGGCCCCAATTTTCATCGGGATCACATGAAAATTCCGGAACAATGGACTGAAAAAGTATGGAAAAGACCAGCCACAGCCCAAGAGATTGTCCAGGCAGCGAACAACATGCGTCGTTGGTGGGAACAGTTTCATGATCCATTGTTAAATCAACTTGTTGAAAAGGCCATCCAGAACAATTATGACCTTCAGATGGCGGGACAACGGATTTTGGCCGCTCAATCCTTGCGTGATCAGCAGGCGTCTAAATGGTATCCCCAACTGGATGGTTCTGGCGGATTTGGATATCAGACATCTTCCAATACCTTATCCAGCAATATCTCGATATCAAAAGGAAATCCAAATAATGCCGTTATACGTCGTTATGGCGCGACATTCAGCTGGCAACTGGATACATTCGGTTTGATCAGACGAATGGTTCAATCCCAAGAAGAGGCTGTAAAGGCCTCGATCGAGGATAGAAGAGCCGTCCTTTTAGCCATGCTTTCTCAACTGGCCAATAACTATGTAACCCTCCGCACCATGCAGCTACGGTTACGCATAGCGGATGAAAATGTTGCGATCGCCCAATATATCTATAATCTGGCACAAAAACAGTATATTGAGGGTACAGGCACGACTCTAAGCACTGCCCAGGCAGAAGCCGAGCTTGAAACCCAGCGAGCAAGTCGAGAGCCCTTGAAAACCAGCATTACCCAGATTACTCATACAATTGATGTTTTGCTGGGACAAACGCCGGGAACCACGGAAACACTTCTTAAGATAGAACAGCCTTTACCAGACTTACCCCCATTTCCACCCTCCATTCCTTCCATTGCCCTGGCCAATCGTCCAGACATACGTATAGCCGAAAGGCAATACGCCATGGCAACGGCAAATATCGGTGTTGCGGTTGCAGAACTCTATCCACAATTCACCATTGACATGAGTGCGATGCCAACGACTTCTTTTACCAGTCAAATGGCCAATATTGCCAGTCTGGTATCCAGCAGCTTTATCAATCTTTCCATTCCAGGTCTGCATGGTGGCCGCCTTAGTGCCACGGTTAAGCAAGCGCAGGCTCAGGCAGAAGAGGCACGGTTAAATTACCGTCAAACAATCCTGACATCCCTGAAGGAGATCGAGGATGTTATCGCGGCCTGGGGTGATGATTCCGAACATGTTGATCTGTTGCACAAATCCAAAGTAAGCAGCCAGACCGCCCTTATCCGTGCCCAAAAACTCTATAAGGCAGGACTTACAGGATATCTGGATGTCCTGACCGCGCAACGAACAGCCACAAATGCCGCCAATGAAGAGGCTGTGGCCATTTTGGAACGTTTCCAGGATTCCATCAATTTGTTCACGGCCCTTGGAGCCGGCTGGCAGGGTGTGGATATAACAAAAACGGAACTTCCCATGACCATCGAACAACAAAATCTGTTAGCGAAACTGGTCAAACAATAAAATTCGAAAGCAGTTTTAAAAATTATACTTTAATTATATTAACGTATAACCTGATCCAATTTTATAGTTTTAATTTAAAATTTATTGAAATTTATACTTTCTCTGGTAATTTCAATTGTCCAGTTTTAGCCCACTCTAACGCTTTTTTTGAATCTGAATCTTTAAAATTTTTTATTTTCGTCAATATTAAATTAAAATCACCTTTAACTGTATCTAAGTCATTTATAACATTGTAATAATCCGAATAAATATTATTATCTAAAATCCAATGATAAACTAATGAAATAAAATGTAAACTACCCCATAATCCCTGTAACTGTTTAACTTGTTTTAAAATATGATTTGTATTAAAATTTTTATAATAAGCAATACAAGTGATATAACGTTTAAATAAAATTCTTTTCTTTACTATGTCCTTACAAATATTTTTATACGTTTGATCATCATCAAATAAACTATAATATTTATCAAATTGATTTATATTTTTCTCAAAAATAATATCTAATATTTGCTCACAAATAGGAAAATTAATAATATTTCCATTTAATTTTTCATTTAGTAATTGATCCAATCCATTTGCATTATTCCACTTTGTATCTTGGAGCAAATAAAATAATTCATCAACATTTTCCATTAAAGGCTCAATTCCTTTATCTATATCTTTTATTTTTTTTATTCTTTCAAAAAGATATGCTGCCAATTCATATTGGTTAATAAAAGGCTGTTTTTGATATGAAACACGATTTTGAAAAGCAGTTTGCAATTGTTCAAGCAATCCCTCTCCTACTAGTACTAGCCCATTCAATACATCCAGGATTGATTTTTCTTGTTGAGACAATTCACCATTAAATTGCTTATAGCCTAGATCATGATTAACCTCTGACCAAGCATGCATTAATACTGAAGCAACTTGAATCTCAACAATATGATCAGAATATTCCTTATTCTCTTCTAAAGTATCAGATCTGATTTCAACACGATAATGATCTGCATGATAACCATCAAATCTATTGTTGACCAGTTTTACTTCATTAGGAAATTTTTTATCTTTAATAATCTTAAAATTCTTCTCAATTAACTGACTCACTCTCATACGATCTGCAGGATAATATAGTGCTATTCGAACACCAGACAAATCAATAATATCTTTACTAATAGCTTCTTCATTTTGGTAACGTTTCTCTTTGCAGCGTTGAATAATTTTTTCTTTTAATCGCTCAGATGTTTTTGCACGATATGTAACAATGGCTTTGATACCATCACTCTTTAATGCTTTTTCACATTGTTTAGCTGCTAATCGGGCAAGCTCATTAAAAAAAACACGTTTTTGTTTATAATGACTTAGAAAAGATTCAATTAATTGATTTAATTGTTCCATCCTTTTCCCCGTTTTCAGTTAACATTAATTTCAAATTATATATAAAACGTAACAAAAAATTATTGTATTATTTTAATTAAATTTCTAAAATTTTAAAAAAAGGGAAAAATCAATAAATTATTCAGGTGGTGCGAACTGTGGGACTTGAACCCACACGTCCAAAACGGACACAAGATTTTAAGTCTTGAGCGTCTACCATTCCGCCAAGCTCGCCCATATTTTGTAAAAGGATTAATAGCATGAAGAACGAAAAGGTCAAAGAATAAATTTAAAAAAAATTAATTATTTGATAAAAGATTTCAAATCCATGTAAAATTCTCCAATACAAGTAAATATACAGCCTACAATGGAGAAAGAAAACAACTCATTGTGTTTTTCAATCGATCCATTCCACTATATAATCCTCCAATTCCCCTGCATCATGTTCACTCACAACCTTTCCCCGCACGGAAATACCGGCTTTATGCATGGCTTCAAAATTGCCGGCAATCAAATAATGCCAAGGATAAAGTGTCTTGCCTTCCGCTATTAAACGATATGCACAGGTGGAGGGCAGCCAGTCAATCCTTGATAAATTCTTTCGGGTCAATTGGATACAGTCCGGAATCCTGATTTTACGATGACAGTAATCCGAACATTGCCCTGTTTTTATATCCAGCAACCAACAGGCAACATTTGTATAATAAATTTCATTCGTATCATCATCCCGCAATTTATGCAGGCAACACCGACCGCAACGGTCACATAAAGCCTCCCATTGCTCCTTGTTCATTTCTTGAAGTGACAAGTTTTCCCAATAACGATCCGTAACCATAACAACCAATATAATATTCTGGTCAAAAAAAATGATTTACAATATTTCAAAATTCAATTTTTCAATAAATCAACATTCATCTCAATTTATATAATTCAGGTTACGATTTAATTAAATTGAATAATTAAACAGGATTGATTATAAACCGTTTAATCAATTTACAGATCAAAACTTTCCTGACGGTTTTCCTGCCGCTTCAAAACACGCACGTCTTTCTGCCCATCATAAAAAGTTAAGATCAAATCAGATCCAGCTCTCAATCCTCTTGCTTCAGTTACAGCCTGACCTTTCTTATTCTGTACCAAGACATATCCCCGTGCCAATACAGCCTTGGGGGAAAGGGCTTCCAATCTTGCCGTGACACTTTCCAATTTCAACTGCCTTTCTCTCAATAAATTACGTACATTCGATATGGAGAACAGGGGTAAATTATTTTCCAACTGACGCATATAATGCAGCCAAGAAATTGCATATTGTTTTTCATTAAAGGCCAGTTGTCTCTTGAAACGATCAATCAGTCCCAAAAGATATTGATCAACAGCCTGAATGGAAGAAAGCTGATGTCTCCTTTTCAGAACCAATGCTGGAAGCGCCAAATCCAGACGATAGGAACGGTCATCCAGGCGCATACGGTTTTGCGCCAATAGAGTGGGAACGTCCGGCAATCTGGTAATGGCCTTGTTCAAACGCAGTTGATAAGATTGAATAATCTGTATTAATGCTTTATTCAAACGCGTAACCAGCTGCATTATTCCAGCAGCAAGATCAACCTGCGAAGGAACAGCCATTTCCGCAGCTGCAGTTGGAGTCGGGGCCCGACGGTCAGATGCGAAATCAATCAAGGTTGTATCTGTTTCATGTCCAACTGCTGAGATCAGGGGAATTTTCGACTCTGCTGCGGCCCTTACAACAGCCTCATCATTAAAGGCCATCAAGTCTTCCAGTGATCCACCCCCTCGTGCAACAATCAAGATATCAGGACGTGGAATTTTACCATTAACAGAAAGAGTATTAAATCCAATAATAGCCCTGACAATCTGTTCACTTGCCCCCTCTCCCTGAACCGCCACTGGCCAGACCAAGATATCTCTGGGAAAACGTCGTTGAATTGTTGTGCGAATATCGTGCAAAACCGCGCCTTTAGAGGATGTAATCACACCTATTACTTTTGGCAATAGAGGAAAAGGACGCTTTTTTTCCTGGTCAAATAAACCTTCAGCTTCCAATTTCTTTCTTAATTTTTCGATACGGGCCAATAAAGCACCTTCGCCGGCATAATCAATCTGATCGACAATGAGCTGATATGATGAACGTTCCCCATAAGAAGAAATCTTGCCTGTTGCAATAACCTCAATACCGTTTTCGAGTTTTATAGTAAGTTTTGCCGCCTTGAACCGCCAGATAATTGCTGTCAGTTTTCCATTTTCATCTTTTAGGGAAAAATAAATATGTCCAGACGGATACTGTTTTAACTCGGTAATTTCCCCCCTCACTTTAATCCGAGAAAAATTTCCTTCCAAAACGCGCTTAATCGCTGTAGAAATATCCCCTACACTAAATTCTGGTATATTATCCGTCATTCGATCAGAAAGTTGCTCATCTATCGACATAAATATGATACAGCCTTATCCCAAAAAAGAAACATCAGTAAAGGAAATCTCTATGCGCGTTTTACTCGTCGGTTCTGGGGGAAGAGAACACGCCCTTGCCATGGCTCTTGCTTGCTCACCCAATCTTACCGAGCTTTTTATCGCACCAGGAAACCCAGGTACTGCACAATATGGTAAAAATATAAACATTAAGGTAGATAATATTACCGATTTAGTAAAATTTGCACAAGACAATCATATTGATCTTGTTATTCCCGGACCAGAATTACCTTTGGTTAAAGGATTAACCGATGCTTGCGAGCACGCCGGGATCCTCTGTGCAGGTCCCAGCCGAGCGGCTGCACAGCTGGAGGGAAGCAAGAGTTTCACAAAAATGATCAGCGATGCCGCCCAAATCCCAACTGCAGCATGGAAAGAGTTTACAGATAGTGAACAAGCGGTTGCTTATTTGAAAACCCATTCTTTTCCGATTGTCATCAAGGCAGATGGTTTGGCGGCAGGAAAAGGCGTTATTATCGCCTATACCTTTAAGGAAGCTGAAGAAGCGATCGAAACAATCCTGCAAGATAACCGTTTTGGCGAAGCAGGCAATAAAATCGTTATCGAGGAATTTCTGACAGGAGAGGAAATTTCCCTATTTGCCTTTTGCGATGGAGAACATGCGGTTTTAATCGGGGCGGCTCAGGATCACAAACGCATTGGCGATAATGATACGGGACCCAATACTGGCGGAATGGGTGCAATATCCCCACCACCCTTTTTTGATCACGCAGCCCAAGAGAAAGCGTTGGATATAACAGTCAGACCCATGCTGCGCGAAATGGTAAAACGTGGAATTCCTTTCCGTGGCATTATTTTTGCCGGACTGATGATTACAAATGATGGGCCCTATCTAATTGAATATAATGTTCGTTTTGGAGACCCGGAAGCAGAAGTTCTGCTTCCTCGACTGGAAACAGATTTGTTAGACATTCTCTATAATCTCAGTCAGGGAAAATTAAAAAAATCAGAAATCAAATTCTCTGATCAAGCAGGGATTTGTATTGTTATGGCGGCAAAAGGATATCCGGGAACACCAGTTGTAGGCGGAATTATCCAAAATATTGACCAAGCTGAATCCATACCCCATGTAAAAGTCTTTCATGCTGGAACCAATTATAACGCTCAACAAGAACTTTGTGCAGCAGGAGGTCGTGTCTTATGCGTTGCCGCTTTTGATAAAACACTCAAACAAGCACAGACAACCGCATATAATGCCGTTAACAAAATTAACTGGAAGGATGGTATCTGGCGCACGGATATCGGTAATAAAGCTTTAAAACAGTAGAATAATATAAAAACGATATTTCAAAACAGGTTAAATTGAATGTATCTTAAAATACGTTCAATTTTTACAATTCAGCAAATATGCATTTTATTTTCTACAAATTATAGTAAAAAATATTGCTATTTAATTTAACTCTATCTTCATACTCTAAATAATGATTAAGATCAAAAATCAACATTTTCAATAAAAGACTTCATTAAATCTGGCGCTTCCATTTTTTTAATTTTTGAAACCTTTGATCCTGCCCAAAATGCGGCATACTGAGGCTGTCTAGTATATTCGTAAATTTTCTTGGCAAAATAATAAGTATAAGGATAAGGTGGTGTTAAAGGCCGATCTGGTGAATCAATTTTTAAATGCCAATCATTGACCAACCCCCTGGCAGGTCGACCAGAAATGGTCGCGGTAATTTGCGTAACTTTAGAATTAAACAATGATTGTCTATAGGTTTCACTCGCTTTTGACGAACTGCATTGGACGAATGCCGTTCCTAACTGAACACCATTTGCCCCCACTCTAAGACAATCATGAATATCTCGCGCATCCATAATACCACCGGCAGCCACAACTGGTATTGATAAATTATTTTTAATCAGAAAAACCAGTTCTAGTGTTGGTATCGCTGAATCAATATTTGGATTAAAAACACCCCGATGACCACCCGCTTCTATACCCTGCGCTATTATTATATCTATACCAGACCTTGCTATGTATGAAGCCTCTATCAAATTTGTCGCAGAAGCCATCGTAACAATATTGGCTTGTTTCAATCTGTAAATTTGACTTTTGCTTGGGATTCCAAAATGAAAACTAACAGCGGGAACTTTTTCTTGAATTACTAAATCCAGAAAATTGTCATTCTCTAAAAAACTGGAATAAAGACAGGAAAAAGCCTGACTAAAATTATTCATCAGATCTATCCTGCCAAATTTTGAACAGCAATATTGAACCCACTGATTTTCAAGTGTAGCATCTGATTTCTCTGGTTGATGACAGAAAAAATTGACCTGAAAAGGTAAGGAGGTCAGCTGTTTCAGCTGTTCAATTTGCTTTTTCGCCTCTTCATGATTGCAGGATCCCAGTCCCAATGATCCCAATCCACCAGAATTTGAAACCTCAGCTGCCAGTTTTGGTGTTGATACACCCGCCATTGGTGCAAGAAAAATAGGATATTGAATATTCAAAAATTTTCGTAACATTTTTTATACACTTAAATACTAATAATATACTTCTTAATAAAACCAATTAAATTATAACTTTATTAGTTATTTTAATTTGTATTATATTTCGTTTCAATGTGTTATTTATTATAACATAATAATTATATTAATAATGCATTAATTTTATTTAAAAATATTAATATATTAATAGAAGAAAAAATTATGAATAATGATTATAATAAGATTAAAATATCTATAATAGGATTGGGATCAAGAGGCCTCAACGTACTTGAAAGAATTATATCCCATTGTATTTGGGATGAGAAACTAAAAGATAAGCAGATTATTTTACAACTATTTAACGAAAATAAAGATTATGGTGCCGGTTGTCATGATATCAATCAATCAGAAAATTTATTAGTTAACACTATTTGCAGTCAGATTACTGTTTTCCCTGATGATACGGTTAAAAACTACAAATATGCAATCCGGGGACCAACCTTTTATGAATGGTTAAAAATCAAATATAAATCACAAAATAAAACAATCAACCCTTTAAACTATTATTCACGAAAGGATCTTGGCGAATACCTATGCTGGGTCTTTAATTATTTATGTTCTATCAAGGTACAAAACCTTCAGATCATCAAAATACAAGAAAAAGTTATAAACATTTCCGGAAGTGATAAAAAAAAATGGAGTATCGTTACGAAAAATAATACTTACTCATCTGATATTATTTGTATAACCACCGGTCACGATACCCAAAATTGCGAATTTCCAAATAAGAAAAAAATATATGCATATCCTTTGGAAAAATTAGACCATATCATTACGAATAAAGAAACCGTTGCAATACAGGGACTTGGCTTGACCACATTTGACGTTATTTCCAAATTGACTGAAGACAGAGGAGGGAAATTCATTAAGGAAAAAGACCACCTAATCTATCAACCCTCTGGAAAGGAACCTAAAATTATAGCTTTTTCCAGATCAGGATTACCCTTGAATGCACGGGGGATAACGCAAAAAGAATTAAGAGAACAATACAAGCCCCAAATTTTTACCAAAGAAAAAATAATTGAGTTAAAAAACAATAAAAAAATTGATTTTGAAAAAGATTATCTACCGTTATTGATTGAAGAAATGGAATGTGTTTACAGTTTTACCTACCTCAAAAATCAAGACATAATCAAGGCTTATAATTTCCTTAACGACTACCTAAGAAACAAATCACAAAGAAACGCGATTGTAAAAGCCTATATTCCCGATGAAAAAGAAAGATTCTCATGGGAAAAAATTAGCGATCCGCTTGCCCATACTTCCTTCAAAAGCCAGAGAGAATTTCATGAATGGCTTTTAAACTATTTACAGGAAGATATACATAACGCTTTACAGGGCAATATAGACAATCCCACCAAGGCAAGCACTGATATTTTAAGGGATGTACGTGATTGGATCAGATTAACCGTTGACCATTGTGGCCTGTCGGAAAAAAGTGCTATCTGGTTCAATGAAGTATTTAAACCTATCATGATCCGAATTTGTGTTGGTCCACCCCTTGAGAGAATTCAGCAAATGATCGCTTTAATCAAGGCCAACATATTGCGCATAGATTTGGGGCCGAATGTTAAAGTAGAAGAAAAAGAGGAAAGCTTTTACCTAACAACACAATTTAACGAAGTCATTCGTGCTGATTATTATATTGTTGCCATGGTCAATGCACCCATTGCAAAGGAAAGCAAAGACATTCTTTTTCAAAATATCCTAAAAAACAATATAGGCTGTCAATTCCATATTGGCAATTATGCTCTAGGAGAATTTAATGTCAATGCAAACTTCAATTTGATCAATCAAAACAATCAGATAATCAAGTCTATTTATGCTCTAGGTGTTCCCACTGAAGGCAGTAAATTTTATACTTATATTTTACCAAGACCTTTTGTTAATTCGACAGCTTTATTTGATGCAGAAGTCTGTACCAATAATTTGTTATCGCAAATTGCCAGATAATATTTTAACAAATATTCAATAGTTTTTTAAAAACTAGTTTAATCCAAAAAATTCTAAATTATTTGAACAGTAATTTAGAATTTAACATTCGATACTGGATAAATTTATCATTAATATCCGGTTATAATTCGATCAACCAACTGTTTAACTGTTGGAATAAACCCATTATCATAAAATGGGTCAGATCCAAATCGCCACCCTGTGGTTCCACTAAACATCAAATTATGATCAACCACCTCCTTTGCGTCAGGACCATTCGCATGAGCTATTGCCTGTAATGTTTTCTGGATACAAAAAGAGCGGGGATCGGGTCGATTTCCTGTCGTATAACCGGGACCAACCTGTGACCAATTTGAAAACTGGCACATTGACAGGCATCCCATGCAGTTATTCTGATCCTGTTGTATCTCTCCTGCTTTTTCAGGAGTTACAAAAATGAATGTATGATCTGGAGTCCGGAGAGGCTGAGTAAATCCCTCGCTTTCCCATTTCTTAATATTTTCAAAACTCGTCTGGGCAACATAAATCAAACGTTTTCTAGCCCCATATTCATATGGAACATTCATCATTTCTGTAGCTTCCCTTGAAAAAGGAACTTGCCTTTGAGACCGTTCCTTCAATTCATTAAGAAAACTATTTTGAACTGCCGATGAATAAAAACCTGTAGGAGAGAAATGATTAAGATATACATCACCTTTTTTCAATGTCCGCAAACGATCTTTCCAAGCTTGAGGGATTTGGCTTTCCCTCGTTAACAAAGGTCTTGTACCGAACTGAAATGCAATCATACCCAAATCTGGATTATCAATCCAATCTTCCCATTCAGAAAGCCACCAGACATTACCTGCCATAATGATTGGAACATGATCCAGTCCATATTGGCGCATGACTCTTCTCAACTCTACAACGCGTGGAAAAGGATCCTGCGGTTCCAATGGATTTTCACTATTTGATAACCCATTATGCCCCCCAGCCCTCCATGGATCTTCATAAACCACCCCACCAAGCCATTCTGGCGTTTTTCTATAAGATCGACGCCATAACGCATTGAAAGCACGTCCAGAGGAAACAATGGGATAGTAATATAATGCATGTTTTGCAGCAATTTCTGATAAACGATAGGGCATTCCCGCTCCACAGGTAACACCATTAATCAAACCTTTTGATTGTTCCAAAACCTGAGATGCAATCAGTTCACTTGCTGCCATTTCCCACATAATATTGACATGAAGAGGCACTTTTGGCCCCGCAATATCACGGGCAACCCTTATTTGGGTTATTCCGCCCTTAATTGCATATTGAATGAGTTCTTCATGTCGTTCACGCCGTGTTTTTGCATGATAGATCTGGGGAATAACATTGCCATTTTCATCATAACTATCAGCATTTACAATGGAAATGGTTCCAATTCCACCCGCAGCAGACCAATGACCAGCAGATACTCCTGTAGAAACAGAAACCCCTTTACCCCCTTCAATCAAAGGGAGGACTTCTTTATTTCCCATACGAATTGAATTAACTGCTTTCATTATTACTCCTGCTCTATATGCAGTGGACTAAACAATCTAAACCAAAAAAAACTTTGAATAGCCCACTTATATTTATTCCAATAAAAAAATCAAGAATCATCTTTTTATTGAAAAAATGATACACATAAAAACCTATGAGCGTTTGGACTGGTTATCATTGCGATTACGAGATGACGAGCTGTTTTTGACTCCAACGACTTCACTGATGTCAGCACCTGTTTCCTGATCTACCTCACGCATGGAAAGCTTGATTTTTCCTCGATCATCAAAACCTACAACCTTTACCTTGACAGTATCCCCCATTTTGACAACGTCACTTGTACGACCGACACGCCCGGCTGATAATTCAGAAATATGAACCAGCCCGTCACGAGCCCCCATAAAATTGACAAATGCTCCGAAATCGGCAACCTTTACAACTTTTCCTGTATAAATGCGGCCAACTTCTGGTTCAGCAATGATTGCATTGATACGCTCCTTGGCTTTTTCCGCCTGTTCATTCGATGTAACAGCAATTTGTATTGTACCATCATCATCAATATCAATTTTACAACCTGCATATTCAACAATTTCACGAATTGTTTTACCGCCAGATCCAATAATATCCCTGATCTTTTCCTTGGGCACATTCATAATGATGACATGTGGTGCATTCTCTGCAATGTCATTACGGCTTTCTGTCAAGGCTTTTGCCATTTCACCCAAAATATGAATTCTTCCTTCACGAGCCTGTTCCAAGGCCTGTTCCATAATTGCTGGTGTAATGGATGTAATTTTAATATCCATTTGTAAAGCGGTGACACCAACTTCAGTACCAGCAACTTTAAAATCCATATCTCCCAAATGATCTTCATCACCAAGGATATCACTCAATACAGCAACACCCTTTTTCTCCTTGATCAATCCCATGGCAATTCCCGCTACAGGACGTTCCAGTGGCACACCTGCATCCATCAGGGATAAAGAGGTTCCACAAACCGTAGCCATAGAGGACGAACCGTTACTTTCCGTAATTTCAGAAACTACACGCATGGTATATGGAAATTTTTCCTTGCTTGGCAACAGAGGATGAATAGCTCTCCATGCCAGTTTTCCATGACCAATTTCACGACGCCCAGGTGAACCCAACCGTCCACATTCCCCCACAGAATAAGGAGGAAAATTATAATGCAACATGAAATTAGAACGATATTCCCCTTCTAACGCATCCACAACCTGTTCATCTTGAGTTGTACCTAAAGTTGTCACAACCAGAGCTTGCGTTTCACCCCGGGTAAAAAGAGCGGATCCGTGTGTTCTAGGTAAAACACCAACCTCACTGATAATGGGTCGAATCGTGGTTAAATCACGTCCGTCAATCCGCAATCCTGTCTTTAACACTGAATTACGGACAATATCGGCTTCCAATTTATCAATCAAGGAACCCGCCTTGGCTGTATCAAATTCTTCCTCAACAAGCTTATCAATAATTTTGGTACGTGCCGCATCCAGTAAAGTGTAACGTTTTTGCTTCTCCTTTTCCTTATAGGCTTCCGCCAAAGGTTTGCGTCCAATCTTGTCAATACGAGTTTTTAATTTCTTCTCTTCTGCAGTAGGTTCAGACAATTCCCAAGGTTGACGGGCAGCATGCTCGGCCAAAGCGATAATTGCATCAATAACAGGCTGACAGGCCTCGTGACCAAAATTAACAGCCCCCAACATTACTTCTTCACTTAATTCCTGGGCTTCGGATTCAACCATCAGAACCCCTTCGGAAGTACCCGCCACAACCAAGTCCAATTTGGTTTGATCCATCTCCGCCAAAACCGGATTTAGAACATATTCATTATCAATATATCCAACCCGGCAACCCGCAATCGGTCCAAAGAAAGGAATACCGGACAGGGTCAGCGCTGCAGAACAGCCAATCATGGCAACAATGGCAGGATCATTTTCCATATCATGACTTAAAACAGTCGCTATAACCTGCACTTCATTACAAAAATTATCAGGAAATAATGGACGAATAGGCCGATCAATAAGTCGAGAGATCAATGTTTCGATTTCAGAAGCGCGCCCCTCACGTTTGAAAAAACCGCCAGGAATTTTTCCAACTGCAAAAGCCTTTTCCTGATAATGCACGGTTAATGGAAAGAAATCCTGATCTGGATTGGCTTTCTTATTTCCAACAGCTGTACATAATACTGTGGTCCCGCCATAAGTGGCCATCACTGCACCATCTGCCTGACGCGCTATTTTACCTGTTTCCAGAATAAGAGGACGTCCCCCCCATTCAATTTCCTTACGATAATATTTAAACATTTTTTATCCTATGAAGTTATACGCAAGAAAATTTTTTTAACCATCATTACATTCAATGCTGTAAATAACAGCGTTTCGGACGGCATGGAGCATTTATATTTTGTTATTTTCACACCATGTGGCCTGAAACGCTGTAAAGCTGGATTTCAAAAAACTTTCCTGTTTTGATTATAATATACTCAATATTCTTAATTTATAAAATAAAGACTGGTTTAATAGATAAACCAGTCTTTATTTTTTAACGACGCAAACCTAAACGCTTGATCAGGTTTTCATAACGGCTTTTATTAACCCGACTGATGTAGGCCAGCAAACGACGACGTTGACCAACCAATTTCAATAACCCACGCCGGGAATGAAAATCCTTGGCGTGTTCTTTCATATGTTCAGTTAAATTATTAATTCTTTCTGTTAACAAAGCAATCTGAACCTCAGGAGACCCTGTATCATTTTCTTTGGTTTGGTATTCTTTAATTAGCTGGGTACGACGATCCGGTGTAATCGACATCGTATATCCTTTCATCAATTTAAATATTAAAAATACGAACAGGACGCAGCCATTTATTGTTTAAATGGCACAATCCTATAAAATGCTCCTTTTTCATTGCACGAACAATGCCATCATATGAATTCACATCCAGTGCAAAACGATTCCATATCTCGGTCAGATCAATAGATTTGCCAAAATTCAGGGATTCAGCCTCCTCTTCAGTCACAGCTAGAGCCGGGATGTCGTCCAGCGCAGTTTGAACGGGAAGAAGCATATCTAAAGAAACAACTCCTTTTTTGCCATTTTCAACGATTTTGTCCAGTAAAAAAGCATTTGCAATATCAAATGGACCCACGCGAAGGCGGCGTAATTCAGAAACATAACCAACTGTATTACAGGCAACCGCCAAATCCCTGGCTAAAGAACGCATATAAACGCCTTTACCAGAAACAACTTCAAACTTTGCACGATCTTTATCAATCCGTTCTATCATTCGAAAAGAATCAATACGTGCCAACCGTTCTTTTAGTTGAGGTTTTTCCCCTTGACGTGCTAAGTCATAAGAACGTCTACCTTGCACCTTTACCGCTGAGTAGATAGGAGGTACCTGATATATTTCTCCTTGAAAGGACTGTAAAGCCTTATTGATTTGTTCATCACCCGGTCTGAACTCTGAATGGTCAAGAACCTCACCTTCAGCATCATCCGTTGTACGAGATTCTCCAAAAGTAAGTTCAAAATGATAAACTTTTGTCTTATCCATAATGTAAGGGATTGTTTTGGTTGCCTGACCAAAAGCGATGGGTAACAACCCTGTCGCCAATGGATCCAAGGTACCACTATGCCCTACCTTACAAGCATTAAAAGCATATTTCACCCTATTTACAACGTAAGCAGATGTCACATTTAATGGTTTATCAACAAGAAGCCATCCATCCAACTTCTGTTTACGTTTTGTATGCATCAATCAATCAAAAATCCTACTTCTCTGAAAAGTAACTTTTATATTACCAATACTTCTCTTTTTTACATAGTTACTTTTTACAAAAAAAACCATATTATATAAAAAATTAAAATGATAATAAATTCACCTACATTTCATATAAGTATATAATGTTTTATATATTTACCTTTTTAGTATAATTTTATGAAATAAAATTATTCAACATTATTCAGACAAAGCATGAGCGATATAAATTCAGATCAGCAGCCTCAGTGGAAACTAGAGCAGCAAGAAAATCATTATGTTATTTCCTTAAGTGGGCAATGGTTAGCAAAAAACAATAACATTCCCCGATTTTCTCCAAAAAATCTAGAAAGGATCCCTGCTCATCAAACGCTTTATTTTGATGCTAGAAATCTTAAAAACTGGGATAGTGGATTGATTGTCTTTCTTTGGGATATCAAATGTCAGGCCACCAAACATTCCATAAAATTCTCTGACAAAGATCTGCCTGCTTCCGCACAAGAACTTCTTTCCCTCTTGCATGAAAGCAAAGATGAGGCACCTGTTAAACATTCATCTCCCTTTCGTCCGTTATATATGATTGGTGAATGGACTATCAACGGACTGACCAATCTTGGCATAACTGTCCAGATGCTTAAGGAAGTTATTATTGGTATTTTAAAATCCCTCACCGGCCGTTCTTACATGCGAATTGTGGATTTGATTTCTGATGTCCAGAACGCTGGTCCGTCTGCCCTCTTAATCATCAGTGTTGTTAATTTTCTAGTCGGGGCAATTCTTGGTTTTGTCGGTGCAGTACAATTACGCAGGTTTGCAGCTGACGCTTATGTGGCAAACTTGGTCAGCATTGCAACTGTTCGGGAAATGGCTGCCGTCATGAGTGCTATTGTTATTTCAGGCCGAACAGGTGGGGCCTATGCAGCCCGTATTTCAACAATGCAGGGCAATGAGGAAATCGATGCGTTAAAAGTCATGGGTGTTTCCATTATGGAATATCTTATTCTTCCATCAATGCTCTCACTTGTAATCACCATGCCGATTTTATATCTTTATGGCTGTTTTATGGGAATTCTTGGCGGATTGATTGTTTCCATTTTCATGTTAAAAGTTTCAATCATAGGATTTTTACAACAAAGTTTCGGAGCGGTTGCTTTCAACCAATTTGTGTTTGGTGGTCTCAAAACCGTTTCATTTGCAATATTTATAGGGGTAAGCAGCTGTTACATCGGGTTAAAATCAGGACGAAGTGCGGTTGATGTCGGCTTGGCTGCGACCAAAGCTGTGGTTACTGGCATTGTAGGGGTGATCGCTATTGATGCCATATTTGCCGTTATTGCTGACATGATTGGAATATAAATAATGAGTAACCAATCCAGCAATATACTTCTATCCGTTAAAAATCTCACCATTGGTTACGGTACAAAGGTTATCCAGAAAAACATTAATTTTGACGTTAAGCAAGGCAGCATTTTTGCCCTAATGGGTGGTAGTGGATGTGGAAAAAGTACACTTCTTAAATCCATGATAGGGCTTTTAGAACCAATAGCGGGTGATTATCTTGTCAAGAATGAAAATTACTGGAGAGTTTCGAGAAAACATCGCATAAAAATCGCGCATAATTTTGGTATTTTGTTTCAAAATGCTGCTCTATGGAGCTCTATGACAGTAGGTGAAAATGTTGCACTTCCATTGCAACTTTTTACCAACCTTTCTCCAGAAATGATTCATCGATTGGTAGAATTAAAACTGGGGCTGGTTGGAATGGAATATGCCATTAACCTGTATCCCTCTGAATTAAGCGGAGGAATGAGAAAACGGTGTGGCTTGGCTAGAGCTCTTGCCCTTGATCCAGAAATCCTATTTTTTGATGAACCCTCAGCCGGACTTGATCCCATCACTTCTAAGAGACTTGATGATTTAATTCTCACCTTACGAAATGGATTGGGAACCACAATCATCATAGTCAGTCACGAATTATCAAGTTTATTTACAATTGCAGATGATGGTATATTCCTTGACGCGGAATCAAAGACACCCCTTGCCCATGGTTCACCACAAGAAATGCACGATCATCCATCCTGTCAATTGGTATACGATTTTATGCATAGACAACGTTATGAAAATGCAGAAGAGAAAGAAGAACAAAGATGACCATTAATAAACAAACCACAATCGGGGCTTTTGTATTGGGAGGAATAATTCTTGCTCTTTGTGCTGTTATTTTTTTCAGTAATTTTAATCTTTTTTCAAAAAAAGAGCATGCCATAATCGTTTTTCCAAGCTCAATATCAGGATTATCCATTGGAGCGCCTGTTACGTTCAGAGGAGTACAGGTAGGAACCGTTGATTCCATTAATCTCCAATTCGATCAAGGTAGTCACAAAGCCTATATCCCTGTAGTAATCAATATTGATCCCAGAAAAATCCGCATAGGATATAAATATAATAATTTTAAAAAACTATTGGAAAAAATGATAGAAAATGGACTTTGTGCAGAAATTAGCACAGAAAGTTTCGTTACCGGTACGTCCAATATTTTTCTTGATTTTGATTTGCAGAATGCCCCTCACTTTCATCCTGTGATTGCAAAAAATCTTACAGAAATACCTTCCCGTCCCTCTACGTTTCAAAAAATCAAATCCGAATTAATGAATCTACAACTTGAACAACTTTCCAGAAACCTAAATGACACTGCGCAAAAAATAGGACAACTTGCCGAAACTTTAAACAAGCAAACCCCTGATCTTATTAATAGCGTCAAGAAAACATCAGATAGTACAAATATTCTGGTGACTCATATCAACAAAAACATAGATGGTTTATTGAAGAACTTTAATAAATTGCTTGTTGATGGAGATGTCCAACTTCGTTCACGCGGAAAAGAGCTTCACATTTTATTAAACAATTCAAACAAAGCCGTGTCATCAGCATCAGAAATGATTGATAATGTGAAAACGCTTACCTCATCCCGTTCACCTTCACGAAACAATCTTGAAATTATCCTGAAGAACCTTGCTGATGCTTCCACTTCACTTCGAGGATTTTCGCGGGAAATAGAACGTAATCCTAAATTATTACTGATTGGTCGAAAACAATGAATAAATTTATCGCTTTATCCTCATTAAGTACCTTATTTATTCTCGGGGGATGCAGTGCTCCCCCTCTTAAATATTACACTTTCAATGAAAATATTATAAATCAGTCGACAAACAAAATTACACAATATTCTGAAACTTCCCCCACTATTATCATTACACCGATCACAGTACCGGATTACCTTGACACAACCGATATTGTTACCCGAGAAAACAGCAGTCTTCATCATAGTGTCAACGGAAGAATGAGTAGCGTTTTATCCGTTGCCGTAACCGATTATGTTACACATTTGCTATCCATAAAAAATCCAACTCTATTCATAACCAATCAAAGACAGGTTGGTATGCCAACAAGTCAGATCCTGATCAATATCAGCCACTTGGATGTACAAAATCTGGGGAATCAAAATGGCTCAGCAATCTTGGAAGCTGATTGGTCCATTATTCCCAGAAATGAACATCTACCCATCAACAAACAAAAAGGAACCTTTTTTGCATCGGGTTCCATTGCTTCTGACAGTGATGTAATCAAAATAGAACAGGCTCTATTAATCCAACTGGTTAATCAAATCAGTAAAAATCCTTTGTACTAACTTGATTATTGATTTTCTTTTTCAAGGTCTCTCAAAACTTCCGGACTATTCAGCACTGCATCAATCTTAGCTGCATAGTCCAAAGTTGTATCAGGCTGAAATCTCAAATCAGGTAAAAATTTAAGTCTAATTTTTTGTGACAGCTGATTTCTCAAATAAGGTGCAACTCGTTTTAATGCAGGTAAAAAATTCCCTACATCACTTTTCCCTAAGTGAGAAATATATACAATTGCATGACGCAAATCAGGTGTCATGCGCACTTCCGTTACTGTAAATTTCTGTCCCTGAAGTTCAGGCACACGAAATTCGATCCGGATGAATAAATCTGCCAAAATATGCCTGATTTCTTCAGCAACGCGCAATCGCCGTTGAGAAGGGCCTTTTGAATCCTTTTTCAAAAAATCCTTCCCAGTTACTATAAATTTATCCATCAAGCCTGTACTGTTTCAATTTCATAACATTCAACAACGTCTCCCTCTCGCAAGTCATTGTATCCCGCAAAAGAAAGTCCACATTCATAATCATGTGCCACTTCTTTGACATCATCCTTGAAACGTTTAAGCTGGCTTAAATTACCCTGATGAATAACAACATTATCACGCAACAACCGAACACCGCAGCCTCGACGAACCACGCCCTGTGTTACGTAACATCCTGCAACCTTACCAGTTTTACTAATGGTAAAGACTTTACGAATTTCTGCATAACCCAAGAATTTCTCACGCTGTTTTGGTGCAATACGTCCTTTAATAATCTGTTCAATATCATCAACCACCTGATAAATAATTGAATAGTAATGAATATCAACACCTTCATGCTGTGCAAGTTCTCTAGCCTGCGTTGTTGCTCTTACATTAAAGGCGATAATGATAGCCTGTGATGCTTTGGCAAGTTGAACATCACTTTCCGTAATCTGACCAACTGTTGCGGATAAAACGCGAACTTTAATTTCCTCATGTTCAAGTTTCTGAACTGTTGCCTGAATAGCCTCAGCAGATCCCTGAACATCAGCCTTGATTAAGACAGCAATTTCTTTTTGCTCATTTGCTTGAATACGCGCAAGCATCTGATCCAAGGTTCCACGTGCAGCCATTCTAACCGCTGCCTGTTTTTCACGAGCCTTACGTTGCCTAAATTCAGAAATTTCACGAGCTTTACTTTCATTATCCACAACAACAAAAGGCTCACCAGCACGAGGTACACCCGTTAAACCCAAAAGCTCTACGGGTGTGGAAGGTCCAGCTTTTTTCATATTCTTGCTTTTATCATCCAGCATCGCACGAACACGACCCCATTCAGAACCAGCGACAATAACATCTCCTTTATTCAAGGTTCCTTTCTGAACCAATAAAGTCGCAACAGGTCCACGTCCCTTGTCCAAACGGCTTTCAATAACAGCACCCTCTGCCACTCTATTCGGGTTTGCTTTTAATTCCAACAATTCAGCCAGCAAAATGATTGCTTCTTCCAGTTTGTCCAAACCGATATGTTTTTTAGCCGAAACTTCAACATCCTGAGTATCACCCCCCATTTTCTCAACGACGATTTCATGATTCAAAAGCTCCTGTCTTACACGGTCAGGATTGGCTCCAGGTAAATCACATTTATTAATGGCGACAATAATTGGAACATTTGCAGCTTTAGCATGTTTAATTGCCTCAATTGTCTGAGGCATGACCCCATCATCCGCAGCAACAACAAGCACCACGATATCCGTCACTGACGCTCCCCTGGAACGCATCGCCGTGAATGCCTCATGACCAGGCGTATCTAAAAAGGTGATTTTAGCACCTGACTGCATTCTAACCTGATAGGCGCCAATATGCTGGGTAATCCCACCAGCCTCCTTATGCGCAATATCCGTTGTCCGCAGAGCATCCAGCAAAGAGGTTTTACCATGATCAACATGTCCCATCACCGCTACAACAGGTGGGCGGGGCAATTTATCCTCATCCTTATCCTCTACACCTTCAATACCAAGTTCAACATCACTATCGGCAACCCTATGCACACGATGACCAAATTCCTCGATAATCAATTCGGCCGTGTCTGCATCCAATGACTGATTAACTGTTGCCATCACACCCATTTTCATCAGGGCTTTAATAACGACTCCTTGACGTGCCGCCATACGATTGGCAAGTTCTTGTACGGTAATTGTTTCTGGAAGAGTGACATCACGAACAACCTTTACCTGATCCGTACGTAATTTCTCCAACTCTGCTTGACGGCGTTCACGTTCTCTTTGACGACGTACCGAAGCCAACGAACGAACTTTATTATCATCCTCGCCCTCAATCGCTGCCTGAATATCTATTTTACCAGAACGACGACCATCCCCCTTGCCTCGACTACTGCTTTTACGATTTACACCGCTTCCACGACGGGATGAACCACGACGACCATCCCCTTCATCAGAATCGATATCATCCTGAACATTAATCCTGCGTGAAGATTCAACAGATTTCTTATTTATTTTTCCGTCTTTTTCAGATGTTTTGACATTGAGAACAGATTCACCTGAATTTTTTACTGAGGTTTTACCAGAAACGGATTCTCCATTCTTAACAGACTCACCCACCACAGGTTTTTCAGGCAAAATAGCCCTTTTTGCCAAAGGTTCCACAGGAACAGGTTCTGGTGCCAAGGTAATTTCACCAGGAATAGGAACCTTGGAAACCTTGACCCGACGTAATGGAGGTTCAGATGCAGTTTTCGTTTTTTTGGATTTTATAGTTTTTCTAGATTCTTCTTCTGTCTCAGATACAGCAATTTTTTCCTGCTCAACAGTTTCCTTGCCTTCTTCCTGCGCAGCCTTTTCAGCCTCTGCCTGAGCCTTGGCTAGAACTTTCTCTTCTTCCTGTTTTTTACGTAATCTCTCCGCTTCTGAAAGAATAGATATTTTTTCCTGTTCTTGACGTTCAAGATTTTTACGCTGCTGTTCAAGCTTTTGTTCTTCCAGAACACGCTGTCTGATGGCTAATTCTGCAGCTGTCAAGGAGCGTTTACTCGAACCAGCAGATGCTTTTTTTGCCGCAGGTTTACGGACACTATTAACCTGTTTTTCCTTACTGCCAGGCGCACTACGCTTTTTACGTACTTCAACCTGGACAACCTTGCTGCGTCCATGGCTAAAACTTTGCCTAATAGATCCGGCATCGACAGTCTGCCCCACGTCCCTTTTTACTGATGAACGTAAAGATAAACGTTTTTTACCCTGTCCTTGTTCTTGATCGTTGCCTTCGCTCATATACCTGCCTGTTCTTAAATCCATTTTCGATGGGTTGACTTATTCCATCGATTTATACCCTAATTTATTATTCCTGATAACCGTTTATTATCAAAAAGAATTTGTTTTACAAACGGTCCCCTGTAAATTGCTGCATGAACTATATATTCTCGACCAAAAATCATTCCCAATTCTTTTGCCGTAAAAACTGCCATGACAGGTAAAAGACCCGTTCCTGATAATATACGCTTTTTTTCTTCTTCACTACCATCTATAGCCTGTATAATCAATCCAGCAATATTCTGAGAAATCTTTTCTCTTACTTTTACAAAACCATACGTAATCTGTCCAGCACGTCTCGCAAAACCAAATGTATCCTTAATTTTATTCCGCAAACCATCCCTAATTATTGACACCAAATTTTCCGGAACTGTAACCTGACATTGCATTGCACGTGAGAACGAACGCATTTCTATCGCCTTATGTATGATATTTTTATCGGCTTTCAACCACATCCCTCTTCCAGGAAGCCGTTCTGTCAAATCTGGAACAATATATCCATCTGGCGACAAAACAAAACGAATTAAATTTTCAGGATCATCTCTTTCCCTTGTAACCACACAGAAACGTTGACGATTCGCCGAGCTATCAGGCCTTTTATTCATTAGCGTAAACTATTCAAAATTAAAAGAAAATAATAAATCAAAATGATTAGGCCTCCCATGAAGCCTAATCATTTAAATATCATTATCAAATTTTATTCTTTATCTTGACTTTCCTCGCTTCCCTCTTCTTCAAACCAATGTTCTCTGGCCTGCATAATAATTGCATTGGCTGTTTCTTCATCAATTGCATCTGCACCAAGAATCTCGATCAGTTCATCACTGGCAAGGTCAGCTAAATCATCGAGCGTTTTCACCCCTTTTTCACCCAATAAGATCAACATTTGTTGTGTAAAGCAATCAAGTTCCACAAGCTCATCCGAAACCCCAAGAGCCTGCCTTTTCTCATCCAGAGAACGATGTTGTTTTTCCAAACATTCTTCTGCCCTCTGGACAAGCTCTTGCGCGATATTTGCATCAAAACCTTCAATTTCAGCCAATTCCTGGGGATCGGCAAAAGCAAGCTCCTCAATAGTATGAAAACCTTCTGTAACCAACAGGCCGGCAATCACATCATCAACATCCAGCTCTTCGGCAAAAATAGCGGATCTGCGACGGAATTCTTCTTGTCTACGATCTGATTCTTCTGTTTCGGTCAGAATATCAATGTCCCATCGTGTCAATTGACTGGCCAAACGAACATTTTGTCCACGACGTCCAATAGCTAAACTCAATTGATCATCTGGCACCACAACCTCCACACGCCCAGCTTCCTCATCCATGACAACTTTTGTAACTTCCGCCGGTGCCAAGGCATTCACGACAAAGGTGGCCGCCTGACCGCTCCAAGGAATGATATCAATTTTTTCCCCTTGCAATTCCTGTACTACAGCTTGTACACGAGACCCCCTGACCCCAACACAAGCACCAACAGGATCAATGGTACTGTCTTTTGAAATAACAGCCATTTTCGCTCGGGAACCCGGATCTCTGGCGACTGCCTTAATCTCGATAATACCATCATAGATTTCAGGCACTTCCTGTGCAAACAATTTCGCCAAAAATGCGGGGTGCGTCCTAGATAAAAAGATCTGTGGACCACGTGGCTCCTTACGGACATCACAAATATAGGCTCTTACACGCTCTGAATTCCGAAAGTTTTCTCTTGGAATCAATTCATCACGCCTTAACAAAGCTTCGACACTGCCAATTTCCACCAACAGATTGCCATATTCAGTTCGTTTCACTGTTCCATTCACAATTTCACCAATACGGTCCTTGAAATCCTCATATTGACGATTCCGTTCACATTCACGAACACGTTGCACGATAACCTGCTTTGCAGTCTGTGCAGCGATACGGCCAAAATCTATGGGTGGCAATGGATCAATAAGATATTCACCAATCTTGATATCAGGCTGTATCTTGAGAGCAATTTTATATGGAATTTGTGAAGCCTCATTTTCAACTTCCTCCACGACTTCTGTCCATCGGGAAAGGCGCACCTCTCCCGTCTTACGATCAATTATCGCACGAATGTCTTTTTCATGACCATATTTAGCGCGTCCAGCCTTTTGAATGGCCTGTTCCATCGCTTCGAGAATCTCTTCCCGGCTAATGGCTTTTTCACGTGCAACAGCATCAGCAACCAATAACAATTCAGGACGAGCAACAGACGTATCCATTTTAACCTCACAATCTATTATACCAGATTAAACCGGTTTTGATTTTATTTTCACTTATACTTTATTCAGTTTCCGACCCAGATAAAGCATTGACCATATGACTGCATGCATCAATTAAAGAATCAGTCAGCACCAATTTAGCCTTGCGTATTTCTGACAAAGGCAATTCAATTTCAGAACCTGTATCTAAACGCATACGCGCATTCTGTTCATCCGCTCCCAAGGCAATCCCGGAAAACCGTCTTCTGCCTTCAATTGGAATCATCATTTCCACTTTGGCAAGATGACCCGCAAAACGGTTCCAATCTTTTACACGCACCAAGGGACGATCGATTCCGGCGGAGGAAACCTCCAATGTCCAGGGACCTTCCATAGGATCATGAACATCCATTACAGCACTTACAGCATGACTGATCTGTTCACAATCCTCAACATTAATCAGACTACCATCAGCCCGATCCACCATAATCTGTAAAGTCAAAGCTTGTTTGCCCAACAAAGCCACTCTAACCAACTCATATCCCATATCAATCAAAATGGGTTCAATCAAAGCGATAACACGTTGTTCAATACGTACATCAGAAATATTTTCTACGGATTCCAAAATAAAAAAGGCGGCCGACTAAGGCCACCCCCCACATCTAACGGAAGACAATTTTGTATTAATTTAACAATCTTATAAATGCTTTACAAGTAACAAATCCAAATATTTATAATTCCATGATAATGACACGTTATGTTTGGATATATTACAAATGAAAAGTGACCTGTTTAACAAATAAACAGGTCACTTACACTTTAAAACAGATTTTAAGACTTAGGCCATTAGTCTGAGAACATAAGGCAAAATGCCACCATTACGATAATATTCTACCTCTTCTTGTGTATCAACACGACAGATCACAGGAATATCCTGATGTGAACCATCATTGCGAGTTATTCTCATAATCATTTTTTGACGCGGTTTTAAAGTTTCGATACCCAAAATATCGATTTTTTCATCACCCTTCAATCCCAACGTTTTACGTGTTGTACCCTCTTCAAATAAGAGTGGCAATACACCCATTCCAACAAGATTAGAACGATGAATACGTTCAAAACTTTCAGCAATAACGGCTTTTACTCCCAACAACGTCGTACCTTTTGCCGCCCAGTCACGGGAGGAACCCATTCCGTATTCTTTACCGCCAAAAACAACCAATGGTGTATTTTCTTTTTGGTATTCCATGGCAACATCATAGATTGCCCCTTCCTTACCATCAGGATAATGCTTGCTATATCCACCTTCAACTCCTGGAACCATTTCATTACGAATACGGATATTGGCAAAAGTGCCACGCATCATGACCTCATGATTACCACGACGTGAACCATACGAGTTAAAGTCCTCTACCCTGACTCCATGTTCAGTCAAATATCTGCCGGCAGGGGAATCTTTACGAATGGAACCAGCTGGAGATATATGATCTGTTGTAACATTATCCCCTAATAACGCCAATATTCTTGCCCCTTTAATATCATGACGGGCTTCAGGATGCTGCTTCATTCCTTCAAAATAGGGAGGATTACGAACATAGGTTGATTTTGAATCCCAATCATAAGTCTGAGATCCAGTTGCCACAGCCAATCTCTGCCATTCAACCGTACCTTTACTGATATTATCATATCCCTTACGGAATTCTTCACGCGTAATCGCTGCTGCCATTACCTCTTTGATTTCCTCTGTTGAAGGCCAAATATCATGTAGATAAATTTCCTTACCATCCTTGGAAACACCAATAGGATCCTTTGTAATATCCTTACGCAAGGTTCCCAATAAAGCATAAGCGACTACCAACGGTGGACTTGCCAGATAGTTTGCGCGAACGTTTGGAGAAATACGTCCCTCAAAGTTACGGTTTCCCGAAAGAACTGCTGTTGCCACCAAATTGTTATTTTCGATAGTATCAACAATTTCTGGTGCCAGAGGACCAGAATTTCCGATACAGGTTGTACAACCATATCCAACAATATTGAATCCAAGCGCATCAAGAGATGGAATTAACCCGGCCTTTTCTAAATATTCAGTAACAACTTTTGAACCAGGTGCAAGAGACGTTTTAACCCAAGGTTTCCGCTTCAATCCCAAAGCATGTGCTTTTTTTGCCAATAAACCAGCAGCAATCATCACTTCCGTATTAGAGGTATTGGTGCATGAAGTAATTGCCGCAATTACAACTGAACCATGTTCGAGTTTGAAATCTTTACCGGCAACGGCACAAGCGACATCTTGATCTTTACCTTCAACATGGAATCCTGAAGACAGCTCTTTGACGAATGCAGAGGTTGCATCGCTGAGGCTGATACGATCTTGTGGACGACGAGGTCCTGAAATAGAGGGAACAACGTTACCAATATCCAGTTCCAAAGTATCAGTAAATTCTGGTTCTTCCGCATTCGCTTCACGGAACATACCCTGTGCTTTAAGGTAAGCTTCCACCAACTTAATCTGATGATCGTCACGACCGGTTAATTTGAGGTAATCCAAAGCTTGCTGGTCAACCGGGAAAAACCCACATGTTGCACCATATTCAGGTGCCATGTTTGCAATTGTAGCTCGTGTATAAAGTGGTAAATGATCCAAAGCCGGACCATAAAATTCAACAAACTTGCCAACAACACCCTTCTTACGTAACATCTGTGTAATTGTCAGAACAAGATCTGTTGCAGTTACACCCTTTGCCAATTTTCCTGTTAACCGGAAGCCGATAACATCCGGTATTAACATTGTAATCGGTTGCCCCAACATGGCTGCTTCAGCTTCGATACCTCCAACACCCCAGCCAAGAACACCCAATCCGTTGACCATTGTTGTATGAGAATCTGTTCCAAAAAGAGTGTCTGGATAGGCATAGGTTTTTCCATCTTCATCACGAAGCCAAACAACCTTAGCAATATGTTCCAAATTAACCTGATGACAAATTCCAGTATCAGGTGGAACAACAGAAAAACCTTTGAACGCTTCTTGTCCCCAACGAAGGAAAGCATACCGCTCAGCGTTTCGTTCAAATTCAAGCGTTATATTTTCTTTCAGTGCCGCATCAGATCCAAATTTATCGACCATTACAGAATGATCAATCACCAGATTTACCGGAATTAGTGGATTAACCTTTTGCGGATCACCTTTTAACTGGGTCATTCCTTCACGCATGGCAGCCAAATCGACAACAGCTGGAACCCCTGTAAAATCCTGCATCAAAATACGGGAAGGACGAAAAGGCACTTCGGACTGGCTATGATGATTCTTTTGCCATTCTATAATTGCCTTGGCATTGTCTACCGTAAAAGATTGACCATTTTCAAAGCGTAAAACATTTTCCAGCAATACTTTTAAGGTATTTGGTAAACGACGAAAATTACCCAATTTTTTCTCTGCTTCAACCAGTGAAAAATAATGATAGGTTTTTCCATCGACTTCCAACGTTTTACATGTTTTTAAATTATCCTGACCAATCAGTTTCATAATGATATCCTTAAATTATGTCGTTAGATAATCGTGTATAAACAACATTTTATATTTGTTATCTCGCCAATTACACTATACTTATTATATCTTGAATATCATAAAAGCAATTATTCATGGGCTTTTACAATTTCACTAAACAGTGTACTTTTGTAACTTAAAATCATTTTTGAAACCCTTTTCATGACCGTATCTATTGTCAATCTAACCACATTTCGAAATGAAAAACTGGTCCTGAACAATATCAATTTTTCTCTATCTGCAGGGGAAAGTCTCTGTATCCATGGTCCAAATGGCGTTGGCAAAAGTACGTTATTAAGAATTCTCGCAGGGTTCAGAAAACCAGATTCAGGTAATGTTTTATGGAATTCCAGAAACATCTTTGAACATCATGAAATTTATGAAAATTATCTTCAAACTATTGCCTGGTTGGGTCATTCAAACGCCTTAAAACCAATTATGACTGTGAGAGAGAACCTGCAGTTATATTCAAAATTTTACAAAACCAATCTTCACGATTGTTTGAAAAAATTTAATTTATACCATTTAATTGATACTCCCGTTCGATTATTATCTGCTGGTCAAAAACGTCGCACAGCTCTGGCTCGCATTTTGCTTAAACCTGCAACAATTTGGTTGCTAGATGAACCAACCGTTGGGTTGGATAGAGAAAACATGATCAATCTTGCTGAAATATTTGCCTCCTTTCAAAAAAACGGTGGCATGATTTTAGTCAGTACACATACAGATCTTCCGTTGATCAACGCAAGATCTCTTAATCTTTCACTCCCTTCCTTACATTAAGAGATCATTCCCATGCCTTTCATTCTTCTTTTACAACGAGAAATATTACTTTCTTTCCGGCATGCCAGTGATACCGTTGGAACAATCCTGTTTTTTATTTTGACATCGACTCTTTTCCCACTTGCGCTTGGACCAGAACCTCAAAGACTTCAGCAAATAGCCCCCGCCATTTTGTGGGTTTGCGCCCTGTTGGCCGCTTTGTTGCCTATGGAACGCATATTCCAGCAAGATTATGAGGATGGATCCCTAGATCAATTTTTTTTGCTTGGAATATCTCCCTCTACCTTGGCTTTCACCAAAATGACAGGCCACTGGTTATGTACAGGGATCCCTCTTCTCTGCGCCAGTATCCCCTTAACAATTTTATATAACTTACCCATATCAATCCTGCCCATTTTTATTATCAGTCTTTCACTTGGAACCGCCTGTCAATCTCTTGTTGGGGGAATGACAAATTCTATTGCCCTTGGAGCCAAGAAAAACTCTTTTTTGCTCCCTTTATTAACTTTTCCCTTGTTAACCCCCGTCCTTATTTTTGGCACCATGCTTATTGATGCAAAATTAAATAATCTCGCATTCCTACCCAATCTTCAATTACTCGGGGCATGTTTTGCTATTGCTCTACCTTTTTGCCCACTTGCTGCTGGGGCAGGTTTACGATTGGCAATAGAATGAACAAAATCAGGGATTAACAGCCTCAAAAGGAATTTCACCTGTACTTTCCTCCCCCTTCCAATTCCAAACATGCCATTGCAAGATATATTGCCCCGCTTTTAACGGATATGATGTTTTAACTTCCCTGTGATTTAAAGCAGTTGTTGCGGGAATCAAATCAGGTTGTCCAGATTGATTTATCAACAACAAACGACTGCGGAAAGGATCAAATTCATGGTCATAAATCAAATGAATTTCTTGATTCCCAGCCTTAATTTTCTGATGTGGCTGAGGATTGGAAAACTTTAAACCGATTGCTTTAGCTGTACCAGTCGATAATAACAAGGCAGTACAGCAGGCCATAAAAATTAATTTATTTTGTTTTATACTCATTTTGAAAGCCCTTTTAAATTTATTCTTTCAAATCTTTCAAAAAAAACTATAGCCCTATAAAATGGTTAAAACCAGTCCTTACAATAATGACTGCGATCACTTACCTATTAATACTCAACTGGAAAGATAAATGATCTTTCATCTGCGCTCTTTGGCTGTAACCATAATTGCTGGAATTAGCCTAAATATCCTGTTTACCTGTAAAGCTGTCGCCCAATATAAACGATGCTGGCTGGAAAATGGTGTTGTTACTATCAACTGCGCCCCTGCTGATGGTTATTTTTTCATAAATAAACAAAATATATATAAAAAATGTCCAATAGTTGCAGGTAGTTTAGAAAAATCCTGTAATATAGAAGATGGTTATGGGTTATTTTATAAAAATTATCATTGGTATCAATGTCCCGTACAACAAGGTAAAAAATTGGATCATTGTACTTTGGCTTCCGGATACCAGATTATTAAACTGCATCAAACTTTTTTAAAAGACTAACGATCTTTCAACATTTTGAATGTTCAAAAATCAATGTGACGGCTGTTATCTCTTCTTACTGCTTATATAAACTCTAAAAATGATAACTGTATGGCTTATATTAAGATACCATACAGTTTGAACCCTATTTCCTGTTAAAGGGGATACCGTTCTCAGGATAAGCGGTTTTCCAGGAAGGAGACTGAGGCATAGATACAGGATGATCCCTTAACTCTTTTAGCAAATAATCTATTGCCGTTTCCAATTGTCTATCATGCCCATGCTGTAATTCATCTGGAGTATTCTCAATTTCAATATCTGGATCGACCCCGTGATTTTCAATAATCCATTCTGATTGTAATCCATACAAGCTTTCTTCTGGAATAGTAATATACCCCCCATCCCTTAGAGACCAAAAACCGCGAATACCACGTACGCCACCCCAGGTCCGCTTGCCAATCAGTTTACCCAAACCATATTTACGAAAATAATAAGGAAAGATATCACCATCAGATGCAGAATACTGGTTGATTAACGTAACCTTAGGTCCAACAATCAACTGTTCAGGCAAGGAATGAGCCATTTTTTCACGGTTCGTGGTCATTCCCACCAAAATTCTCCTTAAACGCTCAAGAAGAATTTCATCGATAAAACCACCACCGTTCCAGCGATCATCAATAATAACTGCCTGTCTATCCAGCTGGGCATAAAACTGACGAATAAACTGCTGCAATCCAAGCTCTTCCATATCTGAAAGATAAATATAGGCTATTTTTCCACCTGATAAACGATCAACCAGTCGACGATTATGTTCAATCCAGTCTTTCTCTCTTAATGACAGTTCACTTTTAATCGTATTGACTGTTACATTTTTCATGGCTTTTGTTTGCCGATCCTCAAAAGAGAGTTGAACAGGATTTTCGAGCCCGACAAAAAACCGGTAAGGGTTGATATCACTTTTTACCTCTTGACCATTTACCCTTAACAGATAATCACCTGCATGAATATTAAATCCGGGTTCCGATAAAGGACTGCGATAGGCTTTGCGACTATTATCCCCGGAATATATTTTTGCCAAATAATAACGCTGCTTCTGTGCATCATAAGCAAAGTCAACCCCCAATAAGGCTGTAGGAACTATTTTTATCAAATTCTGTTGATCTCCACCTCCAACATATGTATGTGAATTGCCGATTTCTCCAACCATCTGACCAATAAGATAATTGATATCCGATCTTGATCCAGCCAATGGCAATAATTTGGCATAACGATCATGAATTTCATGCCAGTTCTGTCCATTCATTTGGGGATTAACGAAAAGATCACGCTGTAGACGCCAGGCATTATCAAACATTTCCCGCCACTCTTCAGATGGAATGACAAAACTTGTTAATGATTCAAGCTTTAATGATTTATCTTCCGTATGTTTTTCCTTGGCATCACTAATAACCCACTGGTTATTCTTGTTATATAAAAATTTCTGACCGTCATACGAAAGACTATAATTCTGAATACCCTGTTCAATTATGGTATCTTTTCTCTGTTTAATGTCATAAACATGCAACGCAGGTTTTTCACCCGGAAATTCACTAGAAATCGTTTGTGGAGGACTCATCAAGTAATAAACCTTATCCCCTGCAATCTGCATATCTGTAATCATGCCACCTTCAATTGGTAGGGGAACAATTCGATCTTCCAATCCTTTTTCATCGATCTGAATTGAAGAGATCGTTTTTCTATTCTTCTCTCTTATAACCCTATCTTTATCTGTAATTCCCTCATCAGAACGAGGGGCGAATAAGGATGGGGTTGCAACCTGTAGGGTTGCCACATATATTCCCGCGCTTTTAACCGTCATGGCGTTCATCTCATTGTCAGCAAAAACAGTATTTTCATGACGATTGGAAACAAAATATAAATATTTTCCATCAGCAGAAAATAATGGCAAATAATCATTATTGTTTCCGGATGTTAGCTGAACAATCTTATTCGTAGCAAAGTTATAAGCCCAAATTGCCCGTTGCTGATTGGATTGCGTTAAACTATAAACCAACCAATGACTGTCAGGAGAAAAACTAAAATCATGTATTTCCGCATGAATATCGGTAGCAATTTTTTTTACGGATTTACCCTCAAAATCAACTGTCCATAAATTATGGTTGCCATCTGAAAAGGCAAGCTGTTTTCCATCCGGAGAAAAATGCGGAGCATAATAATAACCTGACTTGAAATGGGTTAAAAGCCGTTCGGCACCTCCCAGAGATGGACGAACAGCAATATTCTGTTCACCATCACTATCTGTTGTATAGGCGATCCATTTCCCATCCGGTGACCAGACGGGATGATCTGCATCTACATTACTTGCATTAATCAAATTTCGGATAGCTCCATTTTCAACAGGAACGGTGAATATATTTCCCCTTGCGGCAAAAGCGGCCCGTTTTCCATTTGGAGCAATCGAGAAATCAGATTGTTGGGCAGAATCAGTTTTACGTACATCATCAGTCAAAGACACATAACGACGCATGATTTTTATACCATCATCCGGTACAATAACATGGATTTCATGCAGGTGCTCCGATGGAAGATCAAGCACGTATAAATGACCGCCCTGTTGAAAGACAATGCCTTGATCACCCAATGACGGAAAATCAATATCATAATCGGTAAAATGCGTTACCTGGCGTTTTTTTCCTGTCGTTTTGTCATAAACCCATAAATTAACGCGTCGATTGGCATCCCTGTCAGATAAAAAATAAATTTTGTCCTGATACCACATCGGAATGGTATCTGTGCCTTTCCAATGAGTTATTTGTTCCAGTTTTTTTGTATCAAAATCATAAATATAAATATCCTGTGCCAGACCACCATCATAACGTTTCCAGGTTCGAAAATCACGATAGATACGGGTATAAGCAATTTTTTTTCCATCACAATCATAACTTAAAAATCCAGAACGATCCAGGGGAAGCGCTTTTGGCAGACCACCTTTTATGGATACGGAAAAAGGCAAACTCATCCAGCTGTTCCACGCATTGCGACGAGATAAAAATACGATTGATTTCGAATCCGGTGTCCAGGTGACAACCATATTATCAGGCCCCCAACGTTCCGGTGCAGAAGCAACAATGTCAGAATGATAGGTTAATCGTTTGACCTCTCCACCCGCAGCGGGCATGAGATAGACGTCTCTATTGCCTTGATAGCTTCCTGTAAAAGCTAGCCATTGACCATCCGGTGAAAATCTCGGCATCAAATCCTCACCCTGTTCGGAAGTCAACCGAACAGCCGTTCCACCTGATTTTGAAACCTGCCAAAGATTACCCCGTGCCGAAAAAACAATTTTATTCCCATGTAAAGTTGGATAACGCATGAGAACTTGATTGTTTAAAGTTTGACTTTCCTGGGCAAGACCTGGAAAAAAAGTTCCTGCACAACCGATCATTCCGACATGAAACAATATCGTATTTACTAACAACCTATTCCATCTGTTCATGCCAAATCCACGCACTTTATTATCTCCATCTGTTCATGCCCTTTTCAGCCATTAAAATCTTCAATAGCAAAATTGCTTGTCAGGCCGAATCATTTTTTTGTAATAAGTTAAAAACTTATCGCTAAAATCACAACAAGGAAACCTAAAAATGTCAGACGTGCTTCCCGATCGCCTTTCTGCCGATCCACAAAGCCCATACTATAATGAAGAGCTTTTAAACCGTGGAGTTGGTATTCGCTTTAAAGGAGTGGAAAAAGATAATGTTATTGAATATTGTCTGAGCGAACAATGGGTCAAGGTATCCATCGGCAATACATTGACACGCAGTGGCAAGCCCATGAGCATGAAACTCAACGGTCCTGTTGAAGCATACCTCAAAGAGGAAAAATAATATTAAAAATTAAAGTAACGTAAATTTAAATATCATTCATACGTTACTTTATATCGACAACAATCTAAAAAGAATCCATTAAAAACCGAATGACAAGCCCCATACACGTTTGAAACAGGGCGGGATCATAGCGTGGCCCTTCATCCCTTAAAAAAGCGTGCTGGGCATTGAATTCATGCCATTCATACTGAACCTCTGCTTTTTCCAGGGCTTCACGAATCAATTGCCGACCCGCAAAAGGGATATGGGGATCCTGTTTTCCCCATGTAAACATAACCTTTCCCTTGATATCCTTAAATCGTTTCAAGGTATCATCCCTTTGCCCCTTACCAAGGGTGGCATCATGCACATTGGTGGCATAAAAACAGACAGCTACTGATATTTCAGGGTTCAGGGCAGCTCTTAACGCTAAATGCCCTCCTAAACATACCCCCATTGATCCAATCTTGCCATTAGAATAAGGATAGGTTTTTAACCATTCAATAACTGACGTCGTATCGGAATCATAAGCGGAAACAGGTTTTTCAAATTTCAAACAGTTACCCCGATTCGTTCCTTCCTTATCATATTCCAAGGCAACACCTGGATTTTCATATTCATGATAGACTTCTGGAACAATAACAATATAACCCTGCCCTGCTATATAAGATGCCAAACGACGAATTGGCTGAGTTACCTGATAAATTTCGGAGTAAAATATGATCGCCGTATATTTTCCCTCTTTGACAGGTCGGAAAATATGACAACGCATCAAGCCTGTTGGCGTGTTAAGATCCTCTGCCTCATTCGAATAAATAATCACCCATTCATCCTTTTGTTATCATTATTTAAAATATTTTGCGGTTATTAATATCTTATTATTTTCATCAAGCAACCTTAGATATTTTCCACCAATGGAAACTGATTTAACCAATTTTAACTTGTCAAAGAAAAATTCATCCTGCGCATTAACCTGGGGATCCAAACAGGTATTTTGCTGACGTTCAATTTTACTGATTGTAATTTGGTTTCCATTGTTTTGAAAAAATCCAAGAAATTTATTACATAAACCACTTCCATTAATTCGATGTGTATAAGGATTAAAACTTAAATATGTGAATTTCTGATCATTTTGATAGGATTTAATAAATGTTTTTTGATGACTTAAATGTTCAACACGCCATATTGATTCATCAAAAGGAGCTTTACTTTTTGAATCTTGGGCAAAAGCTGAATTTATTCCTGCCCCCAATAACCCCATACCGAAAATCATTACAATAATTTTTTTCATTTAAATTTATCCTTCTATTGCGCTTTCCCATTCAAGTAAATCTACCTAATCATACGAATGAGTTGAAGTAAACAAAATGAATGCAAAACAATCAATGAAAACAAGATCTCATCATATAAACCGTTGCAATTCCGAGAATGGTCAATCCTATTGAACAAATAAGATGCGTAAACACTATAATTCCTGCCCACATAAAACGCCCTTCTTGCATGGAAAGAACAACTTCTGCAGAAAAAGATGAAAAGGTTGATAAACCACCCAAAAAACCCGTAATAATGAAGAGGCGCCATGGTAGCAGGACTGGAATTACCACAAAAATTGCCACGGCAATACCAATAAAATAACCAGCAAGACAATTGGCAGCCAAAGTTCCAAGAGGTAAATAAGGAAAAAAAGCGTTCAAGGCAATCCCCAACCACCAGCGCAACAGACAGCCCAAAGCCCCACCTATACTGACCATCATAATTGAATTGATCATTCATTTACCTTGTTCATACAATTTATTGAATCAATCCTATAAATAAATCATTCAAAATATTAATAATAATTTGATAATCATAAATAAAACTATTCATCAAATTGATATAATTTATTTTTTTATTATCATATTATTACTTATTTCAATTAACTGATCATAAAAATCATGAATATTAATAATATCTTTTATATTAGTTTCAAAGATATTTCTCTCCACTTTTTTTCCCTGTATATTTGAATAGGCCTCAACAAATACCTTTAGATGACCATCCCATGATAATCTAAGCATAAATTGACCGACAAATCTATTTACTGATATTTTCCTTTGATCTGCCTCTTCAACCTGAAGATCCTGTAAAAAAAATAACTTGTCATTATTTGGCAAGGTCTTACACAACCTTCTTAAATTCACCCAATCACTATCATTTAAAAATTCTCTCTCTTTGAAATCCTTTGAAAGATAAGGGGTATCGAATGTATTGCGAATTTCCACTTTAGAAGCATTATAATCCTTAACAAGCCTATTAAATAAATCTGGCAATTCTTTCAAGTTAGACTGATATGCCATGACTATAAATTGTATTCTAATTGGATGAACAGATGTCAGGACCGCTTTTTTCAACTTCTCCATATTTTCCAAAAAAACATATTGTTTGGCACCTTTTCTCAATTGTTCATAAATTACAGAATCAAAGGATTCAAGAGAAATATTGATATGATCTATCCCGGAATTAACAAGCCAATTAAAAAACTGATCTGACATTCTCTTGGCCAGATTAGTTGTAAAAAAAATTTTATTTCTATAAATTTCAGGAACCTTCTCTATATAATCCTTTAATTTGGGATGAAGAGTAGGTTCATGCAGACATGAAAACCAAAATTCACTGTTCCGAATATAAGGCAAAAAACGTAAAGCTGACTCTATAACCTCTTCACTCATAAAATATGTTTTATTTGTCGAGGTATAATCATACAAACAGAATGGGCAGCGTAAGTTACAATTATTAACAATATCCATTGCCATATGTACAAATGGTTGAAATTCCAATCTAATATTTGATGCAAAAGGTATTTTATAATTTGAATTTTTTACTCGAATAACAACATTTTCATGCTCTTTCACACTGAGTACACGTGGGAATTTCATATAGAATGCATAATAACAGCTCCCATCTCCAATTTCTTTAATCGTTTCATAATGCAATTTATCAGCTACAGAAGAGACCAGTATTTCATTTGTCTTCTGCAAAATTGCTTCACAAATCAAACGCTGATTAGGAAAATCCTGATTACATACCCAACCATATGCATATGAATCACTCAATTCATCTACAAATCCTATAAAAGGCTCATGAACTGTAAATAAGGATTTTAATTTCTTTAATAGTTTTTTAGAAATATTATACATTATGCAGATTCATAAAAATGAAGGCTGGCTTTATATAATACATATTCGAAAAAATTACGATAAATAAAATATATTTGTACAGAAATAAAATTGGTGAGCCATAAAAAACAATAAATTATTTATAAAATTTCATGAACGGTTATATATGATCTTCAATTTGATTGATCAATCCTGTACAAAACCAGTAATAATTTCATAATGTTTATATTTATAATATGCAATATTTATGATTGAAATTCAATAAAAGAACCGCTATTAAAAACCCGTAATTAATTTATTAATAAATAATTACATATTTTAGTACTTATTTTAATATATTATTGGATTTATAATGAAAAAACTGTTTTTTTTACTAGCAACCACGGGATTACTAGCCGGATGTGCGGGTGGTAAATCACCCGTGGGACTAGCTTTAATCAGTAATGTAAAAGGCCCTATTTCAGCAACTGATCACACTGTCACCTCAAAAAAAGGCGCAAGTTGTGCCCACAATCTACTAGGTATTGTTGCAAGCGGGGATGCATCAATTGATTCTGCCAAAAAGAAGGCAGGCATAACAAAAGTTTCTTCTGTTGATTATAAAACCACAGGTATTTTCCCTTTTTATGGAAAAACCTGTGTCAATATAAAAGGGGAATAACTTCCTTTATATAAATAATTAACTTTTTTGGAAGTTGTTTATGAATTATTAATATAAACAATTTCTAAAAAGTGTTTTTTTCGCTTTATAAATAAGAAACAACACTTTGCGATCACTTTTAATTTGCTGACAATCATTGCGATTTAATCATTATCTCCGAGTGTGACAGCGATAAATATGGACTGGCCATCTCTTAAAATCCTCAATAAAACAGTTTTGTCTGTTTTTAGAGATGAACTAATCAACCGGTTCGCCATTTCCGGTTTATCAACATCTTGGTTATTAACGGATACAATGACATCACCGTTCTGCAATCCGGCATGATCAGCTGGGGAATCGTTTTTAATCGAGGTAACAATTACCCCCTTGATTTTTTCATCAATACCAGCCTGTTGCCTTATTTCAGGGGTTAATAATGATAAGGAGACACCCAAACTGCCAGGAGCAGGCGCTGGTGTTTTTTTACTCTTGGTATCCTCGTTTAGATTACCTACCTGAACCTTTACAACTTTCCGCGTGCCATTTCGCAAAATATTCAGATCAATCATTGTATTTGGAGTAATAGCCGCAACCTGATTGGCAAGATCCCTCGGATTTTCAACCTTTTTATCATTCAAAGAAAGAATGACGTCCCCAACCTTCAATTGGGCCTTTTCAGCAGGACTATTATTTGCAACAGATGCAATCAAAACTCCTTTCGGTGGAATACCATGCTCAGAGGGAGGCAATTTTAACATTTTCACCATTGAAGGTGTGATCATCTGGCCCATAACCCCTAAATAACCACGGGTAACATGTCCTGTCTTTTCCAATTGAGTAACGACATTTTTCACCGTATTTGATGGAATGGCAAACCCGATACCGATTGATCCTCCTGAAGGAGATAAAATTGCTGTATTAACACCGATAACCTTACCATCTTGAGAAAAAAGAGGTCCTCCCGAATTTCCACGATTGATTGGAGCATCAACCTGGATAAAGGAATCGTAAGGAGTATCACCGATATCCCTTCCCCGGGCAGATACAATCCCTGCGGTAACGGTACCCCCCAAACCATATGGATCTCCAACTGCAATTACCCATTCACCAGGCTCAATACCATTTGAATCTCCAAGCTGGATAAATGGCAAAGATTTTTCAGACTGGATTTTTAACAACGCCAAATCTGTTTTTGAATCCCTTCCAATAATTTTTGCCTGATATTTCGCACCAGTCTCCAGGGCAATCGTTATTTTCTTCGCCCCTTTAACAACATGATTATTGGTTACGATATAACCATCAGGCGAAATGATAAATCCTGATCCACGTGCCTCAGCCACCTGCTTGGGCATTTGTTGTGGAAACATGGGAAAGGGAAAAGGAAACGGAAACGGATTCATATTATCATCGCCATTGGGAAATCCATTTCCCATCATTGAATCATCATTGTCTCCGACAACAACCCGTGAAGTAATGGATACAACAGCAGGTTTGACCTGTTTGACTAAATTTACAAAATTAGGCAGATTTTGCGTTGAGGTTACCGGCTTGATCGCATCAGAATGATCCTTTAACAAATCTGTTGCCTGGGCTGAATTATAACCTGTGACTGCACTGCCCAGCACTAAAGAAGCCAATAAACCCTGTTTAATTTTTTTTCCACAAACATGATTTATAAGCTCTAGAACCGTTTGCTTTTTTTTAGAATATTTATCCATAAAATTCCTCGTAATTTCTTTATTTTTACATAAAATTAATTATTTAAGAAATAATATGATGATCAATTATGGCAAAAATTAAAAATTTTTTACCGTAAATTCATAAAAAAATTTCTTAATAATTTTTGACAGGCATGCTCCCGAACACCTCCTATTATTTCGGGATGATACATCGTTTGCTGGTGTGAAAATATACGCGCCCCATGCTCTATTCCCCCACCTTTTGAATCATATGCTCCAAATACAATTCTTGCGATCCGAGCATGCATTGCAGCAGCGGCACACATAGGACAGGGTTCTAATGTAACGACCAGACTATATCCCATAAGCCGTTTACTCTTGACTTTTAGACAAGCTTTTTTCAAAACGATCATTTCGGCATGCGCCAAAGGATTTTGATGCACCTCTACCTGATTAAAAGCCTGCGCAACAATCTTGTTTTCCGGTGACAAAACAAGCGCTCCAACCGGAATCTCTCCCCGCTGATATGCTTTCCTCGCAAGATGCAGAGCCTGATCCATTCTCCAGTAAGATTGTTTAGAATATAATGATATCATATCTTAAAATTAATACATGTTATAATTCTATAGTAAATTTTGAATATAGAATATGTCATCTAAATCACCAATTCTTTCAATTAGAAGAACTATTTTCATCTTTAGTTAAAAGATACTTTGACAAAAATATCTTTTTCTTATTAAAAACGTCTATCCAATTTATTCTCCCTTAACATTCACCACCTCCATGATTCTTGTATGACAAATTCTTCTTTACCCTTGATTGGCATCACGCTGGATAGTGGTACAATTCCCTTTACAGATAATCACAACATTTGTTCCTATATTCTGGACAGAAACTTAAAAACAAGTGTTCTTGAGGCAGGTGGAATTCCGTTGGGTATTTTTCCAGTCAATCAAAAGAATTTATCAATGATTCTTGACAAAATGGATGGGCTTATCCTTTATAAAAATAAATTTTCCGACTCTTCAAAAAATCATGATCCCTTTGAACAAAATCTTCTTCAATATGCTTGGGGAAAAAACATTCCCATTCTGGCTATTGCAGGTGGGGCCTGTCACATGACCTTTTTTCTCCAAGGGGAATTATATAAAAATATTCAAACGGAATTGCCTGAAAGCCTTCCCCATATTCAAATAAATTCTCCCTATCAAGGAAGTCACTGCATTCAACTTCAGCCAAAAAGCTGTTTATATTCTTTAACCAAGCGAACAAAATGGATGGTAAATTCTTTTCATCAATCTGGAATAAAATCTGCAGGAAAAGGGATCCCAAGTGCCCTTGCCAAAGATAACACTATCGAAGCAATTGAAGATCCTTCAAGGTTTTTTTTTGTTGGTGTACAATGGCATCCTGAATTTGCTGTTGATTATACTGATCGCAAATTATTTTCAGCACTAATTGCCAAGGCCAGAACCTATGCCCAAAACAGATCCTGATTCTCCCAATCTCTCATTTTCAAAAGGAGAACGCATTGCCAAATGGCTTGCACGTGCAGGTGTGGCATCCAGAAGAGATGCTGAGAAACTGGTTTCAGAAGGTAAAGTCTTTATTAACCAACAGCAAATCACCCAACCCGCCACCTTTGTCTCGAATAATGACAATGTCTATGTTAATGGAAAACTCATTGCTTATCCAGAACATTCTCGTTTGTGGCGATATCACAAACCTGTTGGCCTGATAACCACCCACAAAGACCCAGAAGGACGACCCACTGTTTTCGGTGCACTCCCGCCTAACATGCCACGTGTTATCAGTGTAGGTAGATTGGATTTAAATAGTGAAGGCCTTCTACTACTCACCAACGATGGCTCCCTGGCAAGGCAGCTGGAACTTCCCTCCAATCACTGGGTGCGTCGATATCGGGTCCGGGTATTTGGTCATATCGTACAAGCAAAACTGGATCAGCTAAAAGATGGCATTACAGTTGAAGGAATACACTATTCCCCAATCATTGCCAAAATCGATTCACAAAAAGGAATGAATGCTTGGCTTACAGTTTCATTACAGGAAGGTCGTAACCGGGAAATCAGACGTGTTATGCAACATTTTGATTTACAAGTTAATCGTCTAATCCGAATTGCCTATGGACCTTTCCAGCTGGGTTCATTACCAAAAAATAGCCTTGATGAGGTTTCGGGAAAAGTCATTAGAGAACAAACGGGTAAACACATACCTTTATCCAGAAATAAATAGATACATGCGAATTATTGCCGGTAAATATAAGGGTACACATTTGTACCCCCCTGCTGGTCTGGAAACCCGTCCAACGGCCGATCGTGTAAGACAAACATTATTTGACATGCTTATACATGCAGAATGGGGAGGACAATATTTTTTGCAGGACAGCCTTGTTCTCGATGCTTTTGCCGGAACGGGTGCCTTGGGTATTGAAGCTTTGTCCAGGGGGGCAAGAAAAGGTTTTTTTTGTGAAAAAAATAAATCAACTCGTCAGGTTTTAGAAAAAAACTTGACCCGTTGTCATTGCCATTTGAATAGTGTAATTTACAGTGATTATCAGGCCCTGCCAATAACTGAACACCCCTGCAACCTGGTTTTCTTGGATCCCCCATATCGAAAAAACCTTATACCTTATACACTTCAGACGCTAGAAAATAAAAATTGGCTTTCCACCCGATCCATTATCATTACAGAAATTGCACAAGATGAAAATCTTATGCTAAATGATAATTATCATATGTTAGCTGAACGAAATTTCAAAAATACATGCCTAAAATTTTGGGTAAAAAGAAAATAACCAAAGGTATATTTCAGTTTTATAACCCTATAATAATAAATAAACCCCTGTAAGGATTTGGATAATTACTGTGCCTAACCAGAATAAAATTGGAAAAAACACGACTTCAAAATTTCAATCTTCATTCAGTAAAAGGCTGATACAGGCAAGCGGCTGGATTCTATGGATATTTGCCTTGTTACTTATGCTGGCATTGATCAGTTACAATCCTTATGACCCTTCATTCAATACCTCGTCAAACCAGCCTCCCAGCAACTTGCTCGGTTATATTGGATCCCATTTGTCAGATATTTTAATTCAATGGGTTGGAATAGCCAGTTTTTTCCCAGTGCTCGTTTTTATTGCATGGGGTTGGCGCATCATACGATTTCAATATTTAAAAGGAATAATTATCCGTTTTATAGCCATGATTATTGCCATACCAGTCATGGCTGCGCTAATTGTGGCTACCATCCTGCTATTTTCAGGCAACAAAGTTCCTACGCTTGTTATTCCACCTGGATTGGGGGGATCAATTGGTTACGTGATCGCGAGAACATCTTTGATAGCGGCTCAGGATACACTTGGCATTATGGGAAAAATCTTGATCTGGGTTTTAAGCGCCATATTTTGTTTGCTGTTAATCCCTCTAACAATGGGATTGTCAAAACAGGAATGGAAAAAAATCATAGGTTTTTTCAAAAAGATCTTTCAATTTTTCTATTATACTTTACTCAGGAAATCTAAACCTGCCGAACCAGAAACTGATCATTATATCAATAATTCTTATAATGTCCCTCCTAATGTCCCTCCACGAACCTACAACCATTCGCCTTTTAAATCCAATCCAGATATCCTGAAGGAAGAACAAACCTATACCCCTCCCGCCTATCAGGATTCTGTCAGGGAAACAACCCATGCCATTCAGCCTTATGCAAAAAAACAGAAACCCTCTTCACTGGCACCAGACAACACACCTATTTTCAACCCGGAGGACGATCAGGAAGATGCCCAGAATAATTATCGGCCGGCATCGCAGTCCTTGATAACAAAACAAGAAACAACAGTATCCACCACAGTTAATAAAAACGAACAACCTCTGAGAGAATTAACAAAACCCACCGAATCAATAGAAAATGGAGATACCCGGCAACCTGACAAACCTTATGAAAAAAGGGAAACTACGCCCATAAAAAATAAAGGCATTTTTTCCCTGCTTCATAAACCTCTTAAGGAACACTTTGTATCTTCCAATAATGCATCTGAATCTTACCCTCCCTCATTTGAAGAACAATCAGGAAACAGTTGGTCCTTTCCTTCCCTTTCCCTGTTAAAACCCAATTTAAATCACGAAAGCAATAAACCTACACCTGAAATGCTTCATGCCAATGCTCGCATGCTGGAAACCATTTTGGATGATTACGGGGTAAAAGGAACTATAGGTAATATTCTACATGGCCCAGTAGTAACTTTATATGAATTGGAACCGGCTCCAGGTATCCGGTCTGCTCGTGTCATTGGCCTGTCCGATGATATCGCCCGCTCTCTTTCCGTTATATCAGTGCGCATTGCCACCGTTCCAGGCAGAAATATCATCGGGATTGAGGTTCCCAACAATATTCGTGAAATTGTATATTTTTCCGAACTGCTTAATACAGAAAACTGGTACAGAAATTCTGCACGTTTATGTCTGGCTTTGGGGAAAAACATTTTTGGTGAGCCAATTTATGCAAATCTTGCAAAAATGCCACATCTATTAATTGCTGGAACCACCGGTTCAGGGAAATCAGTGGGCGTTAATGCCATGATTCTATCCTTATTATATCGCCTATCCCCTGATGAATGCCGTTTGATCCTAATTGATCCAAAAATGCTAGAGCTTTCTGTATATGAAGGTATTCCCCATCTTTTGACCCCTGTTGTCACCGATCCACACAAAGCCTTGTCTGCCTTGAAATGGGCGGTAAGGGAGATGGAAAGACGTTATCGTCTTATGTCCCAGCTTGGAGTCAGGAATATTGATGGTTATAACCAGCGCATAACCAATGCAAAAAATCAAAGCAAGGTCATGACAAAACGCATACAAACAGGCTTTGATCCTGAAACTGGTAAACCAACATTTGAGGAACAGCAAATTCCCCTTGAACATTTTCCCTATATCGTTATCGTCATTGATGAAATGGCTGATCTCATGATGGTGGCCGGCAAAGATATCGAAGCTGCCGTTCAACGTCTTGCGCAAATGGCTCGAGCTGCCGGAATACATGTTATCATGGCAACACAGCGTCCTTCCGTTGATGTAATTACCGGGACCATTAAGGCCAATTTCCCCACTCGTATCTCTTTTCAGGTAATCAGCAAATTTGACAGCCGAACTATTCTTGGTGAACAAGGAGCCGAACAATTATTGGGACAGGGAGACATGTTATTCATGCAGGCGGGTGGACGTATTGAACGCATTCATGGTCCCTTTGTCTCTGATGAAGAAGTTGAACGGGTTGTTCAGCATTTACGCACGCAAGGTGAACCGATTTATGTTGAAGATGTTACCGTTGACCCTGTGGAAGATAATAATGGACGTTCAGGCGGCAATAATGATGAATTATATAACCAGGCAATCAATCTTGTTTTAAGAGAGGGAAAGGCTTCCACCTCATTTATTCAACGTCATTTATCCATCGGGTATAATCGAGCAGCCAAAATTATTGAACAAATGGAAAAAGAACGGATTGTCAGTCCTGCCAACCATGTTGGTAAACGTGAGATCCTTATTAAAAGATCAGAATAAGGGGAAGATTCTTTACCTTGCTTCCTTTTAGAATTCTTTATCAAGATAACCATTATATTATCATTGACAAACCTGCTGGAATGCCTGTGTATTCGAGCGATAAAAATGATTCCATTCCCTCTGTCGAAAAATTTTTTCCCCTGTTATCAAGACGAAAGGAAGGGCCATGGCTAGTGCACCGTTTAGACCAGGATACAGCTGGATGTTTATTAATAGCCCTACGCAAGCAAGCCCTAATCAAGGCCCAAGCCTGTTTTGCGCAACATAAAGTAAATAAAGTCTATTGGGCCATTGTTCAGGGTAGACCGAAAAAATATTCCGGTATCATTACATCACCCCTTTTAAAAATAACACAAAAGGGCCAATGGAAAATGATACAAGATAATAAAGGTCAGAATGCACTGACAAAATGGAAATTTTTGAAAGGCGATAATACTTGCAGTTTAATTGAACTTAATTTACAAACGGGTAGAACCCATCAGGCCAGAGCCCATTGTTCCATTATGGGACATCCAATTATCGGTGATACAATATATGGTGCCAAGAAATATTCATCCATTCCATTATCACTATTGAGTCGAACCCTAACGCTTCAATTGGAAACAGCCATTTCTGCTACGGCTCAGCCACCACAACATATGCTACATTACATAAATAAATTCAGCATATATAAAAAGTCTTAACCCTCAAGATCAAGACCTTTATATTTAAATTCTATGTCGAGAAAATTTTTTTAATGACATTATCAACACTTTTATGCCAATCCGGTAGCCGTATGGCAAAAGTTTTATAAAGTTTGTCCGTATTCAACCTTGAATCCTGCGGTCTTTTTGCAGGAGTTGGCCAATCTTCAGTTTTTATAGAAGTAATGGAAGGCATTTTTTGTCCATAACACTCTGCCTGTCTCAATGCATATACAGCCAAATCATACCAAGTCGCATCACCCGTTCCAACAGCATGATAAATACCGCTCCAATTATCCTGCCATTTTTGACCGACAATCCGATCTGCTATTTTCATAATCGTCCAAGCCAAATCATCAGAACAGGTTGGATTTCCCTTCTGATCCCCTACAACACGAAGCGCTGGATTTTTGGCTCCCGCATTAATGATAGTACGAACAAAATTTTTTCCGTGTTCCGAATAAACCCAAGCTGTCCTCAATATAATTGCATGAGGATGAGCCTGTAAAATAGCCTTCTCTCCTGCAACCTTACTTGCCCCATATACTGTTTCAGGAGAAATTGGATCCGTTTCAACATAAGGAGTCCCCTTTTCACCAGAAAATACATAATCTGTTGAAATATGAATCATGGGAATATTACATCCTGCACATAATTCAGCTAAATAGGCAGGCCCATCGCTATTGACCAAATAGGCTTCATCTCGATGATCCTCTGCCGCGTCAACAGCCGTCCATGCTGCCGTATTTACAACAAGGTCAGGTCTATCTTGCTCAAAAACTCCGCAAATCGTATTATGTTGTGTAAAATCAAACTGTGGACGGCCGATGAACTTTAAGCGTTTATCATGCAAATTCCGTAAAGATTCTGCCAATTGTCCATTTTTCCCGCCAATTACTAGAATTGTCACCAGTTTATCCTTTTATGAATATGAAAACCAATTCTTTGCTGCTGAAAATGATGGATTTTGCATATCTTTTTCTGATAAAATCGCATCATTTACAGCGATTGGCCATTCAATGCCAATTTCTTTACAATTCCATAAAACAGCACGCTCACTGGCTTTATTATATAAATTTGTACATTTATATTGTACCATAACGTTTTCTGTTAACGTACAAAAACCATGTAAAAATCCTGGTGGTATCCACAATTGAGACCAATTGTCAGCTGATAATTCCGCAGCAACCCATTTCCCATATGTCGGAGAACCCGTTCGCGCATCAATAGCCACATCCCAAATCGAACCTTGCGTACATCTTACCAACTTCCCTTGTTCATAAGGGCCCAACTGACAATGCAAACCCCTCACAACACCTTTCTGAACAGAAAGGCTTTGATTATCCTGCACAAAAGGCAAATCAATCCCGACTTCTTTTAATCGCTGTGCATTATAGGTTTCTGAAAAAAATCCACGATTATCCCGAAAGCGAGGAGGTGTTATCAATAATACTTCTGAAATGGCTAATTTTTCTATTTTCATGACAAATATTTCTTACTTTTAATAATTAATTACTTTTGATTAAAACCTTCGTTCGCAACATCCATCAACATTCTCCCAAGGTCTGTTTTATTCAATTTTTTTGCAATTGCACGTAATTGCTCCGCATTAATAAATCCTCTATGGTAGGCCACCTCAGCAGGAGATCCCACCAAAATCCCTTGTCTTGCCTGAATCATTTGCACAAAATTTCCCGCCTGCATCAAACTGGCGGGAATACCGGCATCCAACCAAGCACAACCCCGACCCAAACGCTCTACATGTAAATTGTCATTTTCAAAATAAATTTTATTTAAATCCGTGATTTCATATTCACCACGTGCTGATGGTTTTATTTTTTTTGCATATTCTGTAACCCTTGAATCATAAAAATACAGTCCTGTAACAGCCCAGTTTGAAGGAGGATCTTTCGGTTTCTCTACAATCTGGGTTACCTTGCCATTTTCATCGAATGTCACAACACCGTACCGTTCAGGATCACTAACCTGATAACTGAATATCGTTGCACCGGATTTTCGTTGAACCGCTTTTTGCAACAGCTGACTTAAATGTGAAGCAAAGATCAAGTTATCCCCCAGCACCAGGGCACAAGGGGAAGCATCCAACCACTCTTCAGCTAAAACAAAGGCTTGTGCAATACCTTCAGGTTTGGGTTGAACACAATAGTCAAATTTCATTCCAATATCAGAACCGTTTCCCAATAATCTTTTGATTTGCGGTATATCATGAGGGGTAGAAATAATCATGATTTCCCGAATACCTGCCAGCATTAATGTTGTCAGCGGATAATAAATCATGGGTTTGTCATATATAGGCAATAGTTGTTTACTGGAAACAGCTGTCAAAGGATATAACCGTGTACCTGATCCACCAGCCAGTAATATACCCTTTATCGATTTTTCATGCTGATTTGTCATTGTTTTATTCCCAACCGTTGTCCAGCATAATGTTTTTGACGAATATTCTTCCACCAATCCTCATGATTCAAATACCATTGAATCGTTTTACGAATTCCTTCTTCAAAATTGTGTTTTGCTTTCCATTTTAATTCGGTTTGGGCATGGACTGGATTTATTTCATATCTAAAATCATGGCCTGGACGATCCGTCACAAAATGAATCAACCGCTCGTATTTTCCCTGAGGATCAGGCTTCAGTTCATCAAGAATATGACAAATCGTTTGCACAACCTCCAGATTAGTTCTGGGTTGTTGGGCACCAATTGCATAAGTTTCTCCCGGAATTCCAAGCTCTATAGCTTTTACAAGCGCTTCAGCATGATCTTCAACATACAGCCAGTCTCTTATATTATCTCCCTTACCATAAACTGGTAGAGCCTTGCCTTCCAAGGCATTGATAATCATTAACGGGATTAACTTTTCTGGAAAATGCCAAATGCCATAATTATTTGTTGTGTTTGTCACAAAAGTTGGAAGCCCATATGTATGAAACCAAGCCCTAACCAGATGATCTGAAGCTGCTTTTGAAGCAGAATAAGGACTGCGCGGATCATAGGGAGTTTGTTCTGTAAATGGAAGATCTCCAGACTGTAAAGCGCCAAAAACTTCATCTGTTGAAATGTGATGGAAACGGAATTTTCTTTGTCTATCTACTGACATTGCTCTCCAATATTCATAAGCAGCCTGTAATAAACAATATGTTCCATGAATATTGGTCCGAATAAACACTTCTGGACCATCAATCGAACGATCTACATGAGATTCTGCAGCCAGGTGCATTACTGCATCAGGCTTGAATTGATTAAATATTTTGTTTAATGAAATAAAATCAGTAATATCAGTTTTGCAAAAAGAATACCGGCTATTTCCGGCTATTTCTGCCACATTATCAAGAGAAGCCGAATACGTTAGGATATCGATATTAACCACTTCATGCTGCGTATTTTTTATAAGATGTCGAATCACAGCTGAACCAATAAAACCACATCCTCCAGTGACTAAAATCAACATTATTAATGTACCTTAAATAATTTTTTTGTATTTTATATTATAAATTTATTGAATATCTTCAAAATATCTTAAAAATTTATAATAATTAAATCAAACCAATTTGCAATTTATGATATAAATACCCATATTTTTTGACTATATAAAGTATATCATTGCTTATGTCTAACAATAATTTTAGTTTCATAGACCATCCTGATGCTATTGGTGATACGACACGTTTCTGGTTTATTCGTCATGCAATTGTTAATGAAAAGGATCGTTCTTACCTTTATGGTACTAAAGATGTTCCAATCTGTCCTACACATTTAAAAAAACAACAAACATACTATCAGTTTCTGGCCAATAAATTACCCAAGACACAACTTTGGTTCATTACCAGCCTGTCCCGTACAAGAGATACGGCCTTACAAATTCAAAAGGCGGGTTATGGATCTGAGAATTTACAAGTCGAAAATGCTTTTCTGGAACAGAATCTTGGAGCCTGGCAGGGTCTATCACATGTTACAGTTGAAAAACACCGAAAATTTTCTGCGCATCCTTTTTGGCCCTTCTCAGCCGAAGAAACTCCACCCAAAGGTGAAAACATGAATGATGTCCATCAAAGAGTCAGTTGCAAAATGGAGGAATTTAGCAGAATATACACAAATAAAGATATTATTGTCATATCTCATGGCGGGGCTATTCGGGCTGCCCTTGCCTATGCTTCAAAAATCCCGGTTAATTCAGCATTATCCTTTGCCATTTATAACCTTTCCATTACTCTGATAGAAAAAACACGTGAACATTGGCATATTATTACGGTAAATGATATGATTTAGCCTTTTATTTTTCTAAAAAAAATTACTATATATTTTAACTTAAAAAAAATTGCTAAGGCATTATCTCTTTAATGCCCTGAAAAACTGAAAATAACAAAATCTGTTTACTTGAAACTATGGAATAAAGAGTGCCAAAGAATAAAATCCCTTCCTACAGAGGCAGTTTAAGGCGGTCAGGATATAACGTATTAAAATTATTAAGCGGAAAGATCATCAATGTTCCTCTTGGTTTAGCCCAAATTTATTTAACAACCCGACTCATTGGCGATAAAGGATACGGTTTTCTGGTTCTTATATACGCTTTTGGCCAGCTTGTGGGCGATGTGGCAGAATTTCAATCATGGCAGACTGTCTTGCATTACGGTCTTAAACCCTATCAAAATAAAGATCTTCCCCTTTTTCAACGAGTGTTGCGATTTTCTTTTTTACTTGATGCATGCAGTGCTACCTTTGCCTTGGTCGTCAGTGTTCTGATTGCCATAAATTTCAGCAATATTTTGGGATGGCCGCCTGAATGGCATTATCTGGGTATCATTTTCAGTTTTTCTGTTTTATTTACGACAAGTGCAACAGCCAATGGCGTTTTATTATTATTGAACCGTTATGATTTACTGGCCATTCAAGGGACAACAACAACAACAGTTCGGTTCTTGGGCATCGCTTTTCTTACCCTTATTCATGGTGGTATGTTGGGAGCAGTTATTGTCTGGACTTTTGCCACTTTCATGAATTTTATTACTATTTTGATCACCGCTTTGTACCAACTTTACAAGCAAGGTTTTTTAAAAGGATTTTTCAATCGTATTAATGATGGGCTTACCAAAGATTTACCCGGGATATGGAAATTTGCCTGGAATACCAATATAAACATGACTTTTTCCCTTGTTTCCGCCCATATAACCGCTCAAATTATTGGAAGTATGCTTGGTACTGTTCAAAATGCACGCTATTCGATTGCCAATAAAATTTCAGAAGCGATTGCAAAACCTGTCATTATGCTACAATCTACATTATATCCGGAAATGACCCGCTCATGGCAGGGCAGCAAACCATCGCACCTTTATAAAATGGCCTTGCAAATCACTCTTTTAACCGGCGGTATCATTTCCGTTATTTTTCTCATTCTACCTTATATTGCACCATATATCATTTCATTATTACTTCATAAATCCACCACACCTGAAACCCTTCATTTACTATATTGGTTGGCTGGTGCAAAAGCAGTTATCCTATGGGGGATTTCCTTGGAACCCATTTTAATCACAACAGGAAATACCAAAGGGGCATCCATTTCTCGTGGAATAAACAGTTTCATTTATATACCAATGTTGATTATTTTTATTCAAAAATGGGGGATACAGGGGATTGGACCAGCCACCCTAATTTCATCTGTATTACTGGTTATTTCCCAAATCCTTTTTGTTATAAAATATAAAAAGAAAACTATAACACAATAATAAATCCTGCATTATTATGAATAATATTCTTATTAAATATTATAATATTGTTTAATGCTCATTAATTTTTTTATTATTTAAATAACCAAAATTCTAAAACATGAATTTTAAGCTCATAATATGGGCTTTTAACTTAAAAATACATATTTCTCAAAATTATATTTGATAAATAAAAATTTCTGTATCAAGAAAATGGTGGGCGCACAAGGGTTCGAACCTTGGGCCCGCTGATTAAGAGTCAGCTGCTCTACCAACTGAGCTATGCGCCCCACACAGAACTTTTATCAAGAAGCGATCAAAAATACAAGATGAATTCAGTAATTAGACTGAACTTTCCTTATAAAATTTAAAAATTAAATTCTCCGCTTTTCCCACCCTTTTTAAAAACAAGATGAATGTTATGCATGACCATTCTTTTATCTACCGCTTTAAGCATATCATAAACGGTTAACAATCCTACAGAAACCCCTGTCAACGCTTCCATTTCAACTCCTGTTTTGCCCTCTGTATCAACAGTAACCCGCATATGCACAATATGTTTGCTTTCTTCCAATTCAAATTCCACTTTTAGATGATTTAGCGATAATGGATGACATAAAGGGATCAAATTTGAAGTCTGTTTGCTGCCCTGTATGGCGGCAATTCTTGCTATACCTAGTATGTCACCCTTATGACTGTTTCCTTTTTTCAAAAGTTCAAAAGCTTCCTGAGACATCTGGATTGACCCCCCAGCCATGGCAGTTCTTTTCGAGATTTTCTTATCTGCGACATCAACCATGTGAGCTTGCCCAGACTCATCAAAATGCGTCAATTTACTCATGATATTCTTCCTATATTAATCTTTAAACTCATTCTAGCAGATGCTATATATATAATATGATAAAAATCCGTTATTTTGGTTTTCTTAAAGATATTTTACAAATTGAAGAGGAAGAAATTACCTGGGACAACGGTAATTCACAAGATTTACTTAATTTTTTAAGAAGCCGCAATGCCTCTTGGTCGGACGCCTTGGCAGAAGAAAACATTTTCCGCCTGGCCATTAATCAACGCATTATCTATCAACCCACCCCCCTTCATCCTGATGATGAAGTTGCCATTCTACCTCCTGTTACAGGAGGTTGAATTGTTCTCTGTCAAAATACAAACCCAACCTTTTTCACAAGAGGAATTCCGAAAAAAGATTCACGCTTTCAATTGCGGCGCAATTGTCAGCTTTACCGGTATCGTCAGGGGGTTTGATGAAAAAGAACCGCTTGATTATCTTTATCTTGAACATTTTCCGTCTGTAACTGAACAAGAAATTGAACGAATAATTCATTTGGCAAAAAAACGATGGGATATACAGGGTTGTCAGGTTATACACCGCGTGGGAAATTTACGGGTAGGAGAAGAAATCGTTTTGGTTCTGACAGCGGCCAGTCATAGAAAGGCTGCATTTGTAGCCGCTGAATTCATAATGGATTATTTAAAATCAGAAGCTCCATTCTGGAAAAAAGAATTTTTTAGAAACGGACAGTCAAGATGGGTCAGGGCTAAATCATACGATTTAAAAGAAAAAGAACGATGGTCCAGTCATGAATGATAAAAATATTGCCGCCTTTATTCTGGCAGGTGGGGAAGGTCGGCGTGTAAGACGTCAAAACAAAGGATTGCTTTCTCTTAATAGTCATTCCCTTGTCAATCATGTTATCCAACGTATTCAACCGCATGTTCAAAACATTTTGATAAGCGCAAACAATCATATTGAAACTTACCAATCTTTTGGTTTTCCAGTCTACCAGGATCTCCCCCAATGGAAAGGAAAAGGTCCCCTGGCTGGCATTGTCAGTCTTTATTCCTTTATTCCCGCTCATACAGATTACATATTGGTTGTTCCCTGCGACACTCCCTTTTTACCCGCGAATCTAGTTTCCTCACTTTATCACGCATTGATATCAAATCCAGACTTGCTAATTGCGTACGCAGCGACACCAAAACAGATTCATCCAAGTATCTTCTTATGCAAACCCTGTACGAATGACTATCTTGCCAATCATTTAAATCATCAGCATTATAGCCTTAAATCATGGATATCTGCACACCCAAATATAAAAGTGAATTTTCATGATGAACATGAATTTACCAATATTAACGACCTTGACACATTAACCCGTTATCAACAAGGCAGGCACCATGCTAAAAAACTATGATGAGGCCCTTGAAGAACTTCTGCAAAGAACCTCTATTAAACAACCCATAGAAGATTATCCCCTTTTAAAGGCAAATCATCTAGTTCTTGCTGAAAATATTTATGTTCAATATGACACACCTTTTTTCAGCAATAGTGCCATGGATGGCTATGCTCTGGGTGGTGATCCTTGTCAATGTTCTGAATGGCAAATTACAAACCGGATTGCAGCAGGAGATCCCCTGTCCAATGCCACCCTTCAAACTGGTGAAGCCGCCCGAATTTTTACCGGAGCTCCAATTCCCCCCGGAACCAGCGCTGTAATCCAGCAAGAAAATACAAAAATTGAAAACAACACCCTAACTCTTACCTTGCAGATCAAAAAAGGACAAAATATACGCTATCAAGGGGAAGAACTAAAAAAAGGTGATATACTGCTTACACAAGGCCATAGGCTTACGCCCGCAAGTGTTGCCTTACTGGCAAGTCAAGGCTATCAAAATGTCAAAATATATAAACCTTTAACCATTTGGGTTTATTCCACAGGAAATGAATTGATCAACCCAGGTCAGCCTCTATCTTCTGGCAAGATTTTTGATGCAAACCGTTATCTTTTGCTAACCTGGCTTCAAAAAACAGGACATCATGTCATTGATGCAGGCATTCTTCCCGATAATCGGGATAAAACTGAAATCGCATTAAAAAAAGCCGGTAAAGAAGCAGACATCATTATCTCATCTGGTGGAGTTTCGGTTGGTGAAGAGGATCACGTTCATGCCGCCTTACAACAGCTTGGCCAACTCATTTTCTGGAAACTTGCCATTAAACCCGGCAAACCTTTTGCCTGGGGACAAATCAATAGCAAAATATTCTTTATGTTACCCGGTAATCCTGTCAGCACCCTCGTCACCTTTCAACAACTTGTTATTCCCGCTTTACGACATCTTGCCGGCGAAACATTACAGAATTGCCTGCCAAAAACTATTCTTGCTCAAGCCCAATTTGAAAAAAGGAAAACCCAAGCAAGACGGGAGTTTTTACGGGTGCGGGTTGATTATTCTCAATCACCTGCTCATGTTAGTCTTTTAAATAATCAGGGTTCTGCCATGTTGGCAACATTTTCCCAGGCAAATGGATTGGCAGAAATTCCGGAAAATACCCCTGTTCATAAAGGAGACTTTATAAAAATTTATCCACTTGACTATTCTCTTTAGTCTTTATTGATAGGAAAATATAAAATGACAGCAATAAAAATTGGTTTGGTTTCTGTCAGTGATAGAGCCAGTCAGGGTATATATGAAGATAAAGGTTTACCTGCCTTGAAAAATTGGCTGGATAAAGCGGTTCTTAACGAAAAACAATATATTGAGCATTTAATTCCTGATGAACAGGATCTGATTGAAAAAACATTAATTGATCTGGTCGATCATCAAGATTGTCCCCTTGTTTTAACCACGGGCGGTACAGGCCCTTACATCCGAGATGTGACACCTGATGCAACTCTGGCCATCGCAGATAAGGTTATGCCCGGTTTTGGTGAGCAAATGCGTCAAGTCAGTTTATATTTCGTACCAACCGCCATTCTGTCACGACAAGTGGGCGTAATCCGTAAAAAAAGCCTGATACTAAACCTGCCCGGACGTCCGAATGCCATTCGTGAAACGTTGGAAGGGGTAAAAGATCAAGATGGCAAGGTTCTTATACATGGAGTATTTGCCGCGGTTCCAATGTGTATCGATGTAATTGGTGGACCCAGGATTGAAACAGATGAAAAAGTCGTAAAAGCTCTTTTACCTAAAAAATAGGACTGTCAACCTATCCCCCTGTCTTTGACATAATACGCATAATTTTATTGGGCTGTTTTAAAAAATCATGTTCTTTTGGCTTTAGTTCTATCGCTTCTTGAATGGCCTGATCCAGTTCTTTATCACTACAATGATTTCTTAATAACGGCCTTAACGCAAAGTTGTTATCCTGTCCCAAACACATATAAAGGGTTCCATCAACCGACAATCTAACCCGATTGCATGTCGCACAAAAATGCTGTGATAACGGTGTAATTAATCCCAGACATACATTACCTGTTGATGTTTCCCAGTAACGCGCCGGACCATTTCCTATTATCTTCATCGTTGAACGCAAATCGTAATGTTTCCTTAATTCTTGTATAATGGGTTGTAACGAGACAGTTGTCATATTTTGCCCGGTTTTTCCCATTGGCATGACTTCAATCAAACACAGAATAAACCCGTGTTCAATACAAAATTCGAGCATTCGTTCAATTTCTGCCATATTCTTGTCTGGCAATACAACCATGTTAATCTTTATTTTATGAAAACCCAGTAGTTTTGCTGTTCGCAGACCCTCCATAACCTGCTCTAGACAATCCAGACCTGTAATATCCTCTATATTTTTACGATTCAAGGAGTCAAGACTTATGTTCAAACGATCTAAGCCAGCCTCAAACAATGATTTGGCATGGGATGTCAGCAAGGTTCCATTCGTTGTAATGGATAAATCCTCCACCTCATCAATTTTTTTAATTCGATGCACCAGATCTGTTAGGTTTTTGCGAACCAACGGTTCACCACCAGTCAAGCGAAAACGTTTTGTACCTAATCTTACAAACGCACGAACAACACGCATTAATTCATCAAAAGTGAGCCAATGGTCTGGAGTTTCAAAATCATTAAATCCTTTAGGAATACAATAAGAACATCTTAAATTACAGCGATCCGTAACAGAAATTCTTAAATAATCAATTGTTCTACCAAATTTATCAATCAGCATCAGAAGCTCAGCCACGTCATAATTGCAATAAAGACTTTGTAGTTATGAATTTTATATATGTGTTTAAAAATCAAAAAAAAAGACTTAAATATTTCTAAAAAATCATTATAGATAAAATACAATCAAACTATTATTTATTAATTCATCTAATAATTACTATTTTTTCCCAAATGTAAAATATCCTCACCAAAACACTCTACATCCTCATCATCGTGCGATATAACCATCATCAAGCATTGCAACCGTTGTTGAATATCTCTTATTTCATACCGCAATTTGCGTCGCAAGCGACTATCAAGCATTGAAAACGGTTCATCTAGTAACAACAAATCGGGTTGCGCAACCAATGCTCTGGCCAATGCAACCCGCTGTTGTTGCCCCCCCGACAATTGATATGGATAATATTCAGCATAGTTCAGGATTTCCAAGCGATTCATCCAGTCCTTAACAATTGCAAAATCCTGACTGACACGGGGATTAAATATTCCCTTGACAAGTGAGAAGGAAATATTCTGTTTAACTGTTAAATGCGGAAAAAGACTATAACCTTGGAAAAGATAAGCAAGTTTTCTCTTCTGGGGGACCAGATTGATTTTACGTTTCTGATCAAAAAAGATTTTATTATCAATTTTTATCAACCCGCAATCTGGTGAATTTAATCCCGCTATTATTTTAAGCAATGTTGTTTTTCCAGATCCAGATGGGCCAAATATCACCACTGAACGATTTTGAGAATAAAAATCAACATTGAGCTGAAACATATGATGATGATTTTTCATTAATTTCTTGAGGTTTATTTGAAATATCATGATCAATTAATTGAATTATGCGTAATATTCAGCCGTTTAGCCATAAATAAAACAAAAATGCAAACAGCGGATAAAATCAAGACGGATATATTTGCGACATGATCCTGTCCCGCCTCAACGGCTTCATAGATTGCCAAAGATAGGGTTTGCGTTTTTCCGGGAATATTTCCGGCAATCATCAGGGTTGCACCAAATTCTCCCAAAGCTCTGGCAAATGCCAGTAATAAACCTGCCATAATACCACGCCAAGCCAAAGGTAGGGTTATACGGAAAAAAATCGCCATATCAGAAATAGTCAATACCCGTGCAGCCTGTTCATAACAAGGATTGATTGATTCAAAGGCACTTCTGGCAGGTTTGAATATCAAGGGAAAAGTCACGACAATAGCGGCTAAAACAGCCCCCTGCCACGTAAATATAAGACTAAGATGAAAATATTTTCCCAATATTTGTCCTATCCAACCATGCTGTCCAAACAATACTAACAAATAGTATCCCAATACAGTCGGCGGCATAACCATTGGCAATGTAAAGACAATATCTAAAAATTCCTTACCATAAAAACGATATCGAGCAATAAAATATCCTGCAGGTATTGCCAGAAACATATTGATCGCGACTGCGAAAACGGCAATTTTCAAGGATAGAAAAAGAGCCGGCCAGGTAAAATTTATTCCCATGAACAATTACCGAACAGCAAAACCGTATTGTCTAAAAATTCTCTGACCTTTAACTGAAAATAACAGGTCCATGAATGCCTTAGCCTGATTCGGGTTTTGAGTATTTTTAACCAAGGCAACTGGGTACTGAACGGGTTTTGGCAAAGGAACCCGATAAAGTATTTTAACTTTATCTGAAAAAAGTTTTGCATCACTTTCATAAACAAAACCGACATCCACTTCATTACGGGCAACATAATCCAGAACCTGACGGACATTTTGCGCAGGAATGAATTTATCTTGTAATTTATGCCATAAACCTGCAGCCTGCAATGCATGTTTTGTATAACGACCCGCTGGAACAGTTACAACTTGTCCCAACGCGATCCACTTAATCAAGGGTTTATCTAAATCTGCCAGTTCACGTATCTGTAACTTGCTATGAATAAAAGTCACAAGAACCAAATGATTATTAATAAAATCCTGTCTTGATCCAGGAAGAATCAATCCTTTTTGCTCTGCCATATCCATTGTGCTTTCATCGGCACATGCAAAAAGATCAACCGGGGCACCCTGTGCTATTTGATTTAACAGACTGCCCGAAGAACCAAAATTAAATAAAATTTTATCCTGAGGGTGCGATGTTTCATAGATTTTAGCTATATCTTTAAAAGCATCGCTTAAACTAACCGCCGCAGAAACAACAATCTCTTTTGCCTGAACGGAATGAAAAAATCCAAAACAAGCCAGAACAACAGCCAATAGTTTAAGCAATCTTAATTCCAGTATTTTGGGATTTTTCATCAGTTCACATCTTCACGTTCATGAACGTGGTCTTACCAACTGCCAGCGTCGAGTTACATAACTGACCATGGCAAAGCCACTAAATACATGAACCAAACGGGTAAATGGGAAAATAGCAAATACCGTCATTCCCATAAAAAGATGGAATTTGAAGATTGGTGACGCATTCATGATATAGGCCACGGCATCACCTTGAAAGGTAATTGTATGCTGCACCCATGTCATAAGTTGAACCATTTCATGACCGTCCGTATGCTGAGCCGAAACAAAAATTGTTGATAAACCAAGTAACAAAGTCAATAATAACCAGACCAACAACAATTTATCACGCCAGGTACTATTTGCCAATATACGGGCTGAAGCAAATCTTCTGTGAATAAGAATCAAAATCCCAACCAAACAGATACTGCCCATGATGCCGCCAGCCATCATAGCGAAAATCTGTTTTGCTGAATGGGTAACTCCCAGTGTATCCCAAACCCAGATGGGTGTTAAAAGACCGAAAAGATGCCCAAAAAACAGACCTAAAATACCAATATGAAAACAGATATTTCCAAATCTTAATTGTCCACGATATAAAATCTGGCTGGAATCACTTTTCCATGAATATTGTTCACGTTCAAAACGTACCAAGCATCCAACAACAAAAATTGTTAATACGATATACGGATAAATTCCAAAAATAAATTTATCGAGATAATGCATGACTTGCCCCTTTATTTTTATTGTCTACAGAACAGAGATTACAGGCATTCGTTTGTAAAAGAGGTTCAACTCCCTCAATATTTGGGCCAAATTTCTCCATTGCCTCCTCCATATCTTTAACTGGGGGAACTTTTAAAGGTTGAGGTTGAACAGAAGAATAATTAACAAGTAAAGTGAAAATACCCGCATAGACAGACTGACTTTCCCGCAATTTTGATCCGATGTGATCAATCACGTCAATTGATGCCGCCAGTAAATCCTTTGCTTCACCTTCATTACAGACAGATAAAAACTCTAAAAATAAAGGCAAATAATCTGGTAATTCATCAATTACTGAAATATCATAACCGTTTGCCTTATATTCTGACATGAGATTGACTAGGGCTTGCCCCCTTAGACGGTCCTCACCGTGAATATGCTCAAATAAATGCAATGAACATGATGGATTACGATCGAAAAGTGAAACATACTCTTCTTGCAAATCAATCAAATCTTTTTCTTGCAAATGTTCCAATAAGGGAGAAAGCAAGCTCCATTCAATCTCAAGCGTTTTTAAACGTCCCAAAATTGAAGGGAGTGCATCAACCAATTCTTGCTCTGGATAACATAATAAAACTGAAAGTATCTTGAAAATTTCCATCAGCTATTGCTTTCTTTTGCCTTGTTCTGTTCACGATCCTCTACAGCGTCGTGAAAGATAATTGGAGAAACCTTTTTGCCAAAAAGACTTGCCTTATTCACCCCGTCAGAGCATCCATTCCCGAAAGTAAATCCACAGGAAGCCTTATCCTGGAATGCGTTTTCAACCATTTCCTTGTGGGATGATGGAATGACAAAACGATCTTCATAATTCGCAATCGCCATAATCTGATACATTTCTTCAATCTGGACTTCAGTCAAAGCCGTATCTTTCAAGACAGAACGATCAGGACATTGATCAACAGACTTGCTACGCATATAACGACGCATCGCGATCATGTTTTCCAAGGCATTAATAATGGGTTCTTCTTTCCCCGCCGTAAGCAAATTAGCCAAATAGCGAATTGGAATACGTAAATCCTTAATACCAGGAATAATTCCATTCTTGCCAATCATGCCATTCGCTACTGCAGACTGAATAGGCGATAAAGGTGGAATATACCAAACCATTGGTAAGGTGCGGTATTCTGGATGCAGGGGGAAAGCAACTTTCCATTCTACCGCCATTTTATAGACCGGTGAATTTCTTGCCGCATCCAGCCAGCTTTGGGGTATACCCTGTTTAAGAGCTTCCGCAATAATTGCCGGATCATTGGGATCTAAAAAAACATCAAGTTGGGATTCATACAAATCCTGAGTATCTTCCGTAGATGCAGCCTCTTTAATTTTATCTGCATCATAAAGTAAAACACCCAGGTAACGAATACGCCCTACACATGTTTCGGAACAAACGGTTGGCTGTCCACCTTCAATACGTGGATAACAGAATATACATTTTTCTGCTTTACCAGAAACCCAGTTAAAATATATCTTTTTGTAGGGACAACCCGAGACACACATCCTCCAGCCGCGACATTTATCCTGATCTATCAGGACAATACCGTCATCCTCACGTTTATAAATTGAACCTGAAGGACAACTTGCAACACAGGCTGGATTTAAACAATGCTCGCACAATCTTGGTAAATACATAAGAAATGTATTTTCAAAAGTTGACAGCATATCCTTTTGAATACCATCAAAAAGCTTGTCTTTTGCACGCTTTGAAAACTCTCCACCAAGATCATCCTCCCAGTTTGGTCCCCAATGTATTTTTTCCATTTTTTGTCCGGTTAGGACCGAAACTGGTCGGGCAACAGGGGGGGTTTTTACATCCGGAGAATTTTGCAAACATTCATAATCATATGTAAAGGGTTCATAATAATCATCAATTTGCGGAAGATTGGGATTGGCAAATATATTTGCCATAATGTGCAACTTGCCACCCTGACGGGGACGCAACTTGCCACCTTTTAAAACCCATCCACCATTATATTTATCCTGGTTTTCCCATTCCTTGGGATATCCAACCCCTGGTTTTGATTCAACGTTATTGAACCATGCATATTCAACACCATCTCGACTGGTCCATACATTTTTACATGTCACGGAACAAGTATGGCATCCTATGCATTTATCCAGATTCAACACCATGCCAATTTGAGCTCTAATTTTCATTGGTAATCTCTTATGCCTCAACTTTTGGGTAATTAACGCTAACAGTCTCTTCAAGCCAATCGACATGCTTCATTTTACGGACAACAACAAATTCATCACGATTTGAACCAACTGTTCCATAATAGTTAAAACCATAGGAATATTGCGCATAACCGCCAATCATATGTGTCGGTTTTAAGACTGTTCTTGTTACAGAATTATGAATTCCGCCGCGTTTTTTTGAAACTTCTGCACCGGGAACATTGATGATCTTTTCCTGAGCATGATACATCAAGGTCATTCCTTCTGGAACGCGCTGACTTACAATTGCTCTGGCCGTTAAAGTTCCATTTAGATTGAAAACCTCAATCCAGTCATTATCAACGATACCAGCCTTTTGTGCATCAATTTCGGAAAGCCAGACATGTGGCCCGCCACGCGATAATGTCAACATCCGTAAATTATCGGAGTAAGTACTATGAATGCCCCATTTTTGATGTGGTGTGATAAAATTCAGGACTATTTCTGGATTTCCGTTACCATGCTGTCCCAAAACCTTTTGAGTTGTTTTCAAGTCAACCGCTGGACGATAGACACACAACATTTCACCAAATGCACGCATCCATTGATGATCCTGATAAAACTGCTGCCGACCGGTCAGGGTTCTCCAAGGAATCAATTCATGAACATTTGTATAACCAGCATTATAACTTACCGTTTCACTTTCCAGGCCTGACCAGGTTGGGGAAGATATAATCTTACGTGGCTGAACCTGTATATCACGAAAACGAATGGAATCATGTTCACGAGGAGTGGCCAAATACGTATGGTCAATACCTGTTACTTTTGATAATGCTCCCCATGCCTTGACAGCGATATGCCCATTTGTTTCAGGAGCAAGATTCAGGATCATTTCAGCCGCATCAATAGCAGTATCAAGTCTCGGCTGTCCCTTTGCAATACCCTGACCAACAACCTTGTTTAAATTACGTAATTGATCAACCTCATGCTTGGTATCCCAACTTATACCTTTACCACCATTACCGAGTTTTTCAAGTAAAGGACCAATTGATGTAAACTGTTCATAAATTGCTCCATAATTTCGCTCGATAACTTTCATGGCTGGCATTGTCTTACCAGGAATAGGATCACATTCACCCTTTTTCCAGTCTTTAACGTCAAAAGGCTGTCCCAACTCTTGTGGAGTGTCATGCATTAAGGGTGTCAAGACAAGATCTTTTTGATTTCCAAGATATCCTGCGGCGAGTTCAGAAAATTTTCCAGCCAGTCCTTTGAAAATCTCCCAATCACTTTTACTTTGCCATAAAGGTTGTACAGCCTCGCTTAAAGGATGAATAAAGGGATGCATATCCGATGTATTCAAGTCATTTTTCTCGTACCAGGTGGCCGTCGGAAGAATTACATCTGCATATAAACAAGTCGTTGACATACGGAAATCCAAGACGACCAGAAGATCCAGTTTACCTTCTGCGGCTTCTCTTACCTTGATTTCCTTCGGTTTAATACAATTTTGCTCTTCACTTAAAACTGCATTCTGAGTACCCAAAAGATATTTAAGGAAATATTCATGTCCCTTACCTGAAGAACCAAGAATATTGGAACGCCATACAAACATGTTGCGTGGAAAGTTCGCTGGATTATCAGGGTCATTACAAGACATGTCAATTGCACCTGATTTCAACCCTTCAACCGCATAGTCAATGGGATCTTTATTTTGAGCAATTGCATTTTGTGTCAACGTCAACGGATTCATTGACAATTGCGGTGCAGAAGGTAACCATCCCATCCGTTCAGCCTTGGCATTACAATCAATCAGCGCCATACCTTCAAATTCACTCAGGCTATTTTGTGAGGCAACTTCATTGACAGCCAGCTTTTCATGGCGCCATTGACTCGTATGATTGTAAAAGAAGGATGTCCCGTTCATCTGACGAGATGGACGATTCCAATCCAATCCAAATGCCAATGGAGCCCAACCGGTTTGTGGCCTCAGTTTTTCCTGACCAACATAATGGCACCAGCCACCTCCACTTTGACCTATACATCCACAAAGCATTAACATGTTGATAATGCCACGATAGGACATATCCATATGATACCAGTGATTTAATCCGGCACCCACGATGACCATGCTTTTACCATGAGTTTTATCGGCATTTTGGGCAAATTCACGAGCAACCTGAATAACCAATTCTGGTTTTACACCAGTATGTTTTTCCTGCCATTTAGGAGTATAGGGAACATCATCCATATAATCTCTAGCGCCATCACCTAGACCACGGTCAATACTGTAATTGGCAGCCATTAAATCAAAAACTGTAGTAACCTTTACCTGATTGCCATCAGCCAAGGTAATGGTTTTAACCGGAACCTTTCGGAGCATCTGTTCATTTTTGCTTTCTCCAGCAAAATAATTGAACACAACCTCCGCAACATTATCATGCTTACCCAGCAGACTAAGTTGGGCCTTAACGGTCTGTCCTTTGCTATCCTGTTCCTTAAGATTCCATTGACCTGTTTCACCCCAGCGAAAACCAATTGATCCTTTGGGGGTTACAATCTGTCCCGTCAATTCATCAATAACAAGCGTTTTCCATTCAGGATTGTTTTTTTCATCAAGCTGATCTGCCAAATGACTGGCACGCAAGAAATATCCGGGAACCAGTTGGCCATTCTTTTCATCAAGCATAACCAGCATTGGCATATCTGTATATTGACGGCAATATGACGTAAAATATTCAGAGGGACGGTCCAGATGAAATTCTTTGAAGATTACGTGCCCCATCGCCATGGACAAGGCAGCATCCGTACCTTGTTTGGGAGAGAGCCATATATCACTGAATTTTACCATTTCACCATAATCTGATGAAACAGCGACCGTTTTTGTACCTTTATAACGAACTTCGGCATAAAAATGAGCGTCTGGCGTGCGAGTCATGGGGATATTTGATCCCCACACTAGTAAATAGGTTGAATTATACCAATCGGCTGATTCCGGAACATCGGTTTGCTCGCCCCATACTTGTGGGCTTGCTGGTGGCAGATCGCAATACCAATCATAAAAAGATAGCGGAACACCCCCAATAAGAGAAAGATAACGGGATCCGGAAGCGTAGCTGACCATCGACATAGCCGGAATAGGAGAAAATCCAATAATACGGTCGGGACCATATTTTTTGATGGTAAAGTTATTTGCCGCGGCAACAAGCTCGTTGACTTCCCGCCAGGTTGATCGGACAAAACCGCCCAATCCACGTCTTTTCTTGTAAGAACTGGCCAATTCTGGTGTTTGACTGATATATTCCCAGGCGGATATCGGATCCATCTTCTGACGTGCATCACGCCATAATCTAGCCAGCTGTCCACGCAGCATTGGATATTTAACACGTTGGGCAGAATAAACATACCAGCTGTAAGATGCCCCGCGAGGACATCCCCTGGGTTCATGATTGGGTAGATCCGCACGAGTTCTCGGATAATTTGTCTGTTGGGTTTCCCAGGTAATCAATCCACTTTTAACATAGATTTTCCAACTACAGGATCCAGTACAATTCACACCGTGAGTTGATCTTACGATTTTATCCTGTTGCCAACGTTGTCTATACGCGTCTTCCCATTTTCTGTCCTCGTTAACAACAGCGCCATGCCCGTCAGCAAAACTGCTTTTCGTTTTTTTAAAAAAGTTTAAACGATCTAATATATGGCTCATAATCAATTTCCAAATTCTAAATCAAATTTGTCTTAACAACGTATTTCAGCATTTCTGCGAAGGTAGTACCAACGGTTTATCAAAAGGCAAAATACGTAAAATCCCACAAAAATATAAAAAGCTAAATTATACGATCCGGTATAACTTAAAGAGGTTCCATACAGTTTTGGAATTATAAATCCACCATAGGCACCAATAGCCCCCATAAAACCAAGAACCGCACCGGTTTCCTTGGCAGCATCCTCATCCATCTGCTCTTCAGATTCAGCTTTTTGTTTTTTAAGGTATTTCTGGTAAAATATTGTGAATATTCCGGGAACTTGGGCAAATACGGATCCATTTCCCAATCCAACAAAAATGAACAGGATCATAAAACTTATCAGGAAGCCGACAAAACTTCTTGATTCTTCCGGGGCTGAGATGAAGAAAACGATACATAAGGAAAAAACAATCATACCCAGGAAACTGATTTGAGTTACCCGTGTCGCCTTGAATTTGTCAGAGGCAATTCCCCCAACAACTCTAAATATGGACCCCAGCAAAGGGCCTAAAAAGGCGTATTTTATTGGATTAACATCAACGAATTCATGCTTTATCAACAGGGGCAATGCCGCTGAAAAACCGATAAAGGATCCAAATGTACCCAGATAAAGCAAACAGGCAACCCAGGTATGTTTACGCTTGAAAATTATTGATTGCTCTGAAAAAGATGCCTTGACCGTGGCAAGGTCATTCATCCCAAACCAGGCAGCGATAACGGTTACCGCAATAAAAGGTACCCAAATATAGGTGATATTCTGTAACCAGACAAGACTCTGCTGACCGTTATGAATACGTGTTTCTGGTCCACCCCCCAAAGCACCAAAGATACTGACGCCAATAACCCACAAGGTAACAAATTGTACAAACGGTACACCAAGATTTCCCAGTCCAGCATTTACCCCCGTGGCAAATCCCTTTCTTGATTTAGGGAAAAAATATCCGATATTTGCCATAGAGGAGCTGAAATTTGCTCCACCAAATCCACACAACAGGGCCAAGATCACCATTGTTGCAAAACTGGTATTTGGATTTTGTATGCATATACCAAAACCAATGGTTGGAATCAAAAGGGTGGCTGTTGAAAAAACCGTCCATCTTCTTCCACCAAAAATGGGAACCATAAAGGCATAGATGATTCTCAGGGTTGCCCCTGACAATGCAGACAATGCCGTTAAAAGCATTAGTTGATTTTGAGTATATTTAAACCCAACTTCTGGTAGATAGACAACAACGACACTCCATAATTGCCATACAACGAAAGCAAGTAAAAGAGCAGGAACGGAAATCCATAAATTCCGTAAAGCAACAACACGTCCTTGCTTTTCCCAAAACTGTTGATTTTCCGGTTCCCATTTTGTTAGTAAATGAGACATTTTTTTTCCTTGGTTGATGAACCAATACGTTTATATCTGTATTGTTTTTGATCTTTATTGTATAAGTTAAATAAAACGCATAATTGTTTTAATAATATTTACATCTTCCGCAAGATCGAACCAATTAGTCAAAAGCTTATAGAAATCTGGAATAATGGCTAGGTTGTTTATAGCCATTTGGCTAAGTATAATTAGTCGTTTTCCTACTATTAATATATCATATTCATTTCCATTATTAGAATAATTTCTTGAATTATTAATCCATGAAGAATTTGCATGAATAGAAAACAAAAATATATTCTACCTCTGCTTCTTCTTTTCCCTCTTCAAACAATGGCACAAAAGATTTCAACCTCGACCAATATGGAAAGAGATGATGAAAAATCCGAAAAAATTACAGTAAGGGGGCAAAGAAGGGCTGACGGATCAGTTGCTGTAATGAGTACTCCAGACGTTACCTTGGGCCCCTTGGGTTCCATGAAATCTGAAGACGCGCCTTTTTCAATCTTGTCAGTTCCTCATGACGTTATTGCCAATCAACAGGCAAGAAACGTTAATGATCTAATGAAATACCTTCCTTCCGTACAACTCGAGGCCCGTGGATCTGCAGGCATGGCCAGGCCGCAATCCAGAGGGTTTGAGGGGGACGTAACAGCAAACAGCCGTATTGACGGGCTCAATATGACAACCACCACCCCCTATCCAACTGAAATGTTTGAAAATTTGCAGGTTCTGAACGGGTTGGCCGGGGCTATGTATGGCCCACAAAATCCAGCCGGCATTTTCAGTTACCAGCTCAAACGTCCCACTGACCGTCGTACGGAACATCTTTCAGTCAATTACGATTCAATTGGTGCCGTGACGGAATATGCGGATGTATCTGGTCGAGTCGGTAAAAATGGGTGGTTTGGATATCGTTTAAACCTTCTGCATGATGAAGGTACCGCCTATGTGGAACACAGTCAGTTAAAACGTAATCTGGTCAGTGGTGATTTTGATATTCATCTTTCCTCCAAAACCGTTATTGAGATAGATGCCAGCCATTATACCTATAATGAAAGGGGAACAGCGACGAATTTTTCGTTTGATAATTCCATTCAGCTGCCATCCGCACCCAATATGGGCAAGGCCTATCTTGGGCAAAAATATGCCGGATTTAATACGGAAACAAATACCTTTCTCGGAAAAATCAAACACCAAATCAATAAAAAATGGAGATTTACTGCGGGAGGGCTCTATCAGGATGCCAAACGAGAGATGTTCAACAACAGCAATCGACTCCTAAACAGCAAGGGTGATTATCAACAATCTATTTCGGTAGCCGGTCAGGCAAACGTTTTTCAGGTAGGGAGCAATTTTGCCTATGTGAATGGAGAAGTAAATACAGATTTTGTAAAACATGAACTTGTTTTGGGCACCAATGGATATATGAGAGGTAATTACAACCCCACTCATACTGAAACAATCAATCTTGGAACCAGCAACATACACAATCCTCGTCCATTACCGGGTCATAGACCAAAAAGATGGGGACGTTATCAATCGGCCTTAATCCAGCAACAAGCCCTGATTGCAGGCGATACAATCCATTTTAATCAACAATGGGCCATTATGGGTGTTTTCAGTTGGAGCTGGTTAAGCAATGACAGCTGGAACATGAAAGGAAAGAAAACCGCACACAATTCACATGATGCGGCATTTAGTCCAACAACAAGCCTGATTTATCATCCTCTTGAAGGTCATACCGCCTATTTCACTTGGGCAAGAAGTCTGCAGGCGGGAGATATTGCCCCAGCGACGGGAGTAATTAATCCAAACCAGATCATGGCTCCCTATCGTAGTGAAGAATATGAAGTAGGCTATAAGGTCAAATTCAACCGCCTGTGGTTAAATGTTGCTGCATTCCGTATGACACGTCCATATGCATTTATCAATCCAACAACCCATATTTTTGCCGTCGCAGGACAACAGCGCAATTATGGGGTTGAATTTCAGGTCGCAGGACAGATATGGAATAGTCTGTCTATTCTTGGAGGTGTTACATGGCTTGATGCACAACTGGGAAAAACAGGAAATATTGCCACCTCTCATAAACAAATTGTTGGTGTCCCCCCTGTTCAGGCCAACCTGCTGATTGACTACCAATTACCTGTCGCAAAAGATCACATCCTGTATGGTATGGCATTCAACATCAATCTTCACTATACAGATCGTCGGGCTGCCAATAATTACAATACCACTTTTGCCAAAGGGTATTTTACGACAGATGTCGGAATGCGCTACGCCTTCAATGTCTTTAACACCCCACTTGCGGCACGATTTAATGTCAATAATGTAACCAATAAACATTATTGGATGTCTGTATATCCATCCTCAATTAACGGAGGCACCGCAAATAACAGTGCTTATGCCGGATTACCCAGAACATATCAATTTTCATTGGCAGTTGATTTCTAATATTTAATTCAAATATATGTTAAAATAATCTTATCATAATATTTACGAACAATTATCAAATAATGAAAATCACGCGGTATTTTAACAAGCTTTCAACCAAACTGCTTACCTGTACTATCGCATGGGTTGTATGTGCCATATTCTTTACGGGATATGCACTCTCCCTGCTTTGGCAGCTTGAAAATGCTGGAATTGCCATCAATTATACAGGCAGTTTGCGCATGCGTGTCTATTACATGATGTTACTTTCTAATCAAAACGATTATGTAAACCTGCAGCATGAACAAACGAAATTTATTACAATCCTTAATAAATTAAAAAAATACGATAATAATACCCTAATTTTTTCAAATAATAAAAAAATAAACCTGCAAATAAAATATATTGAAAAAACCTATAATAACCAGATATTGCCGCTTATAAACCAGTCCTCTGGATATCATAGACTAACTGACAAAAATTATTATCATCTCAACACATTCGTAGAAGACATTGATCTTTTAGTCAAACTGATCGAAAATCAAAATACGCAAGACATCATTTGGCTTCGATACATAATCACAACAATTATCCTGATGATACTAATAACTGCCTTTTCGAGCATATCCCTGTTATATAAATCAGTCATCAATCCGTTGAAACATCTTGAATCAAGTATCAAAGCCCTAAGTCAGGGTAATCTATCCAGACGTATTCCTGTAAATGGCAATAGTGAATTTGATATTGTCTCCTCCGGTTTTAACCAGATGGCACATAATTTGCAGGACTTATACAATAACCTTGAACATAAAGTTTCAGATAAAACACTTGCATTAAAGAAAAAGAATCATGAATTAACTATTCTTTATGACATGATCACCTTTTTACATACCTGCCTGACTCCCAATATGGCAACCGAGAGATTCCTTGAAAAAATTATTGATTTAAGTCAAGCGGACGCCGGATTTATCGGCTTTCTTAACGAAGAGAAAGACGCCATGAATTTTATTTGTAGCCAAGGTTTTCCAGCACAATTAAACACCATCGAACAATGTTATTTTTCTGCCAACTGTTTTTTTGATATTTCTTCCCTGCCCAAAAATTCCTATCCTATTTGCGTCAAAACTGATCAGCAGGAAAACTGTCTTATACCCTCGTGCGTTAAAAAATTATTTAGTCATTTTATCATTTTTCCTATTTGGCATAATAAAAATGAAATAGGGTTAATGGTTCTATATTTTAAAAAAAGGGAATCTACTTTTTCTCCAGAAACCTACCACTTGATTGAAACATTGACCTGTCAACTTGGTGTATCCATTGAAAATTACCAATTAACCGCCAAAGAAAAACAGCTTGCCATTATGGAGGAACGCAACTTAATTGCACAGGGGTTGCATGATAGCATAGCACAAGCATTGTCCTTTCTTAACTTGCAAGCTCAAATGCTTGAAAAGGCAATCAATAAGAATGACCTTGACAAAGCCAAGCAAAATCTGGATTTTATTCAGCGTGGCGTGCAAGAATCCTATGACGATGTTCGTGAACTGTTGATGAATTTTCGAACCAAGATTGGCAAGGAAGATTTTGAGACTGTTGTTAAGAAAGTCGTGAACCGTTTCAAAGCCCAGACAAAAATACCTGTAAAATTAATTAATCTGCAAAAATTTTTATTTATTACAAAACAACAGCAATTACAGATCATTTTTATTCTTCAAGAAGCTTTATCCAATATTCGTAAACATTCAAAATGCAAGCTTGCAACAATTGAATTTAGTTATAATAATTCTTTCATGATGCGTATTCATGATGATGGTGTCGGATTTGACCTTAATACCTTGCAAAAAAAACAACAGAACCATATCGGTTTATCAATTATCCAAGAGAGGGCAGAAAATATTTCCGGAAAAATAAACATTACCTCAACACCTAATCATGGTACAACCTTGGAACTCACTATTCCGATAAACTTATAGAACGGTAGTATAAAGAAAATGCAAACAAAAATTAAAATTCTGCTTATTGACGATCATTCTTTATTTCGTTCAGGATTGAAATTTCTTCTTAACAATCAGGAAGATATAGAGGTTATTGGAGAGGCGCAAAATGGATCAGAAGGTATAAAACTGGCCCAGAAACTTAACCCTGATATCATCCTCCTTGATCTGGATATGCCAAGAATGGGTGGAAAGGAAACGCTCCAAAACCTTTTAAATATTAATCCAGACCTTAATATCCTAATTTTAACTGTTTCGGAAGATAATGATGACCTTATTCAATGTATGACACTTGGAGCAAAAGGCTATCTTTTGAAAAATATCAATACCGATTTCCTATTGGACAGTATTCACAAAGTTTATGAAGGGAATAATATTCTCTCCCCAGCCATGATATCAACCCTTATCGATCAATTCCGACCCAATGAAAAGGAAAAGGACGAAGATCTCTATGATTCTTTAACACCAAGGGAAAAAGAAATATTGGCTTGGCTGACCAAGGGAATAAGTAATAAAGAAATTGCCCGTTTTTTGAGCGTGTCAGAAAGTACAATCAAATTACATGTTCAGAACATATTACGAAAACTTAATTTACACAGCAGGGTTCAGGCAGCAATTTATGCCCTAGAACATGGTTTTGACAAAACACCCTAGTTCCTTAAACAACCACACACGTTACAATGCGGATTGCGATCACATTCCAGCATATGAAAAGAAAAATTCAAAGCATTATAATGCAGTATCCTGCCTGTAAGAGCTTGACCCATCCTGGATATTACCTTCAAAGCCTCTGAAGCCTGCATAGCTCCCATTGTATTGACCAATGGGGCGTAAACACCGGTAAATGAACAACGGTCCTGTTCTGTTTCCGCTCCATCAAATAGACAGGCGTAACATGGTGATCGATCATTATTTGAGTCAAATACACTTAATTGCCCTTCAAACCGTATGGCCGAGGCATAAATTAAAGGTATTTTACTAGAATATGCAACCCGCCCGATCATTTGTCGGGTTTTTAAATTGTCACTACAATCCAAAATCACATCATAATCATGAATTAATGAAGATAATTCATCCTCGGATAAACGGTAAGGCACAGTATCAACAGTAATATCCGGATTTTGTCTATGAATAAAATCAGCCATTACATGATTTTTGAATTTACCAATATCATCAGGTGTATAGTATGTCTGTCGTTGTAAATTAGACAGTTCGATCCTGTCATTATCAACCAGCATTAAACTGCCAATACCCGCAGCAGCAAGAATAGGAATTGCTGCACAACCCAGTCCCCCACATCCTATAACCATAACACGGCTATTTAAAAACCGTTTTTGTCCATCCAAATCAATTTGCGGCAAAAGGATATGGCGACTGTATCTTACCAATTGATCTTCATGCATTATTTGAAATAACCCAAATAAATAACCATATAATGATAAGCGTCATAAAGAATACTAGCCATAAGACTAGCAACAAAATATTCACAAAGATTAATATAACCTTATTCTTAATATAAATAATACTATACATGTGGATAATATAAATTCTTTTCTTAAAAGAATAATATAATTAAATAAAACAATAATATTAGTATGAATGATAAACTATGAATAAATCAACTATTCTGGCTAGTTTAAAAGTAGTTAATCATATTTGTTTCTCATTACTACTTTTAACTTCAATACATACTTACGCTAAAGATCAAACAAAACAAACATTACTTCCAACAGATTCAAAAATTCAAAATAAAACCGATTCTACATTTACTGATTACTCAAATCTTAATAACCGTTGTACAAAAATTGTCACAGCGGCTGGTAAATATGGAAATACACGACATCCGGATTGGGGTGTCTTCAACAAACACAGCGGTTTTGGACCCGTTGGTAATTATTCTTGGTATGCTTTCGGACAATACGCCCCATACGCACAAGCAAGATGGGCAGAAGACTGGAGCGGATTATGCAATGATCCCCATAAAAATGATGACTGGTTTAACCGACTCAAGTATATTCCCCTGAATGATTCTGGGGATATCTGGCTGAGTTTAAACGGCAATGAGCGGTTTCGTCATGTTTTCGACAGCAAACCATATATGGGATTTGGAGCCAAAACAAATTCCAACCGTTTATTGATTCGTAGCGTTTATGGTGCTGATTTGCATATTGGTTCCCACGTAAGAGCTTATGCCGAACTCATTAATGGTGTTGCTGGTGGCAGCAACACTTTTGGCTATCAAACAGGTTTTCAACGTAAACGACTTGATATGCAGCAAGGTTTTTTAGAAATAAAGGGGAACCTGCTTGGTGCAAAAATGGGAGCAATGGGAGGACGTCAATATTTTGTTGATGCCCCACTCTCCATGACTTCCGCACGGGAACTGACTAATATTCGTTACAGTTGGGATGGATTCCGAGGCTATGCATTCTGGAAAAATTTCAGAGTCGACATTTTTGACTTCTGGCAAACTGACTTTTCCAAAGATCATGTTTTTGGTGCAGGACCCAGTTATAATGCTCGCATGTTTGGTGGTTTGGCCAGTTATGCTCTTCCCAGCTTTAAAGTGCAGAATGTGAATAGCCAATTATTTCTTGATGCCTTTTATATTGGTTACCTTTATAACGGTAATGCTGCAGGTCTTCCCACACCAACACCCGGGAAAAACCGTCAAGGCTCTACAAGACGTGATAATATCGGTGGAAGGTTAAACGGAAATATTGGCAATTTCACCATTGATGTTACAGGTATATATCAGGGTGGTGAATTCCGTCCCGCAAATTCTGGTAGTAAAACACGTCCAGTCAGAGCCTATGCATTTGATGCGATTTTTGCTTATAACTTTAAAAACGTGCCGGGAAATTTGTCATTGGGCTTGCAAAGCGACTATTTTTCTGGTGGTAACTATCACAAAGATCACGGCGCGGTCAGAAATTTTGCTGTTCCCTATTTTACAACAGCAAATTATCAGGATATGACGCTATATCTGGCAACTTCCAATACAGTCAGTACAGGTCCTTTAATTACTTACAATCCAACAAAAAAAGCACTTGTCAAATTGCACGCACCTGTAATTTGGAGAGCCAATACCAATGATACGATCTACGGTGTCGGATTCAACTATCCTTTGCGTGACAATTATTCTGGTGGATTTGTTGGTGCAATTCCCCAGTTTACTCTCGCTTATGCAATTGCTCCCCATCTTGTTTTAACTGGAGACTTTGGCGGTGTTCTAGCCTCACAATCCATAAAAAAAGCTGGTGGCAATGACAGTGCTTTCCTTATGGAAACACTCGACTTCAGGTTTTAACCTTTTTCATTCTATACTTTACTTATTATTTTGTCGCTTATTTTTAATAATAAGCGACTTTTTTTATTATGAGTCTATGAAGTATCAATATTTCATTTAATTTTTTAACAACGTTAAAATCTCATCAAACTGTTCAAGGGATTTATAAAATATTTTTAAGGACCCACCTTTACCATCAAATTGAATTTTGACATTAAACCCTAATCTGCCACGCAAATCTTTTTCAAGTGACTCTATCTCAGGATCGATTGGCTTTTTTTTCAAGTGTAAATTTTTATTAACCGCTTTGGCATTTTTAACTAGGGCTTCTGTTTGTCTTACCGTTAAATCATCTTGAATAATTTCCTTTGCCGCTGATACAGGATCGGGATGCATAAGCAAGGCTCTTGCATGTCCTGGAGTTAATATCCCGTTTTTCAAATAATTTATAATCTCATCCGGCAATTGCAATAAGCGGATTATATTAGCAATATGTGAACGTGATTTACCCAATGCAGAAGATAACTCATCCTGAGTAAGATTGAACTCATTTAATAATCTTGAAAAACCTTCAGCCTCTTCGATAATATTTAAATCCGTACGCTGTAAATTTTCCACTAATGCGACAGCCATTGCATCTTTGTCAGTAAAAGAGCAGATCCTAACCGGCACCTCATCAATCATGGCCAGTTGGGCAGCACGCCAGCGACGTTCCCCAGCAACAATTTGGTATTGACCCTTTTGGGTATCTTTTTCCTTAACCAGCAGAGGTTGTAAAATACCATGTTGTCTGATTGAGTCCGCCAACTCTTGTAAAGCTTCAGGCTGCATAATTTGTCGAGGTTGAAAAGGACCAGGCTCAATTATGTCAATAGGTAAAATCTGCATTTTCAAATCTGAAATCCCAAGATCGGATCCGATATCTTTCTGATTATCCTCATCTTTAACCGACTCCCCTAATAAAGCGGCAAGTCCTCTTCCCAAACGAATTTTACCCTGATCCCTTTTCTTATCCTTCATATTTCCTACCCTCAAATTAAGCAAATCGACGATTCAATTCCTTAGCCAAGTTTATATAGGCTTGCGCTCCAGTTGATTTAGGATCATACACCATTATTGGCTTTCCATAACTTTGTGCCTCTGAAATACGGATATTGCGTGGAATAACTGTTTTACAGACCTTATCCCCAAAAAAATTCCTGGTATCTTCAGCAACAAGCTCTGAAAGTCTGTTGCGTTTGTCATACATCGTTAAAACAATTGCCTTTATATCCAGATCAGGATTTACCTTTTTCTGCAAATGTGTAACCGTTTTAACCAGATGACTTATTCCTTCAAGTGCCAGAAATTCACATTGCAACGGAACAATAACACCAGTAGCAGCCGCCAAGGCATTTACCGTTAACAGTCCAAGGCTTGGAGGACAGTCAATCAAAATATAATCATATATACCTATAAATTGCTTAATTGCCTCCTTGAGCCGAAATTCACGTTTTTCAATATCAATCAACTCAAGCTCTGCAGCCGCAAGGTTGCCATCAGCTGTAATCAACGATAATCCTGGAATCATGGACTCCTTGATCATTCCATCAACCACCTTGCCATTAATTAATAAATGATAGGTTCCTTTATCACGATCGTCATATTCAATTCCCAATGCAGTTGAACTATTTCCTTGAGAATCAAGATCAATTAATAGAACCTTCTTTTTTCCAGCGAATGCGGTGGCAAGATTAATTGCTGTCGTTGTTTTACCCACCCCACCTTTTTGGTTTGCAATTGCCAAAATATAAGTATTTTTTGATTTTGTCTTTTTAAGCGCCATTTTATTCAACACGTTCAAATTGATTAATCTTAACTATTACCCCATCGGCATTCGTTTGACTGGAAAAGGTTTTATAATTTATTTTCCAATTTTTTTGTGCCTCTTCAATTTCCAGATTAACAGACCGGCCTTTCAAAAATAAACAATAACCATTTTTATTTAAAATATTTTTTGAAAATTTCAAAAGCTGAGTCAATGAAGTCAATGCCCTTGCCGTCACAACATCTGCACTGATAGCATTCACATTTTCAATCCTTTGGCAAAGCACAGTTGCTTGTGTTTTGGTCTGTCGCAGAACTTCCCTTAAAAAAATTGTCTTTCTCATATCAGATTCAATCAATATTACAGGAATATCTGTTGACAATGCCAGGATCAGACCGGGAAATCCTCCACCTGATCCAAGATCAGCAATAGATTTTACAGATGAATCAAGATACCGAATCAATTGAAAGCTGTCATATACATGACGTTTCCAGACCTGATCCATACCCTGTTGCGATACCAAATTTATTTTTTTGTTCCATTGCTGAAGCAAAGAGATATAAATTTCCAGTTTCTCTATTGTTTCACGTGAAACACTTTTTAAAAACGGATAATTTTTTATATAACCGTCAAGATTCACAACAATTATCCTTTTCCCCTTTTTGCAGGGTTCGAATATATGCCAATATAGCCATCAATGCAGAGGGTGTTACCCCCGGTATCCTTTGGGCAGCACCAAAAGAAACAGGGCGAACCGCTTCTAAACGTTCCTGCATTTCACGACTTAACCCGCCAATTTTCCTATAATCAAGATCCAATGGCAAATTGATTCTGGACTCCTGGTCAAGCTGCCTGATTTCCCTGGCCTGTCTAACAAGGTAACCTTCATAACGGGCCTCGGTACGAATATATTGTTGAACTCTTGATGTTAATTGATGAAACCAAGGAGCGACTTTCTCAATTACCTCCTCAGAAGGGCATAATGATAAAATTTCAAATAATGACCGCCAGCGTCCATCGGACGAAATCTGCATTCCATAACCATTCAGGGTTTTAGGCAGGTATTTCTCTCCCTTCGCTCTCTGAACAGAATTTTTGATATGATCTATATCCTGAAGATATAAAGCCAATCGTTCAGCCCCCAAACACCCCAACTGTTCAGCCAAAGGGGTTAACCGTATATCTGCATTATCTGCCCGTAAAGTCAAGCGATATTCTGCCCGTGAGGTAAACATACGATAAGGTTCAGTCACCCCTTGCGTTGTCAGGTCATCTATCATGACACCAATATAACCCTGGCTACGATCAATTATAATTTTTTCTGATCCAGAAGCATGATTTGCGGCATTAATTCCAGCCAACAAACCCTGAGCTGCGGCTTCCTCATACCCTGTTGTACCATTGATTTGTCCGGCAAGAAACAATCCGGAAAAATTTGGCAATTCCAAGGTCGGATTCAAGGATCTCGGATCAATATAATCGTATTCCACGGCATAACCTGGCCTGACAATCACGGCATTTTCCAGACCTGGAATTGAATGAACCATTCGTTCCTGAACATCTTCTGCAAGACTGGTTGATATTCCATTCGGATAAACCAAATCCCCACCTTCATGTCCAGGCAATGCTTCAGGCTCAATAAAAATCTGATGACGCTCCCGATCAGCAAAACGGACAATTTTATCCTCGATTGACGGACAGTAACGAGGTCCTTTTCCAGTAATTGCACCCCCATAGACTGCAGAAGTATGAATATTATCCCTTATTATCCGATGCGTTTCAGGAGTGGTCGCAGTTATCCGGCAGGAAACAAATTCATTAAAAGCGTTATCAGTCAATCGGCTAAAAAACTCGGGAGATTCATCCCCCTTATCTTCTGTCAACCGCTCCATATCGATACTTGATCGCAACAGCCTTGGAGGGGTTCCTGTTTTTAAGCGACCCATACGCAGTCCCATCGCCTCCAATCGGTTTCCCAATATTGTGGCAGGTTTATCTCCAACTCTTCCAGCTGGCTGACTTTTATTGCCAACATGGATAACTCCACGCAAAAAAGTTCCCGTCGTTAAGACAACCGCTCCTGACAGAAATTCACGACCATCCTCACAAATAACACCACATATTTTATTGCCAATATCGACATTGAGATCAGCAACCGCACCCTCCACAATAGTCAGATTGCTTAATTCTTTTAAAAATTGTTGAACCGCATTACGATATAACATCCGATCCGCCTGAGCCCTAGGTCCATGTACTGCTGGACCTTTGGAACGATTAAGCAGCTTGAAATGAATACCCGCCCGATCCGCTGCTTTTGACATAATACCATCAAAAGCATCAATCTCCCGAACAAGATGCCCTTTGCCTATTCCACCAATTGCAGGATTACATGACATGATCCCAATCGTGTTAAGAGAATGGGTCAGCAATAAAGTTCTTGCCCCCATCCGGGCAGAAGCTGCAGCCGCTTCACTTCCAGCATGTCCTCCACCAACGACAATTACATCGTATTTTACATTTATCATTAATCTTTTCTCAACTCGACCTTACTTACCGATACAAAATTGACCAAATATGGTATCCAACAGATCCTCCACACCTACAGCACCAGTTAGTCTACCCAAACTCTGCATAGCTAACCGCAATTCTTCACCACGCAATTCAGCCCATTCCATTTCTTGAGCTTTTTGCAAATGTTGAACACATTCTGTTATACCCAATCGATGTCTTACCCGTGTTAAAGGGGGTGGCCCCTGACGGGATATTAACTCTTTGGTTTTCTGAACCAATAAACTTTTGAATTTATCCATCCCCTCACCCGATTTAACGCTGATTAACACGGTTTTATCTGACTGACTTAATAATGTTTCACGTGAAACATTTAAATCAATTTTTGTTCGAACCAACAGATCACAAGATAATTCAGGGCAATCATTTTTATCCGCAGCATCCATCAAACACATTACATAATCTGCATTTTGAGCGATCTTGTAAGCTCGCTTTATCCCCTCTTTTTCAATTTCATCTTCTGTTTCACGTAACCCTGCGGTATCCACCAAGGTTACAGGAACATCACCCAATACTACCCTGACCTCAATAACATCTCGTGTTGTTCCAGCCTGTTCGGTCACAATCGCCGCATCACGGTCAGCCAAATAATTCAATAAACTAGATTTTCCAGCATTTGGTGGCCCCACAATTGCAAAGGTCAGTCCTTTTCTCAAACGTTCCCCTCGTCCTTGATCATTCAGATGGTCAATCATTTCAGAATGCAAATCAACGATTATCCTCTTCACATTCTCCTCAATCTCTTGCGGCAAATCCTCATCCGGGAAATCAATTAATGCTTCTTGAAATGCCAATACTTCGCGCAATTGTTTTGCCCAGCCATGATAAAGGTCACTTAATCCACCTTCCGTTTGTTCCAAAGCCTGTTTTCTTTGCGCCTGCGTTTCCGCCTCAACAAGATCGGCAATACCTTCCGCCTGTAATAAATCAATTCGGCCATTCAAAAACGCTCGCTTGGTGAATTCACCTGCCTGGGCAGGAATGGCACCATAAGAAACCAATACCTCCGCAACAGCATCAACCACAGCAGGACCTGCATGCAAGTGCAGTTCTGCACTATCTTCACCCGTATAACTATTAGGGCCCGGGAACCACAGCAGCAAAGCCTCATCCAGTAATTCTTTCTGACCCTCCTGAATTTTCCATAATTTACGAACCGACGCCAAACGTGGTTGCGGCACTTGATGACACATTCTGTGTAAAATAGAATAAGTTAAAGGCCCACTCAAACGCATGATCGCAACAGCACCCCTGCCCATTGCAGTTGCCAAGGCAAAAATTGTCGTATTTGAATTTAATGAAATATTTTCCATACAATATTAACTTATCTACTTAAGATATATATTTTTTATATGGTCGTAACATAAAAAAATCTTTTAATACATACGAAAAGATAAATTCATTCATATAAAATCAATTTTCTTCAAATCAATAAACTAAATATTACTACACACATCATTGTACGCTACCTATAATAATTATAATTATGCAACTGAATTGAAGGGATATAATATGCGTGACCTAACAGATAATGAAATTAACAATGTATCAGGTGCCGCTTCATTTACCGCAATTGGTTCGTTAATTGGTTCTCGAATTGGTAATGGACTAAATCAGCTAAGTAAAAATATCTCTGGAAAAGAGCCAGAGAAATCATATATAACAGGTGCAATAAATATAGGTTATGGAATCGGTGAATTTCTGGATAATCTTAATAATCGATCTGTTTGGGGGGATGCATGGAATAACACTCAAACAGGTATCACTCAACTTATTAATGCAGCCGTGACGAATAGTCTTAATGATCTGAAGATTTTACTTCCCGCTTAAATTTTAGAGACAATCCCCAATAGAATAAATTGATAAATAAAATAAATTATCTTAATTTTGTAAATTGCTACATTTACAAAAATAAATTTCAGATTTTTATAACACCATGGGTTTTATATCTTTTCATTCTCCAGTCGGTGATCTTAGTATCGCTGAAAATGATAATCTTATCGTCTCAATTGATTGGGGCTGGGGTAGTCTTGAAAAAAAAACACCCTTATTGGAGGAGGCAAAAAACCAGATTGCCGCGTATTTCAATGGTAAACTAAAAAAATTTGATTTACCCATTCTATCGCCTGGAACAGCCTATCAACAACAAGTCTGGGAATTTTTGCAAACTATTCCCTTTGGTACGACAAAATCCTATTCCGAACTCGCCAAAATAATAGGAGGAAGTGCCCGTTCCATTGGAAATGCAAACGCCGCAAATCCAATTCCCATTATCATTCCATGTCATCGTGTCATTGGTAAACGAACTTTAGGTGGATATTCTGGAGGGGAAGGGATTAAAACCAAAGAATATTTATTGAATATTGAAAAATTATTTAACACACCTTAATCAATATCTCTATAATTCAGGAAATATAATAAATACATAGGATTTATTCTATTTCCTAATATTCAATACTTTTTACGATCAAGTATTCATAGCATCAAAAAAATCTTGATTGTTTTTGCTGTATTTCAACTTATCAAGCAAGAAATCCATTGCATCCATCGTTCCCATTGGCGCCAAGATACGACGAAGCACCCAAATTTTTGACAAGCTCGAACGATCCACCAATAGCTCCTCCTTACGGGTACCGCTTTTAGTAATATCAATCGCAGGAAAGGTTCGTTTATCAGCAAGCTTACGATCAAGAACAAGTTCAGCGTTACCGGTTCCCTTAAATTCCTCAAAAATAACCTCATCCATACGACTACCCGTATCGATCAGTGCCGTTGCGATAATGGTTAAGGAACCACCCTCTTCAACATTACGCGCTGCACCAAAGAAACGTTTTGGACGTTGCAACGCATTGGCATCCACACCGCCAGTCAGAACTTTACCTGATGAAGGAACAACAGTATTGTAAGCCCGAGCCAATCGCGTAATGGAATCAAGCAAAATCACAACATCGCGTTTATGTTCAACCAGTCTTTTTGCTTTCTCCAAAACCATTTCCGTAACCTGAACATGACGATGCGCAGGTTCGTCAAAGGTTGAGGAAACAACCTCACCTTTGACTGAACGAATCATATCCGTAACCTCTTCCGGACGTTCATCAATCAGAAGAACAATTAAGACAACCTCGGGATGATTGGTTGAAATTGCTGTTGCTATATTCTGCAACATCACGGTTTTACCCGTTCTCGGCGGGGCAACGATAAGCGCACGCTGCCCCTTACCAATGGGTGTTACCAAATCAATAACTCTGGGTGTAAAATCCTTATTTGGATTCTTGCTTTCCATTAATGATGGAATTTCCATCTGTAACCGTTCATTTGGAAATAGGGGGGTCAAATCATCAAAATTGATACGATGACGAACCACTTCCGGATCCTGATAATTGATTGTATCAACTTTCAGCAAGGAAAAATAACGCTCCCCATCTTTTGGAGCGCGTATTTCACCAGAAACAGTATCCCCTGTCCGCAAACTAAAACGGCGTAACTGTGCGGGAGAAACATAAATATCATCCGGTCCTGGCAGATAATTGGATTCAGAGGAACGTAAATATCCAAAACCATCTGGTAGAATTTCCAGAGTTCCCTCTCCATAAATAGCTTGATTGTTCTCAGCAAGCTTTTTAAGGATGGCAAACATCATATCTTGTTTACGGAGTGAGGACGCGTTTTCAATCTGCAAACTTTCTGCATAATTGAGCAGTTCTGCTGGAGATTGCGCCTTGAGTTCGGCAAGTTGCATAGATGGAGGCTCTATATAATAGAAAATTAAATCATATAAATAAGGAAAGGAAATATGGCGATCAAATACTTAAACATTTACCAAATTGTATATTGATCCTTTATTCATACATTTCAAAACAAAAACGTAAAAATAAAATACACATTTCATACGAAGGAAATTTTGATATATATATATCAAATATAAGATTGGATTTATAGATAAAAAGATCAAAAACGTCAAGAACTTTAATTTTTAAATAAAATTGAAAAATAACTATTTTTTTTTCAAAAAGCCATTTAAGTTACAATTCCATTTATTTGCTGTAAAATCCAGAATCATTTAAACTCAACCAAACGATAATTTTGTTGATTTTTTATTTCAATCAAGTTTTTAGGAGAGAAACGTGGGGTCCCAAACAGGTTCATCCTTTAATAGTTTAAGACAGGGTCCTGATGAACATGGACATTTTGGAAAATATGGGGGAATGTTTATTGCCGAAACACTTGTCCCTTTAATCCTTGATTTGCAAAAAGCTTATCAATCCATTCAGAAAGATCCTGGATTCCAAAATGAATTGACCTACTATTTAAAAAACTATGTTGGAAGACCCAGCCCATTATGGTTTGCAAAACAATTAACAAATCTTGCCAATGGTGCAAAAATCTACCTGAAACGTGAAGATCTCAACCATACGGGGGCCCATAAAATTAATAATGTCATGGGTCAAATCTTGCTGGCCAGACGCATGGGCAAAACACGCATAATCGCTGAAACCGGAGCTGGCCAACATGGTGTTGCAACAGCCACAGTCTGTGCACTATTTAATATGGAATGTGTAATCTATATGGGTAAGGTTGACATTGAACGTCAGAAACCAAATGTTTTCCGCATGGAACTGTTGGGCGCAAAAATCATTCCTGTCACCGCTGGCAATGCCACATTAAAAGACGCCATCAATGAGGGGTTAAGAGACTGGGTAACAAATGTTCATAACAGCTATTATCTTATGGGTACAGCTGCCGGACCTCATCCTTATCCCATGATGGTCAGAGATTTTCAATGCATTATTGGCAATGAAGCCAAAAAACAGGTTTTGGAAGCGGAAGGGAAGTTACCCAATAAAATTATTGCTGCAATAGGCGGCGGATCAAATGCAATTGGTATTTTTCACCCTTTTCTGGATGATCCTACCGTATCCCTAATTGGTGTTGAAGCGGGAGGAAAGGGGCTGGATAGTGGAAAAACCGCAGCCTCTATTGAACGGGGATCATCAGGGGTATTGCATGGTAACCGTACGTATCTGTTACAAGATGATGATGGTCAAATTACTGAACCTTACAGTATCAGTGCCGGACTGGATTATCCCGGAGTGGGTCCTGAACATTCCTGGTTACATGATCTGAAACGAGTGGAATATGTTCCCATCAATGATGATGAAGCAGTTGACGCATTTCAGAAATGCACAACCAAAGAGGGAATCATCCCGGCCCTAGAAAGCTCTCACGCTCTTGCTCATGCATTGAAAATTGCTCCTGCCATGAAGTCAGAAGATATCATCATTGTCAATCTATCGGGTCGAGGCGATAAGGATATTGATAATATCGCAAATTATTTAGGAGTAAAATTATGAGCCGTATTGCCGCCTGTTTCAAAACTGTTAGACAAAAAAAACGTGGAGCTTTTATTCCTTATATAGAATCTGGTGACCCTGATTACCAAACCGCCTTAAATATTCTAAAGGCCATGCCACATGCAGGCGCGGATCTGATTGAAATTGGCATCCCCTTTAGTGATCCCATGGCAGATGGTCCAACAGTTCAGGCAGCTGCCAACCGTTCGTTAAAAGCTGGAACCAATATGCATAAAACATTGCAAATGGTTCGGGATTTTCGTCAGGACAACCAAACAACCCCTATCATTTTAATGGGATATGTTAATCCAATCGAACATTATGGATACGAACGTTTTTGTCAGGATGCCGAACAGGCTGGTGTTGACGGTCTAATCATTGTTGATATGCCTCATGAGGAATTAGGCTGTATTCTACCATATGCGGGAAAACATCATCTTGATGTTATTCGACTGGTAACCCCGGTCACTCCCAAAAACCGTTTGGAAAAAATTCTTAAAGATGCCAGTGGTTTTATCTATTATGTCAGTATTACGGGAGTGACAGGCACCAAAACCGCGTCCCAGAAAGATCTGGAAAAAACCATTCCCATCATTCGTTCCGTTTCCGACCTCCCTATCGCAATCGGGTTTGGAATTTCAACAGCTGAACATGTTCAAAACGCTATAAAACATGCAGATGCTGCCGTTGTTGCCTCAGCTTTATTAAAAACACTGGAATCAACCTTAAATCAGGACTATCATTCTACTGATACAACCATTGAAAAAGTTATCCAGCATGTTGCGCTCCTGTCAGCGAATACCCTGTAAAACAGGTTTATAAATTAATCATCATCAATGAAAGATCAGTTATGAGTTGGCTTACGGAATATGTACGTCCCAGAATTCAAGGATTTTTAAAAAAAGATATACCTGATAATCTGTGGACCAATTGCGATGCCTGTGACCAAATGCTGTTAATCAAGGATTTACAAAAAAACATGAATATCTGTCCACATTGTGGACATCATATGCGTGCATCTGTGAAACAGCGTTTGGAATGGACTTTTGACCAGGATTCCTATACTTGCATAGAGCTCCCCAAAATGCCTGTAGACCCCTTAAATTTCAGGGATAAAAAACGTTATACCGATCGACTAAAGGAAAACCGCGCAAAATCACAACTTGAAGAATCAATTGCCGTCGCACATGGTACCATTCTGGAACAAAAAGCAGTGGTGGCCGTTATGGCCTTTGAATTTATGGCTGGCACAATGGGGGCCGCCTTTGGTGAGGGTTTCCTTGCGGCAACCCGTCTTGCCCTTTTACAACAATCTCCTTTAATCATATTTACCGCATCAGGGGGGGCCAGAATGCAAGAGGGAATGATTAGCCTTATGCAGATGCCCCGTACCGTCATCGCTGTAGAAATGCTGAAAGAGGCCAAAATTCCCTATATTGTCGTCTTTACCAATCCAACAACAGGCGGGGTGACTGCTTCCTTTGCAATGTTGGGGGATATCCACATCGCAGAACCCAATGCATTAATCGGATTTGCAGGTCCACGTGTTATTGAAAATACTGTTCATGAAAAATTGCCAGAAGGATTTCAACGCTCAGAATATCTTCTTGATCACGGCATGATTGACATGGTTGTTAAAAGAACAGATATGCGAGAAACGCTTGCCAATCTCATCAGCCTGTTATGTAACACAAATACACAAACATCCTAGCTTTTATGAATTCTCCTGTTTTAACCGAATTTACTGGACGCTCAGGTCAAATACTCGAGCGACTTAACAAACTATATCCCTCTTTGATTGATCTATCCCTCAGTCGATTGAAACGGTTGCTAAACGATCTGGAAAATCCAGAGCGGCATCTTCCCCCAACAATTCATGTGGCCGGTACGAATGGAAAAGGCAGCACCTGTTCCTTTTTGCGTGCCATAGGCGAAAAAGCGGGATGGAATGTTCATGTTTCAACTTCACCCCATCTGATCAATGTCACAGAACGTTTTCGAATTTCAGGCCATCTGGTTGATGAAGCAGAATTATCAGATACCTTGTCCTACATTGAAAAAGTTAATAATCAACAACCCATCACGGTTTTTGAAGTTCTAACAGCCGCCAATTTTTGTCTATTCGCAAAATATCCAGCTGATCTGGCAATTATTGAAGTAGGCTTGGGTGGGCGCTTTGATGCAACAAATGTAATATATCCCATTGCCAGCACCATCACCTCCATCTCAATGGATCATGAAGCTTTTCTTGGCAACAGTCTGGTAAAAATTGCTAGAGAAAAGTCTGGAATCATCAAAAAATCCATACCTGTTATAACTTATAATCAATCCCCAGAAGTATTGAACATTTTACAGGAAGAAGCTCAAGCCAAGAATGCCCCACTATTTATCCAGGGAAAAAACTGGACTATTGAAAGACAAAGGGATTATCTAGTTTATAATGATTCCAAGGGAACGCTTCAATTACCTCTACCCAGTCTAATGGGATTTCATCAGGTTAATAATGCAGGTTTGGCGATTGCCACTTTACGTGCAACCCAACTTGCCGTACCAGAATATGCATGGCAAGGTATTGCAGAGGCACAATGGCCGGCACGTTTGCAACGCTTACAAGGAACATTGACCAGGTATATCACTCCAGAAACAGAGTTGTGGCTGGATGGAGGACATAATGCCGATGCCGGGCAAATCCTTGCCCGATTTATAAAGTCTAAATGGCAGGACAGGCCCCTTCACCTCATTGTTGGCATGAAAAACAATAAAGATTCCAGTGCATTTCTTGCCCCTCTTATCCCGTTATGCACCTCTATACAGGCTGTAATTGAACCTGATCAACATATGGCCATGTCCATTGATAATATTATCCAGGCTTCTAAAAATCATGCCATTAGCGGTGGAACGATTAAGAATGCTTTAATTCATCTTCAACAAACAGAAAAAAAACCTTACAGAGTCCTTATTTGTGGAAGTCTTTATTTAGCAGGAAGTGTTTTACGTCAAGATGGATGGAAACCTGTTTAAGGTTTATTTATATAACTATTTATAATTAAACTTTTATTTTCTTTTAAATATATGATTTTTACTTTTAGTACAACTATACTTTACCAGAAATAGCCCAAATAGGGCCATTTCTTGCTTGATATTTCATATCTCCTGAAACCATATTAAAAAAATAAAATTAAATAAATAAAATATTCTTTCAGGAGATTACTAATGAACACCCAGCCTACAACCTATGATCTTTTAATTGTTGGTGGTGGCGTCAATGGAACAGGTATTGCTCGCGATGCAGCAGGACGAGGATTAAAAGTTTTACTCGTTGAGAAAGATGATCTGGCAAGCCATACTTCTTCTGCAAGCACAAAACTAATTCATGGCGGATTACGTTATCTTGAATATTATGAATTTCGCCTGGTTCGGGAGGCCTTACAGGAACGTGAACGTCTTCTTAACCTGGCCTCTCATATTATACGTCCTCTTGAATTTGTTCTTCCTCATCGAAATTCCATTCGACCAGCCTGGATGATTCGAATCGGATTATTTTTATATGATCATTTGGCAAGCCACCCAAAATTGCCTAACTCCAAATTAATCTCATTACAAACCTCTCCATATGGACAACCTTTACGAAATGACATCAAAAAAGGCTTCACCTATGCAGATTGCGCCGTTGATGATAGCCGCCTTGTTGTATTAAATGCAAAAGGGGCCTCTATGCTGGGTGCCGACATTCGTACTCAAACAAAATTTGTGGATGCCAAACGCTCAACAAATGAATGGAGTGCAACAATCCAAGATAATAAAACCCAGAAAAAAACAACCATAACAGCAAAAGTAATTGTGAACGCAGCCGGACCATGGGTTGCAGAACTTTTACAAGACAAACTGCATGTTCAAAGTAAAATGAATGTTCGGCTTGTCAAGGGCAGTCATATTGTTGTCAAAAAACTTTATGAAGGTCCTCAAGCCTATATTCTACAAAATGATGACAAACGGATTGTATTTGCCATTCCCTACCACGAAGAATTCACATTGATTGGCACAACAGATATTTCCTGGGATCAATCTCCAGATATTTTACCTGGGATTGATGAAAATGAAACCGAATATCTATGTAAATCGGTGAACGATTATTTCAATAAGAACATTGCTCCAAAAGATGTAATCTGGAATTATTCTGGCGTTCGTCCATTATATGACGATGCTTCCAGCAATGCTTCAGCAGTAACCAGAGATTATCACCTCGATTTGAATGAGGAAAACAGTCAGGCACCTTTACTCTCAATCTTTGGCGGGAAAATTACAACCTATCGCCGTCTTGCAGAACATAGCATGGAAAAACTAGCCAAGTTTTTCAAATATACCCGCCAAAATTGGACGGACAAAGAACCTTTGCCAGGCGGAAATATTACCGATGGCAATTTTGATTTATTTTATAAAGATTTTCGCAATACTGTTTCCTTCCTTGATGAAATCACTGCCAAACGCATTGCACACAGTTATGGAACAGATGCCATAAACATTATTCACAATGCCAAAAGCAAGACGGATATGGGTATTGATTTTGGCCATGGTTTGACACAACATGAAGTTGATTACCTTGTCGAAAAGGAATGGGCCATGACTGTAGAAGACATTTTATGGAGAAGAACAAAACTGGGATTATATTTCACCCAAGAAGAGCAAGGAAAACTGGCTCAATATTTGCAAAAGTCTCAATAACCTCCCCCCAGAAAGTCAATAACATATGCAAAATACAAAAAATCTTATAGGAGAGCTCATTTCTGAAGCGATTGCAGTTACAATTATCATATTTATTGGTTGTTCAGCAGCAGCAATGCTTCTTATGTATGATCCAAGTCCTTATCAAAATGCCTATTGGGGTGTTGCGATTTCCTGGGGATTAAGTGTAACTTTCGCGATCTATGTTACTGGCAGCATAAGTGGCACCCATGCCAATCCTGCTGTAACACTAGCCCTTGCCTTATTCCGGAATTTTTCCTGGAAAAAAGTCCCCGCCTATATAATCGCCCAGGTTTTTGGCGGGATTTGCGGTGCAGTTCTTGTTTATTGCATGTATTATTCAGTTATTGACCATTATAATGTTGTCCATCACCTGACCCGCCCATTGGGCGGTGGGGCTGGTGTTTTTGTCACATCACCCGGATTAACAGTCACACCTATCCATGCTTTTTTTAACGAAATCCTTTTAACTGCATTTTTGGTTTTCAGTATTTTTGCCATTACTGATGAATACAATACCATTGCCCCACAAGCAAACAGTGGTGCACTGATTATCGGTTTTGTAGTTGCTGCTATTGGTGCATCGGCAGGATATCTTGAAGGATGGGCGATCAATCCCGCACGTGATCTTGGTCCTAGAATATTCATCTATTTGGCTGGCTGGGGACCTTCTGCCTTTCCTGGTTTACCCTCTTATTGGTGGGGTCCTATTTTCGGCCCACTCCTAGGCGGTGTCATGGGTGGAGGTGCCTATCAATTATTCATTAAACCCTTTTTATCTCGTACATCATAACCTAATTACAAAGCGGATATAATTTCCATGAATAAAGCTCATTATATTATTGCCCTTGACCAGGGCACAACATCTACACGTTCAATTATCTTCAACACACGGGGCCAAGAAATATCGCTCAGCCGACATGAATTTACCCAGCATTATCCTCAACTTGGATGGGTTGAACATAATCCGGAGGACATCTGGAGTGATACTGTATATACAATTAAAAACGCCATTGCCAAAGCTTCTCTTGAAGGTAAAACCAGTGAAATTGCCGCCATAGGCATTACCAACCAACGTGAAACAGTTGTTATCTGGAACCGTAAGACGGGCAAACCTGTTTACAATGCCATCGTATGGCAGGATCGACGGACAGCAAATTCATGCAGAGCTTTAAAGGAAGAAGGGCTGGAAAAAACAATCTATGAAAAAACAGGCTTACTTCTTGACCCCTACTTCTCCGCGACAAAAATTGCCTGGATATTGGATAACATCCCAAATGTAAGATCTGAAGCAGAACGCGGTGAACTGGCTTTTGGTACAATTGACAGTTTCCTTTTATGGCGTCTAACTGGAGGCAAGGTTCACGCAACAGATGCAACCAATGCCAGTCGAACCCTGCTGTTTAATATACAAACACAATCATGGGATCCGGAACTACTCAAAATCTTTAATATTCCCGCCTCTATTTTACCTGAGGTAAAAGATAACAGTACTTTGTTCGGCACGACAGACCCTGCCTTGTTTGGTAATTCAATTCCCATTATGGGAATGGCGGGGGATCAGCAAGCCGCATTAATCGGTCAAGCCTGTTTTGAACCCGGCATGGTTAAGGCAACCTATGGCACGGGATGCTTTATGCTGTTAAACACAGGGGACAAAATCGTAACCTCCCAAAACCGCATGCTCACAACAACGGCCTATCGCCTAAATGGTAAACCAACCTATGCACTTGAAGGATCCATCTTTGTTGCTGGTGCTGCAATCAAATGGTTAAGGGATGGTATCGGAATCATCACCCATGCCTCACAAACCAATGATATGGCAACCAAGGTTAACGACAACCATGAAGTATATATGGTTCCAGCCTTTGTCGGATTGGGTGCCCCCCATTGGGAACCTGATGTCAAGGCAATCATTACTGGATTAACCTTCAATGCGACAGCTGCCCATATAGCCCGTGCCGCACTAGAATCCATTGCCTATCAGACCTATGATCTTGCCGAGGCAATGAAAAAGGACAGTCTTGAAGAAATTTCATCCATCCGTGTTGATGGCGGAATGTCAGCGAATGACTGGTATTGTCAATTCCTGGCCAGTATTATGAATACAACCGTCGAACGACCCGCTTATATTGAAACAACCGCAATGGGAGCTGCCTATCTTGCTGGTCTTGGGTGCGGTATATGGAACAATATCGAAGATATTACGACCAACTGGTCCGAAGGTAGCACTTTCAAACCGGCAATGGAACAAGCAGAACGGGAAAGAAAACTCAAAGGTTGGCGACTAGCCTTTAAAAAAGCTTTACTAAAAGAATAATTTTTTCTCATGCCTTTATCCTTATAAAGGCATTTTTCATTTTTTATTATTGGGAATTGAGATACAAACCAGACATAAAAAAATCAAACCAATTCCTAACCAGCCAAAACCTGAAAATTTTTCCCCTACAATTATTACGGCAAGAAATGTTGCAATAACAGGTTCCAACAAGGTTATCAAAGTTGCCATGCTTGTTGGAACAAAGGACAAGCCGTAACCAAAACAAAGATAACCAATAAACATGGGAATAGTCGCCATATAAATTCCAACAGATAAATTGCTCCATGAATTCAAATATGTTCCGCCCGTTATCAATAAAACTGGTAACAGCAAAAGACCACCAACCCCGAAAATACTTCCCATCGCTGCCTTTGATGGAATTTCATGATGTATCAAATGTCTTGCAACCCATGTATAAAATGCATAGGTAAACCCTGCCAATAATCCCAATAAAATACCCAGACTGATTCTTGCAAAGGATATTGGGCTATATAGGGTATGTTGGGCAGAAAAACAAAGCAAGATGATACCCGATACTCCCATAAAGGCACCAATGACCCATTGTAGGGTGACTTTGATATGATCCATTATGTTTTCAATTACAGCGGAAAAAAATGGTGCTGAACCAATTGAAACAACTGTTCCAACCGTAATACTGGCAACCCGCATCGAACCATAAAAAGCCAAAGGGTAAAACATAACGGCAAGGGCACCCAATATAATCCAACCTTTTTGACTATATAATTTCCCCTGATAATTTTTTAGACATGGCAAGGCAGTCACTGATTGCAACAACCCACCGATACCCATAGCACCTGACCCAATCGCAAGCGCACTCACTTCAGGTGCAAATTGAGCGGCAACCCCTGTTGTCCCCCATAAAACAGAAGCCATTAAAATAGAGATTATCCCTATATATTTTTTTCCAATATTCATATCCGTTTTTTTACCGATAACTGATTGATTTTACTATCCATTGCAATTCGGCACCTGTTCAATACAATTTTTCAAAATAAAAATAAAATTCATATGGATAAAAAAAAGAGATTATCCTCTTCAGATAATCTCTAATCGCAAACCGATTTAATTCATAATAAATTTATTGTTTGCTCTTATCTACCTGAGTATTCAATTTCTTTCCATTGGATTGATAGGTCTGAAAAGCATTTTCTGCACTCCATCCTCCTCCCAACGTTCTGTACAAAGTTGAAAGACTCTGCATATATTGAAGACGTGCCTGAATAGATGAAACTTGGGCGGTCAATAATGTTCTTTGCGCTGTTAATGTGCTGATATAACTATCAATTCCATTACTGAACCGGGCATAAGACAAACGGTAATCTGTCTGGCTTGCCTTGACATTGTCAGATTCAGCTTTCCACTTTTCTTTTAATGTTGTTCTGGCTGCCAAAGCATCCGCAACTTCCTTAAAAGAAGATTGTATCACTTTCTGATAATGAGCGGCGGCGGCACGTACTTTAGCTTTTGCTGTTCTCAATTGTGCCAGATTTTGCCCCTCATCAATTACAGGTACGGTAATTTTCGGCATAAATGTATAAGCCGCAGAATATGGCCCAAACATTTGTGCAAAAGTTGCTCCTGCCGTACTGCCTGATGTTGTTAGCTGAATGGATGGAAAAAAAGCGGCTCTGGCATATCCAACATTCGCATTGGCTTCTTTAAGCTGATGTTCTGCCAATAAAATATCCGGACGACGTTCGAGAAGATCCGATGGCATACCCGACGCCACCTCTGGCATTGAAACAAAATTATCCAGAGAGGGATTAGGACCGGCCTTTTGCAAGACAGATTGTGGAATAGGCTGACCAATCAACAAAGTAAGGCTGTTCAGATCATTGGCAACCGTTTTTTGATAAACCTGCTCCTGACTTCGGGCTTCTTGCAACAATTCTGTTGCTTGTGCCACAGCCTGGGCATTTTGTTGACCATAGGTATGCATTCCTTGAATTAATTGTAAATTCCTTTCACGATTATGCAAGCTTTCCTGAACAGTACGAAGACTGTCACAATCCGCAAGCCAGGCCATATATGTATTAGCAACCTCGCTAATCAACGAAATTTGCACAGATAAAGTACTCTCTACCTGCTGCAAGTAACTTTCCCTGGCCGCTTTGGTCAAACTCCGAACATGATCGAATATATCAATTTCATAATTTGATACACCAAATCCCGTTGATAATTGGTTCCAATGCGTATAGCCCCGCATACCGCCCAAAGTTTTTCCCGGACTCGTTTGATAGGAAGCCCCCGCAGAATAATTTACCGTTGGAAATAAATCACCTCTTTGACGCATGTAACTGGCATGGGAAGCCGTAATATTCTCGATTGCCTCACGTAAATCACGATTATTAGCCAAAGCCATGGAAATCAATTCACTCAAGACTGGATCCCGAAAGAAAACCTTCCAACCGACATTATAGGCTTGTGGCAAATTTGAATCCTTGGGCAAGGGAGGCCCATAAGCGGGGCCCATCGGCCATTGCTGAGAAATTGATGCATCTGGGCGTTTATAATCTGGAACAAGATTACAGGAGGTCGTTGAAAATATCATTAAAACTAAAGTCATGGATATAAGCGGTGACCGAAATGACTTTCTTATTTTCATCATTATTTTACTCTCCTGTCTGTCCAGCGGTTGCATCAACATTCTTATTATTTAATGGATGAGGACGCACCTTGAATAATCCCAGAACGACAATAAAAAATACAGGGACAAAATAGAGGGCCAACAAAGTGGCTGTAATAACACCACCCACCACACTTGTACCAATGGCCACGTGACTTGCAGCACCGGCCCCTTTTGCAATTGCCAGAGGAACAGTTCCGATCACAAATGCCAGCGAGGTCATCAGAATAGGCCGAATACGTTCACGTGCAGCCATTATCGCTGATTCTTCCAATGTTTTTGTACCAGTATCATAATGTTCCTTAGCAAATTCAACAATCAGGATAGCATTCTTGGCCGCAAGCCCCACGGTTGTTAACAACCCAACCTGGAAATAAATATCATTATCTATTCCACGCAGATAAACCGCTGCCGCCGCTCCAATAATTCCCAAGGGAACCACCAGGATAACGGAAAAAGGTATAGCCCAACTTTCATACAAAGCCGCCAAAGATAAAAAGACTGCCAAAATAGAAACAGCATATAGTTTTCCAGCTTGTCCAGAGGACTTTTCCTGTTCATATGACATGCCCGTCCATTCATAGCCTATTCCCTTGCCAAGTTCATTTGCATAACCCTCAATGATTTTCATCGCTGTACCATTACTGATACCAGGAGCTCCCTGCCCCATGATTTCAAAAGATGGATAACCGTTATAGGTCTCCACTTTCTGAGGAGCCATTTTCCATTCACCATCAACAAACGAGGTTAAGGGAACCATCTTGCCATTGCTATTCCGGACAAACCAACGCCTTAGATCATCAGGCTTCATTCGCGACTTGACATCTCCTTGTACAAACACGTGTTTTACACGGTCACGCAAGTTAAATAATCCCGCATCAGAAGATCCCAGAGCAATGGATAAAGTTTGATTGATACTGTCAATACTAACCCCCTGGGCATGTGCTTTATCACGATCAATATTGAAATAATATTGCGGGGCAATAGGCAACCCATTCGGGCGAACGGCAACGAGACGATGATCCGCACTGGCCTTTTTTAACAAAGCGTCCCTTGCCTTCATAAAGGTAATGGTATCCAGATGTCCACGATTTTGCAATTCAAAGTCAAACCCGGTTGACGATCCTAAATCCATAACGGGAGGCGGAAGAAATGCCAACACATTGGCGCCGGGGATAGAAGACAATGCATGCATCGCCCTTGTTGCGATAGCTTGAGCGGTTGCCCTGGAATCGCTGCCCCTTTCATCAAATTCTTTCAAACGGGCAACACCAAAAGCTGCACTCTGGGCCTGACCACCAAAATTGAACCCAATCGCCGTAAAAACAAACTTGATATATTTATTCTCATGCTTAACAAAGTAATCTGTCATTTTCCGGGTGACATTCGATGTCATTGCGGCTGAAGATCCAGGACTCAATGTTGCCTGCATGTAAACAACCCCTTGATCTTCATCAGGTAAGAACCCTTCGGGTAAAATATAAAAAACACATAATCCGGCAACCGTAATGAATACATAAATAATCATGGTTATACGTGAATGATGAATCATATGCTTCACCCCTCGAATATACCCATCGACCATTTTATCAAACCCGTTATTAAATTTCGTAAAGAACCAACCGTGCCGTTCCTTTTTTTCCTTAGGTTTTAAAACCGTTGCACACAAAGCGGGGGTAAAAATCAATGCAATGACAACAGAAAGAGCCATCGCTGCAACAATGCTAATTGAGAATTGCCGATAAACCACCCCGGCAGAACCGCTGAAAAAAGCCATGGGAATAAAAACAATGGATAGAACAAGCGCAATACCAACCAAGGCCCCACTAATCTGATCCATGGAAATTTGAGTAGCCTTTTTAGGAGAACAATGTTCCTCCTCCATAACACGCTCAACATTTTCCACGACCACAATCGCATCATCCACAAGCAACCCGATGGCAAGCACCATAGCCAACATTGTCAAAGTATTGATCGAAAATCCAGCAAAAAACAGGATTGCGAATGTTCCCAACAAAACTACGGGAACGGCAATTGCAGGTACAAACGTCGCCCTAAAATTTTGCAAGAAAACATACATCACAACAATAACCAGCAAAATCGCAATAACAAGAGTTTCAACAACCTCCTCCATTGATTCAATAATATATGTCGAGGTATCTTGTGGATATAAATAGGTTGTATTTGCTGGAAAATACTTTGATAATTCTGCAATCTTATTATGAATATCTTTTGACAGCGCCAACTGGTTAGCCCCAGAAGCAAGCTTGACACCAAAAGCAGCAACAGGCTGATTGTTAATCATACCAATTGGCTGATAAGTCATTGGTCCCAATTCAACCCTGGCAACATCTTTCAATCGGATACGTGCACCGTTTACCTGTGTTTTAACAACTATATTCTGAAATTCCTCTGGTGTGACCAAACGTCTTACACCACCTGTATAAATATCAGAACGCTGGTTAGGCAAAGCTGGCAATTTTCCAAATTCACCCAAAGGCTGTTCCGAGTTCTGCGAACCAATTTCATTCATCACATCCGTTGCATTAAGCTGATAATCATGCAGCTTATCTGGATCCAACCAGACACGCATCGCATATTCTGATGAAAAGGCTGTATAATCTCCCAACCCGTTCAATCGGGTAACGGGGTTCTGTATATCACTTGCCAATAAATCTCCCAGAGCTCCCTCATCCATGGATTGATCAGAAGATTGAACGGCAAAAAACATCATGTAACTTTTATTGGATTTCGAAATACGAATTCCTTGCAACGCAACCGTTGATGGTAACAATGAACGGGCAACATCAATACGGTTCAGTACTTGAACCTGTGCAATATCCGGACTGGTACCCTGTGCAAAGGTGAGGGTAACTAATGCGGTTCCATCAGCATTAGCGGAAGTGGAAATATATTCTAGGTTATCCAAACCGTATAGATTTTGACTGATTGGATCAACAACCGTTCTTTGAACCGTATCTGCGGTAGCACCTGGATAGGTAAAACTTAATGTAATTGGTGGAGGGGCGATTGAAGGCCATTGTGCAATAGGCAGGCTTATAATAGAAATTGTTCCAATCAGTGAAACAAGAATAGCAATAACCCAAGCAAAAATCGGCCTGTCAATAAAAAAACGCGACAATGACATGTAAAAATTCCAATTATAACACTTTAATTAGGGACCTCTGCCGTAATCGTCCGTCCTTCTTTAGGAACGACTTTTTGACCTGGCCTGTATGAAGTTGGATTACTAACAAGAAGACGATCACCATCTACTGGACCTTTTGTAACAACCCAGTATGTATCCTGAATACGTTGTAATTCTACATTACGTCTTTCAATAACATTGTCCTTGTTAATAATATAAATATAGGGAGCATTATCCAAACCACGCATAATAGCTTCCTGAGGGATTAAAAAGGCCCCTTTCTCATATCCTTCATGCATAACAGCACGAACATACATGCCTGATAACAATAATTTATCAGGATTACGTATGATTGCCCGCTGAATAACAGATCCTGTTTCCTGATCCGTCACAACTTCGGTAAATAATAAATTCGCCTGTAAGGGATAACGAGAACCATCTTCTAAAATCAAATCAATAGGAACATGGGCTGCCCCACGTAAGGTCTGTAATTTTCCATTTTCCTGTCTTGAACGTAAACGCAACTGTTCTGCGGTAGGTTCAATAATATCAACAAAAATTGGATCAAGTTGCGTAATGACAGCGACTGGATCGGCCTGATTAACAGACATTAATGCGCCCTGCGTTTGGATAGAACGACTTATCCTTCCTGAAATGGTGGCATTAATTCCCGTATATTCAAGATTCAGTTCAGCCTGTCTTACTGTTGCTTTATCACTTTCAATATCAGCCTTAGTTGCTTCTTGTGCAGCAAGTGTATCATCATAATCCTGACGACTGACAGCATCCATATTTTTCAATGGGCCATATCTTTTTAACTTCAAAGTCTGGGTGCGTAATGTCGCCAAATCACGGTTAAGCTTACCCCGCGCCTCATTTAAAGCGGCTTGATAGGGTCGAGGATCAACCTCATAAAGCTGTTGTCCCTTAATAACATCCGTACCTTCTTCAAATAACCTTTTATAAAGATATCCATTTACCTGAGGACGAACCTGTGAAACGCGCATCGGAGAAACACGTCCAGTCAGCTCAACTAAATTCTCAACTTCTTGAGTATGAACCGTTACAAAATTCGCACTAGGTATGGGTCGAGCAGGTTGCTGTTTTTTACATGCATTAAGTGGCAATAATAAAGCAAATAATAAAGCATATTCTTTATGCCATTTTGTAAAGAAAGAATCTGTTATTGTCACTTCTCTTCCCTATTTCCTTAAAAATCAAGATAAATTTACTGTTGATTATCTATAAATAAAGTAAATTTTAAATTATAATATGAACAATTTAAGCTTATTCACTTAATAATATACATAATATTGTATATTCTTATTAAAAGCCTTCCCATAATATCGGTATGCTTCGAATAAACAACAGTTATTTTTCAACAAACAAAAAAATTGAATCCAAATTTTTCATTTTCAGCAAATTATTGGAAAACTTAACCAATAAATTTAACTATTAAAAATAATCTTATTTACCGTATATTTTTATAAGCTATATAGCCAGTTTTGATTTTAATATTAAAACTTATAAAGTAAAAATATACAACTCCAACATTTTATTTTAAAAAAAAGAATGACCACCATTGGTAACAACGTCAAAAAAATTAGAAAATATTTAAAACTTTCTCAGTCCCAATTAGCAGAAAGAGTCAGAAAGCTAACGGGTCGATGCTCCCAACAAACCATAGCGAATATTGAAAATGGCAATATTCGTGAAAGCTCTCTTTTACCTTATGTTGCACTTGCTCTGAATGTTAAACTCGACCATCTAAACCCAAATATCGGCAAGGGGAAATTAAAAAGTCAGATTAAACTTACCCCAAAAATAACTCAATTTTTCAATTCAAATTTTAAAGTTAACTCAAAAAAAGATAACTCTGATTTTAGTGATCATTCTTTTGATAACTTTAAACTGGATGAAGAAATACCTGTTTTCGGTACAATGAACTTGATCCATGATGATTTTATTCTGACGGATACGCCCATTGAGTATGTTAAACGTCCCCATGTTGTAACATTTGAAAAAGATGCTTTCGGTATTTCAATCGCAAACCGTAATATTGAACCTATCTTTAAAATTGGCGACATTATAATTTTACATCCCCGTAAAATTGCCAAGAAAGGAAATATCTGTCTTTTTTTAAAGGTGGATAATAATCTCCACATCTATACAATGGGAGAACTAATAGAGGATCACCAGAATTTCTGGTTAATAAAATATTACAATCCTGAAAAGGAAAGAAAAATCTGTAAAAAAACGTGGCAGAATTATTTTACCGTCGTTGCAAGATTTCTTTAATTCATTGAAACCAGAGAATCAATTCAGGTCTTAACATCTATGGTGGAGCCAAGGGGAATCGAACCCCTGACCTTCTCATTGCGAACGAGACGCTCTCCCAACTGAGCTATAACCCCCTAAAGTAAAATCTAATTCATTGATACTATTCCTAGAAAAACTGTCAAGAAAGAATTATATAATTTATACCATAATTTACCATCAGAATCCGTTATCAAGGAATTAGATATGTTTGAACTATATCAATTACTTCAAACCTTATTAAGCCTTTATTCTTTCATCCTGCTTGCCTATTGTATTTTCAGTTTTTTATTTGCACTTAACATCATTAATCCTAACGCACGGGCCGTTTATGTAATCGGCACTTTCCTAAGCAGGCTTTGCGAGCCGATTTTACGACCCATTCAAAGAATTTTACCGGATCTTGGTGGTATAGATATCAGTCCTATCATTGTGTTTTTAATTATTGATTATCTTATTCGTCCATTATTGTTTCGTATTTTTTTTAACTTATCAATTTTTACCCATTAAATTAAAAAATGCCGTTATTCAAAATTAAACAATACCCAATAATGAATCATTATCTTTGCTTTTCAAAAACAGCATTTCGTATCAATCTCTTTTAATTACCATGAATGAACTTTATACAGACCCAAATTCAATTTTTTTCCAGTCGAATAATTTAATCCTTTGATTTCTCCCAATAAATCGACGGAAATATTATCTTTATCCAAATACTCTTTAAATGCTTTCTGATCTTTCCGATCAACCAAAGCCATTCCACACACCTTATTCTTTTCAAGAAATGCAGCTGTTTTCATCACGTTGATCAGCTGTGTCTCTTTCCCAACTAAAAAAACCAGGCTTGGTTCTGAATAAGAGGCCGAGGCCAAAACCGTTTCCTGACAGGGTTTAAGAAAATGAACAGTTCGTGCGATTTTATAACTCAACCATTCTGGTTGTAAAGAAGGAATCAAGATTACGAATAGTTGAATATAAACAATTAGAGCGGCCAATATGGAAAAAAGAGAAGCCCTTTGAACATTTCGTTTGTAGAAACAGTAAATAACATACCCAATCAGACATAATACAGTGACTGCCCCGATCATCGCGGCATAATACCATTCCCCTGTCATGAAATGTGCCCAGATAACACTTCCAACAGCCAGAATGACTCCAACCAAACACCATAAAATCATATAAAAATAAAACAGCCCCTTTCCTAAGACAGAAATTGGACCATACCACCTTTCAGAAATTTTCCATAATGCAGCAGATGTAAGAATTGCAATCGCAGGATATGTAGGCAATACATAATGGGGAAGTTTGGTTGCAATAACCTCAAAGACCATCCAATGGGGAATAATCCAACATAACAAAAATTTTACTGATTCAGTTTTTCTTTCCATCCATATAAAAGGTAACGACCATGCCGTAAACAGGGAACCCGGCCAAAATGCAATTAGAAAAACCAGAAGATAATACCCTGGTGGTAATCCGTGCGCCTGTTGTCCTGACGCAACCTTCCCTAAAAAATTCGTACCAACTGCATTTGTGAAAAACTGTCCATGACTTATCAAGGCAATGGCAATACACCAGGGTAGGGCAATCATTACAGAAATTAACCAGCCATAGCCGGGCCTTAATTGTTTCCACCATGATTTATCCTTTTGAACCCAGGCTAGAGTCAAGGGAGTCAATAAGGTTGGGATGAGAATAACTGGCCCCTTCAACATCAATCCACACCCAATTGCGCCCCAATAGATTGCGGCAATGTGAAAAGGTGATTTTTCCACAGATGAACGGGATAACCACGCTTTTGCAACACTCGTTTGGGCAAGCAAAATGAAAAACAGTAAAGTCGTATCTATTGTGGCCATACGACCTTCCGCAGTAAGTATTACCGAAACTGCCAGAAAAATACCCGCCAATAAACCAACACATGAATCAAATAATAGACTGCCTATCCATACAGTCAGTAAAACAGATCCAACCGCAGCAAAGAGGGAAGGAATGCGATATGGCCAAACCTCTTTATGACTGATGGAATATGCCGCCTTAACAGAAAACGCTTCCAACCAGTAAATTCCGGCAGGTTGCAGATAACGAGGCTTGTCCTGAAACCGAACATCAACATAATTACCGCTCTCCAGCATTTGAGATGTTGCCTGCATATACCGGGCCTCATCCCTATCCAGTGGTGGAAGGCTTGCTCTACCAGGTAAAAACAACACAAAAACAAACAAGGCAAGCCACAAATAATGACTTGCCTTCAAACGAAAAGACGGTTCCGAGAGATGAGAAATACTCATGCTTATCCCTTTTTATCTTGATCTGTTTCGGTCTTAAGACTTTCTAATATTACCAGGCAAATGAATACGATTTAACAACCACATTACCCCCAGTAAATCCCTTATTCCCACAAGGGCACGATTTAAATTGGTATATTTAGAAAATCCATTCAGTCTTTGCCTGTGATGGACAGGATAACATAATAGAGGAACGCCATAATGGGCAAATAAAGCCGGTAAAAAACGATGTAACCCTTCAAACTGCGGTAAGGAAAGAAAATCGTTTTTCATAAACAATTTCATTGGCGCACCCGTATCTGGACAGCCATCATTCAACAAACGGCGTCTTAACCCATTTGCAAACCGCGTTGCAAACCGACGGGAAAAATTATCATGTCTCTTTAATCTTACCCCTACAACTAACGGGGGTTTTCCTTGATGTCGCTGCATTACATCCCACATTGCAACAATATCAATGGGATCATCCTGACCATCCCCATCCAGAGTTGCAATCCATTCCCCCTTTGCAACTTTGATTGCAGTCAATAATGCAGCTGATTTACCGCAACATTTGGGATGAGATAAAATAACAAGCCCGGGAAGAATCGTTTTTTTTATTTCGATTAACTGATCCAGCGTATGATCAGTACTTCCATCATTAACAAAAATAACTTCACTATCAGGCAACTTTGGCAAAACAGAAGCAATTTCCTGACAGACAGGTAAAATATTATCCGCCTCGTTTAAAACAGCAACTACAATTGAAAGTTTATAATTCATGTGCATGAACGAGACGAATAAAATTAGGCATTATATTGGTCTTTGGCCAACATCTTGGGAACTTCAGCAATTGCATGATCAATTAAGGACTTATCTTTTTCCTCAGTCATAACAGATGCAATTACTTCTCTTGCAGCTTTTACAGCAATTTCAGCAGCCTCTTTACGAACAACTGAAATGGCTTCTTGTTCAGAAGCAGCCATTCTTTGACGAATAAGCTGTTCATGACGTTCAGCCGCAAATTCTGCATCCTTTTTTGCTTTGGCAGCAATACGGGCTGCAATTTCCTTGGAATTTTGCAGCATTCTCTCTGCCTCTTCTTTGGCAGCCTCATGCTCTTTTCTGGCATTCGTATATATTTCTTCAGCTTCCCGACGCAAACGGCTGGCCTCTTCCAGTGCCGCCTGTATCTGTGCAGACCGTTTATCCATCATTGCAGCCAAGGGACGCCAAATCTTTTTACCAAACAGGACAAAGAATAAAATAAATGCAATAGCAGCCCAAAAACGTGGTTCTTGTAAAAAAAGCATCATACTCTCTCTGCTTGTTTAATGTGAAGACGAAGGGACAAACTGTCTGATCTTTTGATCAATAACGCCGCTATCTATCTCTTCATTCAGCATTTTCTTCACCAAAAGATACGCAACCTCTTTTGACATTTGATCAACCTGGGTCAGGGCTTTATTTCGAGCTTCAATGATGCGTTTTTCAGTAATCTTCATTTCCTGATCAAGCTTACCTTGCAATTCCTGCATTTTTTTCGCAGAATCCGCTTTGGTTTCCTGTAAAATAGCATCAACATGTCTTTGCGCTTCCAAGGCGGCATCATGACGTGTTTTATTTAATGCAGCGACAGCTTTATCAGCCTGTGCCTTAGCCTGACGTGCGGAATTCAAGTCTTGATCAATTTTTGAACGACGATGGGAAATGACATTTTCAACCTGAGGAATTGAAAAATATTTCACCACCAGAAATAAACAAAAGAAAATAATCAATACCCAAAAAAATTGACCCATTACCAATGGGTTTTTAAAGTCCATCTGGGGCATGCCAGCAGCTCTGGCATTCGTAGCAAAAACAGGTGCCAGCAACAGGCTTGCACATCCCCCCGCCACGAGAGACGCCGCCAGACGGGTAAAAAAGACTGAAAAGCGTCTCATATAAAAGAACCCTTTACATGAACAGAATAAGAAAGGCGATCAGGAGTGCGTAAAGGGCAACAGCTTCTGTGAGAGCAAAGCCCAACATTCCCAAACCAAATACATGGGAACGGGAAGCTGGATTGCGAGCAATACTGCTTACCAGAGTTGCAAAAATATTACCAATACCAATACCAACACCGGAAAGAGCGATAACAGCGAGGCCGGCACCAATCTGTTTTGCAGCCAAAAGAAGCGAATGATCCATTTGTTTTTTCCTTGTTATTAAAAATAAAGTAAACGAAACCCAAAGTTAATGATGAACGGCTTCTTGTAAATACATACAGGTAAGGATTGTAAATACATAAGCTTGCAATGCACCAACCAATAGTTCAAGGGCAAATAAGGCTATATTGAGCAAAATAGGAAATATACCTAAAAAACCGCCAACAGCCAATCCCAATCCAGCAGCCAACATAATCGTGAAAGCAGCAAACATTTCCAACATGACGTGACCAGCAACCATATTCGCAAACAAACGAATAGACAGGCTGACAGGTCTCGACAAATAGGACAGGATTTCAATGGGCACCAATAACGGGGCCATTAAAATTGGCGCTCCAGCAGGCATGAAATGGGCAAAAAATTTCAGTCCCTGATTTTTGAGGGAAACAATGATTGCCAAGACAAACACCATCAAGGCTAAGCTGACCGTTACAACGATATGACTGGTAAAAGCGAAAGAAAAAGGCAAAAGCCCAAGATAGTTCCCCGTCAGGATGAAGAAAAACAATGCGAATATAAATGGGAAAAATCCTTTGCCCTTTTCACCCATGGTTCCCACAGCCATACTATATACAAATTCATATAGTATCTCTGTTGCCGCCTGATAACGACCGGGAACCACTGCCTTACGACGCATGCCAAAATAAATAGCGACCGGGACAATTACTGCTGCAATCACCATCATTAATTCTGACTGGCTGAAACGGATTGTTTCACCCAAGGTTCCAAAAACTGGATGCAACTCAAATTGACCGAGCGCGTCTATATTATGACCGGCCACTAATTTTCTCCCAATATAAACCGAATCTTACCAAAAATAGCATTTATTTTAACCTTATATCATTAGGTTTAACAAGATGCCAGATATTAAAAATGCCCGCAATCATTCCTAAAACTGAAAATATAAGAATAAAAACTGGTTTTGTTGATAACCAATAATCCAATCCATATCCTATTACAAGACCGACAATAAAGGCAGATACTACTTCTACACCAGCACGACAGGCAAAAAACCAAGGATTAGCGCCATATTCTGTTTTTTTTTCTCGTTTTTTTGAAGAGCGTGGATTTAATCGATCTTCAAAACCATTCAATTTCTGATCAAAGGCATCAAACTGATTCTTTTCCTGATTCATTGTTATAGCTTCAAACCTCCAAACCGAAATCAATAACTGATACAAACACTTCTCCAAAAACCAGTTTCAAAGAAAATTACTGCGGAATATAATCATACGATGGACTTCCTGCAGGGGCACCAGCTGGTGGAACATTAAATTGCGACAATTCCACCATGGTATTTCCCGTCTTACCGATTATCCTTGCCTGTAACGCTTTACCCAGAGAATTGACATTTCCCATCCCGCTAACATAAATTTTCTGACCTACACTCAAAATAAAATCAAGTTTTTTAACATCGGAAGAGCGAATATAAATAACTGTTCCATCCTTTAAAACAACACCCATTTTTTCACCTTGCAAATTATATAAAACTTGCTTGACTGTACCATTTACAGACAAATCTGGTCCAGTAATAGGTACAGGTGAAAAGTTTGCCTCGGGACTATCCTCCTCAATCTGTTCTCCACGTTGATTGATAATCTCAAAAGCCTGGACAAAAGGTAATGAATAGGCTTTCAACCCACGAATCACCACGTCCTGACCCGGATGAACAAAGGATTTCACAATTTCCCCAAACATTGTGGAAAACATGATTTGCGTTCCATCCGTTAATAACAATCCACCCAAATTGCCATAAGGGGTAGGAAGATATTGTGCAACATTTCCCTTAACAACAGGCAATACTGAAAAATCCAGAACAGTTTTTGCAACCCGATTATTTTTCTGAACCGGATCAACCTTCCGTATATGATGTATATTTCCATTTTCTGGCCTGGCCTGGCTTTCTGACAGATTGGCATTAACAAAGACAGAACTTACCAAAAAACAGCCGGCTAATTTCCATTGATTGTTTTTCATAAACGATCACAAACCTAAATAAATCTAATAAATTTAATACGAATATACACATATTTGTGGTTTTCTGTAATTATATACTGTTTACTTCAAAATGAGAAACAATCAATTTTTTTATAATGATATCCTTTTTTAGACCGAGACACATGTGCATACCTCTTCTGTAACCATCCATCCTTTCAGGGAGAAAAATAGAGCTTTCTCCGTTGTCCTTTTCATCGAATTATGGGAGCGCTTTGGCTATTACGGTATGCAAAGCATTTTAGTGCTGTTCCTCATTAACAGAATGCATTTCAATGATCAGAACGCCAATCTTCTAATCGGTGCATTTTCAGCGATGACTTATGCCGCACCAGTACTTGGGGGATGGATTGGCGATAAAATCATTGGAAACAGAAGAGCGATGCTTTATGGCAGCATAATTCTTGCAATGGGCTATCTTTTATTGGCAGAGGCAACCCATGATACAGCCATTCTATATCTTACCATGGCTGTCATCAGTACAGGAAACGGTCTTTTTAAACCCAATGCGGCAACGCTGGTTCGACGCATTTATGATCAAAACGATGATCAACTGGACATTGCCTTTACCCTTTATTATATGGCAGTCAATGTTGGCTCGACCGTTTCCATGCTTCTCTGTCCAATTCTTAAAGACCATTATGGATGGTCCGCTGCCTTCATCACCTGTTTTATAGGACTTGTCCTTGGCATTCTCAATTATTTTGCCACACATAAAAGATTAAATCCCTATTTGCCCAAGAAAGATCAGGATCCATTATCCTGGCCGGTTCAAGGTCTGATTTTTCTAGGGATTGTCACCTTTATTTCCGGAATGACCTTTCTGATTCAATCGGCAACCTTGATTGCTGCATGTATGTGGGCTGCGGCTATACTGATCTTTCTTTTATGGATCATCATGTATTACAGGATTGATTCATCAAATCGTTATGGTCTAAAAATAATGTATATCCTAACTCTGGAAGGAATGCTTTACTTTATTTTCTATCAACAAATGTCAACATCTTTGACCTTGTTCGCGCAACGGAATATAAATCCCGCTTTTTATATCGGATCATATCATCTTTTCAATTGGTCTTCGGGACAGTTTCAGGCGCTCAATCCCATTGCGATTATCATTCTCAGCCCCATTCTGGCAAAACTATATGACTATATAAACAGGCAATCATATGATATTTCCATTGCCACAAAATTCATTACCGGTTTCAGTTTTGTCGCCTTCGCCTTTGGTATTTGGTGGTTTGCCTGTTTTAGAAGCACAACTCCACAATTATCCTCCTGGGTTATGATATATGGTTATTTTTTCCTTTCTCTGGGAGAACTTTTAACCAGTGGTCTCGGTTTGGCGGTCATTGCCCGCTATGTCCCGGCATCCATGAATGGGTTTATGACCGGATCTTATTTCATGGCTTCAGGTATCTCCCTTTACATAGGCAGTAAAATCGCAAATCTTGCAGCCTCAAAAAATATCAATACAGCAACTGACCATCTTACACTTCAATTATATCAAAATTTATTTTTAAATCTTTTTATCGCTGCCATTATTGTCTTGATTTTGCTGGTTGTTTTATATCCCCTTATTCAAAAATGGGATCGTAATTTTAAAACCAATCAAATATGAAATGAGATTTCATTGATACGAAACCATGTTTATTTTAATATTACGCAAGACATAAAAAGCGCATAAAACCGCAAAAAATCCAAAAGGCATAACCCCAATTGCCTGACCAACCAATATTCCTTTCGGGCCATAGGTTGCACCAAACCAGACAAAGGGAATTGTCCCCAACGTGGCTCTACCCCAATTAAACAGGGTCGACAATAAGGGATATCCCAAATTGTTAAAAGCCGTATTGGAAACAAATAACATCCCCAAAAATAAATTGCTTAAAATAACCCAGTGACAAAATAACCGCATCAGTTCAATACCTGCCGCCTTTAACGCAAACATTTTGACGATCCATTCCTCTCCAACAAAAAAAAGGATCCATGCACATAAAACACATAAACATACCAATTTTAGCGAGACCATCAAAGTTTCACACATCCGATCCCTAAACCCGGCACCGAAGTTTTGCGAAATAATCGGCCCCACCGAACCTGTCAAAGCAAATACAAACGCAAATGCTACAGGAACGATACGATCAATCGCGGTTTGTCCCGCAATTGCATCGCTTCCAAAAGATGCCATTGTTTTGATAACAAAAGTGTTTCCTGCTGGTGTCGCTAGATTGGTTAAAATCGCAGGAAATGCAATTACAAAAACAGGATAAGAATCAGAAAAGATCTTTTTCCAAACTGGCTTATGAATTAATTGATACTTCCTCAAACTATAAAAACCAAAAACGGCAACAGCCGCTCGTGAAAAAACGGTACTTACTGCCGCTCCTTCCAATCCCCAACCAAAATATAAAATGAACAAAGGATCCAAAACCGCCGTAACCAGGGCTCCTGCAATTGTGATATACATGGATCCTTTTGCATCACCCACCGCCCTTAACAATCCAGACAATGCCATTCCCAACCCTATAAAACATAAAAAAGGGGAAGTAATAGCTATAAACTGACCGGCTTGTTCAAGCACTAAATCCTGTGCCCCTAACAAAGATAAAATTGGATATCGGAAAACCATGATCGCAATACCAATTACAATCATAATTACCGTCATCAATAATAAAAACGAATTTATAATCTGACCTGCCAAATCATGTTTTTTGGCCCCAATCAGCCGTGCAGTCACGACCGTGATTCCAATAGACATACCAATACAGATCGCCACCTGCAAAAAGTTAATTACATTGGCAAAACCAATAGCTGCCGTGTAACGTGTATCCCCCAATCTGGAAATATAAAAAAGATTCAGAAAATCAACCAGAAAAACAGCCATTAACCCAATTGTTCCGGTTCCGGCCATAACGATCACATGCCGCATAATAGACCCTTCACAAAAACGGGGTTTATGTATTGATGGATCTTTGGCAGAAATTATCATAATAAATCACGGTCTTAATTTTAAAGAAATAATAGAAACTTTTACACACAGATCATTGATTCATAAATCTTTTATTTATGACGATCCTGTTCCTGAAGATAAGGCAAATAGATTTTTTCCAAAAAAGAAACAGGAAACAAATCAAGGATTCTTGCGATAATGGCAAGCCAAACTGGAAAAATAACACGCCTTTTTCGCCCTTCTATCCCTTCCAATATCAATTGTGCCGCCTTATCCGCCGATATTTTCCCTGGCATATAAAATTTGTTTTTTTGTGTCATCGGTGTTTCAACAAAACCACAACAAACACTCGTTAACTGAATTCTGCATTTTTTCCACCAACCCATACCACTCGCCACCATAAACCGATCCACAGCCGCTTTTGACGCACAATAAGATGGAGCCCAGGCCGAAGTGAAAAAGCTTGCAATTGAGGCAATAGCAGCTATTCTTCCTCGTATATGTTCTGAATTGCATTCCTGTCTTTGCATCACCTCAATTGCGGGAAGAACTGTATTGAGGACACCATTCATATTGGTCTGCATGATTTTATAGCACTGTGCAATTGGTTCTGGAATAACATGCGCATGGGTCTCAACATGGGGAACGAAAGAAATTCCTGCACAAGCCAATACAAGATCAAGCTGTCCAACAGATTTAATCCATTCATCCATTTCCTGATGATTGCAGACATCAATAATTTTCGTATGAACATTGGCACCCAGTTGACAACATTTTTCAGCCAATCCTGCCAAAGCATCCGAACGCCGGCCTGATAAATGCAATGTGACCCTCGATTTGGCAAGCCGAATAGCCAAGGCATACCCAATACCTGATGATGCCCCCGTGATTAGAACTGATCGTAATTTCATATACATATATTGTTTACTTTTCTGTTATAAGCTTGAATAATTACTGCTTATCAAGGAATATCAAGGTATGTCTGAATCTAAAGCCAAATCAATATCAACTCCAAGAAAAAGAGGAATCTGTTTTGTTCTTTCCGCTCCTTCTGGTGCTGGAAAATCAACAATTGCCAATGCTCTCCGGGCGACTCAACCCAATTTGTTTCCTTCGATCTCAGTAACAACCCGTGACCCTCGACCCGGTGAGGAACACGGTGTTCATTATCATTTTATCAGTCAAGAAGAATTTGAAAAACAAGCAGAAAATGATGAGTTACTGGAATGGGCAACCGTCTTTGGTCGAGGTTATGGCACACCCAGGGCTCCGGTTGAAAAACTATTGTCGGAAGGCAAAGACCTTATCTTTGACATAGATTGGCAAGGACATCAACAGATTCGTAAGGCTTTACCCCATGATGTTGTAGGTATCTTTATCTTGCCCCCCTCACTTAATGAACTAAAAAATCGCCTTCAACTGAGAGGGTCAGACCATATTGACGAAATTAACAATAGAATGAACAAGGCAATGGATGAAATATCCCATTGGAATGAATTCGATTATGTTATTATTAATCATCAATTAAACAAGGCTATTGAAGAAATTGAATCTATTTTAGCCAGCGAACGATTAAAAACAGACAGACAATTATTTTTAGACCCTTTCATTCAAAATTTTCAACATGAGCGATAATACTAAAATGGATTTTTCAGCCTTAACCATCCTGTGCATAGGCGATATTATGCTGGACCGCTTTATTTACGGAAATGTCCAGCGTATTTCACCCGAGGCACCAGTACCTGTTCTTCATTTAAACAGCCAAAAAGAAATGCTGGGCGGTGTTGGAAATGTTGCCAATAATATTTTATCCCTAAATGGTAAGGCTGTTCTGGTTGGATTAGTCGGAAATGATGAATATGCATTGAAAATAAAAAAAATAATGCGTTCGAAATATATTCCCGAAGATTCCATTATTTCCTCTCCCTATCGCCCAACTATCTGTAAATCGCGCTTTATCGCTGCAAATCAACAAATCATTCGTGCAGATGAAGAAAGTCTTATTCCCCTTCATTCCGAAGAAATCACCCTATTGATTGAAAATATTGAAAAAAATATTCCATCTGTTCAGGCTGTTATCATATCTGATTACGGAAAGGGGGTCTGTCACCCTGAGATCATTCAGTTTATCACACAAAGGGCCAAGCATTATAGCCTGCCTGTATTTGTTGATCCTAAATCTAGGGATTTTTCCCTTTATAGACATGCAACCTGTATCACACCCAATATTGCTGAAGCAAGCCAGGCTGTGCAGATGTCCCTGAAAACTGATACCGATTTTGAAAAGGCAGGACAGGAACTCTTAGATATCACCCAGGGACAAGCCATTCTGATCACGCGATCAGAAAAGGGAATGACATTAATTGAAAAAAACAGAAACACCCAACATATACCCTCCCGAGCTAGGGAGGTATTTGATGTTTCTGGCGCGGGCGACACAGTTATTGCAACCTTGGCATTGGGGGTCGCCTCGGGATTATGCATAAGGGAATCAATGCATATTGCAAATGCAGCTGCTGGTGTCGTAATCGGAAAAGCGGGAACCTCCACCGCCACCATTGCAGAAGTTCAAAATGAACTGAAAGCACAATCCTCAGAAGAGGCTTTTCCTCTTGTTACACCTGAACTAATTTCACTGAATGATTTGACCCTTCAAGTCAATAAATGGAAAAAACAGAGGCTTACTATTGGTTTTACCAATGGATGTTTTGACATCCTCCACACAGGTCATATATCGCTTTTGCAATCAGCACGCACACAATGTGACCGGCTTATCGTTGCACTGAATTCAGATACAAGTATTCAACGTTTAAAAGGACCCAAAAGACCTATTAATCCGTTAAAAGAACGCGCCAGACTCATTTCTGCCATACGGTATGTCGATGCCGTTGTTGCCTTTGACGACGATACCCCCCTTAATCTTATTCAACATATAAAACCTGATATTCTAATCAAAGGGGCAGATTATATTGGAAAAGAAGTTGTTGGACAGGATATCGTTGAACAATATAACGGCAAAGTTATTTTGACAGAATTGCAGAAAGGTTTTTCAACCACCAATATTATTGATAAAATAAAACATTTATAAATCAATGTAATTTGAGTCTAAAAAGTCAAGTATTATGCCTATCTCCCAAAATATAACCCGATACTATATCCTCTTTACTTCCTGGTTATTTGATAAGGCCTTACCATATTGGGGAACAATAGGATGTGATGGAACCGCAGAAAACCCTTTTCTCTACGGAGTTCATGAACAACTAAAGCTTGATGGACAACCTGATTTTCCTGGATACAAACGAATGCGTGTTCAGGCACGTCAACTTTATACCTTTAGTCAAGCAGGACTTTTGGGATGGACAAAGGGCAACATAATTGCTGAAAGAATATATGTTTTTATGCAAAATGCCCTTCAAGGTGAGGGACATTGGGCAAAATCCCTAACACGAAAAGGAAAAATTCTAGATAAAGCTTCTGATTTATATGATCTAGCCTTTATCATTTTCTCTCTGGCCTGGTATGGAAAATTGAGTAATAATCCCAGACCCATTCAACAGGCCCGCCAGACCATACAATGGATCCTGCAATTTATGGCTTATCCTGATGGTGGTTTTAAAAATATTCTCCCCTTGACTGCCGGATATCGTCAACAAAACCCGCATATGCATCTCCTGGAAGCAACGCTGGCCTTGTTCGAAGTTACCCAAAATGAACGAGATCTTCTTTTAGCCCACAAACTTATTTCTCTATTTAAAAATCATTTTTTTGATCATCAAGCTGGTGTTTTAGGTGAATATTATACTGAAGGGTGGTTTAATGCTCCTTGCATGGCTCGGGAAAGCATCGAGCCGGGACATCAATATGAATGGATTTGGCTACTTTACGAATATCAACGCTTGACTGGAATCAGTTATAAAAACGAAATTGACCGTCTATTTCTTTTTAACCGTTTACATGCCATTGATCAAAAAACCGGACTCGTTGCGGATAAAGTAAGAAGAGACGGGACACTAACCCATAAATCTGCCCGATTATGGGTTCAGACAGAAGCTTTACGGGCGACAATTCATAATCAAGATGAAACGAGTTGCCACCATCTTGTCCAAATTCTTCATAACTTATTATATCGTTATTTTACCCACTGCCCGTCAGGCACATGGCAAGATCAATTAGATGATCACTATCATTATAGAAACGATAAAATACCCACCAGTTCATTTTATCATATCATGAGTGCCTATATACAACTTCATAAAACAATCAATTTATCCACATTATCCACAGATTTCCCCACAATTAACAACCCCATTAATCAACAAAAAGTGATACAATAAAAACGTGAGTAATAAAGAATCCAGTTCTAGTAAATCATCTTTGTTGGAAATGTCACAAAGACTGCCTCCAACCAATATTCAAGCAGAACAGTCATTGCTTGGTGCTTTACTGACCAACAATAAAGCTTATGATAAAATCGCCGATTTTTTGATTGGTGAACATTTTTCAGATCCCATCAATAAAGAAATCTACGATGCTATTGTAAAGCGTATTGAAGCTGGTCAAATAGCGGATGCCGTTACTTTGAAAGCTGAGTTTGAACATTCGGGAAAATTGGATCAGGTTGGCGGAGTAGCTTATCTAGGACAATTGTTACAATCCATGGTGGGAATTATTAATGCCAAGGATTATGGTAAAATTATTCATGATGCCTGGATAAGAAGACAGTTAATTGATATTGGCGAGGATATTGTCAACGAAGCTTTTCAATCAAATACTGAAATAAATGGCACTGATCAGATTTCTTTGGGCGAAGAAAAGCTTTTCCAGCTTGCCACGCATAAAGGGCAAGAGGGTGGTTTCGTCACCTTTGAAAATGCATTAACAGAAGCCATTACAATTGCTGAAAAGGCTTTTACAAACAGTAGCGGAATCGCCGGACTCACCACAGGATTACGTGACTTGGACAAAAGAACTGGGGGATTGCATCCTTCTGACTTAATTATTCTGGCTGGTCGGCCTGCCATGGGAAAAACTGCCCTGGCAACTAAAATCGCTTTTAATGCGGCACGGAATCTTTTACAAGAATCACAAATTCAATCGGATACAAATTATCATAAAATAGGAACTGTTGCCATTTTTTCTTTGGAAATGTCTTCTGAACAATTGGCCACCCGTTTGCTTTCCGAGGAATCACGCGTTTCAAGTGAACGCATCCGTCGTGGAGAAATTGGACAAAAGGAATTTGATCGCTTTGTTCAAGTCAGCCGAGAATTATCACAGCTTCCTCTCTATATTGATGATACACCTGCAATCAGTCTATCCGTCATGCGAACACGCTGCCGGAGATTATCTCGAACAAAAGGGTTGCGATTGGTTGTCGTCGACTATTTACAACTGATGCGTCCATCCGTTGGCAGTAAACCTGAAAGTCGGGTCTTGGAAATTTCACAAATTACCCAAGGATTAAAAGCTCTGGCAAAAGAATTTAACATTCCCGTTATTGCACTTTCACAACTTTCAAGACAAGTCGAAAGCCGAGAAGATAAACGTCCGCAACTTTCAGACTTACGAGAATCTGGCTCAATTGAACAGGATGCCGATAGCGTCATGTTTGTCTATCGTGATGAATACTACTTACAGCAACGCATGCCGAAACCGACCACATTTGAAAATGAGGATAAATATCAAATTGCCTTGGAAAAATGGCAAGCAGATATGAATAAGGTTCATAATAAAGCAGAACTCATTCTTGAAAAGCAACGTCACGGCCCAACCTGTAAAATTGACCTCTTTTTTGAAGGAGAATTTACACGCTTTACCGATCTTGACGAAATTCACGATTATTAATTCAATAAAAATTAACAAAACCATTCATGTTAATGGCTGTTAACATCCCCCTGAATCAAGGGAACCTGCGTGACTTTTTGAGGGGTAAGGGTTACAATCCGATAAATAATGCCATTTCCTTCCCCAGCGACACCACTTAAATCTGATTCTTGATTGTAAGAAGAATAGTCTTCATCATTTTTAACCACAGGAATATTCATTACAAAAATCCATTTTCCTGCCGGCAAATAGGCAATGTGAAAATCACCTTCTTGATCACAAGTTACGGAAAAACGGTATTGAACAGACTGTGGATTTAAATTCTTGATATTGGTAATACCTCGCATTCTAAACTGCAACTGTTCCATTACATAATCAGAATAGGGATAATAATAGACGGTTTGTCCTGCACAACTTTTCATCGTACCATCGGATAATCGATAGATACCCATACCTGCGACCGCTGCATTTCCTGTTGTTTTAGACCATTGAACCGAAGCTGGATCAAATTGACTTTTCAAGCGATATTCTTTCGCATAAACAAACTGCACAAACAGAAATAAAGAAGAAATACAGAACAAACCTATCCGTTTCATTTTCCCTTGACCTTTTAATGACGGAAATGGCGCATTCCCGTAAAAACCATTGCAATTCCAGCCTCATCTGCGGCCGCAATCACCCCATTGTCACGCATTGAACCACCTGGCTGAATAACCGCAGTAGCTCCTGCCGCTACGGCAGCCTGCAAACCGTCTGCAAATGGAAAAAAAGCATCTGAAGCAACAACACTTCCCCGGGTCATGGGTTTTTCTAAACCGGCGGCTTGAGCTGCTTCCGCACTTTTGTGGGCGGCAATCCTGGCTGAATCGACACGACTCATTTGACCCGCACCTATCCCTACAGTCGCTTTATCTTTAACATAAATAATTGCATTTGATTTAACATGCTTGCCAATCGTAAAGGCAAAAATCAGATCTTCCATTTCCTTTTCAGTAGGTTCGCGTTTAGTTACAACCTTAAAATCGGAAGGTCGTCCATTATCACGATTTTGTAAAAGATACCCACCCGCCAAAGTGCGAACCGTCATACCTTGTGCCAATGGATCAGGCATTGCCCCTGTTTCTAAAATCCTTACATTCTTTTTCTTTGAAAGGATCTCCAATGCATCTGAATTGACCTTTGGAGCAATAATCACTTCACTAAATATAGTTATAATTTTTTGTGCGGTTTCTTTATCTAATGGACGATTGACCGCAATAATTCCTCCAAAAGCAGAAACAGGATCACACCGTAAAGCCAAATCCCAAGCCTCTGATAAAGAAGATGCGCTTGCTGCACCACAAGGGTTTGCATGTTTGACAATAACAACAGAGGGTTTATCAAATTCAGCCACCGCTTCAAAAGCTGCATCTGTATCGTTAAGATTATTATAGGAAAGCTCTTTACCCTGTAATTGTTGGGCTGTTGCAACACCCGGACGTTGTTCATCATTCGTATAAAAAGCAGCCTGTTGATGAGGGTTTTCCCCGTATCGCAAAATCTGTTTCCGTTGGCCACTTAAATTTAGGCGTTCTGGAAATATATCTTTTGCCTGACCTGCAAACCAACTGGCAATCGCAGCATCATATGCAGCGGTCCGGGCATAAGCCGCCTGGGCCAATTTTCGCCGCTGCTGTATTGTTGTTCCACCATTCTGCTTCATTTCCTCTTTAAAAACGGCATATTGATGAACATCCGTCAACACCGCGACATGACTATGGTTTTTAGATGCAGCCCTGATTAAAGCTGGACCACCGATATCAATATTTTCTATAATATCTTCTTTACCGGCGCCTGACGCGACTGTTTCCTCAAAAGGGTATAAATTGACACACAACAAATCAATCGGCAAAATATTATGCTGTTTCATTTGTTCCTGATGACTGGCCAGATCACGTCGTCCCAATAACCCACCATGAATTTGAGGCATCAGTGTTTTAACTCGACCATCCAGAATTTCCGGAAATCCTGTAAAATCCGAAACCTCCACCACTTTTATTCCGGCATCCCGAAGTGCTTTGGCTGTCCCACCTGTTGACAAGATTTCCACGCTGTTTTCAGCCAATAACTTGGCCAAATCAATTAAACCTGTTTTATCAGAAACAGAAATCAAAGCCCGACGAACAGGAATAATCTGTTGATCCATATTAATATTCCAAACCTAATATTCTAACAATTTACACTTATTATAATTTTTATTGAGGATGGGCAACCCATCGCCATGTCTGAATTCCCTGCCGCGCCAGTTCACGATGGATAACCAATGCAGGGAAACGCATTTCTTTATCTTTAGAATTAACAATACGATGCGCAAGGTCCTCTATAACGGTAACTGAACGATGACGTCCACCAGAACATCCTACCGCAATTGTGACGTATTTTTTTCCTTCTATCGCAAAACGGGGAAAAATCAAACTTAGCATCTGATAAATCTGATCAACAAATTTCTCATAATCAGGATCACTTTTAACATAATCCTGGATCGACGTATCCAGTCCCGTCAGTGCTGATAATTCTGATATATAATAAGGATTATGCAAAAACCGTGCATCGAATACCATGTCCGCCTCTCTCGGAATTCCAACAGGAAAGGCAAAAGACATCAAGGTTAGGGTAAAGCGGTTTTTAGTATCCAGATGATTAAAGTTATACCTTGTTTCCACAAGCAACCTTAATTCCGTAGGGGGAAGATCCGATGTATCAATAACCAGATCAGCAACATTTCGTAATGGATTCATCAAGGCTATTTCAGCATTAATCCCGTCCTTAACCGTACCATTGGCAGCCATTGGATGACGACGACGGGTTGCTGTATAACGTCGCAACAAAACGTCCAACTCTGCCGTGGCATAAATTAGTTCAACCTTAAGGGATGAATTCTGCTTTAAACTATTTAAAACCTCTAGAAATGCATTCACCTCAAACCCGTTGGTTCTGGAATCAATGCCTATTGCAATAGGTCCCTGAACACGCCCAACAACATCCGCAATAAGCTGTAAAGGCGCATTATCAACCAGTTCATATCCAAGATCCTCAAAAACCCGAAGAATGGACGCTTTACCAGCTCCTGATAATCCCGTTACAAAAATTACCAATTTCTTACTTGACGTGAAATCATGCATTCTGAAGAAATCAACTTTTTAAATAAAAATTTTCAAATACCCCATAAAGGGTTATGTTAAGCAATCCTTACTCTTTATACAATATGATATTTATAAATACTTTCGAAATGATATTTTTCTTTTGAAAAAAAGCAAACTTATTGAATAAATGACAAAACTAAAAAAGCTGATCCAAAAAGATACTGGCAAGTCTGTATACCAAGAAGCCACTATACCACTCCAGGCCTCAAATACAGCCAGGAAAACCGAAACCATAAGTGCCCGCCATATTGTCTTACCCCATTGCCTGGCAACAGCAGCAGGTCCAATCATCAAAGAAAAGGTCAAAAGAATACCGGTCACTTGAACACAAGCAACAGTTATGCAGGCAACCAGCATTAGAAAGACTATCGAAACCCATCGTAAAGAGATTCCTCGTGTCTCGGCCAAATCTGGTTGCAAGGTGGCAAATAACAAAGGTCGCATAAAAAACAGCATAACAGCCAGGCAAAATAATGCGAGACCGACAAGATCATATAAAATGACTGTATCAACCGCAAAAATATTGCCGAACAACAAGCTCGTAACTTGTGTCGCGTAATGGGTATAAAAATGAAGAAATAACAGACCTAAACCCATTGATGCTGACAGAACCAGGCCAATAGCGATATCACGATCCCTCAACTGTGGGCCTATAAAACCGATCAATCCACCAGCAAATAAACTGAAAACAAGCAGTCCGGCAAAAGGGGATATTCCCAACAGTCCCGCTCCTGTCGCCCCAGCGAACCCTATATGCGATAATGCATGTCCTGCAAAGGCCTCTCTTCTCAATAAAAGAAAATAACCAATAAACCCTGTCAATAAAGCCACAATCCCTGCAGCGGCAAAAGCATGATACATAAATTCAAGGGTAAGCATCCAAGAATATACTTTCGAATTTCTTAATTAAAGGATGTTGTTACAAAACACGTATTATTTGCCTTTATCACCTGTATTGGAAAACCATAAAGCTTCGTTAAAGTCTTTGCTGTAATGACATCCTGAACCTTGCCCAGAATTGCTGATTGATTACCAATACATAATACCTGATTCATAACATGAATTAACGGATTTAAATCATGCGTTGACAATAAGACAGAAATTTTTCTTTCCTGCTGTATATTTTTTATCAGGGCTAAAATAACTTTTACCCATTTGGGATCCAAGTTATTAAAAGGTTCGTCCAGTATAATAAATCTTGGCTCCCCCAAAAGGGCTTGTGCCAATAAAATTCTCTGTTTTTGGCCTCCCGACATTTCCATCAAGGATAGATCAGCCAGATCCCTTGCCTCCACATCATCCAGAACCCGATCTATTTCCTGATGGTCTTTTCTTGCTAGAAACGGTAAACCCAAACGATTCCCATGGACAGAACTTGCAATGAATGATCTTCCCGTCAAATGAAAGCTATCCATATTTTGATACTGAGGGATATAGGCTATTTCCTTCCTTACCTGTCTTGGATGTTTTCCAAAAATTTTTAAGGTTCCTTGCTGAACAGGTAAAATACCTAAAATTGTTTTCATAAAACTTGTTTTGCCCGCCCCATTAGGACCGAAAACCCCTATAAACTGGGGCTCATCAATGCTAAAGGTTAAATCTGACAAAACAAGCCGGTTACCAAACTGAATACGCAGCTTATTGCAAGCGAGGATTGTCATCAGGGAATGCTCTGTGTTACCGCCTCAATTTTATCTAATGTCTGGTTAATCCATGTTTGATAAGAAAGAGAAACAGGCATAATCTCTTCAACACCAATTACAGGAATTTTATATATTGACGCCATTTTTTTCAAACGCTCTGTCGCGCCGTTACTGACCTGATTATTATAAAACAAGATTTTTATTTTATGGGTTTTAAAATCCTGGATAAATTGGGCTGTTTGCTGGGGGGTCGGTTCTCCACCGTTCATAATTACCCATTGATAGGATTCTTCCAATACCCTAAAGCCCATATGTTTGGCCATCAACCCAAAAACAGGTTCCGTAGCAGCCACGCTTAAATCAGGATGCTGAACACGAATTTTATGAATACGCTGATCTATACTGTCGATTTCATGCAAAAAATGATCACGATTATGCAAAAAAGAATTCTTGTGTTCAGGATCCTGAACGGATAATTTTTGCTCCAAATACCCAGCCAATTTCTTGACTGATTGGAGATCATACCATAAATGTGGATTACTACCATCAGAACGATTTAACAAATCCTGAATGGAGATAACCTTTCCGTTTTTTATTTCAACACGGGAAATTAGCCGATTGATCCAGTCATCATACCCTAAACCATTCATGATGATTAAATCAGCTTGACTTGTCATTCTGCTGATATGCGGGGTCAATTCAAATAGATGCGGATCTTGATCAGGATTATTTAAAATCACGTCAACCTTGACGTTATCACCCCCTATTTGTTGGGCTATGTCCCCGTACATATTTTCAGCAGCAACAATATGAACAACTTTGGCTTTTACATCATCATGACAAGCATAAAATAACAAAGCAAAAATACTTAATAAAATACTGAAAAAAAAATTGCCCTTGATTATGTCACCATTTTTCATTATTTAGAATGCCATTCCCCAACTTAAAATTAAACTGCTCACCAATTCCTATAATTCCCAGGCACCAATAATCATAATACTAAGCAATACAATTAGGGCCAGATGAAGAATCAACAACCATTTAATGGTTATAACTGGAACATAATACTTATCTCTTGGTTGCTGTAATTCCCATTTCATCGCCCTAATCCTAACCTTATTAATATTAATATTTCCACTTAACCTTATTCATTCAATTGAAACATTGTTAAAAAATCATGCCTCAATTGAATATCTTTTATCTTAATGCTTTAAGTTTTTCCTCTAATTGAGGGAGAATTTCAAATAAGTCGCCAACAATACCATAATCCGAAGCCTTGAAAATTGGAGCATCAGGATCTTTGTTAATTGCAACCACGATCTTACTGTCTTTCATACCCGCAAGATGCTGAATGGCACCAGAAATGGCTACTGCGATATATAATTCCGGAGCAACAATTTTCCCTGTTTGGCCAACCTGACAATCATTATTGATAAATCCGGCATCAACTGCAGCACGAGATGCCCCAATGGCGGCATTTAATTGATCCGCCACCTTTTCAATTAACACAAAGTTTTCACCGCTTTGCATACCCCGTCCGCCTGAAATAACAACACGGGCAGATTCCAATTCTGGTCTGTCCGATTGGGAAATTTGCAGTTCACAGAATTTGGATAATGATTTTTCCGAACCGGGAAAATTACCCAGAGTCTCAATCTCGGCACTCCCCCCATCTTCAGCAACAGGAGCAAAAGCCGTTCCACGAACAGATAAAAGCTTTTTGGAATCATGAGACTTAACCGTTGCCAAAATGCTCCCAGCATAAATAGGTCTCACAAAGGTGGAGGCATCAATAATTTCGATAACATCAGATACAGGCTGCATATCCAACAACCCAGCAACGCGAGGCAAAATATCTTTTCCTTCAGCATTTGCAGGAACAATAACCGTATCATAAGAATCGGCCAGAGATGCAATCAGATCTGCGGTTGGCTCTGCCAACATATGGGCATACACCTCATGATCGGCAACCAGCACCTTTGAAACACCAGCCAGCGCCACAGCCTTTTTCGTTACTGCTTCTAGGTTTTTCCCAGCTAATAGAACATGAACTTCCCCTAGTTTGGATGCGGCTGTAATCGCTGATCGGGTAATGGAACGAATTTGATCACCTTTTTCATAGCTTGCCAAAACTAAAACGGTCATTCTTAAATTACCTTTGCTTCATTTTTAAGTTTATCAAGTAATGCGTCAACAGAATCAACAATGACGCTTTCACGAGACGAAGAGGATTCTTTTACGGAAATAACTTCCAAATGTTTTTTTGCCTCAATTCCCAATTCACTTAAAGCGACCGTTTCCAAAGGCTTTTTACGTGCTTTCATAATATTGGGTAATGATGCATAACGAGGTTCATTCAACCGTAAATCGGTTGTAATGACTGCTGGCAATGTTAGCTCGAGAATTTCCTGTCCATCATCGACTTCCCTGGCAATTTTTGCGTGTCCATTAGATAACTCCAGTTTACTGACAAAAGTACCCTGTCCCCATCCAAGTTTGGCAGCTAATATCTGCCCTGTCGCATTCATATCATCATCTGAGGCCTGTTTACCCATTAACACAAGGTCGGGTTTTTCCCTGTCCACAAAGTGTTGCAAAATTTTTGCAACGGTCAGAGACTCCACAGCCTTATCCGTTGTCACCAGAATTCCCCGATCCGCCCCCATTGCCATAGCTGTTCGCAATGTATCTTGGCATTTCGCTTCTCCTATGGAAACAACCACAATTTCCGAGACAATTTTTTTCTCCTTTAAACGAACAGCCTCCTCAACAGCTGTTTCATCAAAAGGATTCATGGACATTTTTACACCATTAATCTCAACATCGGATCCATCTGATTTTATCAGCGGTTTTATATTGGAATCAACAACCCTTTTAACCGGAACAATTACTTTCATAATGACCTTTCTCTATAATTACACATAATTAAATGATTTCTACATTCCCCCTGAATAATTGGGACCACTGCCGCCTTCAGGTGTTTCCCAATCGATATTCTGTGTTGGATCCTTGATATCACAAGTCTTACAATGAATACAATTTTGCGCATTAATCTGTAATTTGGGTTCTTGATTCTCATGATCAGCATCAACAACCTCGTAAACACCAGCCGGACAATATCTTGTTTCAGGAGCCTTGAAAATATCCCAATTAACCGTTTTCCAAATTGAAGGATTTTTTAATTTCAGATGAACAGGCTGATCATCACGATGATCAATATTCGCCAAAAATACGGAAGATTCACGACTGAATGTCAATTTGTCATCGGGCTTTGGATAATCAGGTTTAACACATAAAGAAGCCGCTTTTAATTTATCGTTATCAGCCAAACGATGGCGAAAGGTCCAAGGCACTTTCCCCCGAACCAAGGAATCAAATCCCGTATACAATGTTGCAAACTTTGCACCAAATTTTGCAAATGCGGGACGAATATTCCTCACTTGATACAATTCATCATAAACCCAGGATTTACGGATACGAAATTGATAAATCATAGGTTCTGCTTGTTGTGTATTTAATGCCTCAACAATCGACTCAGCGGCAATCATTCCTGATTTCATTGCAGTATGCGTTCCCTTAATTTTTGGAACATTCAAAAAGCCTGCTGCGTCTCCGATTAATAGACCACCAGGAAAGGTCAGTTTTGGAATGGATTGGTATCCACCTTCAGATAATGCACGGGCAGAGTATCCTATTCTTCTGCCTCCCTCTAAATATTTGCGGATAATGGGATGTTTTTTTACACGCTGCATTTCATCAAATGGAGAAAGCCAGGTATTTTCGTAATCCAATCCCAAAACAAAACCACATGAAACCAGATTACTGCCAAAATGATAAAGCCATGAACCACCATAAGTGCGATTGTCCAAGGGCCAACCAAAGCTATGCTGTATATATCCAGCCGAAAATTTTTCCTGTGGAATTTCCCATAATTCCTTAATTCCAATTCCGTATGTTTGTGGGTCAACACCTTGACGTAAATTGAAAAAGCCCATGAGCTTTTTGGATAAGGAACCACGACAGCCTTCTGCAAATAACGTATATTTTGCCCTTAGCTCCATACCTGGAACATAATTGCCTCCCTGGCTGCCATCTTTTTCAAGTCCCATATCACCAGTCACTACACCCATAACTCGATTATTTTCAATTATGAGATCACTACCAGCAAATCCTGGAAAAATTTGAATGTCCATTGCTTCAGCTTCTGCAGCCAGCCACCGACAAAAATCACCCAAACTTCCCACATAATTTCCCTCATTGTCCATTTGAGGCATAATAGATTTAATAATGGGGATATTTATAGACTTGTCTTCATTCGGCAGATAAAAAAATGCCTCATACTGAACCGACGTGTCTAAAGGGGCGTTTTTTTGCTGCCAATCTGGGATCAACTCATTAAGCGCTGTCGGTTCGATCACCACTCCTGAAACAATATGGGCACCAATTTCAGAAGCCTTTTCAATCAAACAGATCTCAAGAGATGGAAGTAATTGCTTTAATCGTATTGCCGCTGAAAGACCGGCAGGTCCTCCACCAACGATTAAAATATCGAATTCCATTTGCTCTCGCACAACCTCACCCATAATTCCTTAATCTCTCTTCTGCTGATATTTATCAAGTTGCAAATTATATATATCTTTAATCTTAATTAAAAAGACTTTATTCAATTACGAGGGAAATGCCAATTCATGTTTTGCACGCCAACTTGAATCTACATAATTTAAAATAAGGGTACGACGCACTCCCTTGATAGGTCGCTTTTCAAAACCATGCCAGGTATTTTTAGCGGGAATAAATAAAAATGCTGAATTGAAAACGCCTGAGCTTCTTCCCAAAGACTGACCTTCCTCATTCATGATATCGGTCCCCCATCCCTCTGCCCCTTCTGCAGTGGACAAAGAAAGCAAAAAGGTTAATTTCTTTGCCCCAATATCTGTATGTGGTTCCAACCAGAACCCATCAGTATCAAGGCATAATTCCAATCTTAAACAAGTATTGGAAAGGTCACCACCTGTTAAATGAGAGAAAGCAGAACGAATTTCCTCTGAATCAAAAACTTGCGCCAAAACCGCACAGGCGGGATCCTCCCTCTGTTTTTGCTGGGTTACAAATACACGATCTTTATTATGATTTTCCCTTTTGCCCTTCACATCACCGGCAATAGATCTTGAATCAGGCATCCAGTTCAACAGAGAGTCACAAATAAATGAAGGCAAGACATTCGTCATTGTCCAATAGGAATATGGCAGCGAATGATAATCAGCATGATCAATTACGTTTTTGATATCTTGTTTGGTTTGCTTTATCTCTTCTACAAGTTGCATAATTTTTCTTTCACCTAAATCGCCTGCGCATGGCGATGGGGAGCTGCACGGTAATAAGCATCAAAAACCACGGCGATATTTCGTAAAAAGGGACGACCTTCTTCTGTCACTGTAATTTCATTATTACGAATAATAACCAGACCATCCTCTTCAAAACAGCGTAGCTTTTTAAGAAACTCACCTAATAAAAACGGATCTTGTTTATATTGACCAATCATTTTCTTTAAATCAACATGTAAGTCACACATTAACCGCTCAATTATTTCCCAACGGAACAAATCTGCTGTACTACGCTGCACTCCCCTTACAACGGGCAAGATATCGGACTGCTGCATTGCCTTTTGATAGCCATAGGAAGATGGCTGATTTTGAAAAATACCTTGCGGTAAAATTGAAATTGATGAAGCACCAACTCCTAACAGTGCTTTGGCTTGGTCTACGGTATATCCCTGGAAGTTGCGATGAAGTGCGCCTTTTTCCATTGCCTTACTCATGGAATCATGAGGCAAAGCATAATGATCAAATCCGATAACTCGATAACCCGCTTTTTTTAAAACTTCATCAATAATCTGTCTCTGCTCAAAACGTTCAGCCGGATTGGGTAAGATTTCCCCCTCCAACAAAGTTTGGCGTTTAAATTTCCATGGGACATGTGCATAACCAAAAACAGCCAAACGATCAGGCCTTAACGTCACAATAGCTTCTATCGTTTCTCGAACACTGGCAGCTGTTTGATTGGGCAGACCATAAATCAAATCACAATTAACCGATTTTATATTTTTCTGTCTGACACGATCAATACAATCAGAAATCATTTCAAAACTCTGGATTCGACCGCAAGCCTTTTGCACTTCAGGAGCAATATCCTGAACTCCAAGGCTAACCCGTGTAAACCCAACAGAGGGTAATAATACAAGATAATCCTCGGAGATATGTCTTGGATCTAATTCTATCGAAATATCGGCATCTTGCTGAACATAAAATAAGGATCGTATTGTTGACATTACCTTTTTCATCGCTTCAATCGGTAATGTTGTAGGAGTACCCCCACCAAAATGAACAAAACTTACTTTACGACGCGATTTTAAAAGGGTTGCCAGTCGTTTCAATTCATCACATAGAAGATTACCATAAGCAACCCGCACATTAACTTGATGAACGACTTGTGTGTTACAGGCACAAAATTTGCACAATTCATCACAAAAAGGAACATGGATATACAAAGAAACAGGCTCTTCTTCAGGAAAAGCCTGCAACCAATGTTTATACTCATTAAACCCGACACGCTCTTCAAACTGTACAGCTGTTGGGTAACTTGTATAACGCGGCACGTTTCCTTCATACCGCGCAAGACGGTCAAAGGAAACTTCGGGTTTCATGCCAATCTCCGCAATGAATTAAAAGCGATATCCAATACCCATACTTACAACGGTTGGATTCAAAGAAGTACGAGCATCAATTCTGTTAGGACTGTCATTAATATGGGCACGTTGTTGTAAAAGAATCTGTTTTACATCAGCATTATAGAACCAGTTTCCAACAATCTGATAATCAAACCCGAAATTGAAAGATGGACCAACTGCTGTTTCAAGCCCCACTTTTTTGACAATACCCCCTGCAGGAGAGATATTATGCCAGAAAGCGACTGTCAAGCCAACACCTACATAAGGATTAAAGGCCTTATGAGGACGGAAATGCCATTGTGCTGTCAAGGTAGGAGGTAAAATCCATCCACTGCCCACATCCACCTTACCAAGACCCGGGACACCCTGTGCCTTGATTTCATGACGTGTACTTGCCGCAATTAATTCAAATGACAAATTATCCGTGACAAAATAATCAAAACTTAATTCAGGCATAACCTGGTTTGTTGCATTGACATGCCCTCCAACGGATGTTTTAGAACTTGTATTATTCGTGATAACACCCAATGCACTTAATCTGATGATAAAATCACCTTTACCCAAACCAATTCTGGTTACACCAGGACATGTTTTAAATAAACCACAATGAGGTTTTGGTTTTTTAGGTGGAGCATACATTGGAACTTCACGATACTGGATTTTTCCACTCCAGCCAGAAGCCCAGATTTCTTCTCTTCTCATAGGAATTGCCGTTGCTGGGGCAGTTGTGCTTGAAGCTGGAGCCAATGCTGGATTGGCAGCAGGAGTCAGATTAGGAGAAGCATAATGTTGTTGTGCATAGCCTGCGACTGGCGTAAACAAAAATGCACAGGTAAGAATACGACTTAATGATTTTTTCATTGTGATGAAACCTTACTGATCAAAGTAAAGATAAAATGATCAAATTAAATAGTTAAATGTTCTTTTTTATTAGGATCATAACCATTGATCAGGCAACCAGTTTCTAACAATATATACTTAAACAATACATAATGTGACCAAATAACAACAAATAAATATGCAATCTTTCGCAAAAAAATTAATTAGTTCCTGATAAAGCTTAACAAATTAGGATAATCATTATTTTAATAAGTATTTTTTTTACATATTATATTACAAATATATATTTGTAATATATCTTTAATTGTAATTAAATATTCGAAAATTCTTTGAGCGAATCGGTTTTTGTTTGATTAAATTTTTAAATTTACAACAAAATCCAATCAGTTATTTTGCCCTTGGTAAAGAAACCACAAAAGAGGCGCCAATAACTTTTCCTGCATCATCATACCGGTTATAGGCACGAATTGACCCTTTCAAGGCAACCACAATTTGCCGACAAATTGATAATCCAAGACCTGAATGTTGCCCAAAATTTTCTCCTTGAGGTCGCTCTGTATAGAACCGTTCAAAGATATTGTTTAATTTGTTTTCAGGAATCCCCGGCCCCTCATCACTGACCATGATTTCCACGTTATCTTTGACTGCAACAGCCGACAAAATAATTCTTCCCTTTGATGGAGAAAAAGAAGATGCGTTTCCAATTAAATTCCTTAAAACCTGTACCAGTCTATCTTCAATTGCCAAAACAGAAAGCGGATATTTAATATCGTCATTTTTCAGATCCACAACAATATAAGGATCATCTTCTTTCTGTGTGGCTGCATTGATATCAGCAAGCAAACGAAAAATAGGCGCTACAGCAACAGCTTTTGGAGCCACCCTTGACATTTCAGATTCAATACGACTTGAATTGGCAATATCCGTTATTAAACGATCCAAACGTTTAACATCATCGGTAATGATGAATAATAACTGTTGACGATGTTTATCATCTTTTATTCTTGGTAACAATTCAATTGCAGAACGAATAGAAGACAAAGGATTTTTTAGCTCATGACTGACATCAGCCGCAAAACGCTCAATTGCATCCATCTTGGTCCATAACTCTCTTGCACTATCCTGAATTGCCCTTGCCAGATCACCGATAACATCTTTTCGGATCAAAAGGGAATCAGGAATCATTCTGTTTCGTCCCGTAGATTTATGAATCCTGTAAGCGGAATTAGCCAAACTCAGTAAAGGTTTTGCAATAGTCAACGACAAATACCAAGATAATAGGACCGTTATTGCCAAGGCAACTAAAAATAGAATCAAAATTGATGCACGCACAGAAAATAGCGCCTGATCAATATCCTGTGCCTCTCTTGTCAATTCAATAATACCTACAAGCTGTTTCTGATGGATGATAGGTTCAGATACGGTAATCAACAAACGATAATCAACCGTCCTACGAATATAAGGGGGAGCTTCATAATTATTTGATAATTCATGCAGCTTAAATGTCTGATTATCATAAGGTACACTATCTGGATCAGCACCCATTTCAAGAAACTCAATTCTTCTTGCATTCGTATAGGGAAGCCAACTTAAAAGATGATCATAAATCTGTTCTAAAAAGCCGTCATAATTTAAATATTTATTTTTATTACTCTCACCAAATACGGTTATTTTTTTCTGTGAATCTTGTTCTGTATTTGAAAAAACTGAATTATCAAGTCGATTATCTTTATGAGATCTATATATTTTTTTTCTTTCATTTTGACTGTCAATAACCAGTTTCCCATTAACAGCATAAACACGTGCACGTACACGTGGACTGGGGTTTGTTAGGCTTAACAAAAGAGGTCTGGCCAATTCAACAGATAAAGATTGATTATTTCGCTGTTCTGGCACCAGAGCATAAAAATCCAAGGATCGAAAAAAAACATCATCCTTAATCTTCTTGATTGCACTTTGGCTGAGTGCTCCAGCATAAATTTTTGCCTGCTCCCGTAAAACATTGATTTCTGTTTCCAAAAGGCTATTCTGAAATTGATTCAAATAAAGAAGTGTAACAACCAAAACCACAAGAGGAAGCGTATTAACCAATAATATCCTTTTCATCAGAGGAGAGAAAAAAAGTTTCTTGAATCTTCTATCCTCCAAAGGGTAATGACGATAAAAAAAACCAAAGAGTTTATAGACTTTTCTAATCTTCTTTGTAACGATATCCAATGCCATACAACGTTTCTATTTTATTAAATTCAGGATCAATCTGACGAAATTTCTTGCGGATACGTTTAATATGACTATCTATTGTTCTATCATCAACATAAATATTTTCACCATAGGCAGCATCAATCAACTGATCCCTTGATTTTACCAGGCCGGGCCGTGTTGCCAATGCTTTGGTCAATAAAAATTCAGTTACTGTCAATTGAATATCCTGGTCATGCCAACGACATTGATGGCGCATATCATCCAAGGTTAAAGCACCACGAATAACCAAACCGTTATTGATCCCACCATCATTTTCAGCCTTATTGACTTCATGACGCCTTAACAAAGCACGGATACGCTCCAGAAGAAGACGCTGGGAAAAAGGTTTAGTGATATAATCATCTGCCCCAAGGCGCAACCCCATTAACTGGTCAATTTCCTCATCCTTGGAAGATAATATTATCACGGGAATTTGGGAACGGTTACGCAGTCTCTGCAACAATTCTATTCCATCCATCCGAGGCATCTTAATATCCAAAACCACCAGATCAACAGGACGTGATAAAAGACCTTGCAACGCACTTTCACCATCCGTATAGGTCTGAACAATAAAACCGTCAGCTTCCAGCATCATAAAAACAGAGGTTAAAATATTACGGTCATCATCAACCAATGCTATGACATGTTTCCCTGCTTCCACCTGTTACACTCCACCAATCCATTAAAAATAAATCAAAATCTTATATAAATATGCTAGAATAAAGTTAAATAGAAAATAAATTATAAAATCAATTCCAAAGGTTAATTTCTATATCTTATTTGCTCTATTTCATTCGTATTTCTTGTAACTTTCAAAAAGTTTATTAAAATAGATCTGTCTTAAATTTTGTAAGGATACCGATCTTATCCAATATCTTTTACAATCTTTTTAACAGAATAAAACAAATTTGGTTATTATGACAAAAGAAGAAAATTTACACGCCAATACAGAAAATAGCTCTGTTCCTGATCAGGAACAAGATTCACGGGGTCATGAAACTATTTTCCCACAAGAGGATAACGGCACGGAATCTTCAGATTCCTCTTCCAGCCAGAATAGTGAAGTTGACAAGTTGAAAAATGAACTGCAAGCCATGAAAGATCAGTGGATGCGTTCAGAAGCCGAAAATCAGAATCTGCGCAATCGCCATAAAAAAGAGCTTGAAGATACACGCCTGTATACTGTACAGAAATTTGCTCGTGACATCGTAGAGGCAGCCGAAAACCTGCGTCGCGGCATTGATAGCTTGCCAAAACCAGCTGGGAATGAAGATCCAATGATTACAAAAATGCGTGAAGGTTTTGAAAGTACTGAACGTTCATTTTTAAAAATTCTGGAAAAAAATGGTATCAAATGTGAAGATCCGACAGGCAGTCCATTTGATGCAAATAAACATCAAGCAATGGCAGAACAACCATCTGATGAACACCCTCAGGGAACCATTATTCAAAGCTGGACCCCAACATGGACCCTAAATGACCGTCTGTTAAAACCAGCCATGGTTGTCGTGGCCAAATCTCCTGAAAACACATAATGCAGATATTAAATAACTAAATTAATTAGCTGACTTCCATTAATTAAATGTGTATAATGGGGCTGTTCAAAAGGTTTCTTGAAGATTTCACTAAAGAAACTTATATAATGGTAACAAGTCATAACTGTAACCTCGCCATTATTGGGGGTTAATGTTTAATGACCATGATTTTTAAAAAAGGACTTTTAGAAGGCGCTTCGGGTCTTGTGAAAGTTGCTATTAGGAGATGAATTAATGAGTAAAGTTATTGGTATTGACCTTGGTACAACAAACTCCTGTGTTGCTATCCGTGAAGGTAATGAAACCAAAGTAATAGAAAATAGTGAGGGGGCCCGTACTACCCCTTCGATGGTTGCTTTCACTGAAAACAATGAAATGCTTGTTGGTCAGTCAGCAAAAAGACAGGCTGTCACTAATCCAACAAATACATTTTACGCCGTAAAACGGTTAATTGGTCGTCGGTTTGACGATCCGACTGTAAGCCGTGACAAGGGGTTGGTTCCCTATTCTATTGTCAAAGGTGAAAATGGCGATGCATGGGTTGAAGCCAGAGATAAAAAATACGCCCCTTCACAAATTTCTGCATTCATTTTAGGTAAAATGAAAGAAACAGCAGAAGCATATCTGGGCGAAAAAGTAACACAGGCTGTCATTACTGTTCCGGCTTATTTTAATGACGCGCAACGTCAGGCAACCAAGGATGCCGGTAAAATTGCTGGACTTGATGTTCTTCGTATTATCAACGAACCAACAGCCGCCGCGCTGGCCTACGGTTTGGAAAAGAAAAATAGCGGCACCATTGCTGTATATGACCTAGGTGGTGGTACTTTTGATATTTCTGTTCTAGAAATATCTGATGGTGTAATTGAAGTTAAATCAACCAACGGTGATACTTTCCTTGGTGGTGAGGATTTTGATGCTCGAATCATTGATTTCTTGGCTGATGAATTCAAAAAAGAACAAGGAATTGACCTTCGCAGTGATAAACTTGCCTTACAACGTTTGAAAGAGGCAGCTGAAAAAGCAAAAATCGAACTTTCCTCTTCAAAAGAAACGGAAATTAACCTTCCATTTATAACCGCTGATGCTTCCGGTCCAAAACACTTGGTCATTAAACTAAGCCGTGCAAAACTGGAAAGCTTGGTTGATGATCTAATCACCAAAACCCTAGAACCTTGTAAGGCAGCGATCAAGGATGCCGGATTATCAGCAAATAATATTGATGAAGTTATTTTGGTAGGTGGAATGACCCGTATGCCAAAAGTCATCGAGGTCGTCAAAAGCTTCTTTGGCAAGGAACCCGCCCGTAACGTTAACCCTGATGAAGTCGTTGCAATTGGTGCTGCCATTCAAGGTGCTGTTCTTAAGGGGGATGTTAAAGACGTACTGTTGCTTGACGTTACTCCTTTATCCCTTGGAATTGAAACACTCGGGGGTGTTTTCACACGTTTAATCGATAGAAACACAACCATTCCTACAAAGAAAAGCCAAACGTTCTCTACAGCAGAAGACAACCAAAGTGCTGTTACCATCAAGGTTTACCAAGGTGAACGTGAAATGGCGGCAGACAACAAGTTGCTTGGCAACTTTGACCTGACAGGAATCGCACCTGCACCACGTGGAGTTCCACAAATTGAAGTAACATTCGATATTGATGCAAACGGTATCGTTTCTGTATCCGCCAAGGATAAAGCAACCGGTAAAGAGCAGCAAATTCGTATTCAGGCTTCTGGTGGTCTGTCAGATGCCGATATCGAAAAAATGGTTAAAGATGCTGAAGCGAATGCTGAGGCAGACAAGCAGAAGAAAGAAATGGTTGAAAGTAGAAATCAGGCAGATATGATGGTCGCCCAGGTAGAGAAAAACCTGCAAGAGCATGGTGACAAGATTGATGCCTCAACAAAATCAGATATTGAAGCTGCCGTAGCCGATGTTAAAAGCAAAAAAGAAGGTGATGATTTGGAGGCCCTAAAATCATCAACTGAAAAACTTTCCCAGCTTTTGATGAAAATCGGTGAAACCATTTACAAAGCAACCAATAATGCAAATGCAGCCGCAGGGGCTGCTGGAGCAGAAACTGCAGATCAAGCAGGTTCCTCTGCAAAACCAGAAGAAGACATTGTTGATGCTGATTTTGAAGATGTCAATCATAATGACAAAAAATCTAGCTAATGGGTCAATGCCTATTAAATAAGATATATTAACCAATTTGATATGTCGTAAGAAGTCAAGCCCGTCCTTTCAACAAAGGCGGGCTGCTTTTTGTTACGATATCTATTTGAAGATAATTTGAGGACATCAATGTCTAAACGAGATTATTATGAAATTCTAGAGATTAGTCGCACGTCAAGTAGCGAAGAAATTAAAAAAGCCTATCGCAAGAAAGCAATGCAATACCATCCTGATCGCAATCCTGGCGATCAGGAGGCGGAAGCCAAATTTAAAGAAATAAATGAGGCCTATGATGTTCTAAAAGATGAACAGAAAAAAGCCGCTTATGACCGTTTTGGTCACGATGCTTTCCAAAATGGCGGGGCCGGTAATGGTTTCGGCGGTGGTTTTGGAGCTGGTGGCTTCAGCGATATCTTTGACATGTTCGGCGATATGATGGGTATGAATCGTGGCGGTAACAGTCGCAAACGTTCTGGTGCTGATATCCAAATTCAAACCGAAATCCAGTTAACTGAAGCTTTTACAGGCATTAAGAAAAAGGTAAAATATAAAACAAAAAAACCTTGCCAAAGCTGTGATGGATCAGGATCAACAGACAAAACCAATGGAAATAAAACCTGTCCGACCTGTCATGGTTCTGGAAAAATCCGTGCTCAACAGGGATTTTTTCTGGTAGAACGCCCTTGTAATACCTGTCATGGAACAGGCCAGGTCATCAGTAACCCATGTAAAAAATGTCATGGAACCGGGCTTGAAAATCAAGATAAAGAGTTGGAAATCGATATACCTGCCGGAATTGAAGATGGAACACGTATAAGGATTTCGGGGGAAGGGGAGGCCGGCAGCAATGGAAATCCACCTGGGGATTTATACGTATATGTTTCTGTTTTACCCCATGATCTATTTCACAGAGAAGGGGCAAATATATTCTGTCGTATCCCCATTCGAATCACGCAGGCTGCTTTGGGAACAGAACTTGAAGTACCTATCATAGATGGTGGCAGATCAAAAGTGAAAATTCCTGCCGGTACCCAAACAGGTAAACAATTCCGTTTACGGGGTAAGGGTTTTTCTGTTCTACGCTCTTCATCACGTGGTGATATGTATATTGAAGTCAAAGTCGAGATTCCTCAACATTTAACAAAACGCCAGAAAGAGCTGCTTGAAGAATTCGAGGCAGAAGCACAAAATAAAGAAAATGAGGGAAATCCGGAAACAACGAGTTTTTTTAAGAAAGTCAAAGATTTTTTTGAAGGAAAATCCTGATTAATCTATTCTTTGATAAATGAAAGTGTTTAGAATGAATATATCTGTTTTACATATTGGTATTGCTGGCATAACCGGACGTGTTGGACGTCTTTTAATGGAAGAAATTACCTCTAGAGATAATGCTGTTTTATCTGGAGGTACATCACTTTCAAAAGACATTCATGATATGCCAGATTCTGTTCAAATCTTCTCTGACATTGCAAGTCTGGTCGAAAAAAGTGATGTAATTATCGATTTTACAAATGCTACAGCAACAGAAACACATGCAAAAGCATTAAACAATAGTAAAACAGCATGGATTTTAGGAACAACAGGCATATCTGAATCCGTCCAAAAACTTATCAAAGAAACCGCAAAAACCATTCCTGTTGTTCAGGCGGCTAATTTTTCACCTGGTGTAACCTTGATAACCCGACTGGCTTTTGAACTGGCGAAAGCTTTGCCTGCCGATCAGTATGATGCTGAAATTGTGGAAACACACCATCGTCAAAAAGTTGACGCTCCATCTGGAACAGCCTTGGCAATCGGGGAATCCATTGCAAAAGCAAGAAAGGTGGATTTAGGATCTGTTGCAGAAATTGGCAGAAAAGGATTTACAGGGGCGCGGAAAAAAGATGCCATCGGATTTGCTTCCTTAAGGGGCGGGCAAATTGTTGGTGAACATAGTGCCATATTTCTCTCCGATGTCGAGGAAATTGTTCTTACACATAAAGCTTTTGATCGTCGCATTTTTGCAAAAGGTGCCGTTCGATCAGCTTTTTGGTGTATCAATAAACCCGCAGGTTTATATGGCATGAACCATGTTTTGGGACTGGATCCGGTCAAATAATAATTTTTTTTAAATTAATACTTGACGGATAGACCACAAAAGGGTCTGTTTACAATACTTGTGTTTTTTTATTTATTAGTGAGATAGCAGAAAAATTATGCGAAACAATAGCGATTTTCTGTTCGCTTCGGAATCGGTATCAGAGGGTCATCCAGATAAAGTTGCCGATCGTATCAGCGACACCATTTTGGATACCTACCTTGCCGCAGATCCAGAAGCGCGCGTAGCTTGTGAGACTCTTGTTACAACCAATCAGGTAATTTTGGCTGGAGAACTGCGTGGCCCGAAAAGCATTACCAAAGAAATGCTCAATGAAAAAGCCCGTGAAACCATACGTGAAATTGGATACGACCAGGACGGTTTTTCTTGGAAAACCGCAAATATATTAAACCTGTTACATGCACAGTCTCCCCATATCGCAGTCGGTGTTGACAGTAATGAAAGTAAAGATGAAGGTGCTGGCGATCAGGGAATCATGTTTGGTTTTGCAACGTCTGAAACCGAAACCTTAATGCCTGCCCCAATTTATTATGCTCATAAGATCCTAAAAAATCTCAATGACCTACGTAAATCAAGTAACCCTAAGGGTAAAGGATTTCTTCCGGACGCAAAAAGTCAGGTAACCTTGCGTTATGTTCACGGTAAACCTGTTGGCGCAACCTCTGTTGTTTTATCAACCCAACATGAGGAATCCATGCCACAGGAAAACATTCGTGACGTTTTAAAAGAACTGATTACGAATACATTGCCAGAAGGCTGGATGTGTCCAGAAAAAGAATTTTATGTCAATCCTACAGGAATTTTTGTTATTGGAGGTCCTGATGGCGATTGTGGCCTGACAGGTCGTAAAATCATCGTCGATACTTATGGTGGGGCTGCCCCTCATGGTGGTGGAGCTTTCTCGGGTAAGGATCCAACCAAAGTTGATCGCTCAGCAGCATATGCCTGTCGTTATCTTGCCAAAAATATTGTAGCTTCCGGTCTTGCTGATCTTTGTACCCTGCAAATTTCATATGCGATTGGAGTTTCCCATCCTCTCTCTGTTTATGTTGATTTACATGGAACAGGCAAAGACATTGATGAAGCAAAACTTGAAAAAGTTTTACGTGAATTAATGGATCTTTCTCCAAGAGGCATCCGTAAACATTTACGATTAAATCGTCCCATATACAAACAAACTTCAGCCTACGGTCATTTTGGACGCCATCCAGACCCGGTAAAAGATGATTTTACATGGGAAAAAACTGATCTTGTTGATGCTTTGCAAAATGCTTTTAATCGTTAAAACTTAAGTATATGACCATAATTCAAAAAGGTTCTTGTGGAGAAAGTACTCAAGAGCCTTTTTCCAAAACAGATTCATCCCTACCCAAAGACCGTTTGTACGGGCGTCGTCGTGGCCATCCTTTACGCGACAGACAAAAACGGCTTCTTTCAGAATATCTTCCCCGAATCAAATTCCCAACCAGAAATATCAAACACCCCTTTGAGGCTTTTGAAAATCAGCCTAGGGCATTATGGTTGGAAATTGGGTTTGGGGGAGGTGAGCACAGTCTTGCCCAGCACCAAATACATTCTGATATTGGTTATATTGCATGTGAGGTATTCGAAAACGGAATTTGTTCCCTATTATCCAATCTTGTTCGGGAAGATGTTAAGGAAACAGAAGCAACTGTTCCAAATATGCTTCGGATATGGAATGAAGATGCACGTATCTTGATCCGTGCATTACCGGAAAATTCAATTGAAAAGATTTTTCTGCTTTTTCCTGACCCTTGGCCAAAAACGAGACATGCAAAAAGACGGTTTGTCCATCCAGAACGTCTGCCTTTGCTTCATCGTATTCTAACCTCCAAAGGACAATGGCATATTGCAAGTGATGATCCAACCTATCAGGCATGGGTTGAAGAAACCATGGAGAATCAACCCTATTTCAAGAAAATCATGCAAACGAACAAACGTCCTGAAAACTGGCCACCAACCCGTTACGAACAAAAAGCCTACAAGGCTGGAAGATCACCAATTTTCTGGATATTTGAAAAATCATGATTTTTTATTATTATCAACTTTTAGTTCCTGTTCTGCGCGTTTGACAAGCCTATGTTCGTTATTACGTAAAAATATAAACACCAGAACAGCAACTACAACAAAGATAATCCCTATAACAAGGCCTATAGTCCCTTTTAATCTAAGAAATTCCTGCCCCAGGAAATATGCGGTATATGTAAAGGCACCTGCCCAACACATACCCCCCAAAGCGTTATAGATTAAAAAATCCTTCCAATGCATATGTGTTGCACCCGCCAATAAAGCCGTAAAAAACCTTAAAATGGCAACAAAACGCCCAAAAAAAACAGCTTTACCCCCATGATGCTTAAACAAATATTGTCCTAATAATAAACGATCTGGAGTCAATTTGAATTTAGGACCATATTTTTTCAATACTGGATATCCAACAATACGACCAATAAGATATCCAAAATTATCCCCCATAATCGCACCGACAATCGCGGATAAGGCTATATAATTAATATTGAGGCTACTGTAATGAGAGGCACAGTAAATGGATATGGTAATCAGCAAGCTTTCAGCTGGTAGGATTAATCCCATACTTTCCAACATAATGATAAGACCAACAATATAATAGGCATGGGATTCATAATGATGAACAAATTGTAAAATATAATCTAACAGTGTTTAAAATCCATATTGTTTCATTTCTAAAAATCTTACTATCTTTATGACCGATTCTAACCAATTAAGAAAGATTTAATTTTTATCGAGTTTGTTATGAATATGTTCAAAAAAAATGGCCCTTGTGGAAGTTGGCCCTCCCCTTTCACAACGGAAACTGTTGCAGGGAAGAACGTTATTTTTTCCGAATTACAAATAGATGAGGAAAACATATATTGGCTTGAAAGACGTCCACAGGAACAAAACAGAACCGTTCTTGTCCAATGGAATAAAAACATGGGTATAAAGGATATAACCACACCATCATTTTCTGTTGGAAATAAGGTACATGAATATGGTGGAGGATCCTATAGCGTTCATAAAAACAGTATTGTTTTTAGCGATCTTTATACAGGTGGGATTTGGACTGTTTCACAAGATCGGCAGGCTACTTGTCTGTATCAGGACAAAGCCTTGCGTTTTGCCAGCTTTAACTTGATTGATAAACATGTTTTCTGTGTTTGTGAAGATCATTCAACAAATAATGTTAAAAACAGTCTTGTTCTATTTTCATTGGATAATCCAAATATAATGATAACACTGGATGAAAAGGCTGATTTTTATAGCACACCAACATTATCAAAGGATCAAGCGAAGCTCGCCTGGATTGAATGGTATCATCCTTTCATGCCATGGGAATCAACGTATTTATGTTGTGCAGATTTTGATATTAAGGATAAAGCGATTAAAAATAAAAGGATCTTGGCTGGTAATAAACAAATTGAATCTCTGATTGAACCAGGCTGGACAGAAAATAATCAGCTCTATGTTTGCAGTGACCGTGAAAATTGGTGGAATCTTTACCATGTAAACTTGCACAATGACGAAGCTGATAACTTAAGAGCCATTACCCAGATGAATGCCGAAATTGGTAAACCACATTGGATTTTTGGCCAAAAAAACTGGTATCCGGCTTCAAATAATAATTTTGTTGTCCAGGCTATTCATCAGGGATTTCCTGAAACATTTGTCATAAGTCATAATAAAATCAAAAAAATCTCCCTAGATCAACCTGAATATTGTCCTGTTCCCATAAAAAATAATGAATTTGCCTGGATAAACTGCTCAACTTCCCGACCAACGGAAATCATTTACCAGGATAATCATCACAATAGACAGGTTATTCAAATATCAAGTCTAGTTCATATACACAAGGAAGACATTTCCATTGGACATACTATATGTTTCCCAACACAGGACCATCAATATGCTTATGGTTTTTTCTATCCTCCAACCAATCGGCATTTTCAACCAAATAAAAATGAATTACCTCCCTTGATGGTCATTGCTCATGGTGGACCAACAGGTCAAACTGTTAACAGTTACAATCCAAAGATACAATTCTGGACCAGTCGAGGTTTCGCGGTTGTTGATGTTAATTATCGAGGATCTACGGGTTTTGGAAAAACCTACCGGAATGCATTACAAAAAAAATGGGGAATCCTGGATGTCCAGGATTGTATTGATGCCTGTAACTATCTGATCAAGCAACAAAAGGTTGACCCAAAAAAAATCGTCATAAAAGGCAGTAGCGCAGGAGGCTTTACCGTATTATCAGCCCTAGTCAAATCCAAGATTTTTGCTGCAGGATCATGTTTATATGGTGTGGGGGATTTAACAGCCCTGGCTGAGGAAACACATAAATTTGAATCGAACTATTTAAATGGTCTTATCGGATCTTATCCAGAAGAAAAAGAGCTTTATCATGAACGCTCCCCTTTGACCCATATTCATCAAATTGCATGTCCCCTTATTCTTTTTCAAGGCCTTAAAGATATGGTGGTCCCTCCATCACAGGCAGAAAATATTATTAAAGTTTTAAAAAACAACCATATTCCCCATGCATATTATACATTTAAAGAAGAAGGGCATGGATTTAAACAAGAGGCAACCGTAAAAAAAGTTCTTGAGCTGGAGCTGGCTTTTTTTGGTAAAATTCTTGGGTTTAAACCGGATAGTATTTCTGAAAAGGTAACATTACACACTTAGATAAAAAAGCAAATCCTTTTTTTGGATTTGTTTTAATGGGTTACAAACATTTACAATAATTCAAAAAGCAATATTTCAGCAGCTTTAACTGTTGTGATCTGAATATTTTCTTCATCAAAAACAGCAACGCCATCACTTGTTTGAATCAATTGTCCATTTATTCTCAATTCACCAGTAACAACTTGAATCCATACATTTCCGTATCTTTTTAAAATTGTATATTCATGATCTTCTTGTGCCTTAAATCGCCAACGCCAAAGATTCATGTCTTGGTAAATCTTTAGGGAATTTTCACGTGCGTCTGATGATAAAATGAGTTGCCTACCCTCAATCTCAGGAAAATATCTTGTTTCATACCGTGGCTTAATATTTATTTCATTTGGTTTAATCCATATCTGATAAAAATGTAACGTTTCCTGATCAGAGGGATTATATTCTGAATGATGAATTCCGGTACCGGCACTCATGATCTGAAACTCGCCGGCTTTTACCCGTTCCCTAAAACCCATACTATCTTGATGTTCAATGGTTCCTTCCAATACATAGGAAAGAATTTCCATATTCTTGTGTGGGTGCTGACCAAACCCTTTACCCACCTGTACCCGATCTTCATTAATTACCCTTAAATCTGAAAACCCCATAAAATCCGGATCATAGTAATTTGCAAACGAAAAACTGTGATAGGTTTCAAGCCAGCCATGGTTGGCATGCCCTCTTGCATTTGCCTTACGTACATAAATCATTCTATAGACTTTCAAATATTCAAGATAATGGAACCGATATTAATCAAGAATGTTTCATAAATACCATTGGTTTCCTAATTCTTAACGGAATGGTCTCTACGAAATAATGTCCATTCCTCAATAACCTGTCCACCAGGTAAAAGACAATCATTATATTCTCCAAGATCATTTTGTCTTTTGATCAGCTTTCCCTTCAACTCTAGACAATAAACAGAGGCAGGATTGGGCATCCCTATTTTTTTGGAGGAAAATGAGGTTTTATGATTACTTTTATTGGCCGCCTGGCAATTGGACAGAGTAAAAACCGATAATAATATTCCAATATTAACAAAATATTTATTCAAGTTTTACCCCTTTTGAATGTATTTACTATTTTATAATACTATGTTTAAGATAATTTCAGAACAAATTATTTACCTCCATTCTCTCACCAAATATCAAATAAAAAAACCTAACCTCAAACAAGGTTAGGCTCCATATCAGAATTTAAACCCAATTTGTAGCTAGACTCTTCTTTTGCCTGCAATCCAAACCTGTTCAACCTGCATATTGACATTCATCACAACAAAATCTGCCCTTTTTCCAAGTGTGATCTCACCACGATCAGTCAATCCCTGATATTGGGCTGCATTTGTACTTACCAAACGTGTCGCTTCCGGTAGTGTTGCCCCATGAACCAAAGCGTTACGAAAGGCTTGATCAAGCGTTAGGACACTTCCTGCAAGATGTCCATTCATTCCCATCACACAACCATTTTTAATGATCACTTTCTGTCCACCCAATTCACTTTCACCCTCAGGCATTCCAGCTCCACGCATCGCATCTGTCACAAACAGCAAATGATCTGGTTTTTGACGATGTGCCAATCGAAAATTGACAGGATGAACATGATGGGTATCAAAAATCATCTCAGCGTATGCCTTATCATCATCTAATATGGCCCCGGCAAGGCCTGGAGCGCGTCCTTCAATCCCACCCATTGCATTAAATAAATGGGTTCCCCCCACAACACCATGATGTGTATGAGTTATTTGCAAAGCATGTTGGGCTTGGCTATAGCTGCATGCCGTATGTCCCAAACTGACACGAATTCCAGCCTTGGTTAATAAAGGAACAGCCTGTTCAATATATTCAACTTCAGGGGCAATGGTAATGACTCTGACAATATCCAAGTCTATCATTTCCTGAAGCACTTCTGCCTTTGGCATGATATTAAATGGAGGCTGGGCACCCAGTTTTTTGCTACTGATAAAAGGACCTTCCAAATGGGCACCTCGAATATCGGGAAGATCCGCCAATCCCTTTTGTCGCACCTCTTTAACTGCCCAAAGTGAATCAAGAATTTCTTTCCATGGCCGTGTTATGGTTGTTGGTAGAATGGTTGTCGTGCCATGATGCATATGAAATCTTGAAAGCTTTTCAATTGCTTCCGCACCATCCATTGTATCCGCGCCATCTCCACCATGAACATGACCATCAATAAAACCCGGCAGAATATAATATTGTGAATCTTTATTGGATAAATTTCCAGCCTCTATATCAGAAATTATCTTACCAAAAGATATGTTACCTGTAACAACCCGATCACGTAATACAATACGTCCTTGTAAATTGGTCATCCCTATGCACCCTCATTAATAATGACAGGTCGAGATGCTTTGCCTCTTTTCAGGTCAAAATAACCATAAATGCCATATAAACCCATAATCGTGTAACAAATAATGGCTATACTTGCAAAAACCGTTTGGAAATCAATAAATTTCGTATAATAACTGTAAATTTGCGGAATAACAGCACCTCCACAAATTCCCATTACCATTAAAGCTGCACCACTAGCTGTTCGTTCACCCAAACCACGTATGGCAATTGGAAAAATAGCGGGCCACATCATTGAATTGGCAAATCCCAATAGAGCGATAAAAGTAATTGAAATATATCCGGTGGTCAACCATGCACCAATAGCAAAAATAATGCCTAAAACATTGGATACAACCAGATAACTTTCTTGAGAAAGAATTTTAGGGGTAATAATAATTCCTGCAAAATAACCGGCTAACATTGCAGAAAGGGTAAAAGAAGAAAAAAACTTGGTAATATCGAGAGAAATATGAAAATCTGATCCATAAGTACCGATGGCACTTCCAGCCAAAACTTCCATACCTACATAGGTAAATATACACAAAACACCAAACCATAAACGAGGAGAGGTAGGAATTCCACCACTATTTCCTTTTTGCTGTCCATCATTTTCATTGTTGATTTCTGGTAAAGTCGAACGATAAATTCCAAAAGCAACCAAAAGCAAAATCAATGCCATTCCCATATATGGATAATAAACTTTATCAGCAAAAACAGATATAATTTGCGTTTTCTCACTAATGGATCTGGCGGCATCAATACGTTCCTGGATGCCACTGATATTTGTAACAAACATTCCAAAGATTACAGGGGCAAGAATACCAGCACCCTTATTGCAAATACCCATTATTGCCTGCCTTTGGGCTCCTTTTTCAATAGGCCCCAAAATACTAACATAAGGATTTACAGCGGTTTGTAGACACGACAATCCAACCCCAATAATAAATAAACCTATTAAAACCCCAGTATACCAATGAGATTTTATAAACTGGCCAAAAATTAATGCACCTATTGCCATGACAATCAATGCAATACACAAGCCATTTTTCATGCCTGTCTTTTTTAACACCCATGAGGCGGGAAGTGAAAAAACAAAAAAGGATATGTAAAAAGCAGATAAAACAAAAAAAGCATTGAAATCATCAAGCGAAAAAGCAACTTTTACAAAAGGGATTAGAGGGCTATTAATCCAAGTAAAAAATCCAATAACAAAAAAAAGAACACCTACAATAATAAGAGGTTTTGTCGTATTCTGAGGAACATTAGGCGATATCTGATTAGACATATATTTTCCTTTTATCCACGCCTTGAATTGTTATTTTTAACGATATTGGGCATATTCAGGTTCGTTTTGGAAAACCCAATCATAATATTGGCGACCTGACAATTGAGAGGCTGCCGCTTCATCAACCAGAATCCTACATGCAGAATGAAGCTGTAGTGCAGACGCACTAATCATCGAAGTGATAGGTCCCTCAACTGCCTTTGCCAAAATTGATGCTTTGCTTTCTCCTAAGGCAACCAATAGGATTGACCGCGCTTCCAAAATCGTACCAACACCCATGGTCATTGCACGACTGGGAACCTTTTCCGGATCTCCTCCAAACATTTCTGCATTTTGTCGACGTGTATGAGGGGTTAAGCTTTTATCCCTGGTTCGTGACATTAACGCGGACAAGGGTTCATTAAAACCAATATGACCGGTTTCACCAATACCTAACAATTGAAGATCTATTCCGCCCACTTTACGAATTTCTTCTTCATAGCGTTTACCTTCAGAATGCACATCCTGTGCCATACCGTTTGGAACATGTGTATTTTTCAAATCAATATTCACATGCCTGAATAAATGATAATCCATATAGCTACGATAAGAATTGGGGTCTTCTGCGGACAAACCAATATATTCATCTAAATTGAAAGAATGACATCCGGAAAAGTCCAGCCCTTCATTTTTATGCATCTGGACCAAAATTGCATAAATCCGTTCCATGGTTCGACCCGTTGCCAGTCCTAAAACAATCTTTTGTTTTTCTTTGATTTTCCGGGCAATAAAAGTTGCCGCCAACTGTGCTGTTTTCTCTGCATCTGGGCGAATAATGACTTCCATTAATGTACTTCCTTATTTTTATATGCTTGAAGCGCCAGATAATAGGCACCATCTAAAGATTGACCTTGAGCAGGAATAATATATTCACGCACTTTTGGAGATAATCGAGATAAGAAAATATTCGCCAGTCCCCCTAATAAACACAAAGGAAGATCCGCATATTCATCTTTTAGTAATGCCAAAGCCAAATCAGATATAATTTCCGCTGCTTTATCCAAGAATAAACTTGCGTCAGAACATCCTGTTTCCGCTTGCTCAATCAGCCATGGAACCAAAGAACCAAATTTTTGTGGTTGCGCTCTTACTGCCCACAACATTGGATCCTCTCCCTGCCGCTTTAAATGGTTATATAATTTTCTGCTTAAATCGGTTTCCGGCTTACGTCCCTCTATACGTTGCAACATGTCAGATATCAATTGCAATCCCAGCCAGGCTCCACCTCCCTGATCATCCTGCGGAAAACCCCAGCCGCTTAATTTTTTATGTTTCTCATTGAAAATGGCATAGGCCACTGTCCCTGTTCCAATGGCAATAACCGCGCCATTTTTACCTTTATGTGCACCTAGACATGATGTATGAGCATCTGTTTCAAAAATAAATTTTTCAAAACCTGTGCATAATTTCCTAAAATTTTCACGGGCAACAGGAACCTCTGCACCGGCCAGACCAGCACCTCCATATAAATTAACATCCTCTGGTGTAATATCCAATTGTTTTAAACTGTTATCCAGAGTTTCTTTAATAGAAAACCAGCTTTCTTGCGTGTTACTCGCAATATTCGCTGGCCCCCCTTTATTTTCTAATAAAAATTTTCCATCAGCTGTAAAAATTTGTATGATGGATTTAGTGGCTCCACCATCAATACTGATTAATAAATCTTGTTTTTTTTTCATAGTCACCCAATCTAGATTATTCGTCGATTAAGCAAATAAAAAATTTAACAAATAAAAAAAATTTATTTACTTTATAAGCACCTCATTTATTAATTAATTATTAACTTTTAAAATTCCAATAGAAGATAATAAATACGTTTCATTATTCTGGTTTAATTTTCCGATTTTCTTTACATCCATAAAGAATATAATGCTGAACAGGGTTAATACCTGCCGCTTTTACATCAGGATAGGTTTCCAGATAAAAATCCTGATCAAATTCACGAATAATGTCCCATTCTTTTAAATGAACTATTTGACTTTTATCTTTTAAATCATTCAGGAATTCCTGTTTTTGATTTCGTGAAAACCAGGGGTACCGGAAAAGCGGCTCCTCTTTTAGGTCATTTAGCGTTTTTTCATTATTTCTTGCTTCTTCTGGGGAACCTGTTGAGGGAATGGGCATCAATTTTAATCCACTATCCATAACCGCATAAACGATGGAATTATCTTCCCTGATAATTCCCCCAAATCCAGATTTAACATATCTTGTTGAATAATCCGTATGTTCATGTCCATAACGCCCAAAACGGTTATCCATATAACCAACCAGGGGAAAAGCCTCCCTGCTGACCGTGATACATGAACCCGCAATTAGTGGGGATATGCCCGGATTCTGCGCATTACAATCACCATAAAGCAATTTGTCCTTCCATTCTGGAACGACAAAGGTGACATGTCCATGAATTTGGGCTGCCTTTGCCCATTCCACATCCCATCCATACATCGTTGGGAAAATATCATCATCCAGTAAAATAAACATATCGGCTTGCGTATAGTTGGCCAAGTAGTAAATCCCCCTGTTTTTATTCCAGGCGATACCCTTGTTTTTTCCCGTAATGTAATTTATTTTTTCCCTGTTTAAAACATCAACCGTTTCATCTGTTGAACCATCGTCACATACAATCAGTTCATATTCATTCAAGGAAAATTTTTGGATCAGGCGTATTTGTTCTATTAAATATTCAATCCGGTTAAATGTAGTTATTGCAATACCAATTTTCATAAAATTATCAACTTCACAAAATTAAATTCATTAAAATAACCCTCAATTCTGGTGTAATTGACACTCAACAGGCTTTAATGCTGGTTAAGGGTTTCATAACTAATTATTAACTTTTTTCTGCCAATCTCTCAAATAATTAATTTTGTTGTGTAATAATTTTACAAATTCTGGTTTGCCTGCCAATTTCCCGAACAGCATTTTGTCTCCCGCATATTCCGCAACGGGGTCCCCTGCCTTGAACATTTCGTGAACAGCTTGCTGATCCATAATACCATCCTGATATTGATAGGGAATTAGATCCTTTACATAATTTTCCAGGAAAACAAAAAATAATGCCGGTAAAACGGCAGTTGCATCAGGTGTTTTACCCCGATCGTAACATTCGGTTAAGGTGGGCGTAATAAACCCCGGGATTTTGGAAAAACTGTCTGCAGCCACGCGTTGATTCGTATCTTTTATATACGGATTACTAAAACGATCCAATACAACATCCCTGTATCTGGCCAAATCAAGGGGACTTGGTGTCAGACAAGGGATAACGTCCTCTGTAACATAATTCCATGCCATTTTCCTGATCTCAGCATTGGCCACATCCTCATGAATAAAGGAGAGCCCTGCCAAGGTTCCCGCCCAAGCGACACAACTGTGACTTGAATTCAGGATACGAATTTTTGCCTCTTCCCATGGATCAACCGATTTTACCATTTCAACCCCGACTTTCTCAAGTTCGGGGCGACCATCGATAAAATGATCCTCGATAACCCATTGAATGAATGATTCCGCCATAACGGGGGCGGCATCCCTGAAATGCGTGGCCCCATATACCCGTTCCGGTAAATCGGCTGAGGGACGGGGGGTAATACGATCCACCATAGTATTTGGAGAGGAAGTGTTTTTCCTTACCCATTCCAGCAACTGGTCTTCCCGAGACAGTTTCAGGAATTCGATAAACCCATTTCTGAAACGTTCCCCATTGTGACGTAAATTATCACAACTTAACAGGGTGACAGGTTGGCCACCCTTTCTAATTCTTTCCTTTAGAATTGCCTTTAAGGCACCATAAATCGTGCAGATTTCACCCTTGAGTTCAGACTGAATATCCCTGCTGCTCTTATCAAGCTGATGATTGGTATCCAGGTAATATCCACCTTCTGTAACGGTAAAAGCGATAATTTTTGTTTCAGGCCTGATCCCCTGTTCAACAAGGCCTTGCATTTTATCATCATAGGGCAGAATTTTTTGAATAGATGTGATTTTTTCATAATCCCGTTCACCTTTTGGGGTGACGGTTTCCAATATATACTGACCATCCTGTTTTGACAGGGTGTCCAACAACGGAGCCGTATCCTTGCGTATCCCCCCAGCCGCCACAATCCATTTTTCCCTGGTATTTTCCTGTAACAAACGATGAAGATACCATGCCTGATGGGCACGCTGAAAAGAACCAATACCAATATGCATCCATATATTTGTCATGACTGAACCCCTTGAGATGATTATACCTAATTATTGCAGGATCATTGTGAATGAGATTATGTTCTGTATTAAAACATATTATATAACCAATTGAAATAATTAATAAATATTTTAGACAATGCGAATCATAATCAATTGACCAATTATTAATAAATTAATGATTTATCAAAATAATTTGATGGAGTGGAACGATATTTAGCAACAATGTCACTTCAAAAAGATAAGCAAATTTAATAATTTGAATTATTTATTAATTTCTTTTTAGTATTCATCATTTAAAATGACCTCGGCATTACAGAATTTACTGGAACAATTCCGTCATACAACGCAAACGGAACGGGATAAGGGAACCAGTTTTGAAAACCTGATGATAAAGTATTTCAAAACTGAACCGGCTTATAAAAATAAATACAAGGATATTTTACCCTATTCTGACTGGGTGTCCTGTTATGGAAAGGTCCTGAACATCACGGATAAAAAGGACACGGGTATTGATTTGGTCGGGGTCACTTTGAATAATGAACTTCATGCCTTTCAATGCAAAAACTATGATCCGGACAGAACAATCAGCAAAAATGACATAGACAGCTTCTTTACCGCTTCGGGCAAGAAATATTTTACCTATCGCTATATCATATCCACGACTGACAAATGGACAGAAAATGCTGAAAATGCCCTGGAAAACCAGAATCCCCCGGTCAGCAAGATCGATCTGCATCACTTGGAACAGAGTGTTATTGACTGGTCAAAATACTTACATGAAGAAAAACCGGTTTTAAAACCCAAGAAAAAGCTGCTTGATCATCAGGCGTCCGCCCTGGAAGCCGTACAATACGGCCTGAAAACCGCAGATCGCGGCAAACTGATCATGGCATGTGGTACAGGAAAAACATTTACCTCGCTAAAAATTGCCGAAACCATGGCGGGTAAGGGGAAAACCGTATTATTTCTGGTTCCAAGCCTTTCCCTGCTCAGTCAGAGCCTTACAGAATGGACGCAAGAGAGTGCCATTGAAATAAACAGTTTCGCGGTCTGTTCAGACAGTGATGTAGGCAAGAAACATGCCAGGGAGGATGACCGTGTCATTGCGGGAATCAGTGATTTGCAATATCCGGCAACAACCCATGCCGAAAGTTTGAAAAAAGCGTTTCACGTGGCCCTTGATAATAATCCCGAAGCCATGACGGTCATTTTTTCAACCTATCATTCCATCGAGGTTCTTAACCAGGCGCAACAGGGTGAAAACGCCATTCCGGCATTCGATCTGGTCATCTGTGATGAAGCGCACCGTACGACGGGTGCAACCTATGAGGGGGATGATGAATCCGCATTTGTCAGAATTCATGACAATGAATATATTCTTGGAAAAAAACGTTTATACATGACCGCAACCCCCCGGATTTATGCCGAAGCCAGCAAGAAAAAGGCCAGGGATGAATCTATTGTCGTCTATTCAATGGATGATCCGGCTATCTATGGTGAGGATTTATATGTCATCACATTTTCCCAGGCGGTATCACGGAACTTGCTGGTTGATTACAAAGTCATCGTTCTGGCCGTGGAGGAAAGCCACATCAACAGACGCCTGCAAGAATTGCTGAAGGATCAGGATAATGCCTTGAAGGTTGATGATGCGGCAAAAATCGTTGGTTGCTGGAAAGCCCTGTCTAAACAGGGTCTGTATGAAAATCCCGATAATTCGGCGGATCCCATGCAACGCGCCGTTGCCTTTTGCCAGGTCATTGAGGCAACCTATAAGGGCAGGACACACAAAGTCAGTTCCAAACTAATCGCCGAGATGTTTGGCAAGGTTGTTGAACAATATCAACATCACGAAACCGAAGAACGTTCAAAAGAAAATCCTGACGCATTTCCGGACAGGGCCTTGAGCATGACTTGCGAGGCAGAACATATTGATGGGGGAATGAATGCGGGGGAAAAGGAAACGAAACTGGAATGGCTGAAATCCGAAATACCAGAAAATACCTGTCGCATACTGTCAAATGTCCGGTGCCTGTCCGAAGGGGTAGATGTTCCGGCACTGGATGCCGTTCTTTTCCTGACAGCCCGTTCATCCCAGGTGGACGTGGTTCAATCCGTTGGCCGGGTTATGCGCAAGGCACCCGGGAAAAAATTGGGATATGTCATACTGCCCATTGTCATACCGGCAGGCATTGAGCCTGAAAAGGCACTGGATGACAATCAGACCTATCGTGTTGTATGGCAGGTTCTAAATGCCCTCCGTTCCCATGATGACCGTTTTGACGCAACCATCAACAAGCTGGAATTCAATGGAAAGGCCCCCTCAAGAATAGAGGTGATCGCTGTTGCCGACAAGATCGGCCCCAAAAGACAAAAGCAAACCAGATCTCAGGAAATAGCGGCAAGGGCGAGGAAAAGTCATATTATTGGCCAGGCTTCCCAACCCTCATCGAACCGGCAGGGAGACCTGGTCTTCGAGGTTGGGGAAATTGAACGGGCTCTCTATGCCAAAATCGTTAAAAAATGTGGAAACCGGCATCACTGGGAGGACTGGGCAAATGATGTCGCCAAAATTGCCCAAACCCATATCGATCGCATCCAGCACATTCTGGACAACCCGAAAAATCATAAGGCCATTCATCTTTTCAACAAATTTGCCAAAGAGTTGCGGGACGATATCAACCCAAATCTCGATGATCATGAAATCATTGAAATGCTGGCCCAGCATATGGTCACAAAACCTGTCTTTGACGCCCTGTTCGGACATTACCGGTTTACCGAGCACAATCCCATTTCAAAGGGAATGCAGAAAATCCTTGAACAGCTGGACAGGGAAAAACTGGACAAGGAACGTGCAACCCTGCAGGCCTTTTACGAATCCATAAAAATGCGTGCCACGGGCATTGACAGCGTACAGGGCAGACAGCGCATCATCATCGAGCTATATGACAAATTCTTTCGCAATGCCTTTCCCCGCATGACCGAAAGGTTGGGAATTGTCTATACACCGGTTGAGATGGTGGATTTCATCATCCACAGCATCGAGCATGTCCTGAAAACCGAATTTGGCAGCAGTCTCGCCGAACCCAATGTCCATATTCTTGAGCCATTTGCAGGTACCGGAACCTTCATCACAAGAATGCTGCAAAGCGGCATTATCACAAAGGACAAACTACCCCACAAATATAAACGTGAAATCCATGCCAATGAGATTGTCCTGCTGGCCTATTATATCGCCACGATCAATATTGAATCAACCTATCACAGTATAATGACGCAACAAAACGATGCTGGCAAAACAGAAAAGAAAGAAGGGGAATATACATCCTTTGCCGGAATCTGTCTGACCGACACGTTCGAAATGGCGAAAGGCAGGCAAAAGGATATCGGAAAGGATATCCTGCTAAGGGAAAACAATGAACGGGTTTCCCGCCAGCAGGCGCTTGATATTCAGGTTATCATGAGCAATCCGCCCTATTCCGCGGGGCAGGAATCCGCCAATGACAATAATGCCAATCTTTCCTATCCAGACCTGGATGAAAGAATTCGTGAAACCTATGCCAAATATTCAACGGCAACCAATAAAAACACGTTATATGACAGTTACATAAGGGCCATCCGCTGGGCATCGGATCGAATCAGGGAATGTGGTATTCTCGGTTTTGTCAGCAATGCCAGCTTTATCGACAGCAACACTTGTGATGGTTTGAGAAAATGTCTGGCTGAAGAATTCACCAGCCTTTATATTTTTCATTTACGCGGTAATGCAAGAACTTCCGGAGAGCAAAGACGTAAAGAAAAAGATAATATATTTAATATAGGAAGTCGTGCCCCCATTGCCATTTCAATTCTGGTTAAAAACCCCAATCAAAACCAGAGGGGACAAATATATTTCCATGATATTGGCGATTACCTCACCCGTCAGCAAAAACTGGAAACAATACGGAAATTCGGCAATATCGATGGAATCACCCGACACAATGGCTGGATCAATATTGTTCCTGACCGGTTCAATGACTGGATCAATCAGCGCGATCCAAATTTCAATGCCTATATCTCCATGGGTGATAAAAAGGATAGGCAGACAATAAGTATATTTGACAACTATTCTCGTGGCGTTGCAACAAGTAGAGATGCCTGGGTTTATAATGCCTCATCCAAAAAATTGATTGCCAATATCCAAAATTCCATTCAGTTCTACAATGACGAGGTTGATCGTTATCTTGCCCAACCCCAATCCACCAAAATTATAAAGGCTGAAGATTTCGTCATTTTTGATTCAACCAGGTTTTCATGGGATCGTCAAAATAAAAAAGATTTAGAAAAAGGAAAAAAATATCAGTTTGATTCTTCCTCCCTGTATAAATCCCTATATCGTCCCTTCACGAAATCTTACTTGTATTTTAACAAAGATTTAAATAACATGACTTATCAAATGCCGCTAATTTTTCCAACTGCACAGGCTGATAATCGAGTTATCAGTATTACAGGTTTGGGAGTTACAAAAAAATTCAGCTGTATAATATGTAATGTTATTCCAGATGTACAATTACAAGCCAACGGTCAGTGTTTTCCCCTATATCTCTATGACATTTCCCCTCGTGAAAATGATTTGTTGGAAAAGGAAACACCCAAAAGACGGGACGCCATCTCCAATGATGCCCTAAAACATTTTCAGGCCGCCTATCCCGATCAGGCCATTACCAGGAAGGATATTTTCTATTACATTTACGGCCTGCTTCACAGTGAAGATTACCGCAGCCGTTATGAGGACAATCTGACCAAGGATCTTCCCCGTATTCCCCGTGTCAAGTCGTTTGATGATTTTACCGCCTTCACACAGGCGGGACGCATGCTTGCCGACCTGCACCTGAATTATGAAACTGTTGACTGTTACACCGGGGTTGAAATTGATGGGTTAACCCTTACCCCATCAGGAATTGTCGGGGGGAAAGACCATGAATTTCACGTTACCAAAATGAGGTTTCCCCAAAGGAACCAAAAAACGGAAGTCATTTACAATGACTGTTTCACCATCAGAAACATACCTGAGGAGGCCTATGACTATATCGTAAATGGAAAATCGGCCCTGGTGGGTTATGGAACGCCAATCCGTTACGACAGACAAAAAAACAGGCATTACCAATGATGCCAACGACTGGGCCATTGAAACCATGCATGATCCGAAATATCCGCTTGAACTATTTCTTCGTGTCATAACTGTCAGTCTGGCAACAAGTAAAATTGTCAATGCCTTGCCTAAACTGAAACTGTAACAGTCAACAGAAATGATATTCAAGGAACTATCCTCATATATCATTCCGAAACCAATTGTAATGCGGATAGAATGTTATCGTTGAAACTTGTCTATTAAGAAAGCGAATTTAATAATTCAAAATATTGTACCCACTTTTTATCGCATAGTCTGTCATGAACTGGCAAGAATATGATAGGTAAATTATGTATTTTTTTGGGAAAAACAAGGTATCTGTCAGGAATTGGCAATATCCAACCCGTTTAAATGGTGGAGCCAAGGGGAATCGAACCCCTGACCTTCTGAATGCCATTCAGACGCTCTCCCAACTGAGCTATGGCCCCTTTTGAAAAAAATATATAACGGTTAAACCTGTAGATGGCAAGTTAAAAATGGTAACTTTTAATTTTTATCAAATGATGAAAAATTCAGACAATATTCCGGCTTTCTTTGAATAATCCCCACTTCAGGAAAGATATTCAAAACAAAATCCGAAAATATCTATCATCCGAACAGCAATTATTGATTGAACCAACAACAAACATCCCGGATTTCATCAATTATTCAGGTTTGGTCGCAAAAGCGATCGCGAAACGGTTCCAGGCATTGATAACATTAATGGTAACCGTCAACTCGACAATTTCCTGATCATCAAAATGTTTTCTGACCTGACTGTAAATTTCATCAGGGGCATGTTTTTCCGATACAAGCGTCAGTGTTTCCGTCCATAATAAGGCTGCCTGTTCCCGTTCATTGAAATAGGATGTCTCCCGCCAGGCACTGAGGGTCAAGATCCGTTTCAAATCCTCGCCTGCAGCCAGGGCATCCCTGGTATGCATATCAATGCAGAAAGCGCAGCCATTAATCTGGGAAGCCCTTATCTTTACCAATTCCCTCAATGAAACGGGAAGGATTGACTTTTTTGAAGCCTCTTCCAAATTCCACATGGCCTTCATCATTTCAGGAGCGGCCTTAAAATAATTCAGTCGTTTTTCTACCATCTCAAATTCCCTTTCTAAAATAAATTTTGGTTTCCCATAATAAAGAATACCTATTATAAGATGTATTTACAATGAATTTTATTATCGGTTTCTCCAAATCGATTCCGACAATTTTTCATCTGATTTTATGATTGGGGTACAATGAGGTACATGGGGATTAAATTTCAAGAAAAACAGTCAGGTACTGAGTACCGGGGATTGTACCCTTTTTTTATTTTTCAGTGAGTTGTACACAGGTTTGGTTTAACAATATCTGGATAACCTAAATTTATTGAATGAATTCAACTTGTTAAAATCTGTACACTCTGTTGGAAAAATGGGGTACATTTTTTAAATAACGGGTACCACAGTACTAACAGGATTTATAAACAAACATCAAAAAATTTAAATTTTCTTTTTATTTTAAAGGACATGAAAAAGAAAAAAAAATTTGATACTGTTTTATCAAGACGAAAAAGAAAGAATATGAATGTTAAAATCTGAAAAAAAATTGATGAAAGTTCTGAAAGGGGAAAAAATATGGCCACCCCCTTTATGGATGATGCGACAGGCAGGAAGATTTTTACCTGAATTTCGAAAATTAAGGGAACAGGCAGATTTTCTTACACGTTGTCTGACACCTGATCTTGCCGTTGAAATAACATTGCAACCCATAAGACGTTTTGCTTTTGACACCGCCATCCTTTTTTCAGATATTTTAATCCTGCCATGGGCGATGGGACAAAAATTACAGTTTGTTGAAGGAAAAGGCCCCATTTTACACCCTATTTATTCGGAGGAGAATCTGAAAAAACTCCATCCGGAACAGATTGATGAAAAAATTGAACCGGTCCTGATCACCCTGCAAAATCTTAATAAATTGCTTAATAATGGTGAATCGATTGGAAAAGCCTCACCTGGATCGGTAACCCTGATGGGATTTACAGGATCGCCTTTTACAGTTGCCTGCTACATGGTTGAAGGTAAATCCTCGAAAGATTTTTCAACTGTGTTTAAAATGATTTATCAAAATCCTGACTTGTTTGATAAGATCATTGATCTTCTTGCAGAAACAACAGCAACCTATCTTTGTCATCAAGTAAGGGCCGGTGCCGAAGCCATTATGCTTTTTGACAGTTGGGCGGGTCTGCTCCCTTCAACCCTGTTTCAGCGTTATGTCATTGATCCCACCCGACAAATCATTGACAGAATCAGACAGGTCTATCCTCTGGTCCCGATTATCGGTTTTCCGCGGTTGGCCGGTACACAACTGCTAACCTATATTGAACGGACAGGTTTAAATACGGTTGGAGTGGATCAGTATAACGATATATCCTTCTTAAACCGTCAGGTATCCCCCACTGTTGGATTCCAGGGTAATCTTGATCCCTTGTGTCTGTTATATGGCGGGAACATGCTTCAGAAGGAAATTCATCGCTTATGTCATGAATTGAAAAACAGGCCGCATATTTTTAATCTAGGTCATGGAATATTACCTGCAACCCCTATTGAACATGTCGAAGAATTGGTTAACACTGTACATAATTTGAAATAATTGGGAGATTGGGAATGGACGATAGAATAAAACAGGTCATTCAACAGGCACCGCAGGCAGTTCATACTAATGGATCTTTAAAATTGGTTATTTTTGATTGCGATGGTGTTCTGGTTGAAAGTGAGCATATTGTCGCAGAAATTATGGGAAAGGAAGCGCGTCAATACGGATGGAACATAACCGATAAACAGGCCCGTGAGGAATTTACCGGGGTGCAAATGGTGGATATCGGAAAAAAGATAGCCAAGCATGCGAAAAGGAATTTACCGGATAACTGGGCTGAGGAAGCACATAAAAAGGTTGTCGAAGGCATGTTCGGCAATGTGGAAAAAATTCCTGGCGTTGAATCAATTCTGCAAACCCTACATGATTTGAAAATACCTTATCGTGTCGGCTCGAATTCCTCACAGGAGGAAATGAAAACAAAATTTGAGAAAACCGGATTGATGAAGTGGTTTCCCAAGGATCGTATTCATTCTGCTTATGAGGTTAGAAATTCAAAGCCTTTTCCTGACCTTTATTTGTATGCTGCTGAAAAAGAGGGGGTTAATCCTGATGAATGTCTGGTTATCGAGGATTCTGATACAGGTTTAAAAGCTGCCTATGATGCGGGGATGGCCTGTATGTTATTGAGGGATTTAAATAAAGCAGCGCCAAATTATAAAGGGGTCATCCGTGTTGATTCTCTTCAGAAAGCTACTGATATCATAAAGGAAATTGTTCAATCTCAGCATAACAGGGAACATTAGTAATGATGTCCTCTCTATTGCCTTATGTCCTGTGGATAAAAGCTTTGCATGTCATTTCAGTTATTGCCTGGATGGCAGGTCAGTTTTACTTGCCCCGGTTATTTGTCTATCATTGTCAGGTAAACAAAGAAACAGATGAAAATGAAAGATTTAAAATAATGGAGTATAAATTGCTTCGTTATATTATTAATCCTGCAATGATGGCGGCTTTTTTATTTGGAATTTTATTGGCCTTGACTCCTGGGATCATTGATTGGCATGCAAAATGGTGGGTGGTTAAGCTGGTGGCTTTATTGATCTTAACAGGATATCATGGGTTTTGTTCACGTTGGCGTCGGCAATTTGCTGCAAATAACAACCATCATTCTGAAAAATTTTATCGCTGGATGAATGAGATTCCTACAATATTAATGATTATTATTGTTATCATGGTTATTGTGCAGCCTTTTTAATATTTTAAAAATATTCATAATTACAGCAATTGTTACAATTTATATTTGTAACAATTGCTGTTCATACAGGATCAGCCCTTAATCGTTATCTTTCTGGGAAGCGTTACAACTGACCCATTGATAGGATTTTGGAGAGGATTTGTTATAGGATAACATGAACTGATTTTTTTCTTTTTGACAGATATTGTTTTGTTTTAGCAAACCAAGAACAGTTGAATATTCTTTCTCGCAGGTTTCCCTATCATTTTTTTCCTCTTTGCATTTTTTAGCCAGTGCAGCCTGTTGTCTGAATAAGGGATATAGATCTGGAGGAACGATATTGGGTATATCCATTGTCGTGAATTCATCAATTTTTGAGGAAAATGGAGGGGGAAGAATAATGTAATGATCTTTGGCGAAATTTTCCATTTCATTTATTGCCTTATTGATTCCCTTCAGGGGAATAGTGTAATTTTTTTGTTCATCAACAATTAATGTGAATATTTTTTGTTGTTTCAGATTATTGATAAATTGAACGGTACTAATAGGTTCCAGGACAGTTTTGTAAGTGCCTGTTTCCTCTTTCTTTAGTTCACAGGTAAAATCACCAACATCTAGTTCAATAACGGGTTGATTGCTCCGTAATTTGTTAAGGGTAATGGAAATTCTTAATGAATAGCTGTAAGGATGCAATCTTATTGCAAGATCATTATTCTGTCCGGTATAAGTTAACCAGGTTCGAGTGTAATTTCTGGTTAGCGACCAGTTTTCATAATGATCTTCTTGAATAAAAAAAGGATCCTTTGCATTGGTTTTTGCAATGAAGCTATTGCAAATAATCATAAGAAATATAAAAATGTATAAAAATTTTTTTAACATAGAATTTCCTTTAAAAAATAACAAAAAGAATGAAATATATCAGGATTTTAATAATATTATAAAAAATATAGAGTAATTAATCTTTATATTTTAAAAAATATTTGTTAATTAAAGTTATTATTGTAATATAAATTAATGTTATTAATTGTTTTTTCTTTCCTTCGTAAATATATAAAGGTGAATACTACGATACAATTCTAAACTTAATTATTGAGAAAGTTGCAAAATGACCAATACACGAATTCCCACATATTTACATATTGTAAGCACAATCGGAATTCTTACGGCATGTTTTATGTATGTATCTTATATTCCTCAAATTATCAATAATCTTAATGGTCATCCAACTCCACCTTATCAGCCCGCTGTGGCTGCCTTAAACTGTATACTGTGGGTATGGTATGCTGTACGTGTCAAAAACTGGCCCGTAGCGATCGCGAATGCTCCTGGAATTTTATTTGGAATTATCGCTGCGATTACTGCATTGTTTTATCAATAAAATAATTTTTCGAACTAATTTTCGTAATAGAAAACTTGCAATAATTCTAAGGTAAAGAATAAAAATGTTAGAAAAAGATCAAATTCCCAAACACATTCATATTGTGGGTTGGATAGCCACCATAACAGCATGTTGTATGTATGTTTCATATGTTTTTCAGATTATTGATAATCTTCATGGTCAAATTACACCTCCTTATCAACCGGCTGTGGCTGCTGTAAATGGTGCATTATGGGTTTGGTACGCTGTTAAAATCAAAGACTGGCCCGTGGCAATCTCAAACGCTCCAGGTATTGTTTTTGGTGCGATTGCTTGTATAACCGCAATACAATTCTGATTATCACATGAATTCTTGATTATATTGCTTTGTATATCTATTAAACAGCAAAGCAATATAACGTTTAAATAATAAAATTATTATAAAAAAGTATTGGCAAATATATGTGGAAAATTAAGAAAGTAAATATATAATAACAATAAATTGAATTGATAATAATTATAAATATTAAAGATAATAATTCTTTAACTTTATGGATAAAGGATTATTTTTATGAATACAGAAAAGCCTTTATTTGGTTTTATGACGGTTCCTTTGATTTGGGGATATATTGCAATCGCGATATTTATGGCCGGTGATGGATTTGAGGCCGCTTTTTTATCGAAATATATAACTGATATAGGATTTTCTGAAGCACAGTCAGGTTTTGTCTTTACTGTCTATGGGTTAATGGTTGCCTTGTCCGCATGGTGTTCTGGGGTTGTTGCGGAAATTATTACTCCACAAAAAGCGATGTTTGCAGGATTTGCCATTTGGGCAGTCATGCATATATTCTTCATGATATTTGGCCTCACCTATCACAATTATTGGATGATGGTGATTTTTTATGGCATTCGAGGACTTGGTTATCCTTTGTTTTTATATTCTTTTGTTGTGCTTGTTATTTACAATGTTGATAAATTGCAAATTTCTAATGCAATGGGATGGTTTTGGGCGGCATATTCTGTTGGGTTTGGTGTTATAGGTGGTTTTTTGCCAGGATTTATAAATCCGGTGATTGGGGAATACAATACTTTATGGATGTCTCTGGGTTGGGTTATTGTCGGTGGACTGATTGCATTAATTACGTTGCATAATGCAAGGACCAACAGGGAAAAAGCCAATCTGACTTTTAAAGAGAAAACAGCTGAATTAGGTCAGGCAATTACCATCTTATTCAGAAACAAGAATATATTTATGGCTGCGCTGGTTCGTATCATTAATACGACACCTTTATTTGGATTTGCTGTTGTAATGCCTTGGTTTTTAGTTGGAAAAACATCCCAGGATCATGGATTGGGATTTTCTAAAACTGAATGGCAAAATATCTGGACACTATTTTTGTTTGTTACGATTTTTACAAATATTTTATGGGGTATTTTGGCAGATTATATTGGTTGGTTACGGCAAGTACGCTGGGTTGGTTGCATTGGTGGTGTTTTTGCCTGTTTCAGTTTTTATTACATTCCAATAACATATGGTCATAATATTTGGATGGCAATGATACCGGCAATTTTATTTGGGATTACGGTTGCTTCTTTTATGCCTATGACTGCTATTTTTACAACTCTGGAACCGCATCATAAAGGGGCGGCAGTTTCAATATATAATTTGTCAGCCGGATTGAGCAATTTTCTTGGACCGGCTATTGCCACTACAGCGGTACCTTTCTTGGGGGTTGGGGGAGCAATCGGAATTTATATGGGGCTATATGTTTTTGCCGCCTTATTAACGTTATTGATTAAAGTGAAACAGCCTTCAAAAGAGGACAGGATCAAATTTCGAGAAAATGGCATTGAACCAGAATATGATCAGATTATTTTGGAAAATTAGATTATGATAAAACAAAACTGTCAGTAATATTTATTCTGACGGTTTTTTGTAATTAATTTATATAATTCTCGTTATCAATATTTAATGTCTGGCCAGATATATAATTTGAGTCATAAGATGCCAGAAATACGGCTGCTCCCATAAAATCTTCTGGTAATCCCATTCGTCCCATGGGGACAGCCTGACCAACCAGATTTTTTTTCCGGATGGTCTATGTTCATATTTCGTAAAAAGAGCATCAACTTTTTCCATATAGGGATATTTATAACATCAGGAGCAATAGTATTGACATTGATATTATATTTTGCCAAAGTCATGAAGGCTGATTGAGTATAGTTTATAATGGCGGCTTGGGTTGCACAATAAAGGGAAACAAGGACTTCGGCCTCGACGACCAGCCTGAGATGATTTATTAATAATTTTTCCATCTTCATTTTGTTCTATCATTTGTTTGGCAACAGCTTGCATAAGAAAAAATGATTTTTTTACATTAACGGTAAATAATTGATCAAAGACATCCCATGATTCATCCAATAAAGGTCGCATGTCAAAAATTCCTGCGCCATTAAATAAAATGTCAACTTTATTAAAGTTTTGGAGAGTGGTTGACAGAATTTGTTGTATATCCTCTTTTTTTACTGACACCGCTACTTGTTCCTGTAATAGTAGCTGTTTTGCCTTTGAGTTTCGTAAAATTACTTTTTTTTGAAATAGATATTTTATTTACAGGCAATAAAATAGTGTTTTAAATTTTTTTTATTTGATTTTATAAATAAGGATTTACAAAATCAATTATATTTAATTGATACCAATAGTCTGACCACCATCCACAATCATGGCATAACCAGTAGTAAAGGTTGCTTCTTTGGAATCAAGCCATAATACAGCAGCAGCGATTTCCTCAGGTCTACCAAGACGGCCAATAGGTTCTTAAGCAATTACACGAGCTTTTCCTTCAGGCGTACCACCACTGAATCGCTCAATCATTGGCGTGTCAATAATACCAGGACAAATGGCATTGATCCGAATGTTTGATTTTGCATAATCAAGTGCGGCACATTTGGTAAGACCCATAATACCAAATTTAGTCGCGGCATAAGCAGCTTGCCCTTTAATACCAATAATGCCTGCACTGGAAGAAGTATTAACGATTGATCCACCACCGTTCCTAAGCATAACAGGAATAAGATATTTCATACATAAGAAAACATCATTTAGGTTTATATTAATATAATGGTACCAATTGTCTTCTATAACCTCACCAATCGGTTCAACAGGTTGTTCAACACCAGCATTATTAAATGCTAGATCAATATGGCCAAACGTGGCAACTGCACGATCGACAGTATTTTTTATCTGTTGGCTATTTCTTACATCAGCAGTAATAGCCAAGGCATGTTGCCCAATTTTTTCAATAAGGTTTACGGTTTTCTACAACCTAATTTCGTCCAGATCCACTAAAATTATATTTGCTCCTTCTCTTGCAAAAGCTAGGGCTGTGGCCTTAACTAATACCTTCTGTGGCACCTGTAATAAAGGTAACTTTATCAGTAAAACGTTTATTTTGATTTATAGTCATTTTTTAATTTCTTTTTTAGTAGTAATTTAATGAAAATTATTATTTATTCTTTTGTTTAGGGAATCATTACAGTGTCTTTTGTGAGCTTGCGTGATTCAAGTTTCTGATGGGCTTCAGTAGCGTGTTCCAAAGATAACTGAAGAGGTGATTGAATTTTTATAATATTATTCGAAATAATATCAAAAAACTCTTTACTCATGGAAAGCACGTCGGAACGTTTGGAAAGATATGTTGTTAAGCCAAGCCAAGTTGCATAAAGCGATCCTTTTTCTAATAAAGTTAGAATATCAAAAGGTGGAATAAGTCCTGAAAAAAGCCAAAACTAACAAAAAAACCAAAAGGACGCAAACAATCCCGTGAACCTGGAAAGGTCATTTTACCAATACTATCATAAACAACATGGCATCCTTGACCATGAATGATGGCTTTAACTTGAAAGGTTTGTCGGATTAAAAACCGGGCTGTTAATCCTTTGAGTAAGGATGCGGCTGCGGTTTCATAAGAGATGTTATCAGGCAAGGGTATAAGAAAATGTACAGGAACAATTGTTTGTTCTGCATAAGCACCCAAGGTTTCGATATAAGCTACTCGATCCCCAACGGAAAAATCTTTTACTCCCTCACCAATGGCAATAATATCGCCAGCCCCCTCTTTACCTGGAATAAATGGAAGTGGTGTATTAAAAATCCCTTTTCTTAAATAAATATCGACAAAATTGACTCCAATTGCTCGATTATGGATAAGAACCTCTCCAGCTTTGGGGTGAATAATAGGTATCTCTTCATAATTTAAAACATTTGGATCACCATAATTATGAATTTGTATGGCTTTCATTATCTGTATTCCTAGATTTGTAAATGTATTTTCAATTCGTGTCGTAGATTTTTTAATAAAATCAATAGAATGGATGATTTAAAAATTGCGGATGGATTTAATTATAAAGGGAATAGATTAACGTGATTAGATTTAATAAGTTTTATGTGGTTATGAGAAAAAATCACAAATAAAAATATTGAATTTCAAGATAACCTGTATGAATGTCTTAATATTGATTCAAATTTTTCAAGTAAACTGTTAATAGAAATTGATTTAATCTCTATATCGAATAGCTTGAATAAAATTAGAAAAGGCTAACGACATATTTCTACGATTGGGATAATATAGGTGAAATCCTTGGAAAACAGGGCACCAATCATTCAATGTCTCTTGTAATTGACCATTGTGTAAATAAGGTGCAACAAGTGGTTGGGGAATAAAGGCCAAACCTATTCCATCAAGGGCACTATTCAACATTTGTAAACTGCTATTTAAAATGAGAGGCCCATTAACTTTGACCGTGAATTTTTCATTATGTTTTCTGAATTCCCAGGCATAAATGTTTCCGGAATTATTATGTCGAATATTGATGCATTTATGATGGATCAATTCATATGGGGTTGTTGGAAATGAATTTTGTTGAAAATAATCAGGAGACCCGACTACAGCCATGCGCCAATTGGTTCCTATACGAACAGCAATCATATCTTTGTCTATGGAATTTACAAGACGAATACCGGCATCAAATTTATGTTCTATAATATTTATAAATTCATAATTGATATGTAATTCTAAGATAATATCAGGGTATTGTATAAAAAAATCTTTTAAAAGAGGTCTTAGACACATTTCAATAGAATCATCAGTACAAGTTATTCTTATAGTAACTACTGGTTTACCACGTAATTCATTGAGCTTTTCAAGTTCCAAATTTATTTGATTTAAATGAAATCCAACCGATGTTATTAATTGTTCACCAATTTTGGTTGGAGAAACATTGCGTGTCGTTCTGGCGAGTAATCGTAAACCAAGTTGTTCTTCAAGATCTTTGATTATATGGCTTAAAGTTGATGGAGTTATTCCTAATTCAGCTGCAGCTTTTGTAAAGCTTTATTTCGTGCTACGGCCAAAAATGATTGCAATGCATTAAGTGTCGTTTTTTTCATTTTATTGTCATAGGTTTGAAAAAATAAGAATATTAAATTGAAGAATAAATTTTAAAGTTTGGTTAGAAATTAAAGAATTATTTCATATATATAGTGTATTCGAATTTCCATTCGAAACAATTTCAAATTTTGTATACAAGGAAAACCTGTAATAAATTTTATCTTTAAAAGATAAAAAATTATATGGTACTAGAATACTTCATTGATTGTTTGAACAGTTTTGAAATTAAGATAATGAGCTATGCAGTAAAAGAAATTTTTCTTACCTTGCAGGGAGAAGGCTATTTTGCAGGCAGGACAGCGGTTTTTTGCCGTTTCTCCGGTTGTAACTTGTGGTCCGGACAGGAAAAAGACCGAGCTACTGCGATTTGTCAGTTTTGTGATACAGATTTTGTCGGAACGGATGGTTCTGGTGGTGGACGATTTGAAGATGCAAATTCGTTGGCCATAGCTATTGAAAAACATTGGGGAGAAAGGGACACTTCCTATCGTTTTGTTGTTTTTACCGGAGGGGAACCTTTGTTGCAGCTAGATAAATCCTTGATTGATGTTCTGAAGAAAAAAGGTTTTTTTATTGCTGTTGAGACAAATGGAACGATGCCTGTACCAAAAGGGGTGGATTGGATTTGTGTAAGTCCCAAACAAGGTGCTGCCCTAATGCAAATGCATGGGGATGAATTGAAATTAGTGTATCCACAAGAAGCGATGAATCCCCAGAAATTTGAATCATTATCTTTTAAGAGTTTTCGTTTGCAGCCTAGGGATGATGAGCAGAGAGATAAACATTTGCGTCAGGCAATCCAATACTGTCAGGATCACCCAAAATGGTATCTTTCATTGCAAACACATAAATTAATAGGAATTCCATAATGAAAAAAACAGCAGATTTTTCAGAAGGGGCCCTGGTTTTATTTTCGGGAGGCCAGGATTCAACAACCTGTTTGGCCTGGGCTTTGACACATTTCTCAATTGTCGAGACGCTAGGATTTGATTATGGACAACGTCATTTTGTAGAAATGGAATGCCGTTCGGTAATTCGCGAAAAGATCTTGAATATTCAACCGGAATGGAAAGAGCGTCTTGGAGAGGATCATATTTTGAAATTATCAGATTTGGGAGCGATTTCTGATACATCCTTAACGCGGGAAACCGAAATTGAATGGAATAGGCAGGGATTACCTTCGACCTTTGTTCCTGGAAGGAATTTACTTTTTTTAACTTATGCCGCGATTATTGCAAACAGAAGAAATTTGCGGCATTTGGTTGGTGGTATGTGTGAAACAGATTTTTCAGGATATCCTGATTGTCGGGACGATACGTTAAAAGCTTTGCAGGTTGCGCTTAATCTGGGAATGAATACGCGATTTGTTTTGCATACACCATTAATGTGGCTTGACAAGGCTGCAGAATGGAAATTGGCTGCAATTTTGGGAAATGATTCACTTATTGAATTAATCAATAAGGAAACGCATAGTTGTTATTTGGGCGATCGTACCCATTATCATGAATGGGGATATGGTTGTGGTCATTGTCCTGCCTGCGAATTACGTCAGGCTGGATGGGAGACCTATTTGCGGCAAAAGGAAATGTTTGGTGTTTGATTTGGTTTTTACTCGTCGTTATTCTATGGGGCATCGTTTGATTCACGGGGCTGGAGATATTTGTGCCACACCGCATGGGCATAATGAAGAGGTGAGCGTTTATTTAAAGGCTCATGAAGCGGAAAGACTGGATGGTTCTGCAAATATGGTCCTTCCTTTCTATTATGCAAAAAAGAAATGGCATCAATTTGTGGATGGTTCCATAGATCATTCTTTTCAGCTTTCAGAAGATGATCCCCTTTTGCCCTGGTTTATCAAAAATGAACCAAAACGTGTAAGGCATTTAGTCGTGACACCAGGTGATCCAACAACTGAATTAATGGCTTGTTTATTAATGATCAAGGTCAATACAATTTTGGATGCAGAAAAAACCGGCTTATATTGTTTTAAAATCGATATCAAGGAAACCCCGACAAATACGGTCAGTTTTTCGGGCAATCCTTTTGATTTTGTTCCCCAATCGAAAAATGGACAAGGTCATTGGTGGGAACGGCCGGATATGTCAATTTCTGATTTGGAAATCTAGAGGGTGAGTTGATATAATATCGTGTGACGACTGGTACAATCTTCCAGTTCCATTGTTGTCGGAATATTATATTCATGAATAGGGAAAAGTTCTTCTTTGGGTAAATAATTACGTCCAGGATCTGCAATAATGACCTGTGCACCGGTGGCGGCACATTTTTTTAGCCAGGGCCAGATATGCCTGGTCATTGGGGCTTCATAACAAACGTCACCACAAAGAATCAGATCCCATTGACAGGGTAGTCCAACAATATTTTTGGAATTTTTATCTAGAAGAATATGATTGGCCTTTGCATTTGATGCACACGCTTGCTGTGCCAGAGGGTCAATATCTGCGACTTCAATAAATTGCGCGTTGTTTTTGCCCGCTGCAATGGCGGCAATTCCACATCCTGCTGCAAAATCCAGGACTTTTTTCTGTTTAACAAATTGAGGATGATCTATAATATACCGTGCGAGAGCTTTTCCCCCAGGCCAGACAAAAGCCCAGAAAGGCGGTTCAATATTTTGCTCGGCAAGCCAGTTTTCAGTCGCTTGCCAAATAGGTGTAATATCACTGGCTTGATAAAGTGAAATTTCCGGAACAAAATCAACTTCTTTTAAAATGGTATAATCGGAAATAAATTTTTGGAATAGTGCCGGATTCATTGAAAAATATTTCCCATTAATAAAGCCAGGGCGATCAATATACCGGCATCACGATTGGATTTGAACAATATTAGGCAACAGGTTGGGTTGCATAAGTCAAAGTTTTTAAGCTGCCATATAAAATGGCTCAAGGGTAAGAGAAGGGCACAGAAAGAAACCCAGCTATTCTGATTTAAAATCATGGCAATCAATAACATTATGATACAAAAGCCATAATTTGTACCCACGAAAATCTTTCCTGCCTCCCCGGCCCATCGGGCGGTTGATTTGACACCAATTCGTTGATCATCTTCTATATCCTGATATCCGTAAATAGTATCAAAACCGATTTGCCAAAAAATAGTTGCGGCATATAATGCAAATTGGGACCAGGATAAACAGCCTGTAGCGGCGGTATATCCAAGGGGGGCACCAAATCCAAATGTAAATCCCAGAACAAGTTGTGGCCAGGCAAAAATTCTTTTTGCACCAGGATAGAGAGCAACAAGAATTAGGGAGGAAGCGCCCAAAAGCCATGAAAGCGGATTTAGCTGTAATAGAATGAGAAAACCAAGAGTCAAGAGAACAAGTAAAAAACAAACTGCTTTTTTTAGGGAAATTGTATTATTTGCAAGGGGTCTTTGTTGTGTTCTGGCAACCTGACGGTCAAAATCACGATCCCATATATCATTTACAACACAACCGGCGCTGCGCATGATGATACTGCCCAGCGCAAAAAGAAATATGAGTTTTAAGCGTATTGCCCAATTGATTTGATGGGGTAATAGGATTCCCCATAACCCCGGGATAAAGAGAAGCCAGTTTCCAATCGGGCGATCCAGTCTGGATAAGATGACATAAGGTTTTAAGGAAGACGGTAAAAAATTAATCCAACTTGATAAATTGATATCAGAATATGATGATTTTTGATTCACAGTTAATTCCAAAAGGTAAATTTGTGCCTGAATATCGAGGATGGCGTAAAAGCTTTATGGATTTTATAGTATAAAACTGTTTTTTTACTAGAAAAAGATTGTTTGAATATTTTGTTACAGAACGGTGGAATGAATGTCTTTTGTACCGCGTATCTATATTGATTTAGATCAATCTATAACATTGGTTGCAAATGAACCTTGTTATTTATCTGCTACGATTGCTCATTATCTAGGAAATGTTTTACGGTTGAAAAAAGGTGGCAGGGTTATTTTGTTTAATAACCGAGATGGAGAGTGGATTGGTGAAATAGAGCATATATCCAAAAACAAAGGGGTTGTTCATCTGTTGGAGCAGGTAAGGTTACCCATTCTTGCTCATGGACCAACCTTGCTTTTTGCACCCTTGAAACGAGATGCAACAGATTTGGCTGTTCGTATGGCGACTGAATTGGGGGTCAGAATTATTCAGCCTGTTCAGACATTGCGAACAAACAGTCAAAGAATTAAAGATAAAAGGTTACTGGCTATCGCCAAAGAGGCTGCAGAACAAAGTAACCGTTTGACCATTCCCGAAATAAGGTCACTTTGTTCCCTATTCGAAATTTGTGATGTTTGGCCACAGGACAAGCCTTTGCTGATAGCGCTAGAGCGTGGAAATGAAAGAAAGATTGATGCAACTTTTCAACCATTATATAATGGAAACGAAGGGCTCCTTATTGGTCCCGAAGGAGGGTTTGATGAATGTGAAATCGAAAAATTACTTTCCTATAAATTTATACTTCCTATATCCTTGGGAAATCTTGTTTTAAAAGCGGAAACAGCTATTGCTGCAGGACTTGCAAAATTATTTCCTTATGTAAAAGCTTAATATAGTATAATAATTACTTCTTTTTTAAAAATGTAAATGTAGATAGATTGTATATGTCCAGTTTAATTGATCATGATCAGACTCTAGTAACTTCCGTAAAACAATTGGCTGATTATTTGGCCGGTGGATGTAAACCTGTTCAAAATTGGCGTATTGGTACTGAGCATGAAAAATTTGGATTCATTAATTCTCAGAATGATCGTGATTATTTATTCCCTCCCGCTTATAAACCGGATGGAATAGAGGATGTTTTAAAAAATATTCAAGATCAGCATGAAAGCTGGCAGCCGCTTTACGATATGAATAACCTTATCGGATTTAATGGTGACAGGGGTGCGATTTCCCTTGAACCGGCTGGACAATTTGAGCTATCTGGGGCGCCTGTTGAAACTTTGCATGAAACGCGCCGGGAAATGGATTTGCATTTTCAGGATATGCATCGTGCTGCTGACTCTTTGGCATTGGGATTTTCTCCTTTGGGATTTCATCCGTTTGCACGACGTGACCAAATGCCCTGGATGCCCAAAAAGCGATATGAAATTATGAAAGCCTATATGCCAAAGGTTGGAAAACTTGGCCTGGATATGATGACAAGAACTTGTACAGTTCAGGTCAACCTGGATTTTTCTTCAGAAAAAGACATGGCACGTAAAATGCGTGTATCTTTGGCTTTACAGCCCATATTTACCGCTCTATTTGCAAATTCACCCTTTTATGAAGGAAAACCGAGCGGGTTGCAGTCAATGCGTGCATATATCTGGACAGATACGGATAATCAGCGTGCAGGTATGCCCGATGTTTTTTTTGACGATCATTTTGGTTTCGAACACTATATCGAGTGGCTGTTGGATGTGCCGATGTATTTTGTCATTCGTCATGGTAAGATGATTGATGTTTCTGGGGCATCTTTTCGGGCATGGATACAGGGTAGAACACCTGCGGGTTTGGAGCATGAGAAACTGACCATGGGAGATTTTAAAAACCATATAACAGTCGCTTTTCCCGATGTCCGTTTGAAACAATATCTTGAAATGCGGGGTGCGGATGCAGGATCAAGGGAAATGATGATTGCAATGTCGGCTTTCTGGACGGGATTATTGTATGATTCTTCAACGTTGCTGGCTGTGGAAAAACTGGTCAGGGAACAGGAATGGTCTGTCTATAAAGCTTTAAGAAATAAAGTGATCGGACAGGGATTGTCAGCATCAATCGGTAGAGAAAACCTTAGGGAATTTATGAAGCGTCTTCTTCAGTTGGCTCAACAAGGATTGAAAAATCGCAATTTTAAGGATGAGAATGATGATGATGAAACCAAGTATCTGATTCCCCTATTTGAAATTGCTGAGGGAGGTCCAACCCAGTCTGAATATTGGTTACACCGTTATGAAACGGTTTGGGGGGGAGATGTAAGGCGAATTATGAAAGAGTCTATGATTTAGGGAAGATAAAAAATTAATTTTATTGTTCTTTGAGTCATTAAGGTTGAATATTGTAAATTAATAAATTGATTTTATAAAAGGAATTTAGTCATGTCGATTCAAAATTTTGAATTTTATAATCCAACACGTATCGTTTTCGGACAAAATACAATTGAAAAATTGAACAGCTTAATTCCTAAAAATGCAAAAGTACTAATTACTATAGGAGGGGGCAGTGTTCGCAAAAATGGAACCCTTGCTGAGGTACAAAAGGCATTGGATGGTCGTCATGTCGAGATTTTTGAAGGAATAGAAGCCAATCCTATTTTTGAAACTCTCATGAAAGCTGTTGAGAAAATTCGTCAGGAAAATTTTGATTTTATATTGGGCGTTGGCGGAGGATCTGTCATGGACGGGACCAAATTTATCGCCGGGGCAGTACATTGCAAGGATGATCCTTGGAAATTGGTACTTGATGGTGGAAAAGATATTCAGCAGATTGTTCCTTTCGGATTTGTTTTGACCTTACCGGCAACAGGTTCGGAAATGAACAGTAATGCTGTTATCTCACGGAAGACAACAGAAGATAAATTGCCGATTAAAAACGAGCTTTTATATCCTGTATTTTCTATTCTGGATCCAACGAAAACATTCAGTTTACCGAAAAAGCAAGTTGCAAACGGAATTATTGATGCTTTTGTCCATATTACAGAACAATATTTGACTTATCCAGTTAATGGATCCATTCAAGATCGTTTTGCTGAAGGGATTTTGTTAACTTTAATTGAAGAGGGTCCAAAGACCTATAATAATCCAGAGGATTATGAATCTCGCGCAAATTTTGTATGGGCAGCAACAATGGCCCTAAATGGCTTGATTGCCGCAGGGGTTCCGGAAGATTGGGCCACTCATATGATTGGACATGAACTGACAATTTTGTATGGTCTTGATCATGGGCAGACTTTGGCGATTGTACTCCCATCCTTATTAGAGGAAATGCGTCAAGATAAACGTGAAAAACTTCTTCAATATGGTAAGAGGGTATGGGGATTAACAGGATATAGTGATGAAAAGATTATTGATGAAGCAATCAGCAAAACAAGGGAATTTTTTGAAAGTTTTGGTGTAAAAACCTATTTACACGAATATGATATTGATAATAATGCTGCGGAAAAGGTAATTGAGCAATTAAAGAGACATCATATGACCGCATTGGGGGAAAGAAAAAATATTACACCTGATGTAAGTTATCGTATTGTGCAGGCAAGTCTTTAACAATAATTACATTTCTGCTGAAAGGGTTTGGCCATGCGATTGTTGAAAGTTGTTTCCATTTGCTGTTTTATTGCCGTTTTGGAAATGGTGGGTTTAAGAAATCTTGCTCTTGCTCAGGATAAGACAGGGAATGCAATGACGGGTGTGACACTGACGTCCAAGCAGCTAAATAACATTCAGCAGTTGGAAAATTGGATCAACAATCTGACAATAATGAAAGCCAATTTTCAGCAGATTGCCCCGAATGGTCAACGAAGCACTGGACAGGTTTGGATCAAGCGTCCAGGGCGGATCAGGTTTGAATATGATAAACCCAGTCAATTATTGTTGGTAGCGAATGAAGGAAAAATGGTTTTTCATGATGGAGCTGTTGGTCAAACAACAACCATTCCAATTGATCAAAATCCATTAGGACTGTTATTAAAGCCGGATCTTCATTTTTCCGGAGATGTCACGATTGTTAAATATGAAAAGGAAAATGGTTTAATTCAGGTCAAGGTTGTCAGGACGGCCTCTCCTTCAGAGGGAAGCTTGACGTTGATATTCAATCAAAATTATATGGTTTTAAGAGGATGGGAGGTCGTTGATGCGCAGGGTCAGGTTACCAAAGTTGACCTGTATGACCTTCATCCTAAAAAATCTGTTTCTGATGAGTTATTTAACATTCATTTTAAGGATGATGAATAAGGATTATATTTTTTGCAGTTCAAGCGCACGTTTATAAACAATTTTTTTGGGCAAGTGAAGAGCGGTGGACACAACTTGGGCAGCGTCTTTAATGGACATTGTTTTTAAGGCCTCAATAAGATTTGCATCAAGATCTATCATATCATGGTTATTTTTTTCTGAAGATGGAGGGGCCAATAATACAATCATTTCACCTTTTGGTGAGATTTGGGAAAATTGATCAAGCAAAGATTTTAAATTACCACGTTGAATTTCTTCGAATTTTTTTGTCAATTCTCTAGCTACGGCTGCCTCACGATTTTCGCCAAAAACCTCTTTCAAATCTTTTAGCATATCGACCAATCGATGAGGTGCTTCATGCCAGATATAGGTTGGGGTCAATCCTATATTTTCTACTGCCTTTAAGATAGCAAAAGAATTTTGCCGAGCTGTTGATTTTGGCGGCGGAAAACCAATAAATAAATAGGGATGTGGTGGAAGTCCTGATAAAGTTAATGCCATTAAAGCTGCATTTGCGCCTGGAATGGCCGTAATTTTAATATTTTCTTTTATGACAGCATGTGTTAGTTGATATCCTGGATCAGATACCAAAGGGGTGCCAGCATCAGAAATCAATGCAATTTTTTTACCCTGGTGAAGTAAATTTAAAACATGATGGATACGATGGGTTTCATTATGTTGATGCAGGCATTCGGTTGGGGTTGTAATACCATAGGTTGATAGAAGTTTTGCACTAACTCGTGTATCTTCACACAAAATCAAATCGCACTCCTGTAAAATCATTTTGGCACGAAAACTTAGGTCACCAAGATTGCCAATTGGTGTCGAAACCAGAAAAAATCGAGCATTATTTTCAATGCCACGATTATGTAAAAGCCTGTTTGATTGGATTGTGTTAATATTTGATTGAATATTTTGTTTTTGCATTTTAATAATAACTGATAATCAGATTTTGATTAAATCAAAGGAGAATACTATTGATAGAGCAGAAAATACCTTTTAAACAAAATTGTTTGGGATTGAATTCTTTTATGGCAAATTTGTTAAAGGTCACTATCCCTGTATGCTTGCTGGCAGCTTGTTCTTCTAGTCATAGTGATAATAATACTCCTATTACGACACCTACTCAAAATTTGCAACAACCTTCCAAAAAACAAATTGGGCTTCTTCTTCCCTTGACGGGGAGAAATGGCGGATTGGGAAACAATATGTTAAAAGCCGCCCGGCTCGCCATTGATGAACCCTCTGCACTCGACGTTCATGATACGGCAGAAACGGGTGGGGCTTCTGCAGCAGCCCATAAAGCCATTGAGGCAGGTGATGGCATTATTCTTGGTCCCTTGACAGCTAAGGATACAACAGAGGTTGCAGCAGTGACAGGTGCGGTCAATATTCCGGTTCTTTCCTATAGCAGTAATGCTTCAATTGCATCTTCAAATGTGTGGATTTTTGGAATTACGCAAAATCAGCAAATTGAAACTTTGGTAAAAGCAGCCAAAAATGAAGGGCGAATGAAATTTGCGGCTTTTTTACCTGATAACAGTTTTGGTCGGGCAATGGCAGATGGATTAATTAAAAGCTGCTCTGATCAGGGATTGATGCAACCCACAATCGTGTATCATGCGGCTGACCTGTCTGACATCACACAAAAATTGAAATCAATGTCAAATTTTGATGAAAGAACGGAAGCGGCTAAAACAAACTCTCAAAACCAGAATTCAACTGATACCACTGCAGCGAATGGACCCAAGGAAGATGGAGATAGTTTACAAAATGAACTTATTCCTTCAAAACCTGAAAAAAAGGTCGAGACAAAAAAACTGAAACTGGATAAACCTCCGTTTGACGCCTTGCTTTTGGCTGATACAGGATTACAGTTGCAGTCTGTTATCAATGCGATGAATGAAGTGCAGGTTTCTACAAGCCAGGTCAGGATTATGGGACCTACTTTATGGTCATCTTTTGCCGGTAAATTGGGAAAATTAAAAGGGGCCTGGTATGTCGCGCCCAATCCGGTCAAACGTCAGGAATTTATCCGGCAATATATGGCAAGATATGGACAAACCCCAAAACCCCTAGCGGACTTCACCTATGATTCAGCTGCATTGGCAAACAGTTTGAGAAAACGTCCAGGTGGTTTCTCAATAGAAAATCTAACGCGACCGGATGGATTTAATGGTATTGATGGCTTTTTTGCCCTGCATCCCGATGGAACAGTAAAACGTGATTTACAGATTTTTGAAATTCAGTCCTTTGGTGGAGGAAAAATGATTTCAACTCCAAAAGATAATACATCGGGCAGTATGACACATTAGGGTTTATAGTATTCTTTTGGCCATCTTTTATGCAGCCAGAGCCATTGCTCTGGTTGTTTCCTTATCCATTCTTCAATTTTGTCATTTATGCGTTGGGTTAATATTCGAACATTTTCTATATTGTTTTCGACCAGATCCGAATAATCAATGGGTGTTTCGACAATAATGCGCAGTCTTGCAGGTCCAAGTCGTTTTACATAACCGGGAATGATGGGACAACGTAATTTCAGGGCCAGGTTTGCAACAGCGGAAGAGGTCATTGCAGGTTTTCCAAAAAAATTAACCCGAATGCCATCATTCATCTTCTGATCACTTAGAACACCAAGTCTTTTTCCTTGTAAAAGGTGTCTTAATGCTTGTTTTGCCCCTTTTGCTCCCTTTGCAAACATGGGAATTTTTTGTTGCATGGCTTGATATCGTAATTGAAGGATAAGCTCATTTACATAGGGATTGCTAGCTGCACGGAAAAAAGAAGAAAAAGGAACCCCATATTGTGCAACCCCCGGTGGCAACATTTCCCAGTTTCCAAGATGACCTGATACAAATAAAACCGGTCCTTTACGCTTTGCCTGTCCAATTAAATAATTTTCCCCAATGATTTCCCAGCCCGCACCTTGTTTGGTATTTTGTTCAAGATTAGCAAGATGTGGAAATTCTCCAACCGTTCTTCCAAGATTTTCCCATACGCCTGCTATAATTTTTTGTCTTTCCTGCAAGGAGAGATCAGGCATGACAAATTTTATATTTCTATCAGCTATTTTGGAAACGGGAAGTTTCGTGCCAATTTTTTGACAAATCCATCCACCTAGATTGGAGGCTTGTTCTGGAGAAAGTTTTTGTAAGAGGTTAATACAAATTTCAGTGATCAGATATTCACCGTAATATAAACATTGTTTCAACCAATTGGAAATAATCTGACGGGATGGTAAGGGCAAGGACATGAAGGAAATTTTTATTGAATGGATTTTACTAAAACGGAATGGATGACAGTCTAAAAGATTACATAGAAAAGATATAGAGAAATCTTGAAAAGTAAATTGGTTAGAAATGAATCATATGGAATATCTTTTGTAAAGATGCGGGATCGTGCCATGTCAAACAAACCTCTAGTGGAGTGGCCAAAGGTCTGAATTGATCTGGTAACCTAACATAGTCCTTGGGTGTTGTTACCAGGGGCAATTGATAATGGCGATGAAGTGATAAAAGCTTGTTTAGGTCTTTGTTTGTGTAATGATGATGATCTGGAAATGAAATTGTTTTTGAAAGGATAAGTTGGTTATCTTTTAAGGTTTGAAAAAATTTTTCAGGTCGTCCAATGCCTGCAAAGGCGATAACAGATTGATTAGAAAACTGTCGAATGGCAGGATTCATTGTTAGATTTGCCCTGAAAACGGGTACATGGGATGAAATCGTGGGTAAAAGCCCTGTTTTATCTTTGCCAATAAAAATACAGGTTTTGACTGTTTTAAGCCCTTGTATAACAGGTTGTCGTAAAGGGCCGGCAGGCAAAAGTCTTTGATTTCCAAAACCTGTTACACCATCAACAACTAGGATGGATAGATCTTTATACAGGGTAGGGTTTTGCAAACCATCATCCATGATTAGTAATTTTACAGGACTTTTCTTTATTGCTGCTTTGGCCGATGCGGCTCGATTGCCACCAATCCACGTTGGTGCAAGTCGGGCCAATAAAAGGGCTTCATCACCAACATCTTTGGCATTATGCTGATTGAGATCAACCATAAATGGTTCTGCAATTCTGCTTTTTCTTTTATAGCCACGTATCAAAAAGGCGAAAGGAATTGATTGTTGTTGGCAATAATGACCCATTTCCAGCGCTACGGTAGTTTTTCCTGTGCCACCAATAGTCAAATTTCCACAACAGAGAACAGGAATAGGGGCATGCCATCCTGGTTTGTTTATTTGATAACGGGTGATAAGTGAGGTTATGAACGAAAAGGGGGTTAAAATTTTTGCTGTTGGTGTGGGAGGATATTGTTGCCAGAAAAAGGGAGCCTTCATATGGATTGCCTTGCTAATTTTAGAAGATGAGTGCCAATATCCGTAGCAAGATTGCTTTTTTGTTCCATGATTTCCAAGGCCAGGCAGGCTTGTTTTTTTCTCAATTGTGGGTTGGACAGCATTTTATCAACCCAGTTTGTCAGATCGTCTATGGTGTGAATTATTGTAACCGCTTTCTGCAAATGATAATAAGCCTGTCTGAAATTATGTATTTTGGGTCCAGTTGCAATGGTACAATTTAATCGCGCAGCTTCAAATGGATTATGTCCACCCCCTTTATGAACAACATCAAGACTGTTGCCTATGAATACAATGTCAGCCAATCTGTAAAATAGTCCAAGCTCTCCTAAAGTGTCACAGAGCCATAAACCGTTTTCAAAAGGAAGCTCATGTTTACTGCGTTGGGCAACCATTCCTATCTCATTAATGATTTCCTGTCCTCGTTCAGGATGGCGTGGTACAATGATTGTAATAAGGTTGGGCCATTTTTTTCTTAATACAGCATGCGTTTTGGCAATAAGGGTTTCTTCGTTAGGATGGGTTGATGCTGCCAGCCAGATTGGAGAATTATTAAAATAGTTTTCTAACTCGACCAATTCTTGAGAATTAAAGTGGAGTTTTTGTGCTGTTTGTTTTAAATTGCCCAAATAATCGGTTGTAATCTGTAGATGTGCAAAATTATTTTGGTCATGTTCAGATTGGGAAATGATCCATTGAAAACGTGATAGAATGTTTTGGATAAGGGATGGACAAACTTTCCAGTTTTTTAATGAGCGATCGGAAAGGCGTCCGTTGATTAAAGCAAGCGGTATTTTTTTTTGGCAGGCCTCTTTGATAAGATTGGGCCAGATTTCACTTTCTGCCAGAACAATAAGGGATGGATGCCAATAAGTTAAAAAACGATTGATCCATTGTGGAATATCGAGGGGTATAAATTGATGAATAATATGTCTGGCTAATATTGGATGATGCGATATGAAATTTTCTAAGATACGAAAGGAGGTAACTGTTCCTGTTGTAATTAAAAAACTTTGGCTGGAATCCTGAATATGAATGGCTTGAATGACCGAAAAAATGGAAACAAGTTCTCCAACACTTGCGGCATGAAATTGTATGATTGAACCGGCAGGTCTGGATTGGGTAGGATAACCTTGCCTTTCTTTAAGGCGGTTGGGAATTTCTTTACCCTTTTTGCAACGGTTTTGAAGATAAAATGGTAAAAAGGGAGACAAACAATTCGTTAATGCTGTCCAGGCTGATAAAAGAAAATGATCCTCAATTATGGTTTTCATGATTGTGCCAGCTGGTTGGCTTGATGTAGTTGGTTAATGATTTCTGTTTCAATTGTATCATAATTTTTCTTTGTGACCTTGATAGGTGTGCGACAAACCATTTTTCCTTTACCGAACGGTAAGGGGACGATCAATTTATCCCAGTTGTTTAGGCGTATTGAGCTGCAATAAGCTCCGACAGGTACGATTTTGGTTTTGGCAAGTAAGGCAAGCTTGATCAATCCCGGATGTAAATGATGGCGTGGGCCTCTTGGCCCATCGGGCATGATGGCGATTAGATGACCTGTTTTGGATAATTTTAGAAGTTTGCGGAAAGCGGTCGCCCCACCTTTATCTTGTCCATTTTTATTGGCAGATCCTTGTACTGTCCATATTCGCCACGGATTAACAATTTTGCTGATGAGGCGTCCATCATTATTTTTACTAATAAGTACATATAGGGTAAGATAAGGGTTCTGAGGTATGGCCCACCACCACAAACGTGGTGAAAGGATCAGGGTTTCATGCCAAAAAATGACAATGGCGGGTTGACCATCCCTACAAGTAAGTAAAGAGCGTGCTTGCGGGTCAATATCAAATTGCCAACATGTTGTTTGTAAGGCCAGTTTTAAATAACCTCTTAAAATAAAGATTAAACTATTTTGAATTATTTTTTTTATGGAGGCAAACATTTGAAAATGGATAAAATGCTGTTTGAAACTGATGGTGATAAAGATTTACATATGATTGATATAGGAATCTATTGTACAATTTGAACAAGATTTTATTTTATTAGTTAGATAACAGTATATTTTAAAATATATCGTTACTTGTAAGAGACCTAAAGCTTTCTTACCAAACCCTGTTTGGGCTCTTTTAAAACGGAAGACTGAAAACCGATTGTAAAATGCTGTCTATTTTCTTTCCAACTTGCTATATTGGCATTATCTGGGATCAAGATGGTTGTAAAACCAACCCTGGTTAGAAATTGATATTGATCGGGAAGAATATGCCCAATTGCCCGTAATTCTCCTGTAAATTTTAGATGCTCTCTGATTTGGCGAGCTTGTGAAAAAGCCCTGCCATCTTTAAAAGAGGGAAATTCCAGGACAATAAGGGAGAGCTTTTCAAGATAAGGTCTTAAGTGTTCAATATCTTGATCGCATGGCAATAAAACACCAAGTGGTTGATGAATTTTATCGATATTGTCAAGCGTGGATAAAAGCGTTTGCGATAGGATCGGATAATCAGGTAACGATGTTGGTAAATTATTTTCAATTACAATCCAGGGATTATCAATAATTTCACCATCTTTAAGCAGTAACATAGACAATTTCCTTGAATGGGCTGATACCTAGGCGATTGTAAGTATCAATAAAATATTCATTTTCATGACGTTGCTCAAGATAAAAATCAATTAGCCTGCGAACGGCTTCAACCACTTCCTCCGCAGTAAGTGCCGCTCCTAGTATGGCACCAATTGCGGCTCTGCCTTTATAGGAAGATCCGCCAAGTTTTATTTGATAGAATTCCTCTCCCTTTTTATTGACCCCCAAAACACCAATATTCATGATATGATGATGGGCACAGGAATTGATACATCCATCGACTCCAATATGTATGGGACCTATTTTTTCCTGTAAACGGATATCCTGAAATAGAGACATTATTTCCTTGGCGACAGAGATTGACCGCGCATTTGCCAAGGAGCAGTAATCAAGTCCGGGACAACAGACGATATCTGTAATTAATCCCTGATTTGGCATTGCCAGCCGATATTTTTGCAAAGCCTGCCATAGAAAAAATAATTGGTCTTTTCTTACATGCCCCAAGACAAGATTTTGTAAATGAGTCACACGAATTTCCCCGAAAGAATATTCCTCCGCCAGATTGGCCAGAGCACTCATTTGATCTGCAGTCATGTCACCAGGTGTTTCCCCGATGTTTTTAAGGGAAATGACGGTTGCTATATAATCTTTATGAAAATGAGGGTGGCTGTTATGTTTTACCCATCGGTCAAATTCCGGATTGTTTTGCTGATGTTTTTTCATGGTTTCAGAAGCGTTTGGGATATCGGCAAGATTGGGATGACCAAAACGTTTGTGAATCGAATTTATGATATCGTCAGACAAACGGTATTGTTCTAAATCCATGGTATCAAATTCTTTATCAACCTGTTTGCGATAAGCATCTATACCAAGATTCTCTACAAGAATTTTGATTCTCGATTTATATAAATTATTTCGACTTCCATGCAGATTATAAACACGGATAATGGCTTCAAGATAAGCAAGCAAATGTTCAGGGGGCAAGTCATCACGGATGATTTTACCTTTAACCGGAATGCGGCCCAGGCCACCACCAACCCAGATTTCAAAAACGGGTTTATTCTGTTCATTGCGACGGGTTAATATGCCAATATCATAAAAACAAGCAGCGATACGATCATTTGAAGAGCCACTTATAGCAATCTTGAACTTTCGGGGCAAAAATGAAAATTCAGGGTGAAGCGTTGACCATTGACGCATAATTTCTGCATAAATACGGGGATCCAAGATCTCATCTTGCGCCACACCAGCAAATTCATCACTGGTGATATTACGGATACAATTTCCACTGGTTTGGATGGTATGGATTTCAACAGATGCCAGATACGTTAGAATATCGGGGACCTCCTCTAGTTTTGTCCAATGAAATTGTATGTTCTGACGGGTAGTGAAATGACCATATCCACGATCGTAGTAACGGGCAATATATGCCAAACCACGCAACATTCTTGATGATAAAATACCATATGGGATGGCGACACGAAGCATATAGGAATGTAATTGAAGGTATACACCATTCATCAATCGTAAGGGTTTAAATTCATCTTCAGAAAGTTCACCATTCAGCCGTCTTTCAATCTGTAACCTGAATTGATTGATTCTTTCTTTTAAAAAATCAAAATCAATTTCGTCATAGTTATAACGACCAATGACTTTTATGGTGTTTGAATCGGTATCATGGGATGGAAACTGTTTCATTGATAATCATCTTATTATAGAGCGTGGATTAAATTCAGGATGTGTACTGGGACCAAACGCTCTAATATTTTCACGTGCTGATGCTGGATGGAAAGGGTTTATTAACTCTACATAATGTAAATCAATTAAAAAATGGGCAGTATTAGACTGGATGATTTCCTGCAATTTTTTTTCGGCATTTTCTTTATTGGAAAAAAGTTGAGCGTCTTCCAGCATTATTCCCCAATGTTCTTGCGGGGTGAACCACACAACCCGCCCATCCAGAAGACGATTTGCGGTTAAAACATAATAATCAGATTGATCGGCCTGCCTGTCTTGAGAAACCACAATAGATAATTCCTTTTTATAACTATACAAGTGTGTATATATAACATTATTTTTTATAATTACACAAAAAAAATAGTAAAAGGAAAAATTATCCTTTTACCATAAGGATAAATGAAGATGATGTTTTATCGATTCATCAAGACAGATATATTGGCGTTTTCAAGCATGTAACGTGTGACCCCTCCCAGAATCAGCTGCTGCCAACGTGGGTGGGAATAGGCACCCATGCATAACATGTCCGCTCCTATCTCATTACAGGTTGAAAGGATTGTATTTCCAACATCCCTGTCATTGCCCAATTGATGGGGAGTTGCTTGAATGTTATGGAATTTGAGATAGTTAACAACATCTTGAATTTTTTTACCATGATTTTCATAATCATTCGTATATAGGATATAGACCTGTTCAGCATAATGAAGCCATCTCAAACTTGCATGCAGGGCAGCGGCTGATTCTGCGCTGCCATTCCAGCAGATACAGATTTTTTTGCCGGTTGTCAGGGGTTTTTGTTTTGGGGCGATAATGATGGGGCGGCCACTATCGAATAATAGGGTATGAAGTGCTTCGGAAGAGGAAATTTCACTGTCTGAATCGGGGTGAGAAATCACCGTTATGTCGGACAAGCGTGCCCAGTAAGTAATTAATTCATTTTCCCGTCCAACCATATTGGTGAAACTGGCCGTAATTTTTTCCTTAGCAGGTTCAGTAAGGTCTGGGTCGGTTAATTCGATATTGTATTTATCGATAAAATTATCGAATATTTCTCGGGCAAGTTTTAACCGTTTTTGATTTTCTGAGGCGGCAATATTCATGACCTCTTCAATCATGGATCCGGACAATCCCTCACTAGTAAGCGGAATGAGGTCTTTTCTATCGGGTTGAATATGGATAACGGCAAGATGAGCATTATAGTTTTTTGAGAGGTAATAGGCAGTGGTTAGAGTAGATTCAGATAAAGGGGTGCCTTGAATAGGAATGAGTATTTTCTTGACGCTAAGCATTGTTTATTCCCTTTCCTTAAAATAAACGGGGTATAATCTTGGATATTAATCGCTTATTTGATTTTTTAATAGATAAAATGAATTCTAGGCTGAAATAGAGCGCTGAAAAGAATCACATTTTTGTGACAGGAATGCTGGAGCTTAATTAAAACAAAAAGTTGAGGGGTATTATTTGATAATGTTTGGGTTTAATCTCTAAAGATTGTATCCATAATGAAAATGATTTCTTTTCTTTTTTTTTTGTTTTAAAATGAACGCCAATTTAGGAATTGTTCTGGCTACTTTTTAATTGTCAAAAGACATACAAAAACAAAAAATCTATTAAGGGGTGTTATGATAACGAAAAATGATGTTTTGCCTGTAAAGGGAAATTTAATGCAAGGAAAACGCGGTTTGATTATGGGTTTGGCCAATAATCATTCGATAGCATGGGGAATATCGCGTGCTTGTGCGTTACAAGGGGCAGAGCTTGTTTTTACTTATCAGGGAGATGCCTTGAAAAAAAGGGTCGCCCCTTTGGCCGAAAGTTTGGGATCAACCTATCTTTTGCCTTGTGATGTCAGTAAAGATGAGGATATCAGCAACGTATTTGAAGATATTGCCCAAAAATGGGGAAAACTAGACTTTGTTGTTCATGCGATTGGATGGGCTGATAAACAATATTTGCGTGGACGTTATGTTGATACTCCTAGAGAGGCATTTTTAACAGCCATGGATATCTCATGCTATTCTTTTACTGCTGTTGCAAAAGAGGCCGCAAGATTAATGCCAGATGGTGGATCACTTCTTACCTTGACATATCTGGGATCTGAACGTGTGATGCCTCATTATAACGTTATGGGTGTAGCCAAGGCGGCTTTGGAGGCTTCCGTGCAGTATATGGCAGCAGATCTTGGACCTGATAATATTCGTGTCAATGCGGTTTCCGCCGGCCCTATCAAAACATTGGCGGCAAGTGGAATAGGCGATTTCCGTTATATCCTGAAATGGAATCAGCTTAATTCTCCTTTACAACGTAATGTTACCATTGATGAAGTTGGCGGGGCGGGTTTGTATTTCCTTTCTGATTTATCTAGAGGGGTCACAGGTGAAATACATCATGTTGATTGTGGTTATCATCTGGTTGGAATGAAAAATCCCGATGCACCTGATATTGCCTTGTCAGATAATTAATCAATTTTACAGTGAGTGAACAGTAACGTGTCGTGTAATAGTTTTGGAAGCTTGTTCAGGGTTACGACATGGGGGGAAAGTCATGGGCCTGCAATCGGTTGTGTTGTTGACGGGTGTCCTCCCTTGATTCCGCTTTCTGAGAAATTGATTCAACCTTGGCTGGATTTACGCAGACCTGGACAATCCTCATTTACAACCACGCGTAATGAGCCCGATCAGGTGAAGATATTATCAGGTGTATTTGAAGGTAAAACGACAGGCACTCCTATATCATTATTGATTGAAAACACCAATCAGCGTTCCAAGGATTATTCCAATATTGCTCAGTCCTACCGTCCAGGTCATGCAGATATTACCTATGATTTAAAATATGGTATACGGGATTATCGAGGGGGAGGAAGATCTTCAGCCAGGGAAACAGCCATGCGTGTTGCTGCTGGAGCGATTGCCCGTTTGATTTTGGGAAATTCAATTTTTATTCGTGGGGCCCTAATTCAGATTGGGGATAAAAAAATCAATCGTGACCGATGGTCATGGGACGAGGTTAAAAAAAATGATTTTTTTTGTCCCGATGCACAAATGGTCGAGATCTGGAGGAATGAATTATCCATAATCCGTAAGGCTGGGTCATCCATCGGTGCGGTGATTGAAGTGGTGGCCGAAGGGGTTCCCGCAGGATTGGGGGCGCCAATTTATGGAAAACTGGACGCTGATATTGCCCAGGCCATGATGAGTATCAATGCCGTAAAAGCTGTTGAAATCGGTGAAGGCTTTGCCGCTGCAACCCTACGGGGTGAAGAGAATGCTGATCCTATATATCTTGAAAATGGTAAGCTTTCATTTGCCTCTAATCATGCGGGCGGTATTCTGGGCGGTATTTCCAGCGGTCAACCAATTGTGGTCCGTTTTGCAGTTAAACCGACAAGCTCAATTCTTGTCCCTCAACCCTCAATTAATTCAGAAGGTGAATCTGTTGAAGTAATTACCAAAGGTCGACATGATCCTTGTGTCGGTATACGGGCTGTTCCAGTTGGAGAGGCCATGCTTGCCTGTGTCTTGGCAGATCATTGGTTAAGGCATCGCGGTCAAATCGGAAAATTTGGGGAGATAATTCATAAATAATAGAACATTATATTGATGAACTGTATTTTATAAATAATCAGCTATTTTGATTTCAAGTTTAATGAAAATGTGGTTATACTTTTAAAAATAAATTTTGGTTTCAAAGTTTATTGGGACTGCCAGACTATGGATGATAATAAAAAACAGAATACTGATTTTGAAAAAGAATTTGTAAGGGATCAATTAATTAAGGTGGCAAGAAACTCTGCTGCAAAAGGCATTCCAGCAGATGTGTTTGAGGCGTTGTTGATTACTTTATCCGATGAAATCGATTTCAAAGCCGTAATGATAGAAAATTAAGAGAAAAGTGCAGTGAGTTTAGATCCTTATACCATTTTGGGAATATCGAAAACAGCCAGTCAGGATGAGATACGTAAAGCGTATCGAAAATTGGCCAAAAAATATCATCCTGACCTAAATCCCGGAAATAAAGAGGCTGAGGATAAATTTAAAGCGATTAGCGTTGCGAATGAATTGCTTTCAGATCCAGAAAAGAGGGCCCGTTTTGATCGTGGTGAGATTGACATTCATGGTCAGGAACAGGGCTTTCCGGGGGGAGGTGCCGGATATCGTCATTATGCTGATGGAGCGCAAGGGTTTCGGTACAGTCAGGGTGAAGGAATGCACGGTAATCAATTTTCCGAGGATGATTTGCAGGATATATTGAACCGGTTTGGCGGCGGTGGCTGGGGTGGCTTCTCTGGTCGGGGTTTTTCTCAAGGAAGATCCAGTAGAGGTCCACAGAAAGGGCAGGATCGACGCTATAGTCTGAAAATTAGTTTTCTGGATGCGGTTAATGGTACAACATCGAGAATTACCTTATCTGAAGGGGGAACACTTGATGTTAAAATCCCTCCTGGAATTGATGATGGTCAGACCTTAAGGTTACGCGGAAAAGGGGATCCTGGCTTTCAAAATGGTCCTGCCGGGGATGCCTTGATTACCATTCAGGTAATGCCTCATGCCTATTTTAAAAGAGATGGTCAGGATATAAGAATGACGTGGCCTGTTGATCTAAAGACAGCGGTTTTGGGCGGTAAGCTGACTGTTCCAACCCCTACCGGTGAGGTTGCGTTAAATGTGCCGGCTCATTCAGATAGCGGAACTGTACTAAGGTTACGTGGACGGGGTATTCCATCCCATAAAAATCTTGAGGCCGGGAATCTGTATGTAAATTTACAAATTACGATTGGTAAAGTCGATCCCGCTTTGGAAGAGTTTTTACGTAAATCCATTGATCAATCCAATTAAATCTAAAAAATGTAAAAGGGAAAGAAAATGATAACCCTTGAAATGTTATGCTATAATTTACCTGAAATAACAGCCAATGATGTCTATCACTGGATAAACAATCAATGGTTGAGGCCAGAAAAGAAAGAGGGAAATTATTTATTTAAGGAGATTGATGAGGCAAGGGCCAAATTAATTCTTGAATTAAGGGATCATTTAGGAGTGGCAGAAGATTCAATGTCTCTGGTTCTGCAACTTTTGGACCAGCTTTATACGACGCGACGACAAATGCGTTATTTATGTGAAGTGATTTCCACGGAGAAATATCCTGATGTTCAACAAATTTTACGTCGTATTCTAGATGATCATTCAACGATTGAGATCAATTAGTTACATAAATGAAACAGAACGATTTAATAAAGTTGAAAGTTCTGCTCTTGCATTTTGATCCTGTTGGAAAACACCAAGCAATTTTGATGTAATCATAGATACACCTGGGTTATGCACACCTCTGGTTGTCATGCATTGATGAGTGGCCTCAATGATTACAGCGACCCCTCTAGGTTGTAATACCTCTTGGATTATATTGGCGATTTCCGCTGTCATTCTTTCTTGAATTTGTAATCTTTTGGCAAAAACCTCTACAATCCTGGCCAGTTTGGAAATGCCGACGACATAGTTATTGGGTAAATAGGCAACATGAGCCTTTCCAATAATTGGAACCATATGGTGTTCGCAATGACTTTCAAAGCGAATGTCACGTAAAAGGACAATTTCCTTATATCCACCGACTTCTTCAAATGTTCGGCCAAGGATTTCTTTCGGGTTTTCCTTATAGCCAGAAAAAAATTCGGCATAGGCATTTATAACACGGTTTGGCGTATCTATTAACCCTTCGCGATCCGGATCATCACCAGCCCAGCGAATAAGGGTACGCACCGCTTCTTCAGCTTCTGAACGAGAGGGTGCGGAAGTTTTTTTATCAGTCATATTCTATAAATCTTTTAAACCAGTAAAACTGTTCAATGTTTCTGTTCGGTATGAAGTAATTTTGGACAATATAAAAAGATATATATTAATTTTGTAAAGGGAAAATTTAACGGTTTTGTTTAAAATGAAACTACACGATTTTATTATATTTTCCTTCAGTTTAAAATATATGGAAAAAATTAATATATTTTCAATTTAAAAGATTACTTATTTATTGTTTGTTTTTGCAAAAAATTGTTAATTCATCAAATCCTTTTTGCAGATCCTCAAGTAAATCCTGTGGATCCTCCATTCCTACTGAAAAGCGGATAATGCCATCAGTAATTCCGAGTTTTAAACGATCCTCTGGACTGACCTTCATATGTGTTGTTGTTGCCGGGTGCGTTACAATACTCCGACTATCACCAAGATTATTACAAATTAATATGAGCTGTAAGGCATTCATGAATGTAAATGCACCTTTTTTCCCCCCCTTGACTTCAAAGGCGATCATGGCACCTGGCGCATCCATTTGTTTGCAGGCAAGGCCATATTGAGGATGTGAGTGTAATCCGGGATATCGAATAAGATTAACAACATCAGATTTTTCAATAAATTCTGCGCAGATTTTTGCATTTTCGGTCATTTTTTCCATACGAAGTGGAAAAGTTTCCAGACCTTTCAGCAATATCCACGCATCAAAAGCTGAAATTGTAAGTCCTGTATTATGAACAAAAGGTATAATATCGGCTTCAAGCAAGTCTTTACTACCTAGAATAGCACCTCCTAGGACACGCCCCTGTCCATCCATATGTTTTGTACAAGAATAGACAACAAGATCAGCCCCTACTTTCAAAGGTTTTTGATATAATGGAGTGGCAAAAACATTGTCAATAATCAATATTCCGCCTGCCTGATGGGTCAAGTCAGCAATTTGCCGAATATCCAGAATGTCTAGCATTGGATTGGAAGGGCTTTCAATCAAAACAGCTGCTGCAGGTTTGGATAATGCTTTTTTCCATTCCTGAATATTCGTGCCTTCAACAAAAGCGGTTTCGATTCCTAATTTTGGTAAAAAATTTTCAACAATCCAGTAACTTGATCCAAAAAGCGCCTTAGATGCGATAACACGTTCCCCATGTTTCAAATTGGAAAATAAGGCAGCAAAAATTGCACTCATTCCTGTTGAGGTGGCAACACAACATTCAGCCTCTTCCAAATGAATAAGTCGATTTTCAAGGTTGGTAATGGTAGGATTATTAACACGGCTATATTGATAATGCCTTTCTTTTTTTTGGAAAGTGCGTTCTGCTTGTTCTGCACTTTCATAAATGAACCCAGATGTTAAAAAAAGAGCTTCACATGTTTCAGCAAAGGAAGAACGTTCAATATTATCATGAAGTAAACGGGTGGCTAGACGATGGGAAGAGGTTTTGTTCATAATATTTCTCTTTGATAACCATAAGGAGCGTTCATGATAGAGGAATGCAAGAAAAGTGGTTAGTAATTTCTTTATTTTTTAAAAATTATCAAAAAAGATATATTTTTCTATTCAATTTGGTTATTTTAATATGAAATGTTGTTTTTCATATTTTGGCGGGTGTAATTCAATGGTAGAATGACAGCTTCCCAAGCTGTTCATGAGGGTTCGATTCCCTTCATCCGCTCCAAGAAATATTATTTATTTTAAACTATATAATATCTATAAAATTGATTATTTAGATATTCAACTTAATTTAGTAATATTGTTTTATTTTAATCATAAATAAAATAATTTATTACTTTAAATATTAAGTTGAGGGATATAGTGAAAAATTATGATGTGGTTATAATTGGGGGTGGACTTGCCGGATTGACATTGGCCAGTCAATTGCTGCGTGATATACCTGATATTTCCATTTGTCTTATTCATGATGCAAAATTTCCCAATGAAGAGACAGCTTTCAAAGTTGGAGAGGCAACAATTGATTTGGGTGGGTATTATCTTAGGGAATTGCTGGGAGATGAATATCTAGGTCGGGAACATTTTATAAAAATGGGAATGCGGTTTATTTATACAAATGATAAACTCTATAAAGAAATGGGAATTAGAAATTTTCCTCAAAAAAATTCCTATCAATTTGAACGTGGCAAACTGGAAAATCATTTTTTTTCATTATTACAAGATAAAATTGATATTTTACAAAATACGCGTTTTCTTGATGTTGAAGATGAGGGGCATTTTAAAAAAATCCACGTAGTTGAATTGAGCAAAGTCCAGAAAATCATTAATTCTCGTTGGATTGTTGATGCATCCGGACGGAAAAAAGTTATTTCCAGGAAGTATAATTTATCAAGCAAAGGTAATTTACCCAATTCTTCAGTCTGGTTTAGAGTCAAGGGGGCTGTTCTGGTAGATGAAATCTATCCGGCAGAAGAAGATAACCCTTTTTATGGCATGGATAGAAGCTACAGTTCCTTACATATTGATGGAAAGGGATATTGGATCTGGGTGCTTCGGCTTTCTGATCATATGACCAGTGTGGGAATATGTTTTAGTGAGAATATTCATCAATTTGACAGTTTATCAGATTTGGAAAAAACCTTTGAATGGTTAAAAACGCATGAAAGGGTTTTTTATGATTATTTGCTGAAGAAACAATTTTCCATTCTTGATTTTAAATATTTGAGAAAATACGCATCTATTGCGCAGCCCTGTATCTCTGAAAATCATTGGGCATTAACAGGGGATGCATGCATTTTTTTGGATCCAGTTTATTCAAGTGGTATAGATTTGATGTGCATTGAAAACACGTTTATAGTTGATGTTCTTGCACAGGAAAAAAATGGTCAAGACATAAAAGAACGTATGGCATTTTATAATTCGGTCATATCAGATCTGGTAATTGCTTATAGTAACGTATTTGATAAAATGTACGAACAAAAAGATAATTGGTATTATATTTTTGTTAAATATGTTGTTGATTCCGTATTTTATTTTGGATCAATTTGCCCCTGTTTCATGAATAAGGGAATGAGAGATTTTAAAAACGCAAAGATTATATGGGATAAAATTCATAAAATTTATATGGAATATGATAAGGTGAATTCCATACTCAAAACCAAGAAATTTTCTGAAAACAATAGGCAGAATAATTTGGACTTACCAAGATTTATCAATCTTTCTGAAAGTCTATTTGCCAAAATAAACAGTTATTTGACGGAACCTGATAATGACCTGGAGAAATTGATTAACCTGTTACAGGATAATTACCAGGTCATGTGTAAAATATGTGAATATATTTCTTCCGATAGGAATTTATATGATTTGTATATTAGAAGGGATGGACCGCCAGAAATCTTTCATACTTCATGGCGTTATGGTGAATTTTTTCCCAATCCAGAAATGGTGAATAGAAATTAATTATTTTCTGATATAGATATTTATATTTTATTATTCTGAAAGTGGCATTTTTATAGAAAAAGCGTTTACGTATTGATTCTGTGAATATTTTTAATTATAAATTATTAGTTTTTGTTACTAGATTGATTGATTTTAAAACTAAATTCTTATTGTTTTGTTGAATCGGAATGTTTGTTTTAACGCCGCCCTAAGTTAGCACTGTGTAACTAATTTTATTATTTCTGTTTTTTTAAAAAAACAGAAACAGGATTGATGCGATCAGTCTGTTATTGATTAATTTTTCAATTTAAAAATATTTATAGGATTATAATATGTTGCTGTCTTGTAATCGACAAGAATGGCTTGGAAATATTCGTGCGGATATTCTATCTGGTATTGTGGTTGCATTGGCCCTGATACCAGAGTCAATTGCTTTTTCCATTATTGCTGGGGTTGATCCGAGTGTAGGACTTTATTCGGCTTTTGCCATTCCTTGTGTCATTTCGTTATTTGGCGGACGCCCTGGAATGATATCCTCATCGACGGGTTCAATGGCTTTACTGATGGGGCCTTTGGTAAAGACTCATGGATTAAGTTATTTACTCGTTGCATCAATTCTTGCAGGTATTTTTCAGATCATTGCCGGATATTTGAAACTTGGTGAATTAATGCGTTTTGTTTCCCATTCTGTCGTGACTGGTTTTGTAAATGCGTTGGCAATTTTGATTTTTATGGCACAGCTTCCGCAATTAGTGCATGTGACATGGCATGTTTACGTGATTGTTGGTGGTGGATTGGCAATTATTTACCTTTTCCCTTATTTAACGAAATTAATACCGTCTCCCTTGATATGTATTATTATAATGACCGCCATTTCAATAGGTTATGGTTTAAATATTCCAACGGTGGGTGATATGGGTAAATTGCCAGGTTCTTTACCAATTTTGGCTATTCCAGATATTCCTTTGGACTTTCATACCCTCATGATCATTTTGCCATATTCTGCTGGACTGGCAGCGGTAGGATTACTTGAAACCATGATGACAGCAACGATCGTTGATGAATTCACGGATACTTCAAGTGATAAAAATCGTGAGTGTAAGGGGCAGGGAATTGCCAATATCTGTACTGCTTTTCTGGGCGGTATGGCTGGATGTGCCATGATTGGTCAATCGGTTATTAATATCAAGTCCGGGGGAAGGGGACGATTATCTACCTTGGTGGCTGGTATTTTCTTGCTCATTCTTGTTGTTTTTTTAAAGGAATGGGTGGCCCGGATTCCTATGGCCGCCTTGGTGGCTGTGATGATCATGGTTTCTATTAGTACTTTTTCCTGGCGTTCAATTCTTGATTTAAAAAAATATCCGCTTTCTACCAATATTGTCATGATTCTAACGGTCTGTGTTGTGGTTGGAACAAATAACCTGGCCTATGGAGTATTAACAGGCGTGCTGGTTGCCTCTCTTGTTTTCGCAAGCAAGGTTTCACATTTCATGCTGATTAAATCAGAAAAAAAAGATCAGTCTCGTATTTATAAAGTGAATGGTCATGTATTCTTTGTAACGGTTGATCGTTTTATAAATAGCTTTGATCTCAAGGAAGAGATTAAGAGTGTTACAGTCGATCTAACCCATGCGCATTTTTGGGATGTAAGTTCAGTTATGGCATTGGATAAGGTTGTCATTCATTTTCGCCAACGTGGTATAAAAGTGGAGGTTCAGGGAATGAATGATGCCACGGCGACCATCATTGACCGTTTTGGCATCCATGATAAACCAGAGGAAATTGAAAAGGTTATCGGGAGTTATTAATCAGGATCATTCTTGGCGATATATATAGTTAATGTGTTTATATCGCTTATTCAGGTCTATTTTTTTGATATTTATGAATGGATTTTTTTAATCCATTTAGATTGGGTCCCTGTTGGGTTTCAACATAAGTTGTTTTATTCCATATCCAGACATCTGAACCTTCAACTATCAAATCATGCATTCCCTTGTGGGATGTTTTTTTTATTTCAATATTGCCAGTAACAGAATCGAGTATTTTTACCCAATGATTGTTACGGTTAAGATAGGCTGTGGTGGTACAGCCTCCAGACCCACAAAGACTGGCGGATTGTAACTGGGTAAATAGAACAGTTTGCGGTTTTTTTGTGCTGGAGAGGTTTGCATTGCCAATAAGGATAAGCGGTTTCTCACCATGTTGAACAGCAAAATTAATATCGGTTTTATTCAAGTTATATGCAATTGTTGAAAAATTGTTCGCAGGTTGGGGAGTTAAAACGACTCTTCCTGATTTTGGATTTTGATAATTTCTGTTTTTTTTTGTATGACGGGAAACTGCGTAAGAGGATTGGACAGTAAAAGCAAAGGCACTGATTATACAAAATACAACAAGTTTTTTATTCATAATTATTAAGGCCTTTTTCTAAACAAGAATATTTGATATTAATAGATGAACTTTTAAAAAAACCTAACTTATACAGAGATAACATTTTTAATTTCAAATGATTATATAAGATAGTGCAGTTTATGGCAAAGAGATGATTTTTGGGATGGATTTTCATATTTTATAGTAAAAAGGATACCTGTATTATTTATGGTAACTTCAGGGATTAAACAGGTTGCAGCTGACGAAACACAAAATGAATCTATTCAGAAATTACTTTTTGCTGAAGGACTTGTTTTGGAAAATGGTCAAAAACTAAACCACTTGGAAATTGCATATCAGACTTATGGAAAGTTGTCATCAGCCAAGGATAATGCAATTTTGATTTGTCATGCTTTAACTGGCGATCAGTATGTTGCAGGTATTAATCCAATCAGCAAGAAACCTGGTTGGTGGAGCAGAATGGTTGGTCCTGGGCTACCTATTGATACAGACAAATATTTTATAATTTGTAGTAATGTTTTAGGAAGCTGCATGGGAACGACAGGACCACGTTCCATACGAACAGATCATCAGAAAATAGGCTATTGGGGAATAGACTTTCCTGCAATTACCATTAGGGATATGGTCAATGCCCAAAAACTTCTAATCGATCATTTCAAAATTGATCAGTTATTTGCCGTTATCGGTGGTTCAATGGGAGGAATGCAGGCATTGCAATGGGCGGTAAGCTATCCAGATCAAGTTTATGCAGCTATACCAATTGCCACCTCATCTTTTCATTCGGCACAGAATATTGCATTTAATGAAGTGGGAAGACAGGCCATATTTTCAGACCCAGATTGGCAAAATGGAGATTATTGGCGATATGGTGTTATCCCATCCAGAGGGTTGGCTGTAGCACGTATGATGGCACATATTACCTATTTGTCAGAAGATGCATTAAACCGAAAATTTGGACGGAGATTGCAAGAAACAATGATAGATTCTTCGTCACCAATTTTCGGGGAAATGTTCCAGGTAGAAAGCTATTTGCATTATCAGGGATCGAATTTTGTGAGACGTTTTGATGCAAATTCTTATGTGACAATCTCCCGGGCAATGGATTGGTTTGATTTGTCCCAAGCTTATGATGGGGATCTGGTCAAGGCATTTTCACAGGTTAAATCCAGATTTTGTGTTATCAGTTTTTCTTCTGACTGGCTTTTTCCCACTTCACGGTCAAGAGTGATAGTCAAGGCATTAAATCGTGTTGGAGCCAAGGTTTCTTTTGTTGAAATTGTAAGTGATAAAGGGCATGATGCCTTCTTGTTGGATGAACCGGATCTTGATCATGTAATCAGCGGTTTTCTGGCAGGAATTAAAAGACAGAGGCAATTGGAAAATAATGCGTCTTGATCAATGTTGTATTGTTGACATGATTCAGCAAAATTCAACAATACTGGATATTGGATGTGGTGATGGTACATTAATCGATTATCTGTGCTGTAATCATCAATGTGATGCACGAGGAATAGAGTTGGATATGTCCTGTGTTACCAAGGCGGTAAGTAAAGGCTTATCTGTAATTCAGGGAAACGCAGATTTTGACTTGCAGAATTATCCCACGGATGGTTTTGATTATGTCGTATTATCGAGGACTCTACAGGCGGTTAATCGCCCACGTGAAGTTTTGCAACAAATGTTGCGAATAGGACGGTATGCTATTGTTTCATTTCCAAATTTTGGCCATTGGACTGTAAGAATGCAACTGCTTCTTAAGGGACATATGCCCATGACAAAAGTATGGGGAACCCATTGGTTTGAGACGCCGAATATTCATCCCTGTACCTTAACAGATTTTGTATCACTATGTAAACAAGAGGGATATCATATTAGTCAGTGGATGGCTATTGATGATCATGGCGAGGGGGAAAAAGCCCCCTGGCGACGTTCAATACGTTTAGCCAATTTTTTTGGGGAACAGGCCTTATTTTTGCTGACACGTTGATTAAATGAGACAATCAATGCAACTGTTACATATCTGATATTATATTGATTATATATAAACAAAATTGATATTCATTGGATTAGTTAACAGAGTATTTTAGATTTCTATTTTTATGTCATGAATTGATTAATAGAATTGACGGGGTTGGATAATATTACTCTATCATTTACATTACATCATGGTTTTGTAGAGTCATATTTCTTATGGGTACGAATAAAATTTTTAGAATAATTTTTTAATATTTGATTGAGGTTTAAAAGAAGTAATGCGAGACTTGGATCGGTCTTCTGAAAGTCATATTTTTGTTGAAAAACATCATTCCCCTTTAAAGATATCATTTCACGGATGGATAAAAATTATAATGGCGACCATTCATACACTAATTGATGGTCCATATATGCTGGTCGCAGCTGGTTGCGCATTTTTTTCTACCTTGTCACTATTTCCTTCTATAAGTAGCTTGATTTCCATTTATGGGCTGGTTTTTGATCCACAAACGGTTGAGCCACAACTGGAATTTCTACAACAATTTTTCCCCCCGAATGTTTATGTTTTTTTACAGGAAATGATTAACAGTATTGTCGAGCAAACCCATTCCACTTTAACAATACAATTGGTTGTTTCCATTTTGTTCGCTCTTTGGTCTGCATCCATTGGGACAAAGGGTTTAGTTACGGGGCTAAACGTTGCCTATAATACGCATGAGACACGGAGTTTCTTGAAATTTCAGGTTCTATCTGTTGTTTTGACATTCTGCGCTATTTTGGGAACGATTATGACCCTTGCGGTTATTGTTGCTTTACCGGCAATTTTGAATATTTTGCCATATCAATTTCTAAATATTCTTACAGATTACTTTCCAGCTTACAATATGGTGAGAATAAGTAGTAACATTATTGTTTTTCTTTTTGCAACGTGGACTTTTGCTTTATTTTACCGTTTTGGGCCCTGCCGTTCCAACGTGCATTGGCGTTGGACATGTCCAGGCGCTTTTATCGCCACAATTTTATGGTTGTTGGCTGCCTTTTCTTTTTCTTATTACGTTGCCCATTTTGCAAATTTTACAAGTACTTACGGCCCATTGGGAACCGTGGTTGCTGTTATGATGTGGTTTCTGGTTTCCTGCTATGTTGTTCTGGTTGGCGCTCAGTTCAATGCCCAGATAGAAGGATATATTTTAGATAGAAGCGAGGCTTCTAACAAGATACCATAGTCATAGAAAATTATTGGGGAGTTTCAGCAACTTCGATATTATTCAGGGGTTTAATTGTTACATGGGCAGTTCCCCGGCTTAACATGCCAATTTTTGCTGCAGCAGCTTTTGATAGATCAATAATGCGATGTTTTACGAAAGGGCCGCGATCGTTAATGGTGACGATGACTGAGTGCCCTGTATCTTCTGATTTAACCAACACTTTGCTTCCCAAAGGAAGGGTAGGATGAGCTGCGGTAAAATTCTGGTTGTTGAATGTTGAGCCAGAGGCTGTTTTACGTCTTTGCGTATGTCGCCCACCGTACCAGCTGGCAATACCGCTTTGAAAAGCTGTTTCATCCGTACTGATGATCATGTCTGCAGGATGTCTATTTTTGTGAAGAGTGTAGGGCATCACTCTTTTCTTTAATTTTCGAATCCGGTGAGAGGTGATCTTATGAGAACCGGAGTTAGCATATACTTGCATGGATTGAACATTTAATCCGATAACAAGTGACAAAGCCAGTAATTTATTTCGACGTTTCATATACCCTGTTTATTATAGCGTTTTTTAATCATAATGATTAAGAAAACTGCCATAATTCCTTTAAGTTAATATAAACCATGTTAAAAGCTAGAGAAAAAAAATGGCAAAAAAATGAAAAGATTTGCTTTTGTAACTTTACGCTAATACAATTGACGCACATATGGCAAATAATTTGTTTAATCTATTGTTTCTGGCTGAAATGATATAAATAGACATAGTCTATCAAAAAAATTAAGAGAAAATTTAATTAATTTGTTGACTGTTTATAAGAGAGGCTTTTTAAATTCATATAGTGTTAAACCTGATTAAAGGCATGAATAACTAGTGATGGAATTGCCCCTCGTATATGTTTTGAATGGTCCTAATTTAAATATGTTAGGAATGCGTCAGCCAAATGTGTATGGTCATGCAACCTTGGATGATGTAGAACAAATCTGTATTCAAAATGCAGAACAGCTCGAAATAGCAATTGATTTTCGCCAATCCAATGATGAGGGGGAACTTGTTTCCTGGATTCAGGAGTGTAGGGGAAAAGCAAAGGGAATTATCATTAATGCAGGAGCATATAGTCATACTTCTATAGCAATTTTAGATGCTTTACTGGCAGTTGATTTACCTGTTATAGAGGTACATATATCAAATATTTACCGCCGGGAATCATTTCGGCATCATTCTTATGTTTCTCATGCGGCGACAGGGGTAATCTGTGGATTGGGTATTCAGGGTTATGCCTTGGCCTTGGCTGCGTTGGCAAATCTTATATTGGAAGAGGATAGTTGATGAGCAAAATGCTCGTAGATGTAGAAGTTATTCGTAAATTGGCTGATATTTTAACTGAAACAGGATTGACAGAAATCGAGGTTTCCGAAAAGGATCAGCATATTCGCGTCGTAAAGAATATTACCGTTAACGCAAGTCCAGTAACAGCTCCCGTTTCCATGGCTTCTGTCATGAATTCCGCGCCTGTGCCTGTAACGGTTAATAATGATGATGCCAAACAGGAAGAAGATCTCTCTAAACATCCTGGCGCGCTGCTAAGTCCAATGATTGGTGTGGCCTATTTAACGCCGGAACCTTCTGCCCCCCCTTTTGTAACTGTTGGACAAGAGGTTCAGTCTGGACAGATCATCATGCTTATTGAAGCGATGAAAACGTTTAATCAAATTCGTGCCCATAAATCAGGAAAATTGACGCGTATGCTTGTTAATTCCGGTGATCCAGTAGAATATGGTGAGGTTCTGGCGGTAATTGAATAAAATGTTTTCAAAGATTTTAATTGCGAATCGTGGAGAAATTGCTCTTCGTATTTTACGGGCATGTCGTGAAATGGGCATTAAAACCGTTGCTGTGCATTCAACTGCGGATACAGATGCAATGCATGTGCGGTTGGCAGATGAAAGCGTATGTATTGGTCCCCCTTCAGTCACAGACAGTTATTTGAATAAGAGGGCAATTTTATCTGCAGCAGCCATCACAGGAGCCGAAGCAATTCATCCCGGTTATGGTTTTCTTTCCGAGAATGCAGATTTTGCCGAACTGGTTGAAGAGCATGGATTTGTTTTTATTGGTCCTTCTGCCCAGCATATTCGTATGATGGGTGATAAGATCCAGGCCAAAACAACCATGAAGAAATTCAATGTTCCTCTGGTTCCAGGTTCAGATGGGGCCCTGTCAGATCTTGCTACAGCAAAAGAGGTTGCAAATAAGATTGGTTATCCAGTTTTGATCAAGGCTTCTGCTGGGGGTGGAGGTCGTGGCATGAAAGTTGCCTCTACAGAAACAGAGCTGGAAGAGGCGTGGCAGGTTGCAAGGGCTGAAGCAAAAATGGCTTTTGGTAATGACGAAGTTTATATGGAAAAATATTTGGATAAACCTCGTCATATAGAAGTTCAGATTATTGGCGATCAACATGGTAATGTCTTATTTTTGGGTGAGCGGGACTGTTCTTTGCAGAGACGGCATCAAAAAGTGTTGGAAGAAGCTTTGTCTCCTTGTCTAACTGTAAAGGAACGTGATTTTATTGGTAAAGTTGCCACCCATGCCATGCAGCAATTGGGATATAAAAATGCCGGTACGCTTGAATTTCTTTATCAGGATGGACAATTTTGTTTTATTGAGATGAATACGCGTTTACAGGTTGAACATCCTGTTACCGAACTGGTTACCGATGTTGATCTTGTTGCAGAGCAAATTCGTGTGGCTGCAGGTGAAAAATTAAAATTAAGCCAAAAAGACATTCAGTTTAAAGGACATGCAATAGAATGCCGTATTAATGCCGAGGACCCTGAAAATTTTGTACCCAATCCTGGAAAAATCGAAGTTTTTCATTCTCCAGGTGGACTGGGGGTTCGTTTGGATAGCGCTTTATATGTTGGTTATACTATTCCACCATATTATGATAGTATGATTGCCAAATTAATTGCCTATGGACATGACAGGGCAACCGCAATTGCAAGAATGCAAAGAGCATTGGAGGAAATGGTTGTGACAGGTGTAAAAACAACCATTCCATTACAGCAGAAAATATTGGCAGATAAAGAGTTCCAGAAAGGTGACTATACCATTCATTGGCTGGAACATTTTATTGAGAAAAACAAAGCTGAATATAATTGAAGCTTTATTCATTATAAGTGATTGCTGAAAATAAGGGGACGTCAATTTTTTCGCGTCCCTTTAAATTTTTTAGTTCAATTAAGGCAGCTGCTCCGATGATATTGGCACCAGTTTTACGTAAAAGTTTAATAGCGGCCTGCAACGTTCCACCAGTTGCGAGCAAGTCGTCAATAATAACAACGCGCTGTCCAGGCTTGATTGCATCTTCTTGAATATGGATACAATTTTGTCCATATTCCAAATCGTAATCAATTGAAATCGTTTTTCCAGGCAATTTGCCGGGTTTACGAATCATTATCATTCCACAGCCTAATGCTGTTGCAAGGGGTGATGCACTAACAAATCCTCTTGATTCAATTCCGGCAATTAGATCGGGTTGCCAAGCCGCAATCCCATGTGCCATACGTGCAGAAGCAATCTGCCAGGCATCAGCATTGCGTAGAAGTGTGGAGATATCGTAAAATAATATGCCTTCATGAGGATAGTTAGGAATAGTACGAATATATTTTTTTAAATCTATATTGGTGGGCGGTGTGAAATCTGTTTGATTAGCTGCGTTGCTCATTTCTAACAATCATTAATAAATTTAACATAAACCATTCATGTTTTAAAAGGTTCAAATACGTCACGCAATAAATTTATTGATCTTATGAATGTAGGTTATTTTTCTGCCAGTTTTTTTTTCTTTTTTCACAAAACTTTTCCACAAAAGGCATTAATCGTAGGATAAAATATGGTTTTAGCATCAAAAGTTTAGTTTGCAATCCTGACCATTTGGGAATGTAATATTCCAATCCTTTTTCCTTGAGGGCTTTCATAATTGTTTTACAGACAATTTCAGGTTCAAGAGGTGGAGAGCAGAAATTAAGCAAAGACCCTCCATTTTGCATTTCATTATGAAGCATTTGCGTGTTAATGGCGCCAGGAAAAATGGATGAAACATATATTTTCCGGGGACGGAGCTCCATGGCCAACGCCAAGGCAAATCCACGTAAACCATATTTACTGGCAGAATATAATGCGCTGTTTTTTAGGGGGAAAATACCTCCCAATGAATTTACAAAAATAATTGAGCTTTTTTTACGCATAAGCGGAAGTAAGCCCTTGGTCAAAAAAATGGCTCCATTAAGATTTACCTGAAGTTGGTTAAGTATTAATTGATCACTTAAATTTGAAAATGAACCTGGATAAATATTTCCTGCACAATGGATTAAAGCATTAATATGATGGAATTGTTTTTTAATATCCTCACATAAATACTGTATTTCATTAAGATGAGAAATATCGCAAATACGAATAATGACTTTATCTCCATAATGGAGAGAAATTTGTTCTAATTGCGCAAGATTTCTTGCAATCATAATAATTTTGTAATGTTCTTCTAAAAGGTAAGAAACAAGTTTTTTGCCCAACCCCCCGGTTGCTCCAGTAAGAACAGCGATTTTATTAGATTGTTTAAAAATATTTAAATTCATTTAGATAAATCTCAAACTTAAAAGGTCATTATACTAAGTTATAGAATACTATTTAATTAAGTATAACATAATATTTTAAAATATAAGATATTTAGGTTTATATAGCGTAATTAATCAAACTTGTTTATTTTTACCATAAAATAATTTTATGAATTAAATGTTATAAGAAGTATCGAGCAATGAATAAAATTGTTGTTTTAACTGGAGCCGGGATCAGTCAGGAATCGGGTCTTGATACGTTTCGTGATGCTAATGGAATCTGGGCGAAATATAATATGGAAGAAGTTTGCACCTTGGAAGGATTTAAGAAAAATCCTGAAAAATTACATGAATTTTATAATCAGTTACGTTCGAATTTGCCTAAATATTTACCCAATGCCGCTCATATTGCCTTGGCGAAACTTGAACAGGCTGTCTTGAAAAAAGAAATTGAAGCTGAATTGGTTTTGATAACGCAAAATATTGATGATTTACATGAACGTGCCGGGAGCCGTTTTCTTTATCATATGCATGGAGAATTGTACAAGATAAGATGCACAACATGTGATCGACGTATGGAATGGCATAAGTCATGTTTTCCATATACATCTTGTCCATATTGTCATGCTGTGACATTACGGCCAGATATTGTATGGTTTGGGGAAATGCCTTATTATATGCAAGAAATTGGAAGGGCATTATCAGATTGTAACTTATTTGTCGCCATTGGTACTTCCGGTGTAGTCTATCCTGCTGCGGGGTTTGTAAACGAAGTACAGGGGCGAGCGAAAACAATCGAGTTAAATCTGGAACCTTCTATGGGCACATCAAATTTTGATGAATCCTGGCAAGGTTCAGCAACAGAATTGGTTCCCGAATTTGTCAATTATTTATTAAGCGCCTATCAGAAATAAGGGAAAAGAATGACTGACTCTTTAAACCGTCTTTTGAAAGAGGTTCGGGCTTGTCATATCTGCAGGGATTTACCTTTGGGTCCAAAACCCATTTTACAGGTAGGTTCGTCTAAAGTGCGGTTGTTAATCACTGGACAGGCTCCGGGTACACGTGCACATGAAACGGGAATAACGTTTAACGATCCTTCGGGGGATCGTTTGCGTGAATGGATGGGAATTAACCGATCCTTATTTTATAATGATCAATTGATTTCAATTATTCCAATGGGATTTTGTTATCCAGGCAGTTATGAAAGGGGTGGGGACTTACCTCCTCGTAAAGAATGTGCGCCACAATGGAGAGCCAAACTTTTGAAATTATTGCCTAATATTGAATTGACCCTTCTGGTTGGATCTTATGCACAAAATTATGTCTTGGGAAAAGGAAGCCTAACAGAACGAGTTAAGAATTTTCGGGATTATTTACCTAATTTTTTGCCTCTTCCTCATCCTTCATGGCGGACAAGAATTTGGGCAAAAAAGAACCCTTTTTTTGAAACGGAAGTTTTACCAGAGTTGAAAAAAAGGGTTTGCGATATTTTGAGTTTAAACATGAAATCTTAAATATTTATTTAATAACTTATCATATTAAATAAAGGAAACTGCATATTGGCAGAAGTTGAAAATAATTTTTTTATAGCCAACTTATAATTTTTCCAACATTATGTATATGTATTTTAGATTGTTCTTTTTTGGATAAAAGATTATATGCCAAGATAAAATCTGCATAGGTTATATCTTCACTATTTTGATATAAGTAATTATAAAAACTGTATAGATCATGTACAGAATCAGGTGAAACATTGAAATTAATTTCTAAATCCTTTGATTTCAGTTGAAGGTATTCCCATTCCTTACAAATGTTTTTGTTGACATCTACATCTCCAAAAAAACCTGATTCAGGATTTAATGACATAAATTTTTTTGAATAAGGTGTTTGTAATGAGTAATATGGTGTATCATTAACTGGTTGAATTGAAAATTGATAGGTAGAGGAAAATTTATTTAAAAATTTAATAATGAAAGGAATAGTGGATATGGAATTGCTTTCTTTATAGAAAAGATAAATCAAATTTGGTTTATGATTGTATATAACGCCATATATTGGTATCATGTTTTGTATATTTTCAAAATTAAATAAATATCCTTCACGCATATGTAAAGCTAGATACCGTTCTTTTGTTGAGCAAAGTTTGAAACAATTTGATTGCTTGTTGTTGGATTTTTTCTTGTTAAAAGATCCCGTAATTTCAAATATATAACGATATACACATTCCTGTTTAAGGGTTACTAAGATTTCATTGGCTTTTTTGATGAAATCTTTTCTTTCTTCGTGTTGTATATCATTTCTATTGAAATGCTTCCATCGACCTTCTGAATTTATCAAATCTGTATTTAGACGGTATTGAATTCTAATTATATAATCTTCCATCGATCGGTTAATATAATGGTTGATACATGCATTATCCCATATAACAGTATCACTATCAGCACGTTTGTTTGAAACAGGTAATCCACACGCATTTGCATAATTTTGAGGGATTGTTTTGAAATAATGAGGATTCTCATATTCAAACGAGTAATTTCTAGGCCTTATAAAACATTTTGTTAATAAAGTATCGGAAAAATTTTTATCACAGTGCTTAGTATAAGCTTCATAGGTTGGAATTTTGCTCTTTAAAACTCTATCTGAATTTCCATAAATTCTCCAATTTAAAGAAACACCATTATAGTGTAAGAATCTTTTAAAAAAATCCTGTATAGATAGATCGTGTTCTAGTGATACATATTCATCGGCATCCAAAAATCCAATCCAGTCATATTCTTGATTCAATGCTTTTCGACAAGCGCTTTCAAATGCATTAGCTTGTCGATCATAAAAATAAGGAATACTGACAGGATTTGTTAGTTCAATTTCAATATTATATATATTAGAAACAGTTTTTAATATTTCATATGTTCCATCTGTTGAGTGATCATCATAAATAAAAAATTTATCGATACCGATAGCAAGATGCCAAGAAATCCATGATAAAATGTTTGGATTTTCATTTTTAAGAAATAAAGCGAGACAAATTTTCATACTTAAATAACTTTTTAGAAAAATAACAATAATACGTATTTAAAATTATAAATATATCGAAATAATAATATAAAAATAGCAAAAAATTAATTATTTTTTAATTTTTCTTAATGTTAAGTTATTAATATTTATGTATATTGTCTATTTGTCACCCTTTTCTGAGGAGGGTTTGTTATTGGATAGCTGACTTATATTATTTAGATATTCAGATAAGATGTTATTTCTTACTGCATCTGTATTTGCCAGATAATTTGTATAACAAACAATGGTCATGACTAAAGAGCTTTCTGTAATGTTATCAACCCATATATAGGGTTTCGGATCATCTAGAACATCTTTTTGTTTTTCCATGATTTTCATGATTAACGTGCGTGCTTGATCCAATTGTTGAATGGTAATTACAGGTAATTTAAATGAAACCAGACCCATATGACGTCCACGGGTGGCATTCTGAACAGAAGATGTGATAATTTGTGAATTTGGAACAATTAGGGTTGAAAAATCTGACAAACGAATTTCGGTAGCTCTTACTTTGATGCTCATTACCACTCCTTTAACACCATTTATGATAACCGTATCCCCTATGCGGACGGGTCTTTCAGCGAGAAGGATAAGACCGGAAACAAAATTCTGGACAATGGCTTGTAAACCGAAACCAATACCGACAGAAAGAGCGCTGACAATCCAGGTAATGTTTTGAGTTGTTACACCAAGGATGGATAAATCAATAATGGCGACAACGACCCAACAGCAATAATTGAAAATTGTATCAATTGAATTACAGGTTGCATTATCCAGACTGGTTTTTGGGAAGAAGTTTTTATTTAACCAGTTTCTGACAATTCTTATACAATATATACCAATGAAAAATACCAAGATTGCCTCGGCGATTGTTGAAAAGGAAAATGTAAAGTTACCTATTTTTTGGTTGGTTAGGGTGGTTGTTAAATGTTGGATGAAGACGACCAGATCAAAATTGCCGGGGGAAATAATGGAAACAATTGTCAGAATGACAGTTGTTAGTGTGATGACACCGGTAATGATGGTTGATAATTGTTCCATGCTTTGAGGTTTTATGCCTAAAAGCTGTATTTTTTTACCCAGCCAGCGATCCGGATCAAAGATGAGGTTTGTTATATCATTCAAAAGTATTCTTAAAAGACTTAAAGTACTGAAAACCAGAATTACCCAGTTAAGCCATACACACATTGAATAACCCAAATGGATGTATCCTGTTAGGATGGCAACAATAGAGATGATACAGAATAATGGGAGCCCGATTGCAACCACAAGAAGTGTGATATCCGGACTTTGATTATTTTGTGCTGAATGAAGTTTGATTCTTTTCTGACCTACTTCGCGAAGCTTTATGGGAATGGATAAAAAAAGGATTGAGGCGATACAGGCAAAAAAACCATTGCATAATTGCTGTGCTATAATACTTACACCACTAACATTATTGATATAACGGACAATTCCAAGAAGCAGGATAATGGCCATATAAATATTGGGTAGAATATTGATTGAATGCGCAACTTCATCACCAATGGGCAATAACCGCCATTGTGGATTTTTTACAGCAAGAAAACCTCGATAAAGTCCAAAGATGAAACCGCAAAAATAAAGTTGGTGAATTATGTTTTGTGCAAAAGCATAGGCTTGTGGGCTGATCGTATTGTGGTTATTAATGGTTACCAAAATGAGTGTGGCAGATAATCCTGCGGTAAGAGAGGCTATTATTGCTGAACACAGCGTCATTAAACTGCGTCTAAGACGTGTGGGGGGAATGAATTTTTCTGTGAACTGTACCAGTCCTTTTTCAATAAGAGGACGTAGGATGAAAATTAATAGAATAGCGCCAAGAAAACCTGCAAGCATTGTAAGACGGCTTCCCCAGCCATCTTGCCATGTTTTGGTGAATAAACTGCCAAAATCAGAATATAGTTTATTTATGCGGGAACTGTCATCATCGTAATGAATGGCAATTTCATGCCAAAAATTATAACCTAGGGGAGAGGATATGCGGGTAAATAACTGCACCTGTTGAATCTTGGATAAAGCCTGCTGAATTTGTGCAACCTGACTATTGGCTTCCAAGGATATGATTGTTGCCTGCTGAATTTTTGCGCTAAGATCATTTCTATTTTGAATAAAGGATTTTTGTCGATCATTTAAATTTTTAATATCATCTTTATTTTTATCACTTCCTGTATTTTGGATAACGTTATCCAGTAGCTTTAAAGCCTGATTATATCCCTTCAGACGAGGGGTCAAATCAGTTACAATCGCATCGGCCGAGGTGGATATCGATCGTGCTTGATTCAGCAGATTTTTGAATTGTGTAAAATCTTCAGAATGCTGAAGGTTTTGTAAGCTTTTATTAATATTTCCCAATTGTTTTATAAGCTTATTTAAAATTGGTTGAGTTGTTGTATCGGGAATATTGAGAAAAACAGGTGTATTTGAAGGGGTTGATGAGGAAATAAGAGAGTTGGCTGCTTCTTGCGCGTGGGTATTTTGTATAGATATTATTCCAAAGGAAAGGAAAAGATTAAATAATAGGTATTGCACTATTTTCATAGAAGCAGCTCCAAGTTTAAAGGCAAATTTGTTTTATTTTATAACGACTTGGTAAAGTAAACTATAAAAATATGTAAAAATATTGTTTTTTTGTACAAAATAAGGCGAAAATGATTTTTTTGGAATGAATTATATGGGAATTGTTAGTAAAATGTATTCTCAAACATTGCTTTATTACATAAAAACATAATTTCTGAATGAATTAATGATAGCAAACAATCTGATTTATACGTTAACCGCCCCTTATCAGTTTCAGCAAGAAATTCGAAAAAGTATATTTTTGGCACATGCTGTGCCTGTCTATACAGAAATGCAGGTTGGGGAATGGTTGCAACGATTAAAAATACCAGAGGCAACACATAATTGCTGGGCTTATCGTATAGGACAAAATTATAAAAGCAATGATGATGGTGAACCTTCCGGAACAGCGGGGCGACCCATTTTACAAGTTATAGAAAGACAGAATTTTGATTGTACACTAGTAATAGTTATTCGATGGTTTGGCGGTATTAAGCTAGGCGCAGGCGGTCTTATTCGGGCCTATAGTGGAACTGCGGCTGAATGTTTACGTCAGTCTTCCTCCAAATTATATATTCCTAAAAAGGAATTTATAATTGTCTGTTCTTTTTCAGATTATGCTTTGGTAAAAGCCCGTATTGGAGAATATCAAGCAGAAATTGCCATGGAAAATTATGAATCCATGGATGTGGAGTGTCATCTTGTTGTGCCTGAAGAACAGTATTTGGCTTTGAAGCGGCGTTTACTTGATCTGACAAGGGGACAGATATTGATAGAGGATATTATATAGATAAAGATCGGTGATAAAATACAGGAGGAGAGATGATTTCCTGATCCTTGGGGTATAAGGATCAGTTACGTTTGTATTGACAAAAATTAGAAATCTGTTCCCCCGACGGTCAGGCCGGAAAGTTTAAGGGATGGCTGTCCAACTCCAACCGGTACGCCTTGACCAGCCTTGCCGCAAGTTCCCACCCCTTTATCTAATTCAACTTCATTGCCAATCATTGTGATTTTGGTAAGGGCATCTGGACCATTTCCAATCAGGGTGGCCCCTTTAACTGGATGGGTGACCTTTCCATTTTCTATCAGATACGCCTCTGAAGTAGAGAAGACAAATTTACCAGAGGTAATATCAACCTGACCACCGCCAAAATTGACAGCGTAAAGACCTTTTTTGGTGCTTTTAATCATATCGTCCAACGTATCTTTTCCAGCCAGCATAAATGTATTGGTCATACGAGGAATTGGCGCACAGGCAAAAGATTCTCTACGTCCATTTCCCGTTGATGGTTTATTCATCAGACGGGCGTTCAAACGGTCATAAAGTAATCCTGTCAAAATGCCATCCTCGATCAGGTTTGTCCGTTGAGTTGGAGTTCCCTCATCATCAATATTAAGACTTCCCCGTCGTTCAGAGAGGGTGCCGTCATCAACGACATTAACCCCTGGAGCTGCAATTCTTTTACCCATTAAACCGGCAAAAGCAGAGGCTCCCTTGCGATTGAAATCACCTTCTAATCCGTGGCCGATAGCCTCATGTAACAAAATACCAGGCCATCCAGACCCGAGAACGACATCCATTTCACCGGCAGGTGCAGATTTACTTTCCTGATTGATTAGGGATTGATGCAAGGCTTCATGAACAGCATTTTTCCAAATATTTTCCTGTGTAATATGATCATAACCATAGCGTCCACCACATCCATAGGAACCTATTTCTCGACGTCCATTTTTTTCTGTTATGATGGTAACATTAAGTCGAACCAGGGGACGGATGTCAGCAACACGGAACTGACTGGTCCGGATAATTTGAATGGCCTGCCACTCTGCCGATAGGGATGCGCTTACCTGAACGACATGAGGACTTTTTGAACGGGCATAAGCATCAATTTCATGAAGCAAATGAGCCCGATCGGCAAATTTACCTTGATGAAGTGGGTTGTCAGGGTGATAAAGCTGATGATTGGTCAGGACAGGTTTATCACTGATTATAGATTCATGATCTGATTTCAGTTGGCTGACAGTTTCACTGGCACGTTTTAAGGCTTTATCACTTAATTCATTGGAAAAAGCAAATCCTGTTTGAGTATCCAAGACTGATCGTAGGCCGAATCCAGAAGTGATATCTGTTGTCGCGGTTCGGATGGTTCCATCATCAATACTTATCATTTCACTTTCGCGATATTCAAGAAACAGTTCTCCATCATCCATGGAAGAAAGGGTCTGATGAATGGATTTTTCTGTCTTATCCCGATCCAGCTGGGTTTTCTGTGGATTGAAAAATATAGAATCTGTCAGGGTCAAGGCATTGATGGGATCAGTCATAAATAATAGCTTTCAAGAGGATCAAAATAAAAAATGTTAGTTATGATAATGATTTATTTTTACGCATATGATGTAGGGCAATCGTAACTGTTGTCAATAAAACGATTGCAAAGGCTTGATGAACGGTGCCTGCCCAGACAGGAACAACAAGCAATAATGTTGTAACCCCCAGGGCGTATTGGATAAGGACAGCCCATCCCATTGCCATAAAGCTGTCCTTGGTCGCCTTGTCCAATGAGGATTTCAGACCTGTCATAACGGTTATTAGAATCATTATGCCCGTAAATGTTGCCAGGAGCCTATGATTGAATTGAATGGTTGAAATATTTTCAAACCAGTTTAACCAGAAAGGGGATAGTCTGTTATAATCAGCAGGAATTAGGTGGCCGTTCATTAGGGGAAAACTGTTAAAGGAATGACCCGCATGGGTTCCTGCAGTAAAACCACCGGCAACAATGGTGACTAGCAATAAAATGAAATCAGTTCTCAATAGGGTTTTAATAAATTTTATGGCTGGATTTTGGGTCAGTGGATTGGGAACAGGGTGGCGTAATGAAAGGGCTGTCCATAAAATAGCGATATAGAGAATAATGGCGCAGGCTAGATGCAAAACGAGACGGACCGGTTCAACCGCGGTGCTGTTTGCTCTGAATCCAGAATGAACCATGAACCAGCCAATACCGCCCTGTAATCCACCGAGAATAAAAAAAATGAACAGGCGCAGAGCCAGTTGTTTTGTGATCATTTTTTTATAAATAAACCAGATTAAGGGTAAAATGAGAACCAGACCTATTAATCTTCCCAGAAAACGATGGCTCCATTCAGCCCAGAAAATCTGTTTAAATCCATCCAGTCCAAACCCATTGTTAAGAATTTGATATTGTGGAATGGTTTTATAAAGATCGAATTCCCGAACCCATTCTGCGTGGCTTAGAGGGGGGATGATACCAGTGATTGGACGCCAATCCATGATGGACAGACCGGAACCCGTTAGTCGTGTATATCCCCCAAGGGCTATCATGCAAAGAAGCATAAAGCAGATGAGGAACAGCCACGTTGAAATTGATTTATTGTTTTGCATGAGTAAAGAAATTCTAAATAAATGATAAAGGGTATCGTTTTAAAGAAAAGTGAGATATTGTGTTTTTTTTAGTCCTATAAGAAGGTTTTTGCAAGTCAAGCCTTTCATAAGGTCAATAATTTAGTTGTGTTATGAAAAGAAATAAAAATTTAACTCAATACAAAACACTAATTGGTCAAGTAATAAAACCATTATGTATGGTTTTTGGAATTGTTATTGTTCTTTTACTTGCTCGTTATTTTCACGGCTTTGATTTGTTTTTAAATGATCATACGTTATTAAGGCGCGGGATAAAAGGTCCCCTGATTTTCTTATCCATTGCCATCATTATGTGCATGGTCGGTTTTCCAAGACAGCTTGTCTGTCTGACGGCTGGGGTGGTATACGGTTTTTGGTTGGGTATTTTTTACGCCACGATTGCGACTGTCATAGGAGCGTTATTGGCCTATAACTGGGCCCGGTGGCTGGGACGTGAATGGGGGAAAAAATATCTTTCCCATGCAAAACTAAAAAAAATTCATCATTTTATTCAGACAAACCCTTTTCATACCGTTCTTATCTGCCGTTTGATGCCTGTGGGCTCTTCCGTTCTGCTGAATACCATGGCTGGTATAGTTGGTATTTCCGTTATGCCTTTTATCTGTGCGACTTTTCTGGGAAGCTTTCCACAAACGGTTGTTTTTGTTTTACTCGGCGGCGGAATTCGGATTGGCCATTTTGGGCAAATTACGTTAAGTTTACTTTTATTGGCTGTTTCAATACTTGCTGGTTTGATTTTAATGAAACGTTCTTTTAACAAAAAAGATGATTTATTATTGCCTGAATAATTATAAAAGCATTATAATTTTCTTAGGATATTTCAAGGAGACTATTGATGTTAAAGCTTTATACAATTCCAGGTGCTTGCTCAACAGGATGTCATATTGCCCTATATTGGTGCAAAGCTGATTTTGACTTTGAAATTGTTGATCATGATGGTTTAAAAAAGGATGAATTTCTTAAATTGAATCCATCAGGTCAGGTGCCCGTATTGGTTGATGATCGGTTTGTGCTGACTGAAAATGTCGCCATCATGAATTATATTGCGGATTCTTTTCCACAAGGGAAGCTGCTCGGAGATGGTAGTAAGCAACAAAGGGCAGAGGCTTTGCGTTGGTTGGCTTTTGTAAATTCCGATATTCATCCTGTATTCGGTTTGATTTTTGGAGGACAACAAATCAGCGGCGATCAAAAAGTGATTGAAATCCTTGATACTGCCGCTCGTAAAAAACTTCATAAATTATACGGTCAGGTTGATAAACAACTGGCGGAAAAGGAATGGATCGCGGGTTTCCGTAGTGTGGCAGATCCATATTTATTCATGACCTTGACCTGGGTTCAAAATCTAAAAATAGATATTTTGAGTTATAAGAATCTGTTGCAGTTTTATATGAAAATGCAAAAAGATGATGGGGTTCTTGCTGTTTTCAAGGCGGAAGGTATTCCGAATTTCGTTTGATGTCCAAATAAGGGATGATGAAAATGAAATCTCATTTTCATCATTTTGGAGAATTATTTTATCCATTATTTGACAAGATTAATTTTTGCATATTTTATAATCTTTTCATCGTTCAATAGATAAAGCTCGTCAATTAATCCGATTTGCAGACTGCCGGGGGCGTTGATATGTTGCATAGCGATATCGGCGGCAATGCCAATAAAAGCCATTGCCGCGGAACAAGCATATAGGGTGTTTTTTTCAACAGACAGGCATGCTGCGGTGATGGCGGTTGCTGCACAACCAGATCCTGTTACTTTGGTTAAAAGAGGGTGGCTGTTTCTTACGGAGACAATCTCTTTTCCGTTGGTGATATAATCTGTTTGGCCACTGATTGACACAGTGGTTTTATAAGATAAGGCCAGTTGTTTAGCGGCTTCCAGTGCATCATGAGAGGAATCAAGACTATCCACTCCATGGCCCTGTGTTCGAGGAGATGTATTTTGATGATAATGGTAAAGACTGATAATTTCTGACGCATTTCCTCGAATGGCATTGGGGAAATTCTGTAAAAGACTGAGCGTTGTTTTGGCTCGATAAAGAGAGGCACTAATGCCCACCGGATCGAGTATCCATGGAATGTTTTGCTGGTATGCGGTACGACTGGCCAACTGCATGGAGCGTAATTGGGGTGTTGATAAAGTCCCAATATTGATAACCAGAGCGTTGGATTTTTGAACGAATTCCTCAACTTCCTCCTCCGCATTGGCCATGGCGGGTGATGCGCCAAGCCCAAGTAAAATATTTGCGGTAAATTGGGTTGCAACCTGATTGGTTATATTGAGGATAAGTGGATTTTTTGCGCGTATGGCATGAAGAGTGGAAATTAGGATATCGGGTTCGATCATGATAATACAAAGTTTTTGTTTTATAGGTTATGGTTTATGAATGGAGATTATAGACTATTTCGTTGCAAAAGATATCTGCCTTACGTAATCTAGTGATAATAATGTCTTTTAAAATTTGAGAGAATAATAAAGTGGATCTTGGTCTAAAAAATAAAAAAGTGCTTATTAGTGGCGGTTCCAAAGGAATTGGATTGGCGATTGCCCAAAAATTTATTGATGAAGGTGCGTTTGTCAGTATTTGTGCCAGAAATCAGCAAGGTATCGATAAGGCTATTCTGCAATTGGGTGACCGGGCCATGGGCATGACTGTTGATATTAACAAGGCGGATGAAGTTGAAAGATGGATCAAGGAAAGTCATAAAAAGATGGGTGGGCTTGATCATGTGGTGGCGAATGTAAGCGCTCTTGCCTCGGGACGGGATCTGCAAACCTGGAAAAAGGCGGTTGATACAGACCTGTTAGGTACCGTTGCCCTGGTTAACGAGACATTGCCTTATTTAACCAAACAGAAAAACGGATCAATTGTTATCATATCCAGTGTTTCCGCTTCTGAAATAGACGTATTTGCTGAACCATATGGTGCCTTAAAGGCTGCCTTGAATCATTATGGCAAATCGGTTGCACTAAGAGTTGCAGAACACAATGTAAGGGTTAATCTTGTTTCTCCAGGAACAATTTATTTTAAGGGAGGGATATGGGATCAAATTGAACGGGAGCAGCCTGAACTTTATAATACAGCCTTGAAGAATAACCCGTTAGGTCGTATGGGAACACCAGAGGATGTGGCCTCAACAGTTGTTTTTCTGACAAGTGAACAGGCAAGTTTTATTACCGGAAGCAATCTTGTTGTTGATGGTGGCATGACAAAACGCGTGTAAAATTATTGATATATTGCCTGTTCCAAGGCCTTTTTAAAATCAAATAGGCGGTATCGGGCAATTTAACCGGTTATATATATTATGTTCTTTAAATAAGGTTAACCAATTATTTTAATATCATATGATAGAAATAATGAATTTATCTGAACAATTTATAATATTATGAAAAATTATACATTAATTCAGCAAGTTGTTTTATTTTTAAAAAATAATCCGTGTAAACGATTTACCGCGCGTGAAATTGCAATCCAATTAGTTAAAATTTATCCTGATTATTATAAGCAAAAAAGGCTAAATAGCCAGCAGCGTTTTACCTCAGAAAATTCTTTTATTTCTCAAATTGTTGCTGAAATTGGTTCACGTATTAAAAGGTTGAAACAATCAAATGCAGGAATATTGATTCAGGACCAGCCTCGACCAAGAGTTTACGAATGGAAAGGTAATTCCAAGCTCAAGAGCAATTTTATAGATAAACTGAAAGATGAAGAAAATGCAGGTAAAGACATTTTAAATTTGCCATTAAAAAAGATGAATTACACGGAAGCTGATCTTTATCCTTTATTGATTGAGTATCTTGGTACGGAATATAGTTTAAAATGTGATAGAATCAATGAAAAATTTTCTAAAAAAGGTAAAGGGGAAAATGGCAACAAATGGTTGCATCCGGATATTGTTGCTTTGCAGGCAGTGACTGAAGACTGGAATAGTTTGGTTAAAACTTGTGTACAGTCAGGGGATGCTAAAATGGCTTATCTATGGTCTTTTGAAGTAAAAAAACAGATTTCCCGCTCAACAGTTCGTCAATATTTTTTTCAGGCCGTTAGTAATTCCAGTTGGGCAAATTACGGTTATCTGGTGAGTGCAAGCATTCCAGATGATGGAACGATGAATGAGCTGAGAATGTTGTCGGCTTTACATGGTATTGGGTTAATTATACTTAAAACAGATAATGTAATTGATAGTCAGATAATGATTCCTGCGGCATTTAGAGCAGAGGTGGATTGGTGCTCGGTAAACCGGTTGGTTGAAGAAAATGCGGATATGAGATTGTTTATTCAAAAAGTTGCCAGTTATTATAAAAGCGGTTTGTTACAAAAAACTGGATGGAGTAATGATTTACTAAAAGTTGAGAGTAATTAAATATAAATTATTAATATATATTAATTTAACTATAAAAAACTGATTTGATTAAAATAATTCTTAAATAAATATATAAATATTTTCCAATATGTTATAATTTGCAGAGTAAAAATGAATTTATTCAGTGTTTTATTCATATAAGAGATTTTTCATGAATTTTTATATGTTGGTTTTTGTAAAATTTATTATCGGCTTTGCTGTTGTAATTTTTTATTTTAATCAGTCCGGCAAAACGCAGCTTTCCCAAATGACCCCTATTGATCTGATTGGAAATTTTATATTGGGTGGAATAATTGGGGGGGTTATTTATACAGATAGTATTTCTCTGTCTCGTTATATTGTTGTCTTGATAATTGGCACTCTATTAATGCATTTTCTAAATTATATTGCCAAGAAATTTGATGTTTTCCGTGCCTTGGCCTTGGGTAACACGATTGTTTTTATTAAAAACGGTTCTTTATTAATGGATAATATCCAGGATAAAAAAAATAAAATTGATATTATCAATATTATGTCCAGCCTACATTCCAGAGGCATTGGTTCAATGCAGGAAATATATTATGCCCAAATTGAGCCTAATGGATCGTTGACTGTTAAAAATAAAGAGGAAAAGGATCCTTCTGTCATTTTAATCCTTGATAGCGAGATCAAGGATTGTCCATCCCATTTGTTGGATATAAGTCAAGATACGGTCCAGCATTTACTTGATAAATATTCTTTGAAACTGGAGGATGTTTATCTAGCCGAATACTACGATAAAAAGATCATGTTTGCTTTATATGACGGTAAAAGAATAACTATTCCATTTTATTGAGCATCTATAGTGCTATATAAATTAATTTGAATATTTAAGTTTTTGTTTTTTAGTTTGTTTTTGAAAAATGTTTTATTTTATTGGATTTTTAGATGTTTGAAAAACAAAGGTTCTTTGCCTTTTTTATATGTTTATTTATATGTAGTTTTTTTTTTAATTCATTATCTGTTAAAACTGTTTATTGCAATTCAAATGTTCAGAATTTGGGTAATGAACAAATTTTAAAGGTTGTTGACGTATCTGAAATAGACAGGGATGGTTGGGACTGTCTTGCGGTTACTTTTTCATCCCCCCTGAATGAAAACCAGAACTTTGAAGAGATATTGCATCTTTTTGATGCAAAAAAAGGCAAGGTGGATGGCGCCTGGATTTTATCTGAAGATCATCAGGAACTTATTTTTAATCATCTTGAGCCTAACCGGAAACTGGTTTTAACTGTTGATGCTGGATTAAAGGGTAAAGACGCAAAAATTCTCAGAAAAGAATATACGGCTAAAATCACAACAAACGATTTAAGTCCAAATATCAGCTTTGCCAGTCAGGGTTCTTTGTTTCCCGTAAGATTGGCCGAGGGTTTGCCTGTTATAACATTGAATGTAAATCAGGCAAATGTTGAATTCTTCAGAATAAAAAATGACCAGCTTGTCAATTTTTTTGAAGATAAGGAATCTTCCTCAATCTTGTCAAATGACATGATCTCGGCTTTGGTTGATAAGGCGGATCTGATATATACGGGTTCTTTTAAGCTAAATGTAGATAAAAATCATCGTCAGAAAATTTTACTGCCGATTTCTTCCATTAAACCTTTACAAAAAAATGGTGTTTATTTTGCGGTTATGCGTTCCGCGGGAATGTATAATTACAGTTATCCTGTTACAGTGTTTACGATTTCTGATATTGGCATTTCCGTACATCGTTATCAGGATAATGATCAGATCAACGTTTTTACACAGTCTCTAGAAACGGGTGATGTCTTACCAAACGTAAATATCAGTGCTTTGGATAAAAAAGGGCATATCATTGCGACAGCTTTTTCAGATAAGGACGGTTATGCAAATTTGACAAATATGTCAAAAGCTAGAATTTTGCTGGCAAAACAAAATGGTCAAACATCCTTTATCCAATTAAAGTCTCCAGCTTTGGATTTATCAGATTTTAAAATTGATGGAGATATCCAGCATGATTTACAGTTTTTTGTTTTTGGCCCCCGTGATTTGTATCGTCCGGGAGAAACCGTAATATTGAACGCTTTATTGAGGGATGCGGATGGGCAATCTGTTCAAAATATTCCAGTCAATGCTATTGTTTATAATGCAGAGGGAAAAAAGGCTCAAAATTTTGTTTGGAAAGCCTCAGAGACAGGATTTTATCAATATCAGTTAAAATTACCCGCCAATGCTGTAACAGGCAAATGGTCTGTCGTTGTGAAAGCGGGGAAGAAAGAATTGAATCAGTATCGATTTGCAGTTGAGGATTTTTTGCCTGAACGTATGGGTCTTACTTTACAATCGGAAAATCTGGAAAATTCGCAAAATAATGTGCCTCTGACCTCTCGGCAAGATTTGCATGTCAAGGCGAATGGCTGGTATCTGTATGGGGCGCCGGCCAGTCATAATCTTTTATCAGGTTCAATTACCATGCACTCATTGAGAAAAGCGGTTCCTCAATTAAAGGGATTTGAATTTGGTGATAGTCAAGAAAAAAATCTTGATAAACGGATGGATTTTGACGAGATTCATCTGGATCAGCTAGGTTATGGCCAAATTAAAATGGCCAATCAATGGCAAGGGATCAGATCACCTGTTCAATTGATTATTGAGGCCAGCCTGTTTGAAACCGGAGGACGTCCAGTGGTGAGACATTTGACGCAATTTGTATGGCCAGCCAAGCAATTGGTTGGTATCCGGCCCCTTTTTGATTCGGTTACCTCGCATGACAAGCCAATTCGATTTGAGGTTGTCATGGCTGATTTCGAAGGGCATAAATTACCTGCAAAAAATTTAAAAGCAAGATTTATTCATGAACGTCATGATTATTATTGGACGTATTCTGATGATACAGGGTGGGACAGCCATTTTAATAAGAAAGATGTTATAGAGGATGAACAGCTTTTAAACATAGGCCAAAACAAAATAGCGATGCTGACATTTCCTTCCAAAGATTGGGGATTCTATCGATTGGAAGTGTTCAATCCGGATACCGGTTTGACATCCAGTTATTCTTTTGAAACGGGGGCAGTTGAAGAAGCGGGTTCAGAAGAGAATTTGCGTCCCGATCAGGTTAAGGTCATGCTGGATAAAACGGCTTACAAAGCTGGCGATATTGCCCGAATCACTTTGACCCCTCCTTCTGATGGCAAGGGTTATTTGGCGGTAGAATCATCAGGTCAGCTATTATGGCGGCAATCTATTCAGGCTTCTGCCAAAGGTTCAAGTTTTACCCTTCCCATTAATTCAAAATGGTTACGTCATGATGTATATATTACAACTTTGATTATCCGACCCGGTGACCGTAAGGTTGGCGCCACTCCAAAACGATCTGTGGGAATATTACACTTACCTCTTGATCGGCAGGATCGTAAGTTAAAACTTCAAATGAAAATGAATTCAAAAATCGAGCCTTTAACGGATCAGAAAGTTAAGGTCAAAGTTACGGATGCATATGGGAAACCTGTAAAGGATGCCGAGGTTTTGTTATCCGCCGTGGATACAGGTGTCTTAAATATTACGGATTACAAAACTCCAGATCCTTTCAGGGCTTTCTTTGATAGCAAAGCTTATAATGTTGATCAGTTAGATGTTTATGGCAAGTTAATCGAGGCAGGTCAAAACCCTTTGGCAAGTTTGGCTTTTGGTGGGGATGCAATGGTGAAGGGGGGGAAACTGCCCGATACCAAGATCAAGATTGTTACGTTACAACCCAAGCCTATTCATGTGAATGATCAGGGTGAAGCCGAGATTTCAATTACTGTTCCAGATTTTAACGGCGAATTAAGAATTATGGGGCAAGTTTGGACAGCTGGTCAATTTGGTATGGCAGAAAATAAAATAACAGTTGCCGCACCTATTGTTGCCGAAATGTCCACACCACGTTTCCTGGCAGGGGGTGATGAAACGGTTCTGGCACTTGATCTTACTAACATGACCAGACAGTCACAGGAATTATCTGTGCGTTTCAAGACAGAAGGATTTATTTTTGCAACGCGTTCTGGGGATCAAGCTGTTATATTGGCACCAAATGAACGGAAAACATTAAAAATTCCTGTCCGGGCAAAAACAGGATCAGGAGAAGGAAAAATCAGGGTTGATGTTTCAGGAATTGTCTCCAACGGTAAAAAGCAATTATTGAGCCGTTCATGGTCAATTGGAACACGCCCGCCTTATGCTGCTCAATTTATAATAGAACAGACTAAACTAAATAAAAAAAGTTGGCAGATATCACCATCAGTCTTGCATAATATCGGGATTTCAGGTCGTGAGGGGAGACTGAGCATAAGTCCTTATCCACCCTTGAATTTATCCAGACAGATTGAGGATTTACAAACTTATCCCTATGAATGTGCCGAACAAACAACAAGTGGAATTTATCCTTTCCTCTATGTAAATAAGGATATCTTAAAACAGCTTAATATTAAAAACGAGCTAACCGATCAACAGCGTCATGATGCGATTAATGCAGCGATTTTCCATATACTAACGATGCAGCGTTCAAATGGGGGATTTGGGTTATGGAGCAGTGACAGCCCAGAAGAATATTGGTTAACCGTTTATATCACGGATTTTCTTATTCAGGCACGGGACCGGGGTTATATGATTCCTGAAGATGCCTTGCAAAATGCCTTAAAACGTTTGTTAATATATGTTCAAAACGGCAATGAGATTGACCCTTATTACAGTCGTGACTTTAATGAATCGCGTTTTACGGTTCAAGCCTATGCTGGATATGTATTGGCACGAACAAAACAGGTACCTTTAGCCGCATTAAGAAATCTTTACAATCATCGTAAACAGGCACCATCAGGACTTTCTTTAATTCAGTTGTCAGCAGCATTAAAGCTAATGGGAGATGAGGGACGTTCTGCACAGACCTTAAATGAAGGTTTACATTATGGGCAACGTGTTCATGATTGGTGGATAGGAGATTATGGAAGTGATATTCGTGATAATGCGTTAATTCTTGCGCTTTTACAGGATAATCATTTGGTCAGTGATGACGTTGTAATACAAAGGCTGTTTGCTTTAAGTCATCAAATTGAAGATAAAATATATTTGTCTACACAGGAAAAGAATGCAATTTTTCTGGCAGGATATCGCTATGTTTCAAAATCCGCTAAAAACTGGAAGGTTGAGGTCGACGTGGCAGGGAATCATTATAACCTGACAAACCAAAAATCTTTTTTGCAATTCAATGATCAGGAAATGAGACAGATCAATACGCTTCGCCTTGCCAGCAAAACGGGAGATGTTGATCTATATCCAAATCTCGGTTTATCCGGTTATCCGTTACGGGCTCCTGTACAGGTTCAGAAAAAGGAACTGAACATAGAAAGAGAATTTCTTGATATTTACGGTAATCCAGTGGATTTGAAAAATGTCAAAACGGGTGATCTTATATTGGTTAGAATTAAGATATTTTCGTTTTCAAGAATGCATGATGCCCTGGTGGTTGATTTCCTGCCCGCTGGATTTGAGCTGGAAAATCAAGATCTTTCAAATGCTTCTGTCAATTTGGAAAATGCAGGGGAGGTAATTAAAAAATCTCTTAAAAAAATGCAGGAAGCATCCATTCAACATCAAGAATATCGTGATGACCGTTATGTAGCCCAATTGGATCTTACAAATAAAACTGAACTGGTTTATTTGGCCCGTGCGGTGACACCTGGAAGGTATCACATACCACCGGCAACATTACAGTCGATGTATCAGCCAGGTCGGTTTGCAAGGACCAGTGGCAATATGACATTAATAGTTAAAGCACGTTAAAAAATTAATAAAAAGGTCATAATCAGGTGTGCATCAATATATGATGGTGTACGCCTTTTTTATTAGAAATAAATGGTGTGTATAGTGCGTGTGATAGGTCAGATTTATCGAAAAGGGGTAATATTCTGTTTATTTATTTGTATTGGGTTATTTATAGCGGATAAAACCAACCCTCTTCCTTTACCAAATATCAGTTCTTCTCGTGTCGTTTTGGCAGAGGATGGAACGCCCTTATGGCGTTTTACCAATCAAAAAGGGGTCTGGCGTTATCCTGTTACCATCCAACAGGTTTCTCCATATTATATTCAGGCTTTGTTAGCCTATGAAGATCGGTGGTTTTATCATCATCCCGGCATTAATCCTGTCGCTTTGGGCAGGGCTTTTGGACAAGATATTTATCATCATCATATCGTATCGGGTGGTAGTACGCTCTCAATGCAGGTTGCCCGTATTGTTGATCCCTGTCCCCATACTTATTTGGGAAAAATTGGGCAGATTTTCCGGGCGTTGCAACTTGAATGGCATTTGAATAAAGAACAGATTCTAACCATTTATCTAAATCATGTATCTTATGGGGGGATGGTAGAGGGTATTGCGGCGGCAAGTTGGACATATCTTGGTAAACCACCGGATCAACTTACCAAAGGAGAGGCAGCCTTGCTGGCTGTTCTACCACAAGCGCCCAGCCGTTTAAGACCAGATCGTTATCCTGAGCGTGCCAAGAAGGCCCGTGACAAAGTTCTGGAGCGGCTGGCTCAATTTAAGGTATGGTCAAAGAGGGATATTGAGGAAATTAAAGGGGAAAATGTTTTATTAAGTGAACGTCAGATACCACAATTGGCTCCCTTATTGGCGAGACGATTATCACTTCAGAACAAAGATGCAGTCATTCATAGCACTATCAATATAGATATGCAACGTCATTTGGAGGAACTTCTTGAAAATTGGAAAAACCGTTTGCCGCCTCATAATTCCGCTGCCATTTTGGTGGTGGATTCAGCGACAATGCAGGTTAAGGCCTATCTCGGCTCTGTAGATTTGCAGGATAAACAGCGTTTTGGTTATGTGGATATGGTAACCGCTATCCGTTCACCCGGTTCAATATTAAAGCCTTTTCTTTATGGATTGGCCATGGATGAAGGGCTTATCCATTCTGAATCCTTATTGCAGGATGTACCAAGACAATCTGGTCATTATAGGCCAGAGGATTTTTCTTCTTCATTTGTTGGACCCGTTTCAGTAAGCCAGGCATTGCGAAGATCACTTAATTTACCAGCCGTACAAGTGTTGGAAGTTTATGGAGCCAGAAAATTCTACGGCAAATTAACAGGTGCCGGCATTGGATTAAAACTGCCTCAAATGGTTGAACCAAATTTGGCAATTATTCTTGGCGGGATTGGCACGTCTTTGGAAAATGTTGTTACAGCTTATAGCGCGTTCGCAAGAAAGGGGAGGGTTGCAACGCTACGTTTTCAGAATAATAAACTTGTGAGTGAACGGCCATTATTGTCTGAAGGTTCAGCCTGGGTTATTCGGAAAATTCTGGAAGGTGAAAGTCCATTGGACAGTAATTTTGATCGGCAGATTTTTCAGCAGGATCATTTGGCATGGAAAACAGGGACAAGTTACGGATATAGGGATGCTTGGGCTGTTGGCGTTGGCAGACATCATATAATGGGGGTCTGGATTGGAAGACCTGATGGCACACCTGTGGCAGGCCAATATGGAATAGCTTCCGCAACCCCCTTATTATTTCAAGTATATGATATGGTCAGAAACCAAGCTTCACAGACGTTTTCATATAGTATTAAAGATCATGAGCCGGCAACAGTAAGCGTTGCACAGATATGTTGGCCATCTGGACAGATATTGCCGGATAGGGATCAAAATTGCCGACAAAAAAGGACCGCATGGATTATAAACCATATAGTTCCACCCACTTTGGAAATGGCCGATCAACCGTTAGGAACGGGTGTCAGTCAAACGGTATGGATCAATGAACGAGGATTTCAAGTATCGTCTGATTGTCCAGGAGCCATTGAAAAAAAAATTGATCTGTGGCCAATTGCACTTGAACCTTGGTTGCCCCTTACAGAACAGCGTCACAATCGTCTGCCCACACAGGATTTATCCTGTCCTTCCTTATCTATGATGGAATCTTCTTCCTTGTCCATTATAGGTGTAAAAAACGGAGATCATTTACAGTTGCCTCCCAGTAATATGCATCCGTTAACTTTAAAATTATCTGCTCTTGGGGGGACAAAGAAAAAATGGTGGTTCCTAAATGGTTATCTTATTCAGGAAACTGATGGAAATCAAAGTTTTGATCATGTTTTTTATAATCATGGAAAGCAACAATTGACGGTAATGGATGAAATGGGAAAAACGGCTCTTGCTGAATTTACGTTGAATTAAAGGCATGAATTCATAGGATATACTATCAGGTAAAAAATAAATGGATTCATTGACGATTTGAAATCATATTTATGGCCTTGGTATAGACCATCTTCATTCAAGAAAATATCTTGTATCTTTTTATATAATCGTGGAAAACAATTGTTATACACAGGTAATAATTTCAAAGAGAATTATTGGATATGTATCCGAATCATTTTAAAAAAAACAAGGCATCCATTATTTCATTCCTGTTTTTAATTTTGTGTTTTGTATTATTTTTATATGAAAATATAAAAGGTTTAGGTTTTTTAAGATTTACAGACGAATCAGGTCATTTTGTAGGTGCACAAGCCATTCATAGAGGCGACAAACTTTACAGGGACTATATAGATTATCATGGTCCCGTAATTTATATGCTGACATGGATGATGGGATTAATTGTTGGTTTCTCAGAAGTATGGCTGTTGAGACTTATTTCTTCGTTTAGCGCAATGCTAGCTGCCCTGTGTTTATTTTTTTCCCCAATTTTTCATTATTTTTGGCAACGTTATCTCGTAACCGCTTTGTGGTTTGGTTTCATTTCAAGTGTCTGGCTTATACAGGGTTTATATCTTGATAATTATTGGACATTAGGTGGGTGTTTTGCAGCTATTGGTTTGGTCACTCTTGTTATTCCCATGATTTATGACATAAAGCCGTCACGGATACAGGCCTTTACAGGAGGATTTTTTATCACGCTTTTGCCTTTTATTGCCTATCCTTTTGCAATAACCGCCTTTATTTTATTTCTTGTTGTTATCAATGGAATTTGTATAGATCATAGAAAATATGTTTCGATATTCGCGACAAGTTTGTCGGGGTGTTTGACATCTATCATTGTGATGCTTGTCTGGTTAGGTATATATGGGGATATAGGTGGAATGTTTGCCTTTCATTTCATCACCAACCAAATGAATTATGCACGATACATTCCCTTCAATTTAAGTAATTTTTTTCTAAGTTTGATTCCATCTTTTTCCTCTAATCATATTGTTGAAACATTTGCTTTATTTTCGTTTTGTTTTGGGGGGATTATCCTGGTTACAAAAGGAAAATATAAAATAAGTGCATGTCTTGTATTGTGCGGGATTCTGGGTTTGCAGGCTAGAGGAAGTATCCTGTTTCAAAATGGTGCTTTCCTTATTGCTTCTGTAACCTTAATAATCGTTGCTTTTGTAAAATCAACGGAAGTCAAGCCGGATATTTCCCTGTTTTTCTCTGTCATTTCAACTTTTTGCATCTTTTTTATCATTGATCAATATGCAGTAACCTCTCCCAATATTTTAGACAAGCGACAACGTAATGCCTATCAATGGCATGCCTTTCGTGAAGGATATAATGAAGATACGAAAGCAATTTGGTTTTACGCTGATAAAAACGAAAGAATATTATCTATACCTTATAATCCAGATATTTATATTTTGGCTAACCGTTTGCCCATAAAAAAATATCACGCTTATTTACCATGGGAGGCAGACTACGCTTCACATCCTTGGCATCATTATGAACGGGACCTTTGTAAAGATTTGCCTAAAAATAAGCCACCACTTATTTATTATGATCCATCAATAATATGGGGCAAATATATGCCAGATCAGTTCTTGAGTTGCGTATTGATAGTTTTGAAAAATGATTATACCCATATTGCAACGGATTCTTACATTTATGTTCGTAATGACCGTTATAGGGAAAAAGGTAAAATAAATTAGTCGTGTATTGTTTAACCATATTAGGGGTATTAACCTAATATGGTTATATTGTTATATAGCGTCCGGGTGATTGCTGATTGTTGTTACGTTAATTTTAATTAAAAAGGTTTATCAACACTAGGTTGTTTGAGGCGGATAAAATAGGTCATGATTGCCGCACAATAATATAAGAAACCAAAAATGATGAAGACGCTAAAATGTCCCAATCCTGTAAAAAGAATGAGAGAAACCAAAGCGGGTCCGCCAAAATTGCTTAGACCACCACCAAGATTTTGAATGGATACGGCTGCCCCTTTATGTTCAGGTGTCAACATTGGAAAAATGGCTCCCATTGGAACAAAGGCTGTAATGGTCAGGGCAAAAAACAGGATTCCGCATATGCTAGCCCATATATTTCCGGGAAACCAGACCGGAATAAAATAAAGCAGGATGGTTGCCGTTCCACATCCTATAAATCCCGCCCATCGCATTTGCTTTAACCAACCGATACGATCGCCTATAATGCCCCATAGAACATTGGTAAAAGGTTGGATAGGATATATACTAAGGCTGATAATTTTCCATTGTTCATCCGTAAAATGTCCACCATGTTCAGACGTGTAGAAAATAGGCATTACGACCGCAAGAATACCAAAAAGGGAAAAGTTACAGATCGCACGGGTTATGAGTGCAATTGCCAGATCACGATTATAAAAAACGAGTGAGAGATCTTGGATAATACCTTTAAATTTGTGTTCGAATGAATGAATCTGATGATTTTTCTTTTCTATAACGGGCGCCTTGAGAAGGAAAAAGGCGATTGCACCACCTGCAGTTGCCCAGCCTATGGATTGCCATAAAGTGTTGATCTCGCCAAAGTAACGGACAGAATAAATCGGTAACAAATTTCCGAGAATGCCAAACCCTATGGTGAACATGGACCAGATCCACCCCACCGCCGAGGCAAGCTGGCTATCAGGGGTTTCTTTTACAACCCAATAGAAAAATGCATAAAAGAATAAGGGATAAGCAAAACCGCGTAGACCATAGAAAAGCAACATCATGTAATAGTTATGAGGTATAACTCCGAAAAGCATAAAGGCTGCGTGAAAAACAATCCATGTAATGGCACCAACCATCATGATTTTTTTTGCACCAAATGTTTCAGCTAGAACGCCAGAAAGCCAGCTTGAAATTGCAGCGGTTAACCCATAAGCAGCAAAAATAAGGCTGACTTTTTTTTCTGCGAATCCCAGTGTAACAATGTATTTGGAAAGGAAATTCAGTTCAAGACCGTCGCCAATCATGAAAAGGGCAATGGCAATATACCCCCAAAATAGAGAGACTGGCATTCCCATCATCATACGTGATTTTGTTTGGATATTATTCATAAGTAATCTTTGAGCATGATAAGTTTATAAAAAAAGCCCGAATTGAATTGATTTCGGGCTTTGTATCGGAATAAAATTCAGAAGAATCTTATTCGGGCATTTCAATTTGCAATTTTACATCAGCAGGTTGTGCTGATGCGGCCCGTTCAAAAGCCTCGATACTTTTTGAGAATGGATAAACTCCAGAAATTAATGGCTTGATATCAATCTTTCCAGAAGCAATCAGATTAATGGTCCGGTCATAAACATGTGCATATCGAAAGATTGTTTCCATATGTATTTCCTTTGCTTGTGCAGTAACAAGATCAAAGGGGATCTTGTCAACGGGCATCCCTACAAATACTATGGTTCCACCAGGGCGGACACAGGCCAATACGGTATCATAAGCGGAGGGATGTCCTGAAGCCTCAAAAACGACATCTGTCCCCCAGTCTTTACCGCATTCCGCCTTGACTCTTTCCTCTACGGATTCATTTTTCAAATTAATTGGGATAATGCCATGATATTGTTTGGCAATATCCAGTTTGGGTTGAGCAAGATCAGAGATGAAAACCTTGCTTGCGCCAGAGGAAAGTGCGGCAAGTGCGGTCAGAATACCAATTGGACCACATCCTGTCACTAAACAGATATCGCCAGGTTTTAATCGGGCTTTTACGGCAGCCTGAACGCCAATGGCAAGAGGTTCAACAAAGGCACCTTCCTCGAAAGATACGTTGTCGGGCAGTTTAAATGTAAAAGCAGCGGGATGTACCACCGTTTCCGTTAAGCATCCATGAACGGGTGGGGTTGCCCAGAACACGACGTCAGGATCAACATTGTAAATACCGAGTTTTGTTGCGCGTGAGTGTGGATTGGGTATGCCGGGCTCCATACATACACGATCCCCAACCTTTAAATTTTCAACATTTTTGCCTGTCTCAATAACAATACCAGAAGCCTCGTGCCCGAGCACCATTGGTTGATTTACGATAAAAGGGCCAATTTTTCCATGTGTGTAGTAATGTACATCACTTCCACAAATACCAACATTACGTATTTTTATTTTAACGTCATTATCCCCTACTGTAGAGGGTAAATCAATGTTACGGATACTTAATTTGCCTTTTTCTTCAAGTACAAGAGCTTGAGCCATGAAATGTTCCTTACTGGAATAAACATATAAAATACACAATTATGTTACCAGTATTCCGTAAGTATGAAAAATAACAAATGTGTTATTTCAAAGTAATTTCATTCTATTTATAAAAGATTGAAATAGCAATTTTTAATAAAAAAATATTTGTTCGTAATTATAAATAGTTTTATTGTTATTACAGTTCAGTAGTTTATATAACTATTACATTTAATTGGATAATGACAGAAATATTTTATTTATTTTTTTGTCATTTTGTTTAAATAAAAAATCCAAGAAAAGAGTTCGATGATGATTAAACAAATATCAGGTAACAAAACGTTAAAGATTGGAATCATTGGTACTGGAGCTATTGGTCAGGATCATATCAAACGATGTACGAACTTTTTATCAGGAGTCGAGGTTGTTGCTGTCAGTGACATTGATAAAAAATCTGCACAGAATGCCATTTCCACATATGGATTGGATGCTAAAGCATATGAATCAGGGAACGATTTGATTCAAGCGAAAGAGGTGGATGCAATTATCATTGCCTCTTCAGGTAAAACCCATGCGGAATATATATTGTCTGGCATTGAGGCAAAAAAATTCATTTTTTGTGAAAAGCCGCTGGCAACGACAATCGAGGAATGTCAAGCGATCATCGAGACTGAGCAAACATATGGAAAACGTTTAGTTCAGGTTGGATTTATGCGCTCTTATGATCGGCGATATCAAGAACTGAAAAAAATCATTCAAGATAAAAAATTAGGCCAGATCCTGATGATACATGCGGCACATAGGAATCAGGAGTGTCCAGAGAATTTTACATCTGAAATGGTTATAACGGATACCTTAATTCATGAACTGGATATATTTCGTTGGTTGTTGAACGATGAATTTGTTACCGTAAGTATGATTCCAATCCGTAAAACATCAAAAGCGCCAAAAGGCTTGCAGGATCCTCAGTTTGCACTTTTGGAAACCCAATCAGGAATCAGAATTAATGTGGAATTATTTGTAAACTGTCAATATGGTTACGATATCAAATGTGAAATTGTGGGTGAAGAAGGTGTGGCCAGCTTACCCGCTCCTGCTGCTGTTTCAATATGCCAGCATGAAAAACGGTATGATCAAATTTTGGCAAATTGGCAGGATTGGTTTTTGGAAGCCTATAATATTGAAATACAGGAATTCATTAATGAATGTCTGGTTGGAAAATTACAAGGTCCGGACGCATGGCGGGGATATATGGCGACTTATGTGGCCGAATTCTGTATTGAATCTCAGAAAAAAGGTCAGGAAATTGCAATACCCGTCTTGAAATGTCCCGATTTTTATAGGTCTGATAATAAAATTGAGTAAATTTATAAAAAATTGGAATATATTTAAGTATAGAATCTAAATCATGATTATTTTTAATAGATAATGAGGAAATGATGAATGCTGTAAAACAGAATTATGGGGATGGTAAATTGGTTTGCTATAAAACTTTGCCAATATGGAATGTAAAAACTTTACCAAAATCTTTCAAGGAATGCCATAATACAAAAGAGGGTGTCTGGGCAAAATTAAAGATATTATCAGGATCTTTGGTAATGGAATTTTTGAATGATAAAAAAGAAATTGAAAAAGAAACTGAATATTCAGTTGTGCATCAACCTGAAATGATAAAGCCACGCCAATATCATAAAATCGCTTCCTGCAGTGAGGATATGACCTGTCAGTTATCTTTTTATACAGTTTCGTCAAATGATTGATACGGGTATCTCCTGTTCCATAGACTATTAACCGATACCAATTAATAGTCTATGGAATTATGTAGGATTACTCGGAAATTGCTTTATCTTCGTAATACGCAATTCTTTTTACCTTAGGCTCTGATCTACCTTTTTCATATTCAGAATCAAGCCAGGCCTGAAGGATTGTTTTTGCCAGTTCTTCACCGATAACACGGGCACCCAATGTGATGATTTGTGCATCATTGCTTTTTCTGGCCCGTTCGGCGGAATAGGTATCATGGCATTGAGCCGCACGAATGCCGGGTATCTTATTTGCAACAATTGCCATTCCTATTCCAGTGCCACAAATCAAGATCCCTCTTTCATGTTTGCCGGACTTGATTGCCTGTCCTACAGACCAGGCAATATCCGGATACAGATTTGAATCGCGATTGGAATCGCTACTGTAGTCTGTCACTTCAATATTGTTGGATTGAAGCCAGTCTACGATTTTATTTTTTAAGTCAACAGCAGCATCATCGCAGCCGATAGCAATAGAGGGCATTTTTATATTCCTTAAAATTTCTTAAAATATTTCATTGTATTGGTGTATTAAAATATTTTTAAAGATTCCCATTTATGGCATGTATTTTATAAAGTTTTTCACCAATAAATATACAAGTAATTTAGATTAAAAGATCACAAGAAGTTTATTTGTTTTTGAATATATTCTGGCTGATCATCATAGTAAACATTACAGATGAGCAGAGAAAAATGATGGAAAAAAACGGTAAATCTTCTATTACGAAAATAGATAATATTCCCAAGACAATGAAAGCAATTGTTGCTTATGCGCCACATGATTACCGTTTGGAAGAGGTTCCTGTACCACAAATTGGGTCTGAAGAAATTCTTGTTAAAGTAGAGGCATGTGGAATTTGCGCTGGGGATACCAAAGCATTTGATGGGGCGCCAAGTTTTTGGGGGGATGAAAAGCAACCTGCCTATATTAAGGCTCCCATGATACCCGGTCATGAATTTATTGGGCATGTTGTTGCCTATGGCGATAAAATCAAAGATTTCAAACTGAATGACCGTATTATTTCCGAACAAATTGTTCCTTGTTGGGAATGCCGTTTCTGTAAACGTGGTGAATACTGGATGTGTGAAAAACACGATCTTTACGGTTTTCAAAACAACGTTAATGGCGGCATGGCAGAATATATAAAATTGCCTAAAGAAGCGATTAACTATCATTTGCCAGATGATCTTCCCATGAAACAGGCTGTTCTGGTTGAACCATATGCCTGTTCATTACATGCCGTGCAACGTGCAAGCGTTAAGTTGGGAGATTTTGTGGTGCTATCTGGTGCGGGCACTCTGGGTTTAGGTATGATTGGCGCATTGAAAAAATCCGGTCCCGACAAACTGGTTGTTCTTGATTTGAATGATGATCGTTTAGCATTGGCTAAGAAATTCGGTGCTGATATCGTGATGAATCCAGCCCGTGAAGATGTCGTCAAGAAAATTAAGGATATGACCGAAGGATATGGTTGCGATATTTATATTGAAGCTACGGGTGCAGGCAAATCAGTAGAACAGGGTCTGTCAATGATTCGCAAACTTGGTCGTTTTGTTGAATTTTCTGTATTCAAAGATCCGGTATCGGTTGACTGGAGTATCATTAGCGATCGTAAGGAGTTGGATGTCTTGGGATCACATTTGGGTCCTTATTGCTATCCCATGGTGATCAAGGGAATACAAAATGGCGATTTTCCAACGGAGGGCGTTGTAACGCATGTTTTCCCATTGAAAGATTTTAAGGAAGCTTTTGACATAATGAAAAAAGGAGTGGGTTCTTTAAAGGTCGTACTCGATCCAAATTTATAATTTATTGAATTTTAGCCATCTAATTATTTGAAAGTAATTTATTTACTAAGAGGGAGGCCTGCGCGTGAACAAAGTCATAGAGAGACTTTTCATTTCTCCAAAATTGATGTTGGGTTATTTTGGAGTATTAATTTTCATGGCTGGTGAAGGGCTGGAACAGAACTGGTTGTCTCCCTTTTTACAACAGCATGGTCTAACTGCACATCAGGCTTCTACCATTTTCACGGTTTATGGATTGATGGTTGCCATTTCATCATGGCTTTCAGGTGTTTTGGCAGAGATTTTCGGGGTTCGGAAAGTAATGACCATTGGACTTGTCCTTTTTTTTGTAGGGTCATTTCTTTTTTTGGTTTTTGGTATTCCAACTTATAATTTTAGCGTTATATTGCCTACCTATGCAGTGCGGGGACTTGCTTATCCTCTGTTCGCTTATGGTTTTCTAGTTTCAGTTGCATATGAGGCTCCCCGTGAACGGTTGGGAGGTGCTGTCGGTATGTTCTGGCTTGTTTATGCAGGTGGGATTTCCGTTCTGGGAACTGGCTATTCAAATATTATGCTTTATTATTTCCACATGGAAAACCTTCATTTATTGTGGACGGCATTGATTTTTGTTGCTGTAGGTGCTGTTATTGCACTGAGTCTAAGTGGAAAAAAATCTGCACAAAATAATTATCCAGAAGATGATGAAACCCATTCATTAAAACATTTGTTAAAAGGTTTAACGATTGTTTATGAAAAACCAAAAGTGGGGATTGGTGGTCTTGTCCGGATGATTAATACAAGTGCCGCATACGGTTTTTCAGTTTTTATGCCAACTTTTTTATTCGGTATGGGATATGCTGAAAATGCGTGGCTTGAGGTTGCCGTGTATTTATGGATGGGTAATGTTGTATTCAATCTTATCTTTGGGGCCGCAAGTGACAAATTGGGGTGGCGTAACGTTGTTATGTGGTTTGGCTGTATAGGCTGTGCATTGAGCGTTATGGCATATACCTATTGCATTTCTATTCATGCGGATCTTTTCACCATAAAAATATGCGCCGCTGTATATGGTGCATTGCTTGCAGCATTTGTTCCGTTATCAGCTATTATGCCAAATCTTGCCCCTGAAAATAAGGGTGCGGCCATGTCAATTCTTAATTTTGGTGCAGGAATGAGTTACTTTTTTGGTTATGCAATTGTCATGCTTTTTCAAGGGATCATTGGTAATTTCGGGGTGATGTACATTTATATCGGGCTCTATTTTGTTGCTGCAGCATTAATGATTTTTGTCAAGGTTCAACAATATAAAAATGAAACAATTGATCAAGAAGTCGGTGTGGCAATAGAAGAAACATTATAGCCTATTAAGGAGAGGTTTATGTCAACAAATCAAATGTTTGATTTATCAGGTAAAACTGCACTTGTTACCGGGGGGGCTGCCGGTATTGGAAACGAGATTGTTCGGACTTTTTTACAAAAAGGTGTAAAGGTAGCGTTGTTGGATCGACTTGATACCATTGATCAGGTCGCAAAAAATCTAGGCCCAGATAATGCTATTGGTATCCAGGTTGACGTAACGAATAAAAAACAGGTTGATCAGGCAGTAAAAAAAGTTGTTGATCATTTTGGTCGTATAGATATTGCTGTAAATTGTGCGGGTGTTGCTTTGCTTGATGCAGCTGAAACGCTCAGTGAGGAAATGTGGAATGCGACTATTAATATTAATTTAACTGGTACCTATTGGGTTGCCCAGGCAGTGGGAAACGTGATGTTAAAACAAAAGAGTGGATCTATTATTAATATGGCTTCACAGGCGGGGGTTATTGCCTTGCAAAAACATGCTGCTTATTGTGCCAGTAAGGCAGGTGTTATTGGATTGACACATGTACTGGCATTGGAATGGGGACCTCATGGGATCAATGTTAATGCGATTTCTCCAACCGTTGTTTTGACGGAACTTGGGAAAAAAGCATGGGCAGGTAAAGTTGGTGAGGATATGAAGGCGCAAATTCCCATGCGCCGTTTTGCTGAACCCGAACAGATTGCCGCTGCAGCTGTTTATCTTGCCAGCTCTGAAGCATCTATTGTGAATGGTGCTAATTTAGTCATTGATGGTGGATTTACCATTCAATAAAAAGAAATAAAAAATAATGAGAATAAATAATGACAATGAACAGAATTATTAATGATCCAGATTTAGTCGTTGAAGATGCAATCGAGGGATATGTCGTCGCCCATCCAGAATTTTTTGAAAAAACGGATAATTCTAGAGTTCTAAAATATTCAGGTTCAGAAAAAAAAGGTAAAGTTGGCATTATTACAGGTGGCGGTTCCGGTCATGAACCAGCCTTTCTGGGATATGTGGGTAAAAATATGGTTGATGCGGTTGCAATTGGGGAAATTTTTTCTTCTCCCACTGCTGGTGCATTTTTGGATGCGATGAAAGCCGCAGATTCAGGTGCTGGTGTTGCTTGTTTATACGGCAATTATGCTGGCGATAATATGAATGTCAAGATGGCAATAAAGAAGGCCACAGCCGCTGGTATTACAGTCAAAACAGTTGTTGCCAATGATGATGTCGCTTCCGCACCGGCCAGTGAAATAGAGAAACGCCGCGGTGTTGCGGGTGAAATCCTTATGTGGAAAATTGGTGGGGCTGCCGCTGCCGAAGGATATGATCTTGATGGTGTTATTGCCGCTGCTCAAAAAGCAATAAATAACTGTCGTTCAATTGGGGTTGGCTTGAGTTCTTGTACTATACCTGCAGTTGGAAAACCAAATTTCCATATTGAAAAAGGAACAATGGAATTGGGTATTGGCCATCATGGTGAACCTGGAATCAAGGTTGTTCCTATAGAAACGGCAAAAGAGATGGCGGAAACCATGCTTCATCCAATCATGGAGGAAGGTCTTTTTGAACCCGGATCTGAAGTGGTCGTGCTGGTTTCCGGCCTTGGAGCAACACCTGTTATGGAGCTTTATATCTATTATGCAGAGGTTGAACGTCTTTTGAAGGCTAAAAATGTCAAGATCCATCGCTGTTATGTAGGAAATTATTTTACTTCTCTTGAAATGATGGGTGTGACGCTTTCCGTTATGAAATTAGATGCGGAATTAAAAAAACTGATTGATGTTCCTGCACGTTCTTTGGGTTTGGTACAGGAGTAAATGGCATGACAGAAGTGGCTAAGATTGAAAATGGTACCGAGATTGTTGATGATCTAATCAGCTGTATCGTGAATAACCGTGATTATTTAAGTGAGATTGACGGTGCGATCGGTGATGGTGATCATGGGATCAATATGGCAAAGGGATTTAACATTTGCAAACATCGTATTGATGGGAAAAATCTTTCATTGTCAGAAGCCTTTGAAATATTAAGTGATTCCCTGATGGAGGGGATTGGTGGTTCAATGGGGCCTTTATATGGCAGTATTTTTGCTGGATGGGCTGAGGCAATTCAAGGTAAAAATACCTTGAATTCAAATGAATTCAAGGAAATGCTTTCAAAAGGGTTGCATGAATTACAGGAAATTAGTTCTGCCAAACAGGGTGATAAATGTTTGGTTGATACTTTAATGCCTGCAATTGAAGGATTCAAAAAAGCGAATGAATCCGGAAAAACATTTCATGAAGCTTTGATTATTATGAAACAGGCAGCACATGATGGTAAGGAATCAACCCGCAATCTTGTTGCAAAAATAGGTCGTGCCAGTCGTTTGGGTGAACGTTCAAAAGGCATTTTGGATGCTGGTGCAACTTCTTGCTGTTTGCTGTTAACGCAACTTGCGGACAGTATTTCGAAAAGAATTTCCTAAATTTTAAAAAAATAAAATACAAGTTATATACATTATCGATTTATCGATAATGTATATAACCTTTTTTTAAAAGTTGACCGTAGATCTCAATCCAAAAATGGCGGCATTTGGAATTTTCTTTTTACTATTTTCCTCAAGATTTAATCCTCCACCGGAACGGAAGACATATTGAAAATCAGGTTTTAGCTCTAGCCATGATGTGGCCTGTATTTGCCAGGCGAGCTCGATATGATGTTCTGTTTTTCGAACACACCAGTATGGATCCGCAAAATTGCGGTAATCACGGTCATAATGTCTGGCACGGTTGCCAGTATGGGCAAATCCCCAGCCAAAACCTAGGGAATCATGTTCCCGATTGAGAAGTCCCTTATAGACAATCCCTGCATCTCCTGCATAATTGATGGGGCTGCGGTCAGTTGGGCTGACTTGCATTCTTCCAAATATGCCAAGAGATTCTTTTTTGTTTCTCGGGTTTCTCCATATCATTTGATCCATAATTCCATAAACTGACCAGGTATGGCGATGGTTGAGCATTGTTTGGGGATTGTCCGGATTTCCTAATGGATCCCCATCCCTGTTATAACGTTGATCCGGGAATTTTGAACTATCAAAATAAGCTCCCAACCGATAAGTTCCAGGATAAGCTGTATATTTTTCATCATCTTCATTGCCAGGATTCAGATGATATTGAATTTCATTGGTTATGAATACCCCGGTGGTAAAATTGAAATGTGTTCCTGATTGATGCTTGGAATACGGATCACAGGTAAATGGTCCGGATGGATTGCAAAAAGAAACATTGTTGGGATTACTGTCCGCAACTGCAAAAAGGTCCGTCCAGTGATCATTGGGTTGAAAACTGAAACGGATTGCAGGAGAGGCAACGGGATAGTCAATTCCTCCACTATAGGTATTGACTGATGGAATCATGGGCCATCCAAAAGAGGAGTTAATGAATAGCGTTGCATAATCGCTGATGTTAAACTCCTGGTCCAAACTTAATTTCCCGATGCGAATGGTCATTTTATTATCGAAAAACCCCTGTTGATACCATAGTTCCCATAGGCGTGTCGAGCGATCGCCTTCCCAACCACTGGTAGAGTTATAGGCTCCTATATTTTCTGCCGTAAAAGCCCGTCCTCGAAGTTGCAGGGCGCTAATGTTAAAAAGACCATTCTTAATTCCTGTCACTTTCTCGGGATCCCAGTTCAAGGTAACTGTGGTCAAACCTGTATAGGCAGCACCCTGCTTGATCCCCCCATAAGGATTTCCCCATACCTCATTGACATCCACCAGGGTGAGGGTCAGACCATATTGTGCCATAAGGGAACGTAATCCCAAAATATTTCCCAATAACATATCGTTGTTTTCGGGTGCCTGACCTGTATCCTTATCAAGGATTGTGGCTGGTGGAGGGGATTTTTTTACCGGGGTTGCACCGCTAATATTTGTTGATGGAGATGCGCCCTGATTAACAATAGGGGAATTTCCAACCGCATATGCAGAATGTTGATTAATCAGCGCTTGATATATAACAAAATTAATTAAAACAATTTTGGATAAATCATTTTTTTTTGAAAAAAAAAGCTGGGAATAGGGATGAGACATTATAACACACCTCATTTCAAATGATTGTTACTAATATAAATTTTAAGTTAATCTTATTTATTTTGTATTGTCAATTAGTTGATATTATTGTGCTTATGACCTGTATCAGGATTTGACATTCTTTTTCTGTGCCAATTGTTATCCTAAGCCAGTTTTGAATTCGTGGGAGATTAAAATGTCTTACCAAAATCTTATTTTTTCTTAACTGAATTGCAAGTTTTTCACCAGATATCTCGGGATGAGATGTAAAAACAAAATTTGATTTTGAATCGAGAGTTGTGAATCCTAATTCAGAAAGGGCGTTGATCAGGTAATCTCTGTTTTTGATAATCTGTCGGGCATTATTAACAGACCATTGAATGTCTTTTACTGATGCAATCGCACCAATTTGTGCCAATCGATCTAAGGGATATGAATTAAAACTGTCCTTTACACGTTTAATACCCTCAATTAATTGTGTGTTTCCAATTGCATAACCAACCCGTAATCCTGCAAAGGCGTGAAATTTCGAGAAAGTTCGAACAACAAGAAGATTTTGAAATTGATTGATAAGGGGAATGACCGATTTTCCACCAAAATCTATATAGGCTTCATCGATAATAATAATTTGTTCAGGGTGTGTTTCAAGGTAATGCCGGATTGTCTCTTGGTCAATCAGCAAGCCAGTTGGAGCGTTGGGGTTGGCAATGACGATCCCGCAAGCATCCTCTGCATCATATTGTTCAAGGTCAATCTTGAAATTTCCGGTTAGGGGAATGGTTTTATAGTCAATATTGAAAAGATTGCAGTAAACAGGGTAAAAACTATAGGTTATATCTGGAAAGAGAACAGGTTTTTCATGTTTTAATAAGGCATGAAAGGCAAATCCAAGCACCTCATCAGAGCCATTACCGACGAAAACCTGGTCTGGTTGGACATGGTGCAAATCAGCCAAGGATTGACAAAGGGCCTGGGATGTAGGATCGGGATACAATTTTAATAAATTGTTGGTATTTGCCTGTATGGCTTTTAATACGCTGGGGGATATATCATACGCATTTTCATTTGTATTAAGTTTGATAAGATTATTTACCTTGGGTTGTTCCCCAGGTGTGTAAGGAACTAAATTTTTGACAAAAGAACTCCAATAACGATTTTGCATAAGGATATACCTATTTAAAAAATTATGAAATTTAAATGTTTTGATAGTTTTCAAGTAAGTATATTAGATGTTTATTTCCTTGTTGTTCTGCAAGTTTTAAGGGTGTAATGCCTTCCCCATCGGCGTGCAGAGGGTTCGCCCCGGCTTTTAATAAAATTTCAGTCATGTCGTTTCGGTTAAAAAGGATTGCAAACATCAAAGGTGTGCGTCCTAGATTATTGGGAATATCAACTGAGGCACCAGCCTTAATTAAAAGATTGGCCATTTCAACATGATCTTTGAAAGCTACGCCCATTAAAGCCGTTGCACCTGTTTTATCCTGCAGATTAGGATTTGCCCCGCTTTTTAATAGGAAAGCCGTTGCATCATGATGATTATTGTAAGTGGTTAAGATGAGAGGAGTATAGCCTTTTTCATTTTGATGATTGATATTCATACCCGCGGCGATGAATTCTTCAAGCAAAGGAAGTGAACCTTCTCTAGCAGAATTGAAATAAAGCGTTTCTATTTCCTGTGAAGTGAATTCGGGGGAAGAACTAGAATCAAGAGAAGATGAAACCGTCATGGTATTGCCATATTATTGAGAGTTAATGAACAAAAATCTGGTTTTTATTTTATAGTGCCGCGTATAAAAAAGAAAGATCAAGAAAAATAAGATTTCTTTTATAGGAGAAAGTTTTATAAAAGTGTATGATTTTAATATAATTTAATATAATCGATAAAATTGATTACAGATAAAATGTTTTATTAATTGAACATTTGGCAGGGGTCAGAATTTATCGGAATATTAACAATTCGATCTTAAGTTAATTGATAGCTTTGTAGGATAAAATTTTTGTAATTTGAACAATCGATTTTTTTTCCTTTTTTATTGGGTGATATAAATTGATTTAAAAAAAACGATTAAATTTATGATTAACGAAGTTATTTTAAAAGTTGTTTGATGGAGAGACTTGAATGAATATGGATAAGGTATGTATTAATACCATTCGTGGACTTGCAATTGATCAAGTGCAGAAAGCTAACTCTGGTCATCCAGGTACGCCGCTTGACTTGGCACCCGCGACATATGCCTTATGGAATAATATTTTAAATTATGATCCTGCGAATCCATTGTGGCCGGCCCGCGATCGTTTTGTTTTGTCAGGTGGTCATGCCTGTTCCCTTTTATATGCCATGATTCATTTAAGCGGTATTAAGGAAGTGACACGTCAAGGTAAAGTGGAAAACAAACCAGCCTTAACCCTTGAAGATTTAAGTCAATTCAGACAGCTCAATTCAAAAACGCCCGGTCATCCAGAGTATTTGCATACCACCGGAATTGAAACCACAACAGGACCTTTAGCTCAAGGGATTGCAACGTCTGTGGGGATGGCGATTGCCCAGGAATGGTTTGCTGCACGTTATAATCGACCAGAATTTCCATTGTTCGATTATCATGTCTATGCCTTTTGCGGTGATGGTGATCTTATGGAGGGGATTTCCTATGAGGCGGCCTCTCTTGCAGGACATTTGAAGTTAGGTAACCTTATCTGGGTATATGATCGGAACCGTATTACGATCGAGGGCAATATCAATATTGCCTTTACAGAAAATGTTGAAAAACGTTTTGAAGCTGCAGGATGGAAAATCTATCATGTGAAAGATGGTAACGATATTGATGATTTCCAAAATAAGATTAATCAAGCGCGTCAAAATAAAGCCATGCCAAGTTTCATCGTCATTGATAGTGTTATCGGGTATGGGTCTCCTAATAAAGCGGGAAAATCAGTAGCGCATGGTGAACCGCTTGGGGTGGAAGAAGTTAAAGCGACCAAAAAGAATCTTGGTTTGCCTGAAGACAAAGATTTCTTTGTCCCTGATGGTGTAATGGATCATTTTAAAGCCAATATTGGTAAAAGAGGGGCTGCAGCCTATCAAAAATGGCATACGCTGTTTGCGGATTATAAGGTAAAATATCCCGAGTTGGGTCAAGAGATCGAGGATATTTTAAATCATCGCCTACCAAAGGGATGGGACAAGGATATTCCAATTTTTGCGCCTGATGCCAAAGGGGTTGCATCGCGGGCCAGCTCAGGAAAGGTATTGAATGCCATTGCAAAGAATGTGCCCTGGTTAATCGGTGGATCTGCAGATCTTGCCCCCTCTAATAAAAGCAATCTGGATTTTGAAGGGGCCGGGGTTTTTCAGAATCCTGCTTATGGCGGTACATATGATGGACGGAATTTTCATTTTGGCGTTCGTGAACATGCCATGGGGGCAATTGTCAACGGAATGGCCTTAAGCGGTTTGCGTTCGTATGCCGCAGGATTTTTCATTTTTTCTGACTATATGAAAAATCCCATCCGTTTGTCTGCATTGATGCATTTGCCGGTCATATATATTTTTACGCATGATAGTATCGGGGTTGGTGAGGACGGTCCGACACATCAGCCAGTTGAGCAGTTGGTTCACTTTAGGGCAACGCCTAATCTTGTTGTTTTTCGTCCCGCCGATGCAAACGAGGTTGTCGAGGCATGGAAATATGCGATGCAGGAAAATTCTAAACCAGTCATTCTGGCATTAAGTCGTCAGAATTTGCCAACAATTGACCGCCATCAATATGCTTCGGCAGAAGGGCTTAAAAAGGGTGCTTATGTTGTTGCGGATTGTGAAGGTAAGCCAGACTTGATTCTCATGGCGACAGGAAGCGAGGTTGGTTTGATTATGGAAGCTTATCAGGTTTTAACAAAATCCGGAAAAAAGATTCGGGTTGTTTCAATGCCCTCATGGGAACTTTTTGAAGAACAGTCCAAGTCTTATCGTGATCAGGTTTTGCCTCCTGATATAACAGCACGTGTCGCGGTTGAACAGGGATCTCCCATTGGATGGGATCGTTATGCTGGAACAACCGGTGCAATCATCGCTATGCGTGGTTTTGGTGCCTCTGCTCCCTATAGTGATCTACAGAAAAAATTCGGGTTTACTCTTGAAGCTGTTTTACAAGCGGCACAGGAACAATTGACAAGGTAAATGTTGTGAATCCTTCTTAATTTATTAAGAAGGATTTTTTGTCGCAGCATATTTAAGGAAAGAAATAGAAATGGTTGAAAACCCTCTCATTAAATTAGAACAGTATAAACAATCACCTTGGCTAGATTTTATCCAGCGTTCATTTACACAAAGCGGTGGGTTAAAAAAACTGGTTGATGAAGATGGATTAAAGGGCGTTACTTCCAATCCTTCAATTTTTGAAAAGGCAATGGGGCATGGCACTGACTACGATGAACAATTTAAACAACTGATTTCTTCAGGAATCACCGATGTTGTTACCTTATATGAAACAATGGCGATTGATGATATCCGTGCGGCCTGTTCAGTATTGTATCCTGTATGGGAAAAAACCCATGGACTGGATGGATATGTCAGTTTGGAGGTTTCTCCATATATCGCTATGGACGGGCATGCAACGTTGGAAGACGCACGCCGATTATGGAAAAGGGTTGCTGAAAAGAATCTTATGATCAAGATTCCAGCAACAGCACCTTGTATTCCCGCTATTGAAGGGGCCATTGCCGAGGGAATCAATGTTAATGTAACTTTACTATTTTCCTTGGATATGTACAAACAGGTTCTTGAAGCGTATATCAAGGGGCTTGAAGCGCATCTTGCCAAGGGGCATCATATTGCGCATATTGCCAGTGTGGCCTCTTTCTTTATTAGTCGTATTGATACGGCCATTGATAAGCAAATTGATCAAAGGATCGCCGCAGGGGATAAGGAAAGCGGTGCATTAAAAGCTATTCGTGGCAAGGTTGCCATTGCAAATGCAAAACTTGCTTATCAGCATTATCTTGAAGTGATGCAAAGTGACCGATGGAAAAAACTTGAGGCTGCAGGGGCGAAACCCCAACGTTTATTATGGGCCAGTACAAGTTGCAAGGATAAGACATTTCCAGACACTATTTATGTTGATCAACTGATTGGTAGGGATACTGTCAATACAATTCCACCTGCCACCATGGATGCTTTTAGAGATCATGGTACTGTGGCTGACACCCTGGAACAAAATATTGATGAAGCTAAAAAGATTCTGGCTGAGGCTGAACATTTGAACCTTGATTTAAAAAAAGTTACGGATCAGTTATTGGAAGACGGTGTTAATTCATTTGCCGACGCTTTTGATCAATTATTGGGTTCTGTTGGTGAAAAGCAGATGATCTTACAGGGGAATAAGCTAACTCATTTGCAGTCTGATTTACCTTCAGATTATGAAACCGCTGTAAAAACTGGTCTGGATAAATGGCGTAAGAATGGCACAGTTCGCAAACTGTGGGATCGTGAATCTTCTGTCTGGACGGGAAAGGATGAGAATAAATGGCTCGGTTGGCTTGATATTGTTGATCAACAGGTTGAAAATCTTGCTGAACTGGAGGAATTCCAAAAAGAAGTCAGGAATAGAGGTTTTACCGATATCCTTTTACTAGGTATGGGCGGATCAAGTCTTGGTCCTGAAGTTCTGGGAGAGGTTTTTGGACATCAGGCTGGTTTTCCGCGTCTTCATGTCCTGGATAGCACTGATCCACAGCAAGTGCACAGCTTCCAGCAGAAAGTGACAATTGCGACAACCCTGTTTATTGTTTCTTCGAAATCAGGCAGCACTCTGGAGCCTAATATTCTTAAGGCGTATTTTTTCAATGAAGCCAAAAAGGTGCTGGGTGACAAAGTGGGGCAGCATTTTGTTGCAGTCACCGATCCGGGTTCCCATATGGAAGATGTGGCCAAGCAGGATGGTTTCTGGAAAATCTTTTACGGCTTGAAATCAATCGGTGGGCGTTATTCCGTTTTATCTAATTTTGGAATTGTTCCCGCAGCCGCGGCGGGATTGCCTTTACAGGAAATCCTGTATTCGGCCCAACGAATGGAAAAAGCTTGTTCTGCAGGATCTCCACCGGCACAAAATCCGGGAGCTCAACTCGGGACAATTTTCGGGGTTGGTGTTGCTGAATTCAAACGGGATAAATTTACAATCATAGCCTCACCTGATATTGGCTCCTTAGGTTCATGGCTTGAGCAACTTTTGGCAGAATCAACGGGTAAGGTTGGTAAAGGAATTATTCCTATAGATGAGGAAACCTTGACTGTTCCATCTGTCTATGGAAAGGATCGTTTATTTATCTATTTACGGTTGGAGAATAAGATTGATCCTCAACAGGAAAAAGCGATTGCTGAATTAAAAGCGGCTCAACAGCCTGTTGTGACAATAAATCTACATGATAAAGCACAGATTGTTCAGACTTTTTTCCAAACTGAATTTGCAACCGCTGTGGCGGGTGCCTTCATTGGGATTAATCCTTTTGATCAACCCGATGTTGAAGCCAGTAAGATTGAAACCAAGAAAATTACAACTGCTTATAATGAAAAAGGTTCTCTTCCCGTTATTACCCCAATCGTTCAAGAGCAAGGGTTTGATCTTTATGCAGGTAAGGTTGAAATTGCAAAATTAAAAGGTCTTTCCACAATCTCCGAAGCCTTGAAAAGTTTTTTCAATGAAATTGCTGCAGGGGATTATGTTGCTGTTTTGGCCTATATTGAACGTGATTTGGCAACACGGGAGTGGATCCAGAAATTACGTCTGGCTATAAGAGACAAAAAAAAGGTTGCAACAGCGGCTGAATTCGGTCCCCGGTTTTTGCATTCAACTGGACAGGCTTATAAGGGTGGACCCAATAGTGGTGTATTTTTACAGATCACTGCCGATGATGATCATGATTTGCCTGTTCCCGGTGAAAAATACACATTTGGAATTGTGAAGGAAGCACAAGCTCGTGGTGATTTCGATGTATTATCGGAACGGGATAGAAGGGTTATCCGTATTCATGTAAAAGGGAATATGAAAGTTGGATTGGATAAATTAAGCCAATCAATTTTAAATATTCTGTAGATTAATCAACGTTTATATCTTACGATTACCGCAAGATATAAACTTATTGTGATGAGAATGGAGAAATTAACTATGAAACTAGGTATGTATGGCTTGGGCAGAATGGGTGGTAACATGGCAATTCGTTTGGCTCGTCATGGTCATGAAGTTGTTCTGTTAAATCGTACGCGCAGCAAAAGTGAGGAAATTCATAATCAAGCTCCTAAAAGTACCATTGTCGATGATTTGAAATCTTTGGTAGAAGCATTGCCTTCCCCAAAAATTGTTTGGATTATGCTGCCTTGTGGTGAAGTGACAGAACAGGCAATCAAAAGTCTTGGAGATATGTTAAATAAAGGGGATATCGTTATTGACGGTGGAAACACGTTCTATAAAGATGACATACGTCGTGCAAAAATGCTGGAAGCAAAGGGTATTCACTATGTTGATGTTGGAACTTCCGGTGGCGTTTGGGGTCTGGAACGTGGATATTGCATGATGTATGGTGGCAGTAAGGAAGCTGTTGACCATATTGATCCGATTTTGGACTCTTTGGCTCCTGGAATGGGCGATATTCCACGTACAAAGGGACGTAATGCCAATTTGAATCCCCGTGCGGAAAAAGGTTACCTTCATTGTGGTCCCGCAGGTTCTGGACATTTTGTTAAAATGGTTCATAACGGTATTGAATACGGTATGATGCAGGCCTATGCAGAAGGGTTTGATATCATGCGTACCAAAGGATCAGATCGTTTACCCGAAGATGAACGTTTTGATTTGAATATGGCAGATATTGCAGAAGTATGGCGTCGTGGCAGCGTTATTCCGTCGTGGTTGTTGGATTTATGTGCGGATGCGCTTGCAAAGGATGGTACTCTTGCAGGTTTTAAAGGTGATGTTGCAGATACGGGAGAAGGGCGCTGGACCATTGAAGCCGCAATTGAAGAGGCTGTTCCTGCCCCCGTTATAACTTCCGCTTTATTCACTCGTTTTCGTTCCCGTTCAGGAAATACGTTTGGCGAAAAGATGTTGTCAGCAATGCGTTTTGGTTTTGGTGGCCATGTAGAAAAGAAATAATATAAATTTTCCAATTTTATTGGAAAAGGCCTTAATCGTGAGGATTAAGGCTTTTTTTTTATAAATTTTATACAAAATATATAAGGAATATATAGAGTTAGTGAAATAAATCAAATTTATTTTACTAACATTACGTTAAACAAAATTCGCTATTGAATGGTTTATGACATAATAATTTTCTAACAACATACATAAGCATAATGGTTTTTCATAAAGATTATAAAAATCTACAAGATATAATTTAAGGGTATCATCTAATGGGAACAAAACATCACGATATGAGTCCGGTCATTGATATGACTCAACAACAGTTTGGTGGGCCGGTAAGGAAATTATATCCTGTTTATAATCGCCATTTACCACCATGTAATTATGCTTGTCCCGCCGGTGAGGATATACAAGGGTGGCTTTCTCTTGCTCAAGAGGGAAAGTTTAGAGAGGCTTGGGAACATATTCTTGATAATAATCCCATGCCTGCAGTTCACGGGCGGGCATGTTATCATCCATGTGAAGGTTCATGTAATCGTAAAGAATTGGATGGATCTGTCACCATTCACGCTGTTGAACGGTTTTTGGGGGATATGGCTAATGACCGGGGATGGCAAGTTTCCGTTGCAGATAATCCTAATCGTAAACGTATTTTAATTGTTGGAGCTGGACCTGGGGGGTTATCTGCAGCTTATCATTTGTGTCGTATGGGGCATGAAGTTGTAATACGTGAGGCTTTTCCTGAACCTGGAGGCATGATGCGTTATGGCATTCCCGCTTATCGTTTACCGAGAGATATTCTAAAGCTTGATATTTATCGGATTGAACAGATGGGGGTCAAGATCAGATGTAATGATCCAGTGAGGGACTTATTGAAAGAAAAGCAGGAGGAACGGTTTGATGCGGTCTTTTTGGCAATAGGGGCTACAAAACCAAGTTTGTTAAATATTCCAATTGATAAGGAAGCGCATCTTTTGTCAGCCATAGAGTTTTTGGGTGATGTCAGTGCTGGGAAAAATCCAAAAATCGGTAAGAACGTTTTGGTCTATGGAGCCGGAAATACAGCGATGGATGCCGCTCGAACAGCCTTTCGTGCAGGGGCGCAAAAAGTAACGGTTATTTTCTTTTGGGATCGTTCGCATATGGAGGCGCATCAATTTGAGATTAAGGATGCAGAGGCAGAAGGTACTCAATTTAAATGTATGAGGACAATTGATTCTGTTTTTAAAGACAGGGTGATTTTACGGAAAATGATCATTGGCCAGGATGCTCGTCCGGAACCATCCGAGGAGATGGAGGAAATACAGATGGATACCGTTATTATGGCATTGGGACAGCAACCTGATAATCATTTTTTGCAAAATATTGAAGGAATAGAATTTGATTCAAAGGGGACTCTGGTTATTGATGCCCAGATGATGACTGGGGTTTCTGGCATATTTGCGGGCGGGGATGCTATTGACGGTCCTCGAAGTATCACGAATGCTGTGGGTTCTGGTAAAAAGGCTGCTCGGTTCATTAATGCTTGGCTGGATAATAAACCCTTTATTGTATCCCCAAAAAATCCGATTACCTATTATACGGATTTACATCTTCCCTTATTGGAGGATACACCTCAGATCCTACAAAAGGAATTGCCTGTTGAAAAGCGTGTTGGATTTACGGAAACATTAATCGGTTTTAATGAAAAGGAAGCTCTGTATGAAGCCAAACGCTGTCTTTCCTGTGGAAATTGCTATGAGTGTGATAACTGTCTGGCAGCTTGTCCAGAGGATGCTTTAACCAAAGCCGGAGTGGGAAAAGGGTATTTACTGGATATGGATCGTTGCACGGGATGTGCGGTCTGTTTTGAATCCTGTCCATGCCAAGCAATTGATATGACAGCTGAAAATATCTAAATATATTAATATTATATGCAGATAACGTCTCAAGAGAGGATGGTTATAGATGACTAATACAATAATGGACGCCAATACTGCAGTTGCCCATATTGCTTATCGTGTTAATGAGGTTTGTGCCATATTTCCGATTACGCCCTCATCCCCGATGGCTGAGCATATTGATGAATGGGCGGCAAAGGGAATTAAAAATATTTGGGGAAATATTCCCCTTGTTCAGGAAATGCAAAGTGAGGGTGGTGCTGCAGGAGCAGTACATGGCTCTTTACAAACAGGGGCGTTAACAACAACCTTTACGGCATCACAGGGATTGTTGTTGATGTTGCCAAACATGTTCAAGATCGCTGGTGAATTGACCTCGACGGTTTTTCATGTGGCAGCACGTTCTGTTGCAACTTCTGCCCTGTCAATTTTCGGGGATCATTCTGATGTCATGGCAAGCAGAATGACAGGTTTTGGCATGTGCTGTTCTGCATCAGTCCAGGAAGCCCATGATTTGGCTTTGATTATGCATGCTGTTACATTGGAGGCACGTGTGCCTTTCATTCATTTTTTTGATGGTTTTCGTACGTCTCATGAATTAAACACATTGGATATCATATCTGATGAGATTATGGCTAAAATGATCGATGATGAATTTGTCATTGCACATCGTGAACGGGCCCTAAATCCCGAAAAACCCTTTATTAGAGGAACGGCTCATAATCCTGACACATTTTTCCAGGCACGTGAAGCGGTTAATCCATATTACAACCGGGTTATCAAACTTGTTGAAAAATACGTAAAGCGTTTAGGGGATTTAACAGGGCGTTACCATGATCTGATTGAATATGTTGGGGATTCTCGGGCAGAACATGTTATCGTATTGATGGGATCCGCTGCCGAAACTGCTGACAATACAGCTGAAGCCCTCATAAAACAGGGGGAATCTGTTGGTGTTTTAAAAATTCGTCTCTATCGTCCTTTTCCTTCAGAAAAATTTCTCGAATTCCTGCCTACTTCAGTCAAACGAATTGCAGTTATGGATCGCACAAAAGAATCAGGTGCGTTGGGGGAACCTTTATATTTAGATGTGATGGCGACTTTGGCCGAGGCTGTCTCAAGGGGGAAAAGAAGGGATTTGCCCTTGATTATCGGTGGTAGGTATGGTCTTTCATCCAAGGATTTCACCCCTGCAATGGTCAAGGCCGTATTTGATGAGTTAAAGACAGAGAATCCTCGACATGGTTTTACAGTCGGTATCCAGGATGATTTAACCCATAACAGTTTAATTTATGATTCATCCTTTACAATTGATAGTGATCAAATTAAACGCGCCATGTTTTTTGGATTGAGTGCGGATGGAACTGTTGGGGCCAACAAAAATAGCGTGAAAATTATTGCTGAGGATGCAGGGGAATATGCACAGGGGTATTTTGTTTATGATTCTCATAAATCCGGTGCGCAGACCGTGTCCCATTTACGTTTTGGTAAAATTCCGATCAAGGCGGCCTATCTGGTTCAACGTGCCGATTTTGTCGGGTGTCATCATTTTCATTTCCTTTATCGTCAGGATATTCTTGAACATGTGGTGGAAGGTGGAGTTTTTCTGCTGAATGCGCATTATAATGCAGATGAAGTTTGGCAACATTTACCTCGTTTGGTACAACAGCGTATTATTGAAAAGAAATTAAGATTTTACGTTGTTAATGCTTCAAAAGTTGCCCAGGAAGTTGGGTTGGGTATGCGTACCAATACGATTTTGCAAACCTGTTTTTTTGCGATTTCGGATATTCTTCCAAGGGATAAAGCGATTGAATATATCAAACATTCGATCAGGAAAACCTATCTTGTAAAAGGTGAGGATGTTGTACAGCAAAATTACAGGGCTGTTGATGCAGCCTGCGATAGCTTACAGCAAGTAAGGGTTCCAGACCGTGTATCAAGCAATATCGATCTTGAATATCCTATTCCAGCAGATGCACCAGAGTTTGTTCATAAAGTTATTGCTCCTATGTTTGCGGGCAAGGGGGATCAAATTCCAGTAAGCTTGATCCCGGCCGATGGAACTTTTCCTTCCGGAACAGCCGTTTATGAAAAACGTAACGTTTCGGATTTTGTTCCTGAATGGCGAGAGGATTTGTGCGTGCAATGTGGTCAGTGCAGCTATGTTTGTCCACATAGTGTGATACGTTCCAAAACTTACCATGATCGTTATCTGGAAAAAGCACCAGAGGGATTTAAGACGGCACCTTTAAAAGTTAGGGGATATCCAAATATTAATTATACTTTGCAATTTTACGTGGAGGATTGTACAGGGTGTACTTTGTGTGTTGATGTATGTCCAGCGAAAAGTCCTATTGAGCCCGAAACCAAGGCAATCAATATGACAGCAAAGGAATCCCTGCTTGAAAGAGAAAAAAAGAACATTTTGTTTTTTGAAACTTTACCGGTTGATGATCGTAGCAAAGTTAATTTTTCGAATGTACGGGGTGTGCAGTTTCTGGAACCTTTATTTCAGTTTTCTGGTGCCTGTGCCGGATGTGGGGAAACGCCTTACCTGAAATTATTGACTCAGTTGTTTGGAGATCGCTTGCAAGTTGCCAACGCGACTGGTTGTTCATCAATCTATGGTGGCAATCTGCCTGTAACGCCCTGGTCTGTAAATGGAGAAGGACAGGGCCCAGCCTGGTCCAATTCTTTGTTTGAAGATAATGCCGAATTTGGATTGGGTTTTAGGATTGCTGTTGACAAACAGCTAGAAGTGGCCAGTCATTTATTGAAGCGATTGAGGGAAGAGGTCGGTACGGAACTGGCTGATGCGATTTTGAATTCATCACAGAAAGAAGAATCTGAAATTCAGGCCCAACGTTCATGGGTAAAAATGCTGAAGACACGTTTAGCTCGCCTTAACAGTGATGATGCAAAACGTTTATTGGCATTGGCTGATTATTTTATCCGCCGCAGTATCTGGATTGTTGGTGGAGATGGTTGGGCCTATGACATTGGTTACGGTGGTTTGGATCATGTTTTAGCGTCAGGTGAAAATGTCAATATCCTCGTGCTGGATACAGAGATGTATTCCAATACAGGAGGTCAGGCTTCAAAGGCGACACCGTTCGGATCAATTGCCAAATTTGCATCAAAGGGAAAAGAAACAATTCGTAAAGATTTGGCGTTAATGGCCATGACATATGATAATGTCTATGTTGCCCAGGTTGCTCTAGGTTCCAATCCGCAACATACCCTAAAAGCATTTCGCCAGGCCGAAGCTTATGATGGGCCATCGTTGATCATTGCCTACAGCCACTGCATTGGACAGGGAATAGATATGCGCCATGGATTGACCCAACAAAAATTGGCGACAGCATCCGGTTATTGGCCATTATTCCGTTTTGATCCTATGATGCGGAAAATTGGTAAAAATCCTTTCCAACTGGATTCAGCCAGACCACGTATTGCTTTAAAAGAATATGCGGGTAATGAAATCAGATATCGGAATCTAAAACGGATACGTCCGAATGATGCCGAGGAAATTATGGAAAATGCACAAAAGGCAATTGACCGTCGTTATAAACAATATGAGGCCCTAGCATCAATTGAAACGGATGAAGTCAATCCTGTTGTATTGGGATTAAAACATTGAGACTAAATTAAAATATGTGATTGATGATACTCCTTGACGATTGCGGTCAAGGGGTGTTTTTATATTTTGATAATTATATATCGTCATATTTTTATCAATTTGTGAATATAATATTTTTCCAATTGATTATTAGAAAATCAAAAATGGCTTTTTGGATGCTTTTAAAACATTTTAATACAGTTGGAAAGTGTCAATCTTGAATAAAACAACTCCAGCAATTCGGTTGTTAATTTCGGATATTGATGGAACATTGATACCAAACAATAAAATTGTCACAAATGAAACCATTCATGCTGTTCATAAAATGAAACAGGCAGGGATTGGATTGTCCCTGGTAAGTAGCAGGCCTGCCTTGGGTATGCGTTTGTATTTGGAGCAATTGAAAATAGAGTTGCCTTTTGCCGCATTGAATGGCGGAGAAATTCTTGATGTAAAAGGAAATATCCTTTCCAGAATTTGCATGAATCCTGTCCTGATTCTCGATATATGCAATATGCTCCAGAAGCATAAAATTGAAATATGGCTTTATAGTAGTCTTGAATGGTTCGTATTTACTACTGAAAGCGCCTTTGTGGAGCATGAACAAAAAGCCTTGCAATTGCAGCCGAAAATTATTCAAAACATTCAAGATCATGTAACGGATACAATAAAAATCATGGGTATTTCCCAGGATACTGTTTTACTTGATAATCTAGCACAACAGATAAAACGACGTCATGGCCGGGAAGTTTCCGCAGTTCATTCTTCAAAAAATTATCTGGATATCTCTCATTTAAAGGCAAATAAAGGATTTGCAGCTCAGAAAATAGCGGAATTACTTAAAATTCCGTTAAGTAAAACGGCCTGTATAGGGGATATGGATAATGATATTACGATGCTGAAAATTGCAGGAATGCCGATTGTTATGGGACAATCAAGTCAAAGGGTAAAACAATATGCTCATCATATTGCACGTACAAATGAGGAAAATGGATGGGCTTATGCTGTTAATCAATTTTTACTTTAATTTAAATGAAAATATTTTAAGTTATGAAATAATGGTTTAATTTTGTAACCTGAATTGTTGAATCCCGGGCAAGGGTACATAAAAATTATAAAGAACGAGTTATCTATGACAGACAATATGGAAAAAGGGCATAATGCGAAAACCGGATATGTTCTTGTCTTACCCGATGCAAATGCACAGGCTAATTACCTGGCTGATATCATTTTGCACCAGATTGAGGAAAAAAAGGATGCGGTTTTCAGGATAGCGTTATCAGGAGGATCCACACCTAAAAAATTATACGAATTATTAGGGGGAGAGACTTACAGTCATCGACTGCCTTGGGAACGGTTGCATCTGTTTTTCGGTGATGAAAGAATGGTGCCCTATACGGATGAAGCCAGCAATTTTCGTATGGTTACCGAGGCTTTGCTTAATCATGTGAATATTCCATTTAGGAATGTTCATCCGATGCCTATTTTAGAAGATGTGGAAAAAGCTGCGCGATTATACGAAGAAAATTTACAGCATGAATATGGATCAAGGGTATTGAAGAATGGGGAACCCTTATTTGATATCGTTTTATTGGGACTGGGGACAGATGGTCATACGGCTTCACTTTTCCCTGACACAGCTGTTTTGGAGGAAAAACAGAAGTGGGTTTCTTGGTGTCAACCAAAAGACGCCCCTCATAGAAGAATGACATTAACCTATCCAGCAATTGCTTCTAGCCGTTTGATTATATTTGTAGTGAGTGGAGAAAACAAGGTTAAGATTTTCCGTGAGGTAAGGGAAGAGAATGCAATATATCCCTCTTCAAAAATTGAAACGGAAGGAGAGGTTCACTGGATTTTGGATAAAGCGGCCGGTGGTGAATAAAAGAGGTCGGTAATTGGATAACGAAAGAATACTAGATAGAGATGGATGCACAACAAATCGTTAAATATAAAGAGCAACTTGGAAAAATAGGGGCTTCATTAGTTTCGCAAGGGATGAAAGTTGGATTGGGAAGTGGGAGTACCGCTGCATGTGTTATCCGATCTTTAGGCAAGCGGTGGCAAGAGGAAGGGTTGCGTTTTGAAGGTGTGCCTTCCTCGATTGCGTCGGCCAAGCTGGCCGAATCTTACGGAATTGAACTGACAACATTGGGGGAATGTTCAGAATTGGATATTGCTATTGATGGGGCAGATGAGGTTACGCATCAAGGATTACAGTTAATTAAGGGGTTGGGTGGCGCTTTATTACGAGAAAAAATTGTTCGCTATGCAGCCAAAAAATTTGTTATAGTCGTTGATGAACGTAAATTAGTCGATAAGCTTGGTGAGCATACACCTGTTCCAGTTGAGGTTACCCCTTTCGGTTGGGAAGCCACAATGAAACATTTGGAAAAAATTGGAGCATCAATAAAAGTTCGGGTCAAGAATGATCATCCTGATTTTTTCCTGACGGATGGTGGGAACATGATTCTGGATTGTGATTTTGGAATTATTGACGATCCTGTACGGCTAGAGAAAGATATCATTTCGATTGCTGGGGTTATCGAAAGCGGTTTATTTATTAATTGTACGGATGAGGCTTTAGTCGCAGGCTATAACGGGGTTCAGCATTTATATAAGTAAAGGAACACATCAATGTCTTTGTCCACGAATGATAATGTACAGATTAGACCTTGTTTATTGGTGATAATGGGTGTTTCGGGATGTGGAAAAACGACATTGGCAAAAGGTTTGGATCAGTATCTTGACTGGCCTTTTCAGGAAGGGGACTCTTTTCATTCACAACATAATATCCAGAAAATGTCAGAAGGCAAACCCCTAACAGATAGCGATCGTTGGCCATGGCTGGAAAAATGTCATGCATGGTTGAAGGCATGTGCGGAAGAACATGGTGGGAAAGGGGTGTTAACATGTTCCGCCCTAAAAAGATCCTATCGTGATTTTTTGCGCAAGGGCATTGGGAAACCTTTCTATTTTGTAAATTTAAAAGTTCCATATGATGTTCTTCTTCATCGTATTGAAAAACGTGAAGGGCATTTTATGCCCGCAAGTTTACTGGATACACAGCTGAAAAGCTTTGAACCGCTCCAGGTGGATGAGCCTCATATAGAAATTGACATGTCCCATCCGCTTGAAACGGTTATTCGAGATACACTAATGAAATTACAGCAACTTTAGTTAAAAGCTGGCAGTTAGGGCGATATTAAAAGAACGACCCAGACCAGGCAGGGCATGCAATTCGTTAGTTGTGATTAAATCCCCTAAGGACATTCCCCCCAAAGGAAGATAATATTTTTTGTTGGCAATATTTTCTATGCTTGCGTCCAGGCGAAGCATACGCCATGTATAACTCCCCCCGATATTGAACAAAACATAGCCAGGTGTTTTCGGTTCACGACGCATAGGGTCAACCTGACTTTTTGTATTGACGAAATTTGCCTCGATCCTGCCAGCCCATGGGCCAAAATATTCATTAAGGCTTAACGTTCCATTTAATGGCATCATGTGATAAAGGCTGTTGTGATTGGTTCGATCTTGACCTATAACCCAGTTGATATTTCCTTTCAATATGCCTTGACCATATTTCTTATTGTTCCATAATTTATAGGATTCAGCAGTGTTAATTCCATAGATTTGGGCGTTATGATTATCAAACTGTAATTTTGAGACAGTTGTATTTTGACGTGTTCGCATACTCCCAAGGTAATTAACGTTGATGTAATGGTGAATATAGGTATAGAAGGGTTGAACCTTGACCTCCCATATATCCTGGTGTGGATCGTGAAAGTCAAAGGTTGTGCTGACGGTATTGCCTACTTCCGGTTTGAGGTTGAGATTGCCGATATAACCATTTCCATCACCAAACCAGCCAATCATGCGCATGGCCATAGGAGATGTGCCCCAAGTATAACGTTCATATAAATTTGGAGAACGACTTTTCCGGGCATACCCACCTTCCCAGGTAAAGGATTTATTGACTGTCCATCGTGCCATGGCTGTAACATCAAAATTGGTATCGGTATGGCCACGGTTTGCAGTATTGAAATTATGAATGGCTTTCCGTTCCTCGGCATTCATTCCATTGATGCCCTGGTATCCAGATATTCTCCCTGTATTCATCATGACCAGATCATTTCGAAAACCGAGAAGGGTTGTGACTTTTGGGGTCCATTGGGCTTCCCATTCAGCAAAATTTCCCAATCGATCCCGATGGCCATTATTGATATTGTGATAGGTATGAGGTCCCATCATCATGTTTTTTTGTAGGGGGGGCCACCAGTCATTTAAACCTGAATGATCGAAAGAGCTGCCAATCCGTAACGTGTTATGATTATCTATGAATACCGTTGCCTTAACATTATATCCAGCTGTACGACCATCAATGTTCATGGGCATTCCTTTCGTGGCGGAATGGCCGCCTTTATTGCTGAGCATATTCATGGCATGGGTGACACGTTGCCAATAGCCTCTTGCTTCAATTGTTCCCCAATCGAAGTCACCCTTATATTTTCCATTGACAAAAATGGAGCGATTATTGGTCATATCCATATATTGATTGGGAAAACCTTCATAGGGTGTGTCAGATTGTCCATAGGTCAAAGAGAATAAATGGTTATCCTTTTTATAACCTAGGGTCACATCATGATTGAATGTTTTATAAGCAGAAGAATACACTTTTCCACCTTCGCTGCCTGCATGATAATTGCGGGATTGAGACCATGACCCGTTATAGCGGAGACTTAAATGTTTATTGGCAACAGTAATGTTTCCAGCAGTTCCTACGCCTGAACCATTACTATGATAAAAGCTTGAGGCTTCTCCTTTGATGAGAATTTTTTTGTTTTTTTCTGCAAAAAGAGGATCTTTTCGTTGGATATCAATTGATCCGGCCAGGCTGTCCCCTCCCATACTTACGGGTGTGATACCGGCCATGATTTTGGCTGTTGCAACATCATGGGGATTAAGATAGGAAATGGCAGGATTCATATGGTTTGGACAATCCCCATTGATACGCATACCATCAATGAACGTGGCCACCCGATCATCCGCCATTCCGTTAATTACGGGTAAAGAGGCAATACGACCCGCACCATATTGGCTGATACCCATTTGATTTTTGAAAAGATCCATTGGGTTTGGACTGTTATTCACAATATCCTTTAATTTATCCTTTTTTAAAAAAATTGAATTGGGTGGATTTGTGGAAAAGTCTGGGATGTCTTCTGATTCAATATGTATTTCTGGAACTGGTGCAGTGGTATTGGTTCTTGAAAGAGAGGTTTTATTTTGTGTAATGTTTTTTTGTGCTTTTCCATTATAGGGGTAAAGAGAACACAATAATAAAAAAAGGTAAAATTTACATGTACAATGCCATCGATAAGACATAGATTAACCTGATATAATAATGACAAAGGAATAATTTGGTCATAATATCTGTATGACCATTAGAACTATCAGTGTTAATAAAGGGGTGGTGCACGGGGTAGCTGCGTATTCAAGGGTAATATCGGGGGAGGTTGAGCCTGATAAACCTTGCGCTTCAAAAAAAGATGAATAATTGTCAATTGGGGAAAGATAAGTAATAAATTTAACAAGGGGCTTGGAACAGCCAATCCATTACAGAGGGGACAAACAAAGATTCCATGATGTTGTTGATTGTGTTTGGAATGTTGATCCGTTTTCTTGCTTATCTTAGAGTGGGAGAAAGTGACAGTGTCACACATCGTCATTGACATGGATGTATGCTGATTTTGCATCATTGGACAATGCCAAAGCGAGGTAAATGTAAAAGGTAAAAGAATTAAATGACTTATAAACAGAAACAGGACAATAATAACAGAATATAAAGATACAGGATAAGAATCTTTATTTTTTTTTACCCATATATTTGTTGTAGAGGATAAAATCATTAATGCCTTGGTCAAGTATTGAAGATCATTATTATTTATTTGATTAAAATTAAGAATAAAGTCAAATTTCTTTTTAGTATTTGAATGTTTTGTTTTATAGATAGAATAGAATAAAGGCTCTTTACCTTTAATATATTTGAGCAAATATGGCATCAAGGATTATGAAACAGGAACCTATCTGTCCTTCTCTGAAACAGAAAACGATTTTATCATCATTTCCAAAAAGGACGTTGGTTTTTTCCGAACATGTCAATTCAGTAGGGATAGAGCTGGCCTGTACGGTTGCTGTTCTATTTAATATAATTGTTTTCCTGCTAATGTTTTTTTGTTTACATGTAAAGAAAGAAGTTTTCCCACTCTCTTCAATGGTTGTGGTTCAATTTCAAGAAGGGATGAAATCTCTTTCTTCATTGGATGCAATTGCAGAAAATAAAACGGATGATCTGAAGGCAGTAACCATCCCCGTGGCCAGAAGTCCTGTCAATGCTTTGCCAGCCATGAACGCATTGCAAAAAATTTCAGTACCAACCACTAAAGACCAATCGAGTAATCGTAATATTTCCAAAAATAAAATGGCTGCTCAATCAGCAATGGGACAGCAGAACAGGCAGGATAGGGGAATGGAGCAGAAAGCCAAACCATCAATACCTTTAGTCAGCCACAATTTTCCATTGCAACGCTGCTCATCACCAAAAGGTAATTATCCCTTGGCTGCCCGTAGAAGACATGAACAGGGTGTTGCAAAGGTTGCATTGCAAATTTTGTCAAATGGACAGGTTGGTCAGGTAAAAATTGTTGAGACAAGTGGTTTTGTTGATTTGGATCGGGCTGCAATCGAGGCAGTCCAACAAATAAAATGCAGTGCATTGGAAGATAATGATACGCTTGTTCAGACAACAACCAGGGTTCATTTTGAGTTAAGATACAACTAAAAATATGTGAGTAGTATTCATGTGTAATTGAATAATATTTATGATCGGTTCAGCCAACATATTTGTTTTTATATTATATAGTTTATTTGATTATTGCCATTTTACTTATAAATTGAAACAGGTTTAAATTAAAAATACTTTTTCGGGAAGATTATCTGAAGTAAGAATATATCAAGAAAGAAAATTCTATCAATGCCTGTTTGGGGTTTATGGATTGATTATTTTCAAAATGTTGGGACCAGAAGACTATATTAAATTATTTTAATTTGAATTGAGTCATGAAATTCCATTTCATAGATATAATCTTTACTTTGAAACTGTTTGTTTGGTTTATAAAATCCTGGGTTTTAATATTTAATTGAATAAATTAATTTTTGTATCAGAAGGGTGATCATAGATGGAGATGATAAAAACGAAGGCTGCTGTTGCATGGAGAGCCAATCAGCCCCTTTCAATTGAGACAGTTGATTTAATGCCGCCACAAAAAGGGGAAGTTTTAATAAAGATAATTGCAACCAGCGTATGTCATACAGATGCATACACGCTTTCAGGAAAAGATCCTGAAGGTATATTTCCAGCAATATTAGGTCATGAAGGGGCGGGAATTATACAGGCTGTTGGTGAAGGGGTAACAAGTGTTTCTGTTGGTGATCATGTTATACCCTTATATACTCCGGAATGTGGAACATGTGAATATTGTCGTTCTGGTAAAACCAATCTCTGTCAGGCTATTCGTGTCACTCAAGGTCAAGGGTTGATGCCTGATGGTACGAACCGTTTTTTCAAAGACGGCGAACCTATCTATCATTATATGGGAACATCTACATTTTCCGAATATACGGTTGTTCCGGAGATTTCCGTAGCAAAGATCAGTAAACAGGCACCTTTGGAAAAAGTATGTTTATTGGGTTGTGGAATTACAACTGGTATGGGAGCTGTAAAAAATACGGCAAAAGTACAAAAAGGTGATAGTGTTGCAGTTTTTGGGTTGGGTGCGATTGGTTTGTCGGTCATTATGGGAGCCCATATGGCGGGTGCAGGTCGCATTGTCGCAATTGATATTGATTCAGAAAAATTTAAATTGGCTAGGAAGTTAGGTGCTACCGATTTTATAAATCCTAAAGATTATTCCGCCTCAATACAGGAAGTTGTAATTGAAAAAACAAGAGGTGGAGTAGATTTTTCATTTGAATGTATAGGAAACGTTCAGGTAATGCGTTCTGCTCTTGAATGTTGTCACAAAGGTTGGGGAGAATCTGTTATCATTGGTGTTGCCGGGGCAGGTGAGGAAATTTCCACCCGTCCTTTTCAATTGGTGACGGGTCGTGTATGGCGAGGATCAGCATTTGGTGGTGTTAAGGGGCGTTCACAATTGCCTGTTATTGTAAATGATTATCTGCAAGGCAAATTTGTTTTGGAGGATTTTATAACACAAGACTTGGCATTTGATGAGATTAATAGGGCTTTTGATTTATTGCATCAGGGAAAGTCTATTCGAACTGTTTTACATTACTAGTTTCAGATAGGTTTGACAGGAAATATTATGAAATATGTTGAATTGGAAACTCATCAATCTTTTGGTGGACAGCAAAAACGGTTCAGACACTGGTCAGTCACACTGGACTGCGAAATGAGTTGTTCAGTTTACTTGCCACCTGATTACAGGAATACAACTTTACCTATATTATACTGGCTTTCCGGTTTAACTTGTAATGACCAGAATTTTGTGACTAAGGCAGGGGCGCAAAAATATGCTGCAGAATTAGGAATTATACTGGTTGTCCCTGATACAAGTCCCCGAGGTGATATAATTCCTGACGCGCCTTCTTATGATCTGGGACAGGGAGCGAGTTTTTATGTTAATGCGACACAAGAACCCTGGAAACAAAATTATCAAATGTTTGATTATATTTCCATTGAGCTTCCCAAATTGATCAAGCGACAATTTAAATCGAATGGCAGGCAATCTATTGCTGGACATTCAATGGGTGGTCATGGTGCTTTGATGTTTGCCCTAAAACATCCTGGTCGATTTTGTTCGGTTTCGGCTTTTGCACCAATTGTTAATCCAATGCAGGTGCCGTTTGGGCGGAAGGCATTTTGTCATTATCTTGGAGATAGCAAGGAAACTTGGCAAGTCTATGATAGCTGTTTTCTAATGGAGCATTATATTGACCAACCCTTTCCCATATTGATTGATCAGGGAACAAAGGATGAATTTTTATTAAAACAGTTAAAACCAGAAATTTTGGAAACTGTTGCCCTCAAAAAGAATTGGCCGTTTCAATTGCGATGGCAGAAAGATTATGACCACAGCTATTTTTTTGTTTCAAGTTTTATCCGTGATCATTTGTTATTTCATTATAGATATTTAAAGTAAATATATGTGAATAATCATATCAAGAATTTATGCAGTTTCACGTTTTTTGAAATGAGGACAGTTTGTATAAACTATATTTAATGGATTATTGATTCAAGGGTCTCCACAATCCGATGCGTTTCTGTTCCTGTTTGAATGGAGGTTCTATATTTTCCCTCTGGATCCATGAGAATGAACTGATCATAAGGTTCAACAAGGCTTATATCACTATTGATTGGCGCTTTTTTGATGGAAACATGATAAAGAATTGAAATATCACGAAGCGCCAGTTCACCACCGGTCAGGGCTATAATTTTATCATTATAGGTTTTCATACTTAACATCAGACGGCTGGGTGTATCATAGTTAGAATCAAAGGATATGAAAATTGGAACAAGTTGAGATGCTTTATTCTCTAAATGGTTAATGATCTCACCCATTTTTATAAGATCCTTACGACATTGATTATGCGGGCAACGTGTTGCACCGAAATACATCAACATCCATTTTCCCCTGAATATTCCGTCATTGACGATACTTCCTGCAGGGCTGATAAGTTGAAAACCCCCTCCGATTACATTGGAATTTTCAGGCGCAACGGCTGTATGATTGGCAGTGAATTTAATCCCGAGGAACATCATGCCAATAATGAAAGCGATAAATAGGAATGAAATAATCCAAATAGATTTTTTTTGATTTTGTGGCATGATTTAATGTGCTTCTGCCCAGTTTTTACCTATTCCAGCCTCAACAACAAGGGGAATGGAAAGATTAACAGTGTTTTCCATTGTTTGCTTTACAAGATTAACGAATGTTTCAGCATAATCTGTTCGCACTTCAAAAAGCAACTCGTCATGAACTTGTAATAACATGCTTACGGGGAGTTTTTTTTCTGTGATGATTTTGTCCATATCCCGCATTGCGCATTTTATAATGTCGGCGGCGCCCCCCTGAATAGGAGCATTTATGGCCTGGCGTTCGGCATAAGCCTTTTGTGGACCTTTGCTATTTTTAATTCCAGCAATCCAGCATTTTCTGCCAAAAGGTGTTAGAACAAATCCCTTTTCCTTTGCCTCTTCCTGGGTATTTTGCATATATGCCCTTATTTCAGGGTAACGTTTAAAATAGGTCTCAATATATTGTTTGGCATCAGATGATGAAACATTCAATTGTTTGGCTAACCCAAAGGCACTAATTCCATAAATAATACCAAAATTGATGGCTTTGGCCTGTCGACGCAGCAAAGGTTGCATTTCATTGATTGGAACGTCAAAGACCTCTGAGGCTGTACGGGCATGAATATCCTCATTATGAATAAAGGATTCTTTTAATTGGGGAATATTTGCAACATGTGCAAGAAGCCTCAATTCTATTTGTGAATAATCTGCGGAAACAAGAACATGGCCAGGCTTGGCAATAAATGCTTCCCTGATTTTTCCACCGTCTTCTGTTCGAATAGGTATATTTTGTAAATTGGGATCATTGGAAGACAAACGTCCCGTAACGGTTCCAACCATATTAAAGCTGGTATGTACACGTTTTGTTTCCGGGTTTATTTCCTTAACCAAGGCATCCGTATAGGTGGATTTAAGTTTCGCCAATTGTCGCCAAGCCAGCAGTTTTTCAGCAATCTCGTAACCCTGATCGCTAAGTTCCTGTAATACCTTGACATCTGTTCCCCATGTACCAGATTTCATACGTTTTCCACCAGGCAACTTCATCTGGTCAAAAAGGATCTCCCCAAGTTGTTTTGGTGAGGCCAAATTGAATTCTTCACCGGAAACATGATAGATTTCTTTTTCTTTTTCTGACATTTTTTCGGTGAAAGTAGTAGAAAGCTTTTGAAGAAGGGAAGCGTCAATCATAATTCCATTTTGTTCCATCCTGGTCAGGATTGGAATTAGGGGACGTTCTATTTCTTCATAAAGACCTAGAACATGTGCGGTTCTTAATTGAGGTCGCAATATTTTCCATAAACGCAAAGTGACATCTGCATCTTCACCTGCATAGGTTGTTGCCTCTTCAATTGAAACTTGCGCAAAAGGGATACGTTTACGACCGGTTCCGGTTAATGCATCATAAGATATTGTTTGATGATTCAAATAGCGTTTTGCCAGTTCATCCATTCCATGTCTGTGCTCTCCTGCCGCTAGGTTGTAAGAAATAATCATTGTGTCATCATAGGGGGCAGGTTGCGGGAACCCGTTATGTTCCAAAACAAGAAAATCATACTTAGCATTATGAAAAATCTTGAGGATGGAAGGATCTGTCAGAATGGGGCCAAGATACTGAATGACGCTTTTTAATGAAATTTGTTCTGGTTTTAATAATTCTCCATCTATTTGATGATTGATGGGAATATAACAGGCTTTACCCGGGGCTACAGCTAGGGAAATCCCGATTAGATTTGCCTGTAATGCATTAAGGTTGTCGGTTTCAGTATCCAAGGCACAAAAATGGGTTGTTTGAATTCGGTGAATCCATTCCTGTAATTGCGTGTTATTGAGAATGGTCTCATACTGATGATACGGGGCGGCAAGAACCGCTTTGTTTGGTTCGGGACCGGTCTGTGTTTCCTGTCTGCGAGATGTATGAGGAATGTCGCCTGTATTATGAGAATTTTTTGTCCAGCGATTTAATATGGAGCGGAATCCATGTTTTTGAAGCCATGCGGTAACTTTTTCAGGATCAGCCTTGCAACAATTTAACTGATCAATCGGGGTGGGTAGAGGAATATCATCTTTTAGCTGAACAAGCTGGTATGAAATTCGTGCATTTTCCTTGTTGGTTTCAAGATTATCGCGCCGTTTGGAGGGTTTCATCATAGGAATGGCAGCAAGGATATCCTCCAACTGTCCATATTCATGAATTAAAGCGGCTGCCGTTTTGGGACCTATGCCAGGAACTCCAGGGACATTATCTACCGGGTCTCCCATCAATGCTTGTAAGGAAATCATATCTGTTGGGGACACACCAAATTTAGCTCGTACCTCTTCAATCTTGATGAATTTTTCCTTGATGGGATCCTGCATTTGAATATGTTCGTTGATTAATTGCATCAGATCCTTATCGGAAGAAATAATTGTACATTTGCCCCCATCTGCCACGATTGCTTTTGCGTAACTTGCAATAAGATCATCAGCTTCCCATCCTGCCATTTCAATTGTTGGTAATCCCAGAATTTCAGAGGCTTCCCGAACAAGTGAAAACTGGGGAACAAGCTCTTCAGGAGGAGGAGGTCTATGTGCTTTATAAGCTGGATAAATTTCATTCCTGAAGGTTTTTCTTCCTGCATCAAAAATGACAGCCATATGACTGGCCACACGATCACGGATTAGTTTTATCATCATGTTAGTAAAACCATAAACCGCATTGACAGGTGTTCCTGATGGATCAGTCATTAAGGGAATGGCATGAAAAGCACGAAAAATAAACCCGGATCCATCAATGAGGATTAAGTGTTTTTGATTTGATGCAGAAGATGAAGTCATGAAAGATGTTAATTTGATTCAGATAGTTTGTAGACAAATGATTTTGAGCAATAAGGACAGGTTGCCTGTCCGTTTTTTAGTTTTAGAAAAACCCGTGGATGACCGAACAGTGTGTGATTACCCTCACAAGCAACGGTTTGGGAAGAAGTATAAATGGTTTCAATAGGTTTTGCCGGTAAGGTTGTTGTAGAATCTTTTTCTAAATTCATGAATATACCCTTGTTAAGTGGTTCAGAACTTGTCATTTATAAAAATAAAATTTATCTTGGACAAATATGTTTTTCTTAAACCGTTTAAGTTCTGTCTATTTACATAAAGTTTGCTATTTTTTTCTGATCGGAATTTATTTCCTGACCCAACATTGTAATATAGCCTATGCAGAAGTTAAAGTGAATAGTTCTGTTTTGAATACATCCTCTATCGGTTCTGATCCTTATGCACGTTATAAAAAGCTGATTCCTCCTGATTTGTGGTGGGAAATGTCGGATCATGCCCGTATTCCCGTGCGTATATGGCGGGCAATACAACAAAAGGCAATTATTCTAGCCTTACATGGATTTAATGATAGTCGCGATGCGTGGGAAGATTCAGCAGATCATTTTGTTAAGTCAGGTGTAACTTTATATTCCCCGGATCAGAGAGGATTTGGACAAGCACCGTTAAGAGGAAATTGGGCGGGTAGCCGTCGGATGATTGATGATATTATTGAGGAAATATCATTTTTAAAAACTCGATATCCCGATACACCCTTGTATGTGATGGGAGAGAGTATGGGGGGGGCTGTCGCCATGTGTTTGGCCTCACGTCCCAATGTTCCAAAAGTCGATGGTTATATTTTACTGGCCCCAGCCGTGTGGGGTCATAAACAGCTGGGACTGGTTGCCGATGTTATCTTGCGCATGATCAATACGATCGCCCCGAATTGGCGGTTAAGTGGAAAAAGCGCCCCGGTAACCATCAGGGCAAGTGATAATGATGAATCCCTGTTACGTTTGTATTTTGATCCGTTATCATTGCACAAAGCCCGTGTAAAGGCATTGTATGGGTTGGTCAATTTGATGAGCAAGGCTGCAAAGGCTGCTCCTTATATTCATTCTCCAATCCTTGTAATGTATGGTGATATGGATCAGCTCATCCCTGATTCTTCAATGAAAAAGGTCTGGCGACAATTTCCTTCTTGGGTAAGAAAGGATTATATTCCTGGAGGATATCATTTATTGTTGCGTGGTAGAAATAGAAACATTGTGGTGCAGGATATACTGAGCTGGATTTTTAGTCCGGATCAGTTTTTGCCATCAGGTGGAGATATTTCAACCTCCACATGGTTATCGATTGAGGGAAAGGAAAAAATACCGGTTTATTTGCCAAGCCAGGTTGATAATTTTATTAAAAAATAAAAGTCTCTATATCTTATGGGTGATAGTGCAATAACAGCTTGCCGGCTAGCCTTGGAGGAGAACAGCTCCAGCAGTCCGATTGGTGGCCGTATCTACCAAAATGGCTGCACCCACATCTTTTGCCTGGTTATAGGGTAAAACCGGAATTGGCTGTTGCAAGGTTAGGGAAACTTGTCCAATACTGTTTTTCTGTAAATCCTTGGCAGGTTCTTTTTCCAGATTATGTATATTTAGATGATTATGAATCGATGAGATTTTCGCCTTGATCCAGCGGTGACCATGTTTCAACCAATAAAGTCTTCCAATAATCAAAGGTTCGTCATCCAACCATGCCAGGGTGGCTTGGACCTCTTTTTGTAATGGAGATATGGAAGGAGAGGTTATCCAGTCCCCTCGGGAAATGTCTATTTCCCGGTCAAGAATTAATCCAACGGATTTACCCGCTTCAGCACAGGGTATTTCGTTTTGTAGTGCATCGGCAAAAATCTTAGCAATTTTTGCTTTTAGTCCAGAAGGTTGCACAATAATTTCATTTTCTGGCTTGACAGTTCCTGCCGCTATTTTCCCCCAAAAAATTCTTTGACCATGTTGGGTGGGGCTGGATTGGGTTTCAGATGGTTTTTGTACATATTGGACAGGGAAATATAAAGGACATTTGACAATATGTTGTTGGGAGGGAAGTTCGGTCAAGGCGTCTAAAAGACAGGGACCGTGATAGACATTTTCACATAAGCGATATCTTTCGTTATCAGCTATAGTGGAGATGATATTATAACCCTTTAATGCTGAAATGGGTATGATGTGCGTAACAGGTATATTTGCTTCCTGAGTGAATTTTTTCAGTGCTTTTTTAATATGCACAAAGGCAATATCGGGATTTTTGACAGCATCAAGTTTATTGATGGCGAAAAGCAGCGAAGGGACTTTTAATAGGTTGGCAAGTAATGTATGTCGACGGGTTTGAGGCAACAAGTCAACATTTTCCATCTCCCAGTTTAATTTTGTCGCATCGACCAAAATGACGGCAGCGTCACTATTGCTGGCGGCGGTTACCATGTTTCTTGTGTATTGTTCATGACCTGGTGCGTCCGCGATAATGAATTTACGAGTTGGTGTGGTAAAATAACGGTATGCCACATCGATTGTAATACCTTGTTCTCGTTCAGCTTGTAATCCATCTGTAAGCCGGGCGAGATCATAGGAACGGTCTGTCGAAAACTGTTGTTGTATACCAGATAGTTGATCGGCAAGAATTGCCTTGCTATCGAGTAATAAACGGCCGATTAATGTGCTTTTGCCATCGTCAACGTTTCCGGCGGTCAGGAATTTTAATGTATGATGTGAATGAGAGGTGGAATTTACGGGAGAAGAAATCATGTTGCATTCCTTAAGAAATAAAAACGGGGATAGAGAGATCAGAAATAACCTTCAAGCTTACGTTTTTCCATTGAGGCTTCTGAGGTCTGGTCATCCATACGGGTTGCACCACGTTCACTGATCGTGACGGTAGCTGTTTCCCTGACAATATCGCGTGCTGTTTTTGCATCGCTTTCAATAGGGCAAGTACAGGTCATGTCACCGACCGTGCGGAAGCGGACAGTTTTGGTAAGAATTTCTTCATCTTGTTTAGGCTGTGTCACCTCTGTTACAGGAACAAGCAACCCTTTTCGGGGAATGACTTGCCGTTGATGAGCGTAGTAAAGGCTGGGTAAGGGAATATTTTCCTGTTCGATATAACGCCATACATCATATTCCGTCCAGTTAGAGATTGGAAAAACACGGAAATTTTCACCCGGATGAATTCTGGTATTGAATATGTTCCATAATTCTGGCCGTTGATCTTTGGGTTGCCATTGACCAAAAGAATCCCTGTGTGAAAAAATTCTTTCCTTGGCACGGGCCTTTTCTTCGTCACGGCGGGCCCCTCCAATTAATGCATCAAAACCAAATTCCTCTATAGCCTCCAACAATGTTACTGATTGATGGGGATTACGGCTTTCCAAAGGATGAGATAGCCTCACCGTACCTCGTTTCATTGATTCTTCTACTGATCGAATGATTAAATTTGCCTTTAATTCTTTTGCTCTCTGATCACGAAATTGGATGACTTCTGGAAAATTATGTCCTGTATCAATCATAAGAAGCGGAAAGGGGAAGCGTCCCTGCCCAAAGGCTTTTTCAGCCAGCCTTAATAAAATACATGAATCCTTGCCGCCAGAAAATAACAGGGCTGGTTTTTCGAAGGAACCAGCCACTTCACGCATAATGAATATGGCCTCTTCTTCCAGATCATTTAAGGCAGGGTTCGAGGATGATATGAGAAAATTCATGATAAAATGACCATAATTAAAATATGTTAAGACTGATGAGAGTTGAAAGAAATGGGTGCACTCACATGAAGACCACATTCCTTCGCTTCATCATGTTCCCACCACCAGCGTCCAGCTCTGAAATCTTCGCCAAGAGTGATGGCGCGAGTGCATGGTTCGCAGCCAATACTGACAAAAAAATGATCATGAAGCGTATTGTAGGGAACGCGATATGTTTTAACGTAGTACCACACATCTCCATTTGTCCAGTCAAGTAAAGGGTTTAGCTTTACTTCAGGTTGATCATTCCCTTTGTTTTCAGTTTCAACCGCTTGAAGATTGGCCCGGAAATTTGATTGTTCCTTGCGTAATCCTGTAATCCAACCTTTATAGTTTCGTAAAAGGTCGGTCAGGGGGACCAGTTTTCTGATGTGACAACATTCTTTACGAAGCTCAGTTGATCGATAAATCGCTTTTTCACCATTTTTTTGAACATAATTCTGGATTGTTCTTTTGTTTGGATAGTAGCTTTTTATTTTTATACTATAATGAATTTCAGCTTGTCTTTTTAAGGCTAGCGTTTGAGGATGCAGTTTTAGTGTATCCAGCATGGAAACCTGAATGGGTAAATCAAGCTGATGGATAAGATCTGTGATTACCATATCCTCCACCCCTAAACTGGTTGCCTGAACCAATGGTGAATAATCCCGATTTATTTTTTGCAGGAATGATCTTGTTTGTTCCAGCTTCTGTTCATATTGCTCGCTTGGATGTTTGGAATAGAATTCAAGTGGTGTCATCGTAAACTGTTACCTAAGTTGATATAATAATTCTGTTATTAGGAATTTGAAAAAGATGCGGTTAGAAATTCTGGTGTTAATGACTAAACAGGATAATCTGCAATAGGGGGCTGATCCATGATAAAACTATTCCTCAAATTACTTTAATTAACTGTAAAATATAGAATATTTTCAATTTAAGCAATATAATTTGTATTATTTAAGTAAATAAAGTCAATTAATAACTATAAAATATTGTATATTTTATTTGTAATTTATTGATTTATATATAAAATTTATAATTTCCTTGTATATATTCATATTTCAAAATCTAAAATTGGCTTAAAATAAATAATTTGGCCTTTTTTTAGATTCTGAATTTTTGGAATTGTTTTTGGAATTTGGGCTTCAATGTGAGAGGTGCATTGTTGAGGTTTTAAAACTAGTTTCATTAAAGCACCAAGAGGTCGTATATCAATGACTTCTGCTGGATAGTATCCTATAGGGGATATATCGTTAATTTGTATATCAATTTCATAGGGACGAAAATTAAAGCTTTTTTCCCCAATGCGTAAATTATTCGAATCGCCCAGAAAATTATAGACAAAATCATTGACCGGATTATTGAGGATTTCAATCGGGGAGCCAATTTGTTCAATGACACCCCTATTCATGATGACAACACGATCAGAAATTTCCATGGCCTCCTCCTGATCATGCGTTACAAAAATGGTTGTCAGGTGAATTTCTTGATGAAACCGGGTTAGCCAACGTCGTAATTCTCTTCGGACCTTTGTATCAAGAGCGGAAAAAGGTTCATCCAGTAATAGAATTTTGGGATTTATGGCTAGGGTACGCGCCAGGGCAATTCTTTGGCATTGTCCGCCGGAGAGTTCATGTGGATAATGATTGGCCACATGTTCAAGTTGTACCATTTCCAGAAGAAATTGAGCTTTTTTCGTGATCTCTTTGGGGGAAAGCCTTACTTTTTTTGGTTTAATGCGTAGACCAAACGCAATATTGTCAATAACTTTCATATGTGGGAATAAAGCGAAATTCTGGAATACATACCCAATATGTCGATTACGAATATCTTCCTTGCTTATATCCTGGTTTTCAAAAAAGATGTGTCCCGAGGTGGGCAATTCCAATCCTGCAATAATTCGTAACAGGCTTGTTTTTCCACATCCCGATGGTCCTAGGAGTGCAACAAGCTCACCTTTTTCAATGGTGAGGTTTATATTATTGAGTGCATGATAATGATTGAACCATTTATTGAGATGAGATATCTGAATACCCATTTTAACTATTTCCCTTCTTTTGGGACGGTTTAAGTTGTTTCTCACACCAATATCTTAGAATGAGAATGAATAGGGCCATGATAAGAAGGAGAATGGAAATACTGAATGCGGCCGCGGCATTATATTCATTATATAAAATCTCGATATGAAGGGGTAAGGTATTGGTCAGGCCTTGTATATGGCCTGAAACAATTGAAACTGCACCAAATTCTCCCATGGCACGGGCGGTACACATAACAATACCATACAGAAATGCCCATTTGATGTTGGGAAATGTTATTTTTTTAAAAATTTGCCATCCTGATGCCCCTAACAAACGGGCGGTTTCCTCTTCTTGATTGCTCTGGGTTTGCATTAAGGCGATCAAAGAACGTGCGATAAAGGGAAAAGTCACAAAAATGGTTACAAGAATAATTCCTGGAATTGCATAAATAATTTGTAAGTGATAATGCATTAAAAGAGTATGTAAAATACCTTGCGATCCATAGAGTAAGGTATAAATCAAACCTGCAATCACAGGAGAAATGGAAAAAGGCAGATCGATGAGGGTTAAAAGTATATTTTTCCCTTTGAAATCATATTTGCATAAACACCATCCAGCCATCAGTCCGAAGATTCCATTGAAAAAAACGGCGCAGGAAGTCGCTATTATTGTTAATTTTAGTGCCGCCAGGGCTTCTGACGAAGTACAGGTGACCCAGAAAAAGACAATACCCTTGCCTAAACCTTCAATTAGAATGATAGAAAGAGGTGCGATAAAAATAATTAAGAAAATGAGCCAAGTAATAAAGATAAGGCTGTTTTTTTGCCAATTTACAAAAGGTTTGGAGGAATGAAGGGGCATTTATGTATTCCTCTGAAAAATATTAAAAGGGGAAAGCTGGGATGTGGATAGAATTAGGCGGTAAGGTTTAAAATGTCTTTGGAACAGGTTGAAAAAAAATAATAAAGAAAAAGAAACCAGCAACATTAAGAGACTGATTACAGTGGCACTCGTATAATCAAACTGGTCAAGTTTTGATACGATTAAGATAGGTAAAATTTCCGTTTTGTAAGGAATATTCGCGGCAATGAACACAACGGAGCCATATTCTCCCAAGCTTCTTGCAACAGAAAGCGAAAAACCGGTAAGCCATGCAGGAAATAAAATGGGGAGAAAGATATATATAAATGTTTGTAAACGGGTTGCACCTAGTGTGTAAGCCGCTTCTTGTAATGAGGGGGGGAACTTTTTTATAACGGGTTGCAAGGTTCTGATTACAAAGGGAATTGTAACGAATATGAGGGCAAGAATAATTCCCAGGGGTGTGTAGGCAACCTTGAAGGGTAAAATTGTACCGAATAAACCGTTGGGCGCATATAAGTCTGTTAATGCAATGCCTGCAATTGCAGTAGGTAATGCCAGGGGAAGATCAATCATTGAATCAATTATTTTTTTTCCCTTGAATTCGTAACGCATTAAATTCCAGGCCAAAAAACCGCCCAGGATAGAGGACAGTAAAGAAGCGCAGAAAGAGGTGTAAAAAGAAAGTTTTAATGCGCTTAATAAGCGTTGATCGGTTAAGATCATGACAAGCTGATGACTATTGATATGGGTGCTGTAAAGAATCAGTCCAACCAATGGTAATAAAACGATAAAGGACAACCAGAAAAGACTGTATCCAAAACTAAGCCAAAACCCTGGAAGAATTGAATATCGGGAAAAAGACATAATTTTTTCCTTATGGCTTTATTGATTAATACTGTGAATGATTTGGTCAAAAATGGCATGATCTTTGAAAAACTCTTGGTTAATCTCTGCCCAGTTTTTGAAGAAATCATTGATCTTTAAAAGGTGAAGGGAACGAAACATGATGTAATGGGATGCTATACGTGGATTAATGGGACGATAATAATTTTGAGCGGCAATTTTTTGACCTTCATCGCTGTAAAGCATAAGCAAATAATCTTTTGCTACTTCCCTTGTTTTTTTTTGGTCAATAACAGTATCGATGAGTGCAACGGGGGGTTCCGTTAGGATAGATGTGGATGGGGTTATTACCTCAAATTGTCCTGCCCCTGATTCACGGGTTGCCATATAGGCCTCATTCTCCCAAGAAATAAGTACATCTCCAATGTTGCGTTGGGTAAATGTAAGACTGGCGTTCCTTGCCCCGGCATCAAGTATGGGAACATTTTTATAAAGCTGTTTGACAAAATCATAGGCCTCTTGTGGATCATGATTTTTGGTATAACTGTAAAGCCATGCAGCGAGAAAATTCCATCTTGCCCCACCAGAGGTTTTTGGATTGGGGGTAATTACAGCAATGTCAGGTTTGACAAGATCATTCCAGTCATGGATATGCTTGGGATTACCTTTGCGAACAAGAAAAACAATGGTTGATGTATAAGGAACACTATGATTGGGAAAATTGTCCTGCCAGTTTTTGGTCAGCAAGGGGTGATATTTATTGATTGCATCAATATCTCCGGCAAGAGCTAGTGTGGCAATATCGGCTTGCATACCGTCAATAATGGCCCTGGCCTGCTTTCCTGAACCACTATGGGATTGGTATATTATGACATCCTGACCTGTTTTTTGTTTCCAGTAATGTTGAAAAAAATGGTTATATTGATGAAAAAATTCTCGTGTTGGATCATAGGAAGAATTCAATAGAGTTATGGTTTTAGTACGGGCGGTGGATGTTGTGACGGCAAAAACTGCAATAATCAAAGCTATATATAAATGTAATATTTGAGTAATATATCTGAATAAAAACATAGGGATATGGCTTTGAAAGGGGAATAATTACTTGCGTAAATGTGAATATGAACTATTTTAACAAAAAATAAAAGTTAATTTTTAAAAAATATAATAAATTACTTTTTTATAAAGTATTTTAAATCTGTGTAAATATAAATTTTCAGATTTATCTAGAAGATAAATTTGATGACATTAATTTTGATATATATATCAATTATTTCTGTTTTACAACAAACTTCAATTTTCGCGAAAATGTTTGTTTTATAATTTTAGGGGTCAATATAAAATACATTTTATATCATTATCATCATGTTGCCGCCAATTTAAATAATCATTATTTAGATTAGTATAAAATTTAGATTAATTTTATATGTTTTATAAAAATGAATAATATATCAATAACGCTTAACAAATTTATTAAATTATCAGTAAATTGGTTTGTTATTACTGTTTTTTTATCTTCAATTTCATCAATATTATTAATATTAGAATTGGTGTTGTTGTCAAAAATCATTACTTCAATCATATTTTATAAAGCGAATATTTCTTTTGTTGATAACGAAGTTATTTATTTTATATGTTGTGTATTTTTTCAAATTTGTACCAGATCTGTTTCTGATATTACTGGCATAAAAGCGGCATTAAAAATTACAAAAGCTATAAGGTTGGAGATTTATCAATCACTGTTTAGAACAGGTCCAATTTCCTACAGTCATATTTCTTTGGGGGAAATGGTTAACAGCCTAACAGAAGCCGTCGATAATCTGCTTCCCTATTTTGCACGCTATATCCCCAGTGCCGTGATGATGGTCATATTGCCCCTGTTTATTTTGGCCACTGTTTTAAACTTTGATATTTGGGGTTTTGTGATTTTGTTATGTACGGGTCCTTTAATTCCGCTTTTTATGGCTTTGGTTGGATATACGGCACAGGTGATTATGGATAGACAATGGCGGCAGTTATCCCTGTTAAGCGGAAACTTTTTTGACATGTTGAAAGGGTTGAAGACCTTACGGTTATTTGGACGGGCTGGTGAAAGTCTGAAATTTATTGAAAAACTTTCAGATGAATATCGTAAAACAACGCTGTCAGTTATGAAGGTTGCGTTTTTAACGTCAGCGGTGTTGGAATTTTTTTCAAGTTTATCAATTGCAGTTGTCGCTGTGACATTTGGTATTCGTTTGTTAAATGGAACCATGCATTTTCACTCTGCTTTTCTTGTCCTGTTATTGGCGCCAGAATATTTCATGCCTTTACGAGACTTTTCATCGAGTTACCATGCCAGACAAAATGCAAATGCAGCCTTGGATCAATTAAAAAAAATATATAGTTTACCAAAATTAATTAAATTTTCTTATCAAAATAAAAGAACAGATACATGTATTAGGGAAATCATTCTCGATCATGTAACGGTTAAGAATAAAGAAAATATAAATTTAGTGCAGGATATCACTTGTACATTTTTAAGAGATAGGCTCAATATTATATTTGGTCATAGCGGTGCTGGAAAAACGACGTTATTAAATATTCTACTTGGTTTTTTACCTGTACAATCAGGCACGCTTAAAATGGTTGATTTAAAAAACCAGTCGCAATCTATAAATATGGTTGATATTGCCTGGGTTCCTCAAGAACCTTTATTGCTATATGGGACGATTGGGGATAATTTATCCCTGAAAGCTTTTGAACCTTCTCTTGAACAATTGTGTAGTGTAGCCAATCAAGTCGGTATTTTGTCTTTTATAGAAACCCTACCACAGGGTTTTGAAACTCATATAGGGGAGGAAGGGCAGAATTTATCGGGTGGACAAATAAGACGCCTTATGTTGGCACGAGCGCTGTTAAAAAATCCAGATATTCTGATTCTTGACGAGCCCACTTCCGGGTTGGATCAAAAAAATGCCTTGCAGATTATTCAGACTATTCAACTTCTTAAAAAGGACAGGATTGTTATTGTGGCAACGCACAATCCCCTTTTAATCTCTTATGGTGAGGTTTCTGTACAAATAGATCGGGGACAACTGCTTCATAATTCAAGGGGTGGTGGCAAGTCGTTATGAATTTTAATTTTTCTTTTTTTCAATTGGTTAAACCGATTAAATGGCATTTAATGCTGGGTCTATTTTTATCTTGTATCGCGGCCCTGAGTAATTTTGGGTTGCTGTTTTTATCAGGATGGTTGATAGCTAGTGCAGCCATAGTTGGATTAACCGGGATTATTGCCGTTCAGGCATTTAATATTATTGTTCCAGCCTCAGGGGTCCGTTTTTTTGCCATAACACGGATTGTGACACGATATTTGGAACGTGTGATCACGCATGATGGCGCATTAAGGGTTATAAGCCTGGCAAGAAAAAAGGTTTATGAATGTCTGATCCCCTTAACACCTGCAGGACTTATGAATAAAAGAGGGGGTGACTTGCTGGGACAATTTGTTTCCGATTCAGAAAATATAGCAAATTATTATACTGATGCATTGCTTCCATTTATTCGGGCTTTATGTTGTGGGATTATATTTATTGTTACCTTTTATTTCTTTTTGCCTGTGGCGGCTTTCTCCTTGGCCATAGCTTTTATCATGGCAGTCGGTCTGGTTTCTGTTGGAGTTTACGGTTGTTCATACAAGTATATTTGTCATATTCTTGAATCAAGAAACAATTTACAGGCTGATCTGGGTGAAATTCTGCGTCATTTTGGTGAATTATATATTTTTAAGGTTATTGATCAGTATTTTAAAAAAATTCAGACTGCTCAGAAATCTATTGATCAAAGCAGATTGATGCTGGATTGTATTGAAAGTGTGGCCAAGTCATTAATTACATTTATTATGATGATTTGTGTTATTGCCGTTTTGTTTCAGGCCAGTAATGCTCATCATGATATGGGACTGAATGCAGCTGAAATTCCCATGTTGGTTTTGGGTGTAATGGCAGCTTTTGATGTTATACTTCCTTTACCACAGGCTTGTCATGCTCATATAAAAGCACGCCTGGCACAAAAACGGTTACAGATTCTATCAAATGCAGGGAAAAAGAAACAAAGCAGTAGGGTCATCAATTCCGTATCCTCTTCCACCTGTCTCGTATTTGACAAAGTTCAATTCAGTTATCCCCATAACCCAAGAATGATTTTACAGAATGCATCTTTAACAATCAAACAAGGTGATAAAGTGGCGATTATTGGCGAGTCCGGGACTGGTAAAAGTAGTTTGATCAATTTGATTTTTTCGTTTTATCCAATCCAGGCTGGAGAAATTAAGTTTGCCGGTGAATCTGTCAAGAATTTGAATACGGATAATTTATCTTCTTTTATCACTGTTGTTTCCCAGGATTTTCATCTTTTTTCTGGAAGCATCATGGATAATTTTAGATTGATTGTACCGGATGCAACTGAAAATGAAATTTATGATGTGTTAAAAATTGTGCAACTTGATGATTTTGTTAAACGACTACCAAAGAATATTCACAGTCATATAGGCAATAATGCAATAGAATTGTCGGGAGGACAGGCAAAAAGATTGGCTATTGCTATTGCTCTTTTACGTAAAACCCCCTGGCTGATTCTTGATGAACCAACAGATGGTTTGGATCAGCAAACAAAATATACAATGATGCAGGAATTATTGAAACTATATGCTGACAAAACTCTAATAATCATTACTCATGAAACAAGTATATTGTTTTTGATGAATCTTGTTTTTTCGCTGGAAAATGGATGTTTTAATAAAGTTATCATGGATGACTATAAAAAATAATCTTAATTTCAAAATTAAATTACACGAATATTTTACGTATAATTACAGTTTTTTTATCAATCGATTTTAACAGGATATGTTATAAGGAATTAATATTGTTTTTAGCTGTCTGATAATGTATCCAAAACGGAAAATTGAAGAAAAAAATATAGATAGGGCTTGTAACTATACAGCACTGACAGTTTTGTTTTTCTTTGTTTTTCATTTATTCACTACGCCCCTGACATTTACGAAAATATGGCATTGCCCAATGCATAATGGGCAATTTGCGCCAAAGGCCATGATGCATATGCAACATATGAACAGTATGTTGAGTATGAATAACGCCATTATGCCAATGGATGAGAAAATTTCCTCTTCTCACGGTTCAACTTCTCATTCAAAACAAAAAGGGATACTTTTCTGTCTTTATTGTAGTATTTTTTGGTTGCCAATATCGATTGTTAATTATGAGCCTTTATTACCTTCGATTTTAATATCCATTATTTCATATTTATATCGGATATATCTTGCTAAGGCTCCACTCAATATTTTTTACAAGGCAAATGGGGCAAGAGCGCCTCCATTTTATGAAACATATTCATAAGTAAAATATTCAAACAATATTTGTGTTTGGCTATTATAGAAAACACCTCGTTGATAAAATAGTTTATAAAGCAATCAAATAATCATTCTTTTATTTGGTACAGGGTTTTTTGCTGTCTTTTTCTATGATTTTCTATTTTAGCCAGATATTAGACTAGAACATTTTTTTGAAAAAATGAAAGTTATATAAAATGGATGGGATACACCTTCTGGTTGTAAATCTTTCCCGCTTTCAGTTTGCTTTGACAGCTTTGTATCATTTCATGTTTGTTCCTTTGACACTGGGTCTAACATTTATCTTGGCTGCCATGGAAACTGCCTACGTCATTACTGGTAAAGAAATTTACAAGGAAATGACACAATTCTGGGGAAAATTATTTGGTGTTAATTTTGCGATTGGTGTCGCAACAGGATTAACCATGGAATTCGAATTCGGCACGAACTGGTCAATGTATTCAAGGTTCTTTGGCGATATTTTTGGAACACCTCTTGCGATTGAAGGTTTAATGGCCTTCTTTATGGAATCAACATTTATTGGACTAATGTTTTTTGGATGGGACCGGTTGAGCCGTGGTGCGCATCTGGCAATTACCTATCTTGTCGCATTGGGGTCAAATATTTCCGCCTTATGGATTTTAGTGGCAAATGCATGTATGAATATGCCTGCAGGGGCTCATTTTGATCCAGAGACCATGCGATTAACCTCAACAAGTTTTGTTGCTCTGGTTTTCAATCCTGATGCACAGGCAAAAGCTGTACATACTTCTGTGGCAGGATTTGTAACCGCATCAATGTTTGTAATGGGGATCAGCGCATTTTATTTATTACGTAAACAGCATCGTGAATTTGCCGCACGTTCTTTTCGTATGGCCGCATTATTTGGAATTATTTCAACAATTGCAGTCATAACGCTTGGGGATGTCCTTGGCCGATTGGATTATATGCATCAACCGACAAAAGTTGCTGCAATGGAAGGGTTGTGGGAAACAAGCAAACCTCCTTATGAACCATGGATTTTATTTGGTATTCCCGATGATAAAAAGCAGACAAACCATTTGGAGGTTGGAGTTCCTTTTGTTTTAACCCCTTTGTTAACCCATGATTTTACAACCTCTATTCCTGGTGTTAAGGAATTAAAAAATCAGGCGGTTCCAAGGATTGAGTCGGGCATAAAGGCGGTATCGGCTTTAAAACGTTATGGGGAAGACCATCGACAGGCCGATCTTGATATATTTAAGGCTCATCAAAAAGATATGGGATATGGTTTTCTGGCAAGTCAATATGCTCCGGATCAGGATATAGCAAAGATTACGCCAGAGTATAAATCGACTATTGTTGAAAAAACCAAGAATGATATTGTCCCTAATGTCTTTGTCACATTCTGGGCCTTCAGAATTATGGTTTTCCTTGCAATTTATTTCTTTGTCATTTTTGCCATGGGATCTTATGTAAGTCTGAAAAGACAAATTGAAAAAAACCGTTTGTTTTTAAAGATAATTACATGGTCAATTCCGCTTCCTTTTATTGCATCCGAGTTCGGTTGGATCACAGCAGAGGTAGGAAGACAACCATGGTCCGTTTATGAAATTCTGCCGACCGTTGTTTCTTCGTCAACACATAGTGCGGGATATATGGTTTTTTCCTTGATTGGCTTTTTATTATTTTACAGTGTATTTATTGTCGTGGAATTTTATTTGATGTTTAAATTTGCTCGACTTGGGCCGGTAAAATATCAAGATAGGGATTCTTTATCGAAAAAAGTGTTTACATATCAAGAAGGCTGGGGAGATTGATATGGAGTATTATGTAATTCTCAAATTAATCTGGGCAACATTATTATGTATCCTGCTTATTGGATTGGGCCTGATGGTCGGTATGGATATGGGTGTTGGTATGCTTCTTCGTTTTGTTGGCAAAAATGATGTTGAGCGTCGTACAGCCCTTAATATTATCGGACCCCATTGGGAAGGGAATCAGGTATGGTTTATTTTGGGAGCAGGTGCCATTTTTGCTGCTTTCCCAACCTTGTATGCCACGGCGTTTTCTGTTTTTTATGTTGTTATGGTTTTACTGTTGTTCAGCATGATTTTGCGACCTGTAGCTTTTGAATTTAGATCAAAAGTTGATGCAAAATTATGGCGTTCGAGTTGGGACTGGATTTTTTTGATTTCTGGTTTCTTTCCAATGTTTGTCTGTGGAGCAGCCTTTGGTAATATCTTGCAAGGTGTAGGATATCATTTCATTTGGAATGGACAGTATTTTCAAGATGAATCTTTCTGGAGTTATCTGATTAATCCATTTGCTGTTTTATGTGGTTTATTATCGGTTTCGTTAAGTATTTATCAAGGTGGAGCCATGTTGATGATACGTGGTGAAGATCCCATTTATTTACGGGCAAAAAAATATGCCACTATTGCAGGGATGATAGCGATAATATTATTTGTGTTGGGAGGATTATGGATTACGCAAATTAAAGGATTTGTTTTAGTCAGTGGTCATCCTGCAATGCCTTCAAATCCATTATTTGGTCAGAATGTTGCATTATATAAAGGGGCCTGGTTACATCATTTTTATGAACATCCAATTTTATGGGGTTTACCTTTGCTGGGTGTTTTATGTATGTTACTGGGAACATTAATGGTTAAATCTGATAGACCTGTTGCTGCCTGGTGGATTGGGCTTGGTTCCTGGATTGGTGTTATTGGTACGGTTGGGGCTGCCATGTTTCCGTTTTTTATGCCTTCAACAACAATTCCAAATCAAAGTCTGACAATATGGAACAGTTGCGGTAGTTTATACGGACTAATTTGCATGGCTGTTGTGGCTTGTCTTTTTGTGCCTATTATCCTTTCTTATACGTCATGGTGCTTTTATGTCATGCGGGGTAAGGTTAAAACTTCTAATATCATAAATGATCATCACAGTTATTGAATAATAAGGTGTTATTATGTCTACATTTCTACGTTTCACTGGACTAGGCTTGGTTTTAATAGTCGCATTATTAATCGCTGTTTTTGTGGGTGATCAGGGACCTTGGTATTTTGCATGGTTAATTGGTACAGTGATGATTATTCTCATATCAGTGGCAGGGGCAGTTTTATTTGATGCCCAATCAGATTTACGTGATTCAACAGGAGAATTCTAATGGGTGGTTATCTTGAATTAATCATATTTTGTGTTCCTTTTATTTATTTGGCTGTTTATTTGATATTTTATTTTATTACTAAAAGAATTTTTTCCTAATGTAATAGATGTATTTTAAATAATAAAGTGATATATTAAAATTTGTAAATGAATAATATTGATAAGTTAATTAACTAAGGCAAATAATCCCTATTCAATCAATAAGTAATTAATTAATTTCTTATTATGATTAATTAGTTATTTTACAATAAAGTTGGTTGGGATTATATATGTCTATTCAAAGACCTGGAAAGCTTTTCTCCTCTAAATGGGCAGAAAAAGGCGAGCGTTTTGATATTGTTGAATCTGGTGCAGATCATCGAAATGGACGTGCGGATATTGAAAAAGGTTTTCCAAAACAAACTATGATTTCTGCCCTGAAAGGTGGTGTTCCACCTTGGGGACAGGATCATAACGGGATTTTATACCAGATTACAGAGGCTATACAGTGGATGCAGGCGGGAGGTCTGCCAAGTTTCAACCAGGATTTTTGTAATAAAAACAATGGTTATTCAAAAGGAACCATCGTGCAGGGGGATGATCCAAACAGGCCTTGGGTTTTATGGCAATGTTTGGAGGATAATAACAGATTTAATCCCAACCAGAATAAAGTTAACATAATCAACCCTCAAAACGGTTGGATACGATATCCTGTGATTTCAGAACGAGAGGGTAATACTTTATATTATAGTGATGATGGTAAAATGCTAATTGCATCACCTACGGTTATTACTGAGGTTTATGTATCATCTACTGAAGGGAATGATAATACTGGTGATGGGACAAGAAACAAGCCATTTTTTTCAATTACAAAAGCTATATCTGTGACGCCTGATGGAGGGGGCATTACTGTTTATTTAAAATCTGGGGATATATTTAATTTGTCTTTGAATGGAGTTCCATATGTAGAACCTGAAAATGAATGGATTGGATATGATATAAAATATTTTAATGTTGGATCAAGATATATTACATTCCAATCCTATGGAGATGTATTTTACGAAAATGCAAAAAATGAATTGACCAATAATGGTCAAGATTCAGGCTGGGCTAATTCATTTATAGGTATTACAAGACCAATTATTCATTTATTATGGAATACAAAAGCTGTCGGGCAAAATATAAATTTTGTTTATATGTATGGTTTTACAGGGCAATATGATCGCTATAAAATTGTATTCAATGGAGTTGAGTTTATAATACCAGATATAGATAATTTAAATGATTCTTCTTTACCAATGTGGACTACTTTCTTAAATCAAGGAGGTGATTTTGTATTTGCTGGATGTGTATTTGGTCAATTGCCTATAGGAAATTTACATCCAATTATTGGAGGTGGTGCGGCCGCTCCAATGCGAGTATCTTTTACATATAGCATTTATTTCGATACAAGTATTGCGGAAGGCGCATTTTTTAGTTGGGGAACAGGAACATGGGATCTAGATATTACAGAAGATAGAGTGGCAGGTCAAAAACTTAGTGGTTTTCCTAATTTTGAACTTATAGAGTCTAATGGTATTGCTTTTCTTAGTCGAAATAGTGCATTTTGTAATTCTGTTCAGATCATCAATAATCCTGCTCCCTCTTATAAGAATTTGACGACGAATTTTCAAATAGACATGGATGGTTAGCGATGTATTTAATGCGAACGTTTTTTTTGAACAGCTATTGTGTATACCAGGCATTGAGA